>CAVHCX010000004.1:0-65516 GCA_963634745.1 Clostridium sp. CAG:343
GTTGTTGTTGTTGTTGTTGTTGTTGTGTTTTGTGTCTGTGTCTGTGTCTTCTTAGTATATTATATATAATATTTCTAGTTATATAGACCGTGTGTGTTATATGTGCGTATATGCGAAAGGTATCGGAGACTAACAACTCCTCCGGAGATTGTTGTCTCCGAAGATATATTCTTTTTTAGTGTTTTATAGTGTAAGTGCTACGCAGTACTCTAGGTTTTGTTTCTTTTCTAAAGAAAGAGGAATTTTGTTTCTTTTTCTAAAAGAAAGAGTAAAGAAAGAAAATACCCTTCCCTTCTCTCTTGAGAAAGAAGGTTTTTCCTCTTATCGGCCCCCCCTCACGCGTGCACGCGTACCTGTCCCTGGTTTCCCCCCCCGTCGCTTTTGCCGCCACTTTATGCCCCCATGCCTGCCCTATGGCTGCCGCCCCAGAGTGGTTTCGTCCCAGCCCCCGGCAGTGCTGTGCGCGATTATGTATGCCAGCCTTACATGGGATATGCGTGCCCGCCCTACACAATTTCCCGCCACCCCTTCTGGGCCCGGTCTTCTCCACGCTTTTATCCTTCTTTTTTGCCCACCCCCTGGCCCCACCTTTCCTTCCTGTCCTCAGTCCCCAGACCCCCAGAGCCGTAAAAAAAAGAAAACCGCCATGTCTGGCGGCCTCTTTTTGGCTTGGCTTTCTGCCCTGCCTCTTGCTCTGTTTTTCTGCTTTTCAGCGCCTGGGAACGCCCGGGTCCGTGTGCATGGACTATGTCCCTGTATCGGTACAGTGTACCAATATCGGTACATGCCCCTACGCTTCCCCGACAGCCCTTTTCCCCTTCAGCCCCCTCTCTCTTCTTTGGTTGGGAGGTCTTCTGGCCACGGTAACGTTTTTCCCTTTTCCTGTCCCGCACCGATGGCGTCAATTACCCCTGTTTTTACGGGCCATTTTATTTTAAATTACAAGTTGTTTCTCTTCTATTTTGAATAAAATTTTTTTCGCTCTCTCCGCTTTTGCGGCACCTCTCGGGGGGCTCTTCCTGTGCCGGCCGCTTATGTCAGCAGCTGACCGATCAGCCACCCCAGCCACCCCACGAGGGAAAAACCGCCTGCGACGAGCAGTGCGCTTCCGCATGCCTCCGCTACTCTCCTGAGCCGCCTTCTTGCCCCCGCTTCCCTATCCTTATTATATATAGGGTCGCTTTAGGCCGGCGATCAAGTTGAGCATTGCCTGCTTTTCCTTTGCACAGGCCTTGAGATCGCTCTCGACTGCGTCCATTACCCGACGCCTGAATTCCCCAAAGTCACAGGCCACATAGGTGCGTGTGGACCCGTCATCCCAGGAGCGCGTCCTGCCCTGGAGCCCGGCCTGGAACACGGGTGTGTCCTCATGGTCGCCCTCGTGGCGGAAAAGCTCGCCCCATGCGATTGTCGAGTCCGTGCGCCCGCAGACGAAGTGGAGGTCGATTCCCTTTGCCGCGACAAGCGTGCCGTCTGCGTCAAAAGGCTCTTTTTCGTACAAATCGAATCCGATTTCCAGGCCCATCGGTCATTCCTCCTTCGCGGTGCCCCAGGTTTTCTCGATCGCTTTGACGAGGGGCTGATCCTCAATGTAGTAAAGGTAATCGGGCATGGCGCCGCTGATGAGCTGCCCGAGTCTGAGCTCCGGGTGGCGCTTCCAGACTTCTGCGAGGCGTGCCAGAGTTTCATTGATCTTGCGTGAATCTTCCATTTTCGGTCTCCTTTGCCCCTCGTGCCTGCCGGCTGTGGGGGCTAATAATATTATAGCGGAATCCGGCGGAAAGTCAACTCCCTCCGTCCTATAGCGCGCACGCGCACGCGTACACGCGAGAGAGGCGGTTTCCGTGTGCCGTCCTAGTCCTGTTCCGGGCCATTGTCCCTGAAGGTGATGCGTACCGCCGAGTGGCCATAGGGGGATATGAGGATCTCCCTGTCGTGGCAGTTCTCGGGGATGCAGTCAAGGTAATTGTCGTGCACCGAGTAGAACTCATAGCCGTCGCTGCCGTCAAGGGAGAGAAGGAAGAAGTCTCCGCGGTAGACATGGGGGAGCGTCCTGAGGGTGAGGCGGAAGGGGGTGGGGGCAACGGCGGAGAAGGATGGGGACGAGAGGGTCGTCCCGCACTCAAGGCACATAAACTGGTCGGATGGGGCCGATACCGTCTCGCGGTAATGTGTGGCCCCGCATTTTGGGCATTTCATGAAATGTGTGTTCCTCCTTTTTGTCCTGGCAGGGAGTCCTCCTCGGACTCGACCCTGACAGTTCGTTTTTCGTAGACATAGCCGTAGCGGCGGCAGATGTCCTCTGCCATCCATTGTTCGGGCACGACGCAGACAAGCTGTGTGGGGCCGATGTCGGGGACGGGCGTGCCGATGCCGGCGTAGTAGCCGGAGAGGGGGCGGCGGATCTCGTAGTAGCACTCCGTCGTCACTGTGCGTCCTCCCCTGTCTCCGGGGGCTCGATGTCCGCGATCAGCTCTTCGATCTTCCTCAGGTCTTCGTCAGGGATCTCCCTGTACAGCCAGGCTGTGCCATATCGGTATCCATGGTCTTCGTAAAGTCCGGCCTCCTTAAGGGCTTCGCATGCCTCGCCGTAATCATATCGGCTGTCCTTGAAATGCTCGCTGACGATCCTGTCTTGGGCCTCTGTGCCGGCATGCATCGAATTCAGATGATACAGCTTCCAAAGCCTGTGGATCTCCCTGAACTTTGCGGACTTGATATGCTTCGCCATTTCGTCCAGGTTCTGCCCGCCAGAGACAATGTCTGTGTGCCTGGCATTCCAGACATTCCCGCAGATGGCCAGCTCAGGGCCGTTCTCTGTGTCTCTCAATTCAATCTCGGCGTCGGCGGCGTTGATCTTCCGTCCGGTCCCGTAGAAGTCGATCTTGCCGAAGCTGACTGTCTTTCTCTTTGTCATATATAAAGCCTCCTGTTTCTTTCCTGCCTGCCGTATAATGTTCCTAGGGCCTCTGCTTGCGGCCATGCCCCGGCCCCTCCCCGGCAGTCGGTTTCGGGAATGGGGCTTTTAAGGGTCTCTGGGGCGGAATCTCTGTCTTCCGTGTATTCATGCCTCCGCGATGTCTTTGTGGGGCTCTGGGGGGCCGCAGTCGTCGTCTGACTCAATTTCCAGATAAGGGTCGCCGCCGAAGTAATCGCCTGGGCGGGTGAGGAGCGTAATTTTGGTCGGCATGGCCCGGAGGACCATTCTGTCGAGAAGAGGGTATATCTCGCCTCGGAAGGAGCCGCCCTCCGGGCAGCCGCCGTGTTTCTGCTGATCATGGTGGATGATTATGTCGCTTGCCTCATCTAAGACGCAGATCAATTCTTTCAGTGTCATTATGTCTGTTGACCTCTCTCTGTCAATATTATAAAGCAGGGGAGAGGGGCGTCAAGCGATTCGGATAAAAAAAGATGCCACAGACACGAGGCCGGGCATCTTTTCATAGGAGGATCCGCTATAAGCGTTCTTGGCGGACAGAGAATTGAGACTGCTCCGCCGCCACAATGATTTGTTTGATGGAGCGGCAGACGGGAATCGAACCCGCGTCATCAGCTTGGGAAGCTGAGGTACTGACCACTGTACGACTGCCGCAGGAGGGGAAGGCTTTTGGGTGGGGCCTCCCATCTGTCTGCAATAGTATTATAAGGGAAAGCGTGGGGGGAGTCAAGTGAGAGGTGCCTTAATCATTTAGAACTTTCATCAACAGCTCTGCCTCATAATTGGCGCAGATCAGTTCACATACGCCACCGCATCCGTCTTCGAGAAACACTCTTGCCTCACCGGCTGTATGAGCGTCCTCTTTCGCCTTTACCGAGATCCATCTTCTCAGAATCTCAATTGCCTCAAGTCTTTTGTCTACACTTTGTTCCATGGCTTAATCCTCCAAATCCAAGTCTTCCAACAACTTATTCTTTATCTTGAGAGTAATCATATCAACAAGTTTCCTCAAAGCGGATTCCAGCCTCTCAACATCAGTCAAATCAGATTCGTCATAGATAATGTAATCTGAGTACGAACCGTCACCATACTGACTGAATTGCATCCATAGTTCATTTTCACCCTTCGAATACTGAATAGTGATTTCATAATGAAGGCCACTTATGGTGTAGGCCATATAATCCTTAAGAGTGCCTATAAGTTTCTTTTTATCCATAATCTTAATCTCCGAGCTCAATCTCTAAATAAGGGTTTCCATCGAAATAGACTTCCCTGTGCCAAGGTGTTCTGGTAGGCATTATCCTCATCACTTTTCTGTCTGATAAAGGTTTAATTTCTTCCGTGAAATCCATATCTTCCAAACAGCCTTTATAATTTGCCTTTTTATAATAGATGACTATGTCGCTTGCCTTGTCTAGGATGCAAAATAAATCATTTAATGTCATTGGCTTAGCCTCCTATAATCCGAAATACTGCAAGGAAGGATCGTCTCTGTCATCTCTTTCATCTCTTTCATCTCTTTCCTTTACTCTTATGAAAGTCACACCGTTGATGACTATTATTGCAAGACCTGTATAGTTCATATTGCCGTCTAACGTGATTTCAATTCCATTGTCTTTGAGAACGATCTTGTCACAGTCGATGACAAGTTTGTCTGTTTGTTTTTGCGGAATGATTGCTGCGGAATTTGTTGCAGTCATATTGTCAGGCTGCTTGTCTGTAAGCGGATGCTCCTGATTCATGTTTCGGCCCTCCTTTTTGTGTGTGCCGAGATTATTCATTTGTCAAGCTTTTTGGCAAAACGGGGCGGAGCGCGGCTTTTGCCGTATTTTGACAACGGCATTATCACCCTTGGATGGCCGAATATGGCCCGTGTCCACCCCCGTCTGGTTTGATAGGTTTTCCTTCCTTTCGTGAGTGGCTTTTCACCCTCCTGTGACTTTTGAAGTCATTATGCGGCAGACACACGGGCGGTGTGTCGTGCTTTTACGCAGTAGCCGAGGCAGACCGCGTACGATATACATTATAATGAATTCTTTTGAGATGTCAAGTGTGCACCCATGCCGTTAAATCTAAATGCCTAGCTCATCAGCACAGTATTCATGATTAAGCTGCAAGCCTTTGAAACCGTCCTTTGCAATGTTTACTGTAAACGGCTCGTTCTTGCTGAGACTTGTGGGGTATGGCCAAACGACTAGGTAATGCACGGGGTTATAGTCTTTCATGCCTTCCTTTTTCGTTATAGAATAAATTGTAATGGAATGATCAGCCGCAAATTCTTTTAGGACGCGCAGTTCATCATCAGCAAGCGGACATTTGTCGCCACAGGGTCCACTATCCTTGTTTTTCTGTGATCGTAAATAAGTCCATAGGGCCGCGCTAATTCGATCGTTTGCGCGAGCCAATCTTTTCATTACACAGATAAACCAGATAATAAGGGCAATTCCGATAAATAAACCAACAAAGAAACTAACTACACAGAGTGTGTTACGGGCGTCAGTGCTCATCAATATAGTCCCAGTCATAATTTATGATAACCTCCTTATCTCATACCATCAACCACGACGGCGACAACAAATAGAGGAATCACCCAGAAGAGAACAATAAAGGGAAACAAGATTAGGGGGTCCAGTGAGAACCACCAAAAGACGAAGACCAAGATAATCTCCAACACAAGTGCGACAAATCCAAAAACTAATGCTGCCTCATTCTCATTCTTTTTCATGATCATTCTCCCTTTGGCTTAAAAGCTGAATACCGGAATAACGTAGTATTTGTCTTCTTTGACATATCTCTCCATGTCGGCCAGCAACTCTCTTACCGCGATGGCATGATTGTACTCATAATCATTGTCTTCGAAATCTGCCAAATCTTCCTGTAGATTATGGATATTTTCTGTGTAGTCGCTAATGTCTTCGCCCCAGCGGTCAAACGCATAGCTATTTTCTTCGGTACAGGTTTTCTGTAATTCGCGCAATTCCGAAATCTTCTCTCGTAATTCATTAATTCGTCTACGCATAGTCTGCTTGGTCGCATGACATTCGGCAAGATCATCGTCGACCGAAGACATTACAGCGGATTTGAAATTCTCAAATTCCGTAAATACATATTTTTCAGTGAAAGAGTCAAATGTGTGAGACTTTCCATCGAGTTCCTTCTGAAACACAGGCACTTCGGTGTCATCTCCGCCGAATTTAAACAGCTCGCCCCAAGAATTCGTCGAATTTGTACGTCCGCAGACCCAAGGCGTCGTAAGGCCGGAGGGGACAAACTCCCCTTTTTCGTCAAACGGTTTCTTTTCGTAAAGATCAAAACCAATGTCTAATCCCATAATAGTTCTCCTTTAATTTTTCTCTTCAAGTATGATGGCATATAATTCACCCTGGTGTTCTGCTGGTTGGATTGTTCTGAACTTCTGACCGCGCACAAAGCCGTCCTCCGTCATGATTTTGACACAATTCCAGACAGCGCTGTCTGTGCCTAAAATCTCTGTTATGAGTTTTGTGTCCGCCGCGTCGCGGGTAAGCCCGGATGCCAAGACTTTGTCCGGATTGATGGTGGGGTTTTCAAAGGTCCCTGGCTTAAGCGAAACAATGTCGTATTCAAGGCTGTCTGCGCGTCTGACATTGTCCAAACAGCGTGTGTAATTATATGGCATGTTTGTCACGCCACGCTCGGCGAGCCAGTCCTTCAGATACTGGATGAAGTCCAATGCTTCTTTTCTGTTGCCGAACTCGTCGTCTAGTCCTGTGTCGAAGTTGCGACATAGCTGATTTCCGATGCATTCTTCCATTAACTGCGTCGCCGTTGAAATGCCAAGTTCATTGTCTTCTTTGTCGATCAAAGGAAGATATGCCTTGACATGATCATAAGCACCCCTCGGCATAAGGTGATTGTTCCTGGTGTAGCCATAACGGCACTCTGTCACCAGCAACTGGTACAAATCATGAATTTTTATCTGTGCCATGTTAGATTCCTCCTGTATGCAGGCCACCTTTGTTGGTGGCCTTTTATATGTTTTTAATCTTCGTTGAGCAAGTCAGCGAGGGCCGCTGTCGGAGAACGTTCGCTTTTAACGAGATGAACGTACCCGAAGAGGGGGTTGCCTTTGAGCTTTGCGATGGTCTTTTCGATGCCCTGGGAGCGTTCGAAGATGGCCTTGTCACGCTGTCTGCAGTCGGCATTGAGCCAGACTTCAGATCCTTCGGCGGCTCTGGCAATAATGAGCTGAATCTGCTGCAGAGTGAGGTTTTCGCTCTCAGAGCAAATGATGATGGAGTTCGCGAGGTTGCGGCCTCTGAGAGACTGTAACGGCTCAATTACGAGCTGTTCGCGCTCGATCATTCTTTCGACTTCGAGCTTGCCTGCGTGGTCGATGAAAGGGCCAAGGAAGGGAAGGAGTTTTTCGTTGACATCGCCTGGGAGAGCTCCAAGGTCTTTTGTGTCTCTGACATCGACATTGTTTCTGATCCAGACAATCTGCTCGAATTTATTGGCCCTTAACAGTTCTAGGGCCGCCGTGGTCATAAGAAGGTCTTTGCCTGTTCCCCAGGTCCCTGTAAGCAGCTTGACGGTCTTTTCACCGTCTTTGAGCATGTCAATCGCGCAGACCTGTTCGTCGTTGCGGGCGGTGACCGTCATGTCTTTCTCAGGGCCTCTGAACTTAATAGACGATCTGCCGATCTTACAGAGCTTGCCGCCGCTGTAGCAGTACTGTGTGACCATCTTATGCTTATTGTCTTCGTCAACATAAATCATCAGATACTGGTTTTCTGTCATTTCGAAGGGAGTCTTCTTCGTAACCTCAAACAGACTCCACTCATCGTTTGTTGGTGTCCATTTGATCCATCCCGTATAGTTGTCTGTGGCAGGTTCGATTCCTGTGCTGATGCTGATGTTGTTTGTGTCCATTTGTTTCTCCTTTGAGACTAGTTGTGAAGGGCCGTTTCCGGAGTTGCACCGGAATCATCCGCGGGGGACGGCCATGGGTGAGAGAAAAATAGAAGGTTCGTTTTTACTGCCTTTCGGCAGACGGGCCAACGAACCGACAAGGAACCCTCCGACACGTGTCAGCCACTTTACCGATGTTTGTTTTATCCGCTTTCTCGAGAACTGGCTTAAAGTGAAATGGCGTTGCCCTATGATGCCGCATAGGCCGGCATTGGGTAGCTGGTCCAATGATTACATTTATTGCTTTAGTTTCCCCTCTCCTTCCGGTCTTAAGCCCCGGCTGGCACCTTTCGGCGTTAGGTACTCGACGCCCACACCCCGCTGAGGTAGAAAATGTTCAAAGTGGTGGGCGGTGTGCGCACTGAAGATCTGGCCAGTGCGCCGCAGATTTCTCTGCTAGAATATTATAATGGATTATTAGTTGCGAGACAAGAAACTTTCGAGAGATGTCCAATAGGCTTTCTCGGCCTCGTAGACACGATCCCTTTCTTTCTCATTCCAGTTGAACCAGGCGATGCGGAACAATCCCTTCTTGCCAGCAAACAGGAATTTGATTCCGTAGGTGTTGTGACCGTTGTGTTCGGCCTCGATTTTTTGGATGTCGATCACTCGATCAAAATCGATCATGCTTCCTTTGACTTCGTGACTGTTTGGGCCAAAAGTGAATTTTTGGACCGGGGCATCCATGGCGGCAGCGGCGGGTGAGGAGGGCTCTCCCGCATTTTCGGCCATTGTTCTAGCGGCCCCTAATAGTTTTGTCTTGGGACGGGGAGAGGGAATTTCCTCACTGGCTGTTAGGCTGTCAAGATACTCTTCCTCTGCCAAGGCTCTCGCCGAGTGGGACAGATGCTTGGCCTGATGTCCTTTGCGCTTGCTCTTGGGCTTCTGAGCGGCTTTCGCACTTTTACGGAGAAAAGCCTCCTCTTTCTCAGAAAGCTCTGCTTCATAATAGGAAGCATATTCATCATCTTCTTCTAAAAAATTGTGTTTTTTTGCCATAAGGTCTCCTTAGTAGACTTCGTGTTTTCATTAATGTCAGCTGAATATGCGGCCGGTCTCCGGATCATTCCCGGAAAGAATATAATCATACGTACAATTTGGGTCTTCGGGGTGGGATGTGTATTTGTCTTTTTTGTGTCTCCATAATCCTTTTATCCCTCGCTCTGCTCCGTTATAGGACATGTATTCGTCATATGTCTTGAATGTGCGCCCTATATGATATTTAGAAGCCATCTTATTGCGTGTCTCGAGATCTTTTTCTTCCCTTGCAGCAATTGCTTCGGGGGATCCGCCAGGCCCCTCATATCCGCGATTGGCAATCCAGTTGATCATTTCCCGGGGAGAGATCTTTCTGCCACATTCGTCATAGATCTCATTTTGGGGGTCGGCGAACAATTTCTTCCAATCATCGAAATTGTTGATCCCATATGCGGGGTAAATAGCCAGACTGAAGTACCAGCCTGTGCTTGATTTTCCGATGTGAAATTCTTGTCTAAACACCTTATCGCATTCTTCTTTGTTTGGATAAAAAGTTTTATTCCAGACAATTCCGTTCGTAAGTTCTATCAACTCGCCACCATGTCGATCGCACCCAACGGATGCGGGAAAGGTTACCGGACTTTTCTTTTTTAGGTAAAAATTACACCCCATCTTCTGTCTCCTCGCTAGGTTTGTTCTTTTTTATTTCTTCTTCCCATTCGTGATTTTCTTTGGTGTTAACCCATACGCCCCACGAATTCTTTTCCCATTCTGGATTTGCCTTTGCCCATTCACCCCATTTCTCTTCTTTGTCTTCTGGGAGGACATAATCATAATATCCGTCAGGGAAGTGCAACTCATCCATTATTACCTGGTCATCACCGACGAATTTAAAGGATCCGACGTCGTATTCATAAGGGATTTGTGCCCAAGATACAATCAAGCAACCTTCTTCCACATAAGTTAAGATCTGATTGTAGCCCCGCGAGTTCTTTCTTGAGTCCTCATGCAGCATTCTGATGAACGCCATAGCGCGTTCCATACCATCTTCGTCCTCTAAGTCGAAAAATTGTGTGTTATATTTCTCCATTATTTTAGCTCCTGATGCAATTCTTCCATGATAGAAATTGCTATCTTTTTCATTTGATTGTAGCGGATTTTCTTTAAGAAGAAAAATTTCTTAACGCGATGCCCCACTTCTTCCACGACAACGCCCTTCTGGTCATCATATTTAATGAAACATGTGACGAGATAATATTTATTATCTTCACTCTGTCCATGCTTGTCACTGTAGGCCACTTCTACCGCTAACGACTCGAGCGGAGATACATCTTTCGCTACGACCTGGGTCCCCCCGTTATCCATCCTGACACCGATAAGTCTGGAAGTGGTGCAAACGCGAAATCCGGATTTCTCGCAAAATATATTGAAGACGGGTTCGCCCTCTGATGGAAAATTGATTTCAATCTGCTTTCTTGTTATTTTTTTCATACTTCTCCTAAACTAAAGGGGGTTCCTTTTTGTTCCATTGAACAATAATATTATAAAGGAAACAAAGAATGTGTCAAGTTAGTATTTTCTTTTATATCTTTTTGGGGTTATAGTTGTGTTTTATACCCTGGTATATTTGTAAGTATAGGGTTATGGGGTTACAAAGGGGTTATAAATGGTTGTACTCACAGGACATTCCATGTTTGTACTTCCATGTCTCCCAAGTGTTTTTGATCAGCTCTGCGACTGTCATCGGGCCTACGCCGCCCGGGACAGGCGTATAATAAGAGCTTGCTTCTTTCTTCAAAGATTCGGAAAGGTCCCCACATAATTTGCCGTCCTCGTTACGGTTCATACCCACATCTATAATGATAGGCTTTACCGGACGACATGAGTCGATGTCATGTAAGACATTCCTCTTACCAACAGCAGAGACGATGATGTCTGCCCCATTCGCATATTTTTCTAGATCACCATATTGCGTGTGACTATGTGCAAGTGTGACCGTGCAGCCGCGGTCCATTAACATGTGGCCCACCGGCTTCCCGACAACATCACTGCGACCAATGACCAGAGCTGTTTTTTCACTGAATGAAAAACCAGGGACAGACTCAATCAGATCCATAATGCCGTGAGGAGTGCAGGGCAGTGGCGGGACACACATAATATTTGGGTTGTGATAATGAGTGTATCCTTCGTATATCAGAATCTTTGTCTCTGCCCCAAACCCATCAACGTCGAGCATGCCGGGTACGCTTGATGAAATCTTTGCAGCCTCCTCTTTTGTGATATGGTCGGAGAGTAAAGGCATTTGGACAATTATCCCCGAAGAATTGCCCAGCTCTTTTGAGATTGCCTGCTGGACATCTGCAGCAGTTGCATGCCCATCAAGAGTAATATGTTTGAAAATGAAACCCACTTTCTCACATGCCTTCTTTTTGTTCTTAACATAGACAGCAGAAGCTGGATCATCGCCAACAGACACAACTGTAAGGACGACATCCTCTGCCTTTAATTCTACCCGCTCCTGGGCAATTTCAGAAAGCATTTTTTCAGAAAGGGTTTTTCCGCTCAACAGTTCTCCCATACTACTTCTCCCCCAAGTTTTGAGTCAAACATAACTCTTTGAACATTGGTAAGGTTTCACACCAATCACAGAATTCATGCCACTCTTTCAAACGGTGATTCTTGCGCTGGTAATACATCGTCTTGAGCTGAAGATATGAAGTTACAACTGTCGCCCCCAAAACAAAGCCACACGGCAAGGAAGCGACGAGTCGCCTCCAGGAGGCCTTATCCTCCTCGGGCTTGAACTTACCATCTGCAATGTCTTTGTTGTAGGCGTCTAACAACACCTGGTATCTTGCTAAGATCTCAGGATCAGTGTCAGACACGCACTGTTCTGACACTTTAAACTTCGCCAAACGATGCATTGTCGACTGACTGGAAACAAAATTCAGGAAGTGATATCTCTGGATCTCTTTCCATTGATATAGCGGGGCATATAAATCAAACTCAACAGTGATCCCTGCTAAAAATTGGCTATGTCCCTGGCCAAGGCCAGTGTTCCCCAGCATGGCTGCTCTTTTATAATCTTTATCTGTCGGCTTGGCCGTGTTGTCGGCCATGATTGTCCTCATGGGGTTCCCAGAGGCGATAATGGACTTTTCAAGCCCAAAGACTTCAGTATTCTCTAAATGAAATTCCACTTTTATTCACCTTTTTCTTTCTTGAATGCCAACCCTTTTATGTATCCGCTGGCATAATTTAATTCAAAAGCGCCAAGTATGGCAACACAGATCATTGCCTCTGCCCATGCATTATGTGCGCCATAGATGCATTCTAAGACAACAGCCACTATAATGGCAGCCAGACTAATGGCGGTTGCCACAATGCGCACAATATTCAGGCTTCGTTCAAGTTGCGTCTTTTGTCTCATCAAAATACCCCCCACACCTCTCAACTCTTTCCAAGAACGTGTTTTCAGAATGCCTTATGTTCTTTAGAGTAAAATCTATCGCGGGGAGAGCGGCTTTCTTCGGTTTGTGATGAAAGACCCATCCTTCAAGGCCATCGCAACTCTCCCGCTCCAGCCACCAAAACGATCCTATGATGACTAGGGTGGGATCCACTCTCACTTCTCCGCAGCCATTGTCATAATTAAAATGACTGGCTTTGTCCGTAAACTCTGCGATGGGAATATACCCCTCAGCATTCCTAATACATCGGACATTTTTAAAAGAAACGTCATGATTTTTCAATGCCTTTTCTGTCTCTTTAAGAAGATTAATCATGTCTTAATCCGTCCCTGTGGATCCCAACCCGCCCGTACGTTCTCCTGTGGCAGTATCATTAGACACTGTGCAATAATTAAGGATAATTCCCTGAACAACCCTGTCACCACTGGCAGCCGTCAATTTTGCGAACCCAGGGACAAACTTTATCATAATGTGTCCTTCGTTATCGCTGTTGGCATAATCACTGTCGATGACGCCGATAGTGTTAGCCAAGGGAACCCCTGTTTTAAAACCCAATCCGCTACGAGGGGCAATCAATAAGAACTGGTCGGGCTTCATTTTAATGCGAATTCCCGTCGGGATAGTGATCGGTCTCCTTCTTTTTGAGATAGAAAATGCAACAGGCGTTCGAATATCGTAACCGGCAGCATTGGCTGTTCCCCTTACTGGTAAAACAATATTAGCATATGCCTTTTTAGCCTCTTCTTTTGTCATTTTAGGGAACAAACGCAAACAGTCTTTGATGAATTGATCTTCTGAAACTTTTTCGAACTTAACTTCTTCCATGTGTAACCTCTTTCTGTATGCTACATATTATAAAGGACGTCAACGAACTTGTCAATATCTTCCTCTGTCGTATACTTGGTAAACGAAATTCGGATCGTCCCCCGGATTGTTTTTTCTGAAAGGCCTATCCCCATCAGAACGTGAGACGGATTAAAATCTCCCGCCGTTTCGTCGTGAGTGGCGTCACATGCCGACCCAGAACTACAGGCAACTCCCATCATTGTAAGCTCTGTTGCGGCAGAATCACCATGACTTAAACAAGAAATGTTAAGGCTGACAATATTTTTATGGTCCGGATTCACATTGGTAACAACAGGGAGCTTTTTCTCCTTTATCCTCTTGGCTAGATAATCATATAAATGATCAAAATAGTCGCCCAATGGGGTATTTGCCATTAACTCGACCGCCGCTGCAACGCCGACAATTCCCGGGGTGTTATAAGTCCCCCCGCGGGCGCCGTGTTCCTGCGACCCCCCCGACAAAAGGGGGAAGTCTCTGATCGTTTGCAGGCACTCGTCGTTGTCCACGATCAAACATCCTACCCCGAGCGGCCCATAGATCTTATGGGCAGAGAACGACATCATGTCTGCAAAAGGATAAATCTTCCCCAGCTTAACATATTCTCCCCCATATCCAACGCATTGAGTGCAGTCGATCAATGTGCTAACATGGTGTTTTCTGGCGAATTTAGTCACCTCTTCTATGTGGTTTTCGGTGCCGAGTTCGTTATTGACGGACATTAGACAAATCAGAATTGTATCTTTGGTTACGGCCTTGCAGACGTTTTCCGGTAAGACGTGCCCCTCTTTATCTGGCCCGACAAAAGTAACCCGGCAGCCAATTGATTCCATCTCTTTGCATGTGTTCAGGACAGACGAGTGCTCTGTCCCCCCACAAACGAGATGGGGATGGAAATTCTGCTTAGCAAACTGAGCAAACACTAAACTCTTAATCGCGGTGTTATTGCTTTCTGTGGCCCCTGATGTGAAAATTATTCCCTCTGGCTTAACTTGCATTATGGAAGCCATTTTTTGGCGACTGTTTTCGATGGCTAAAGACGCCTTCATCCCATAATCATGGGTGGCGCTTGCATTTCCATAAAAATCTTTGCAAAGGTAGGGTTCCATCGCATCAAAAACCTGTGGATCTAACGGGGTATTTGCCGCCCCGTCTAAGTAAATATCTCCCATTTTATATCTCCTTTCCCCCAAAAACGTTTCTCAGGACCCTATCTCCTAGGTCACGGCATCTGTTCTCAACAAACCCCTCCACAGACTTGGGTGTAGACTTGTGGTCGAGCCTTAGTGTAATAACATCAGCTTTTGTCTTATGGTCCGCGACTCTAAAAAGAAGAGAAGCTTTTCCCGAGCAAATCTTGAAATACCAAGAATCGGTGGTGGCAGATTTTCTTTCTTCTAGGCGATACCCTTTGCGGGCCACTTTTTTTTCGATAATGTTTTTAACTTCATCAATACGCATGATATGTCCTCCTTGTGTGTCTAGGGCGAAGGCCTTTATACAGGTCTGCGCTGTATTAATATTATAAAGGATTATCTATCATGAATCAAGAAAGAGAGACCTCCTTCTTAGTCTGCTTGATAATAACCGGCATACCACTCTTTCCCAAAAGTCTCTCTTCTGCTTTTTGTTTTCTCTACTATGCGCGACTGTAATTCTTTTAACGACACCGGAAGGAAATTGTTTTCCTCAACATTGATATTGATATAATTTGGCAATTTTATTTTGCCTCTATGTAAATGCCCATGTATATTATAAACATAGGGATTGTCCAACGCTTCTTTCACAGGCTCATGGCTGAGAATTATATCTTTGGAGTAATATATGGGGTGATCGTAAGCCTCAATAAACCCCATGCCACGATATTCTCCAATGTTTCCCCTATCGTGATTTCCTAAAATCAGAATCTTTCTGCCATTTAGCAGAGAAACCAAAGGCTTTAGATCTTTTATAGGGGAGAACCCTAAATCACCGAGAATATATACTAAATCATCTTCATGGACAACGCTGTTGTATTTGCCAATGATAAACTTGTTGTGCTCTTCAACAGTCTTAAATTGTGGACGGCTCATTAATAAGATCCCGGGGTGATTGAGGTGTAGGTCAGATGTTACATAAACACTCATAGATGAAGCGCCTCCTTATACAAAACTTGTAATTCACCCCTAAGCCAAGTTTGCTTTAGCTTGATGTTACTGGTCCTACAGGCGGTGTTGATTGCCTTAGGCTGGCCAACAAGGACACAATATTTTTTGGCTCTTGTGATCGCAGTATATAACCATTCTCTTGAGAGCAAAGAATAAGCCGCGTTATCAAGTCCGATGATAACATAAGGGGACTGAGAGCCTTGGAGTTTGTGACAAGTGCAGGTCCACGAGTGAATGATAAGATCCCATTCGTCTTTAGGGAGAACGATTTCCCCTTGTTCGTCTAATTTAACAATCATAGCGTCTTCATCAATATCAACTATGCGCCCCATGTTACCGTTAAAAATCGCAACCTCTTTCCCATAGACATTCTTAGCGTGATAGTTATTTTTTATGACCATAATTTTGTCACCATGTTTGTAGGAAACTGGATATCGGACACCACTATCCGTAATTATGATATCGACGTGCTTCTTTGCTTCGTCTCCGTTGACTAGCCTTTGAATTTCGGCGTTGAAGGTTCTGCAACTATTTATACCTTTAGCTCTCATGGGGACGACAATTTGAATGTCATTTGGATTGACGCCCTTGTTCATTAATTTTTTGAACTCTTCTATGACTTTAACATGCACGACAGAGGGTTCGCTGCTGCAGTTAATTTTAAAGTCTTTGAGCTCTCCTCGAATCTCTTCCCCAGAGAAATCATTCTTGACCAAACTATGCCCGCCGCACACCTGGAATGACTGCGAGATGATACCACTCTTCAGCGCCTGTCGATGAATTGTTGTTAAAGTAGTGGTGGGGATATATCCAGACGCCATACAATCGCTCAATAGGTTGCCGACGGAAATGGGTGGTAACTGTTTGATATCGCCCAACATGACCAGTTTTGCCCCGTCCTTGATTGCCTGAACCAAAGACAAGAAGAGTTCTTCCCCTACCATTGATGTTTCGTCCAAGACAATCAAGTCAGCCGTGAGAGATTTATTTCTTTTAATTATAGGGCCAACATTATTGTCGTCTGGGATTAACCCAAGCAAACGATGGATAGTTTTTCCTTCTAAGCCTGTATATTCGGTTAATAGAGACGCAGCTCTTCCTGAGAGGGCAGTCTGCACCACCTCTTTCCCGTAATGATTCATGATCGCAATAATAGGTTTCACAGTAGAACTCTTACCGCAGCCGGCTGCTCCTGTCAAAACAGAGACATTATTATCCAGAATCATCCAGATTGCTTTTCTTTGCTCCATGGTATATTTATACCCCTGCTCTTCCTCAGTTTGCTGAATGATCTTCTCACACTCTTCTTTATCATAATGGAAGGGGGAGGGGGCTTTTGCTAAACGCTGTAACTCTCCAGCAATTTCGTGTTCAAGTAACTTATAATCAAACAATCCAATTTTCTTTGTGTCTGCAGAGTAGAAGAACAAAGGCTTTTCCACTTTCTCTTTGTTCTTGATTTTTTCAAATATTTCATCGAAATTCTTTTGCCCCGCCATCTCCTCTTTAAGATAAGAAGAGAGATTTTCTCTGGCGACAGGTGAACAAACCAAACTGACATCATCCAACAATTCCCCAACAGAGACACATGAATTGCCGTCTTCTGCGCATTTGTCTAGTCTAAACTTGGCGTAAGCAATGCAGCGCTCCTTACTTGCCTTTCCGAACCCTCTTTTCTGTGCAACCGCGTCTGCCTTTTCCCAGCCATACCCTCTAACAAAACGGATAAGCATATAGGGGTTTTCTTTGATCATACTGATGGCAACATCCGCTGATCCGACCTGACGGACAATATTATTGATGGCATTCCTGGTAAGACCAAGACCGTTTAACTCAACATATGCTCTGCTGTTTGTGACATTGTCCGCATACTTTTCACACAATCTTGTCGCCGTGACAGGGCCAACCCCTTTGATCTTAACTAGGGCTTCAATGTCCTTATTGGCAAGTTTTTCTATAGGGTTCTTATATGTAAGGAACAAGCTGTCTATTTGTTTGGGTGTCAAAAAATAACTGAAGAACGTCCTTTGGTCCTCAGGCTTCGCTAAGTCATAGGCACTCTGAATGGCCTTGCATTTATACTGAAAGCCATATTTTTTGTCGTTAACAAGCTCGGCCTCCAAAGTGTATTTCATTCCACTCTCAAGTCTTGGCATATATCCACAGACAGTTATTGTTTTCCCTCCCGCATATTCACGTCCATAGGCAAAAAGGGGGATTTCTCCTCTCTGGATTTCAATAACCTCCAAAATAACGACGGCGTAGCCCCCCGATACGGGGGCTTTGCCCGTGGGGAAGCGATAATTGTGCAATCTGACTGTTGCTTTCAAATTTGGGCTTTCTTGATTCATATTTACCTCTTTCTTCCTTTAAACCGCAGGATCCTCCTTAAAATTATAAAGATTATAATTACAGAGTACAACTCCTTCGATCTTGATTATTCTTTTCTTCTAGATCGTTTAAATAGTGAATGTACTCTTCTTCTGTGGATTCTATATAGTTATCTACGGAATCCAAAACACCTAAATATAATACACAGGTTCTAAAAACTACGCCAGTTGTTTTGTTCTTGATGTAGTTGCTGGTTGATTTTAATTCTCTTGTCTTTTCAATGAATTCCATACTATGCCAATGTCCATCCTTTGTCTGTGGCAATCTTCTTGTCGTCATCAGTAAGTAACGCCAATTTATCAGAGCCCATAGTCAATGTCTGTGTTGTCGTGACTGTGTTAAGGTTATTAAGAATCTCAACAAGGTCTTCTTCAGTGCTCACTGCCGTCTGTGATATGTCAAAGCTTAACGGAATATTCTTCATATGGATCTTGGCTAACTTTGAGCAGCCGGTAAACATTGATCCCATGTGACCGTTTCTTTCTCCTTCGGACGTCGGAACTGCTCCTCCAACGCTGCTCAAGTCAAGAGCGGGAATCTCTGTAAGAGATGAACAATTCTGGAACATGAATGAGACATCTGTGGATTTCTTGATATTAAGCAACGGAATGCTTTCAAGAGACGTGCATCCATAAAACATTGACTGCGTTGTGCAAGCGCTGGAGCAATCAAGGGATGGAATCGTCTTGATTTTGGAGCATCCGTCGAACATTGCGTTCATTAATATTGCTTTGCTTGTGTCAAACCAAGGAATAGTTTCTAAACTAGAGCACGATCCGAAACAGAATTTGAATGTAGTGACTTTTCCGCTGTTTTTTATACCAACATTAGTGAGATTATAGCATTGATAGAACATATAAGCTGCATTTGTGTTCGAAGTCATGTCGATCTGTCCTGCGCCTTTCAGATTTGAGCATGAATTAAACATGGAATTCATGTTCGTGACACGAAAAGTAGATAAGCTTGGATAAGAAACAAGTCCAGATCCTTCAAACATGCTGCTGGTATCAGTGGCACTGTCCAGCGAAACGCTTGGAATTGCTGTCAAAGAACTGCAGTTATGAAACATATTATAAAAATTCGCTATACCGCTGGTTGAGTCGGTTGACAAAAATAATTTTAGCTGATCATAAGTTAAAGAAGTGTGATTTTCAAACAACGCTTCACAACTGCCTCTATACGCTAAATAAGATTTGAAAGTATCTTCGGGGTCCTTGGGTGAATACCCCCCCCTGAGAGCAACTTTTTTATTCCCTAAATAAATAGCCATATTTTTTCTCCTTAAAATGCCTTAAAAATAAAATCATCCTTTTATCGAGCTTTTTTGCTGTTTTCTTCGGCTGTGCCAGAAGGAAGTTCTAACCAAATCGGCTCTTTTGTGTAGTAGGTCACTGGACCACAGTCGTAATAATACCGGCCGTCCTTCTCCCAGTAACGATAAATGCCGCAATTAAGTTCAAAGGCGGTGTTCCCCACTTTGTTGCGGACAGACTCCCTGTCCCCTGAGAAAATAATATTTTCAGGAGAAGTGAGAGTCCCTAATTCGTATAAATCAATCTTTTGCTCTTCTGCCATATCAAGCACCTCTCTTTTTATTCCTTGTATAACGAATTGAAAGGGTTCCGTCGGCATGAATCCCTTCAATAAGACCTATCGTACGATTAAAGCCAATTGCCCTGTTATTTTTGGCAACAAACATATTTTCGCGACGCTGCCCCCAGGCGATGATCTTATTCCCGCGCTTAAGCCAAGAGTCATCAACAACAGTCTTCTTCTTGGTCTTACTGTCTATATCACTAATTTTCTGGTTATACACCGCATATGAGTTTGTGTAAAGCTTTATATCGACGATGCCATTGGTCGTCAATACGGTTACAATGTGTTTTGTGTTGTCGGTATCGACAATTGTCCCCGCAATAGAACACAAAGGGGCCCCCTCATCCACATACTCTGGCAAATCTTTAAAATCTTTAATGTTATACATTGCCTTGTTTACACTCAACAATTCATGGCCAGAGTAATAAAAGCTCATCGTGTCCATTTCCCATTTTGAAACAGAGCCAGCACAGTATTTCTCTTTAAGACCTTGGACAAAGCTATCTCGTAAGATTTCTGTGTATTTCTTCTTGCCCTCTTCTGAATTCAAATATTCCATCAAAGGAAGTGTCTTTTTATCATAAACCTTTTTAAAGGCCGCGATCTTGATTGATATCTTTCCCCCGGGCAAGAAAGAATACTCATCTTTTAATGGACTCAAGTCCTTTTTCACGAAAGAATTAAAATAATCAACACAGTCTTCTTCAGCGAGAATGTATCTCTTGTTGGGTTTGTCTGTCTGATTTGTGTCGATGTACTGCTTAAACCAATAAAGCCTCACCATATCCTTGTATGAATCAAGTATAGGCATTTTTAATTCAACAGCCTTCTTTAATTGCACAGTTGTCATTTTGTCTTTCTCTTCGATTTCCTGTTTTGAAAGATAGCGAAGAAAACTGTCCATAATAAACCCCCTAGGTTTCCCGCATAGGGCGTCAAAACAGCCCGCTTTGATCAGGCCGATCATTTGGGTCTGAGTAGGGGCGACACGGCGGTAGAAATCTCCCGCCCCCGTATATGGCCTATTGGCAACGACACGGTCAAAAAGATCGTCGCTGACGACATTCACTGCCTTGAGGCTATAGAGGATCGCATTGTTTTTAATGTCAGGGACAAAATCTGCTTGGGAGGTGTTGATGTCAGGCAATTCGATTTTCACACCCTCTGCCTGGGCCGCAGAAATTGCCTTAGCTATCTTTCCATAGTTTGGCGCTGATTTTTTTGCCTTTTTCCCCTCATCCTCCAAGGCCGTATCTTCTCCATCATCTTCACCGTTTACATCTCCTGCATAATTGCCCGCGTTTACACAAAGACAGGCGCATTGCCAATACAGAGGATTCCACCGAGTGGCAAGATTCGCCTCTTGAATGGCAATAACTGAATAAGGCAAGGTGTGGTTAATAGAAAAACTATAACCAAGCTGAGGCTCGATTGCATATTTGAATATATAATCTAAGAATTCTTTACGTGCCATCCGGAGCTTTCTCCTTTCTTCATATATTATGAGGTTTTATTTTGAAAAGTCAAGAGCCCGTACTATTCATTCGGGGTCTGAGATCCTTTCTCATAAAAGTCTTTTTTAAGTTGGATAATTTTCTTTGCCTGCTTTTTAGCGATGGCTTTACGAGCAAGATTTGCTTCTCCTAAAGTAAAGTTGCAAATTTTTGGGTCCATAAGGATTTCCATTAAAACCTCTTGTGAGCCTGAGACGCCGAAGCTGGGGGCTAAGTATTTTTTAAGAATTTCTTGTTCGTTCTTTGTTAAACCAGCCTCATCCATTTCTTTGTACCACTCGTTTATATCTTTTCTGAAGCGAACGTATCGGTCAATCGGCTGTTCTCCGCTGTCTGCCTGGAGTCTCATTATCGAATTGATTTCTGCTAACTGTCTCACCGTATTAGGTTTCGCCTTCTTTATACAGGTGCCGCCAACGGGGGTCTCAAACTGGAATAAATTAGCTATCTTGCCTGCCGCCATTTTGTCCCACATGTCTTGATTTTTTGTGTCAATAATATCAGGGTGTAAATATTTGTTATAAGTTGACCTTAAGTCCCCCTGCCATTCAATTTGGTGGTCTTTCAGCAGAAGACTCAGACACTTAGCCATTTTAGACATGGCGTCCGTGAAAAGAACATCCATTTTAAGCGCTCCAAGGCTATCGCTGTCATGCATATCAAGTGCTGTGATTTTTGTCCCGTTTGGGGCTCTCATCAAACTGTTTTGTGTTAAATAACCACCGTTGAATACATACAAAGCACTAGCATGAATACTTGCATTCGTCGGCAATCCTTCGATCTTCTTGGCGCCGTCCAACAGGCCCGGGTAGCAATTTAGCTTATCAGCGAACCCTGGCACAGGGTCATATCCTTTTTCTTCGTCTCCCTCAAGACATTCCTTTAAGGTATAAGTTTGTCCTCTGTGCGCCGGGACGAGTGCGGCTAAAGCCTGCATATCGTCGTTGTTGTAGCCCAGGCCACGCCCAATAGTAAGAATCGCCGATTTTAGAGATTCTGTCCTAAAAGTCGCACAATTAAGCACGTTGTCTTCTCCATATTTTTCTCTCAATAATTTTACAATTTCTTCCTTCTTTTCTGGTTGGTAATCCCCATCGATGTCTGGGAGCTCCAATCTTTCTTTGTTTAAGAATCTCCACCAATTTAAGCCATAATCAAGTGGATTGACTTGAGTAATACCGATCAGGTAGTTGACATATTCTCCACACGCGCTGTTGTGGACCGCAATGCCATTTATATTATATGATGTATCTACTTCAACAGACAAATCGTACACCTTACCAGTGTAATCGAAAGTCGAGGCGGTTATAAGAGGCGCATAATAGTACAATTCATCTTCTTTAATCCTGCTTGTGTTCTTAAAATTTTTGTTTTGTAATTCTGAATTTTTTTCAGGAAAAACAAGATTAATAAATTTAGAGAACATAAGGGAACTTACATCATTAACTAATTCTGGGCGCCATTTTGGGTGCTTTCCCGTTTTTGAATAATCAATCTTTTCGTTGGCATAAATGTTCAAAGCCCCAAATATCCAGTTTACTTGTTGATGCAAGGTGGGGCTGGTTGTAGAGTATTTAAAGCGATATTCTTTAAAACTAATCGAACCATCTGTGTCAGAAAGCCCTCTCAAACAATTGATCATTCTTTCTTTTGACTCAAATATGAATGATGGGATACGCTTGTTTTCAGCTTTATGTCCAATTAATTCTTTAACCATACATTTTATGGCCTTATTGTAAATAAAAATTTGAACAGAATGGTGAGTTTTATGATAAATTAATGATGGTTTTACCCCAAAAACTTTGCGGACATTTAAACAATATCTATCAATCTTTTGCTGATGGTCTGAATTAAAGGCGCAGCCTACACTGTTCTCGTGCGTCCAACCATTCCCAACCCAATTTCCGATTAATTCGCAAAACTCTGGAGAAATAATTAATGTATCTTTTATTAAAGCGACATCATTTTCTCCTGTGTGAATGTTGGCTTGATCTTTATAATTAATAATGTCTTTTTCTTTATCACAAATCGAGGAAATCGGCAGGAAATCTGAAAATTTGAGGAAGTTGGTTTTTATATTGTCCTGAAAATCATACTTTGGAATGGCAATTAAATCCCCTTGCTTTAAATTTTGAGCCTCTACCCAAGTAGGGCACAAAGGAATTTGTTTTGTGCTATAAGAACACTTGTTAAATCTTGGACAAAACTTAGAACACCTAGGCATTTTGTCGGTAGGATAGCTACAACTTTCTCTTTGCAAAGCTAAGATTCTATGATTATCTGTACAACGGACCTCTCTCCCTCCGAGAATTTTCAGTAAATACATTTTTTCGTCGGCGGAATATTCTAAGACATTATAAACTTGTCTTAAAGACCCTGTGTGAGAGACAACTTTATCCCCTATTTGAATATCTTGTATATTTTTAGTGAGGCCGTTTGCTATGATTACTTTAGAATCGGGGACAAAACATCCACGTCCGCAGCCGTTTAAACTAACTTTCCAAGCTGTGTCTTCCATGTCTTTTGTTAAGATTAAATAGGCGCTTAATCTTTGGTTAAGTCTTTCACTTATGAACCAAAGAACATCTAACTCCGTCTCAATTCTCTTGTATTTCTCCTCATCCATCGTGATATTTTTTTCTTTAACACCCTCTTCAATTTGATGAATTAAGAACCGATCTTGATCATAAGGACTGTCATAATATTTGTCGATATATTCGTATCCTTTATGATAAAGAGTTTTCTCTAGATGAAATTCGGGGAGTTTAATTTCCGGGACAATTGTTGAGTGGCGGAAGTCAAATTCTTTAATAGCATTGCCCACTATCTCGGTATTCTTTATTGCCTGTCTCGCCTCTTCTTCTGAGATGCCGAGCTTTAAAACGTTGACCATCTCCTGTTCTTCCATAATATAAGTATATTTATAGAATTTTTCTGTTTCCCGGTCACCCGATTGTTTGCTATTCAAGAAAGCCGATTGAGTTTTGAAATCTTCTTTATTCAGATAATGGCTATCTGTTGTAACCAAATATGGTATCGAATAATGAGAAGAAAACTTTAATAAAGTTCGGTTAACTAAAATTTGCTCTTCGCTATCAGACGGTTGCATTTCTAGGAAAAAATTATCCTTCCCAAAGATGTTTATGCACCATTTTACAAATTGATTTGCTGAAGAAACGTTATGAGACAATATATCTTTCGGTAATCGCCCCCCCAAACATGCGGTTTGGGCAATAATATGTCCTGGGTCATCGCCCACGACCTCTTCTATGTCTTGATAAGTCGTCGGGACTCGCATAACTCCTCTTTCAGTATATCCTCTTTCCCACGCTTTTGATGAAAGCCTCCTAAGTTGCTCCCATCCTTTTAGATCTTTGGCCAATAAGATAAAATGATAATAATTTGTTGTGTTTTTTATCTCTGAATCGTCTATTAAATAGATTTCATTCCCAAAAATGACTTTAAAGTCAGGATGGTCCGTCTTAATCCTGTCTCTTTCTTTTAAAATAGCGACCGCTGCACTTAGAGATTCATGATCAGTGAAGGCAATTCCTTTAAAACCAAGGCTGATTGCTTTGTCGATCATTTCTCCAGGCCTGTTAATACTGTCTAAAAAACGAATATTAGACGCGTAAGTATGATTGTGTAAAGAAAAAAAACCCATAAAACGACCTCCGTTACACTTATATTATAAAGGTTTTATCCAGCATATCAAGAAAAAAAGGGGGCATCACACCCCCCCTCGGGTTTTATTTTTTTCTGGAAAAGTTTTCGGGACAAAAAGTGATTGCCCCCCCAAAAAAAATAGAGATGATAGAACATAACTTTATTTATCCAAAAAGGTTTCTCCGATTTTACAGAAACAAGAATCAAAATCCTCGTCGCGGGCTTCTTCTTTTGCACACTTCTCGCAATAAGGAGCGATCCATTCTGTTGAAATATACTTTGCGGGGGCCCCGCATATCTCGCAAGTTTTTTCTGACAAATCTTCGTATCTCTGAATAATATCCTCAAGGCCATCTGGGGCACCATTATCATACCATCTTAACGACCCCCATTTACTTTTGATCTGGATGGGGTGATATCCTTCTAGATAAGGGACGGTCTTTGTACTGTCATAATTAGTGGTATAGTCACATTCTTTGTAGCCGCCGCCGGGGTTAAGCTCTTGAGCTTTTAACAGCGCTTTCCTGATATCTTCCATCATTTCAATTCCAAATGCTCGTCTCCACCCATCAGGCATGGCATCCAACGCCGAATAAGAATAATCATAGTCATCGTCCACCAATCCCGAGAAGACATTGCGGGGGGTCAAAAACGGGTACCGAGAACAAAGCCTTTTATTATAATTGATAATAGCTTCTTGATCCTCTTTTTGCCCGTCATATGGATCGGCATAAAAAGGATGTTTGTCTTTTAAATCTAAGTACTCTTGATCTGTCATTAGTCTCGCACCTCCTTTCCCTCGTCTTGAGCGCCTTCCGTTTTTTTGACTTTGACAAATGTGCGGAATACAATCTCATCATCAGGCACATCCTCATCATTACCACAGCAGTAATTCGCGAAATCCTGCACGATACACGCTTCAATTCTTTTTCTCAACTTTCTTTGATAATGTTTGACTCCTGCAGGAAATTTTTTTGTTTCCCAAAAGACATGGTTGTCTTTATCGATATCTAAAGAATAAATTCCCCATTGCTTTTTTAAAAAGTTTTTAATATGATCTAAGGTTGCGAAACTGCAAACAAGATTGTCATAAGGAGTAATAGAAGCATTGCTATGCGCCTTCGAATATTCCTCAATCGCCCCAAGCAAACCTGTGGCGGTATAAAGAGAAATACAGCTACAAATAGGGAGACCTGTTTCGGGGTTTATCCAGTCACATAACTTATCGAAATTAAGCTTGACTGTCTTAACGTCTGTAAATTCATAAGTGTATTCAACCGTATTTTCTTTTTCCTTTTCCATAATTTCTCCTTTTAGAACTCGAAGTCGAATTCGAGATCATCCTCCTGCTTCTTCTTTGATTTGGCAATTTCATCTTCCAAATCTTCTTTTGCGTATTCCATTCCTCTCCATTTGTGAGAAACTTCTCTGGTCTTATTTTCTCGCGTCCAGAGAGAGTAATAAGGGCAGAGATTCTTCGCCTCATCAACTTGCTCAGGATTTGTTGGGCAAAAAGCACACCAGTGACAGAGTGGAGAGGGCACAGCGGCAAAGTTTTTTTTCTCAATTCCCTCAAAGATCTGTTCTAATTTCTTTTCCCCTCGAGCAACATATCCTTTTGTCCCCGCGGGTTGTTTTATACCAAGAACCGGCAAATCGTAAGCGCAGCTGATTTTTTCATAAGGTATATCCAAACACTCGTGCAAACCAATCGTATAAAGTACAAGTTGGAGAGGGGTAATTAACTCTTCTTCTTTAAACGGTTTCCCTTTTGTTTTAATATCCTCAATAATATATTCATCTGTCTTCTTATTATGAAAAATTCGGTCAATGAATCCACCAATAACGTGTCCTCTATAGGTATAGGTTACATATTTTTCTGCTTCAAAGGGTTCTAAATCAGGATTTTCTTTAAGATAATTTTCAAGGCGATATATGCCATAGTTTATATAATCCAAAGTTTTTGTATAATACGATTGGCCATTATCATCTACCTTGTAGAAGTCCTCTTTATACTTCTCCTTCAAGATGTTGATCCCATAGACGCCCCCTTCGGTACCAAACTTGTCTTTTTTGTCGATTTTGATATTTTGAAACATGTTCTTAACCTTGTTATAATCAATTGCACGCCCTGCCTTCAATTTATTGAACATGTGTTGTTCACAAAAGTGGAGAACTGTTCCCAACTCGCTTGCCAAGGAATCAGTGAAAATATAATGCCCGTCGCAATATGTTAATTTATATTTCCAGCCACAAGACTGAAATGTGTTTAATTTACTGTAAGAAAATTTCCCTTCTTTAGCCATGTTTCTTTGTCCTTTTCTTTTCTTTTACGGTATACGTCTTTAGTTTTATTCTTTGATGATATAGTTTTTCGAATATCTCCTTCCCCGCATCAGAGGGAGACATTTTTTCCTGAGGCAATAGATGGTCATAATCCATTATAACGGAGACGTTAACATAAGGGAGAAGAGGCGTTATCACCTTTAATAGTTTTTGCTCGTACTGAAGGACATCCTCGTCTCCTCTGTGTCCTTTGAAATCTCGATCATAAGCTAAGACGACTTCTTCTACTCCGAGTTCTAATAAAAGATTTATCTGTGTTTGAGACAAGCTGGATCCGCAGGTGGCAACAGCAAAATTATTTTCAATAGAATAATAACTTGATATTTGCAATACAGATTTTTCACTCTCAAAGACACAGACTTTTTTCGTCTTTTTTATGTTCTCTTTTGCCTCATGTAAGCCAAAGAGATATTGCCCCAGAGGATGGTTATACATTTTCCCTTGAATGAAAACGGGCATATATTTCTTTCCATCTGCGACCTCAAACGGGTCATAAGATCTTCTTCTAATGCCGACCAGATTCCCATTTTTGTCCCTGTGAGGAATAATAATATGGTGAAGAGCTGAATCTACGCGAATTCCATAATAACGCATCACACCGGCAGAAATTCCTTCTCTTAGCCACTCAGTCGGGGCAGCAAGGGGATAGAAATACTCGACCAAATTTTCCTGAACGAGTCGCGCCTCTATCGTCTCTTTTTGAGGAATGGCGGAAAAATCTTTTACTTTTTGAAAGATATCCCAATCACTTGTTAGTTCTAGTTCTTTTTCTTCCTCGAACCCGACCTTTTTAAGATTAAAGAAATTAACAACAAAATCAAAGGCTTCTTTAAAGGTATCAAGCCCTTTTGCCCGTCGAACCATCTCGAAAACATCATAACTTGCTGCCCTTGTATAACAATAAAACGTCTTTGTTTCTACATAATAATATTCTTTGAAAGACCCTGAAGAGTCGTGATGATCAAGGATGGTGCTGAAGATAGGATTCCCATTATTATCAAAATAATAGTCATCGAAGCCTTGCAAACTACAGCAAAGCTTAATAATATCATCTTTTGAGAGGACATTCTTTACGTAGTTGCTATCCATCATCATGTCAGAAGTCCTCCTCGTCCCATATCGTCGCTTTGTCCGGCTCCTCTCGGTTTTCGTCTAATGTCGTTTCAATGTTGGTGCTATCGATCTCCAGTAAGACCCCATCATTGTTCGTAACAAAACAGTCATGAACCTGACAGGTTGATCTGTCAAAATTAATATACAATTTGATATTTTGGAAACTACCGGCACGAACTTTGTAAATATTTAACACAAAGTTCGGCTCAAGTTCAAATCCTTTTGTGCAGCACTGCGATATAATTTCTTGGTCTTGCTCTCGAACCGGCATAAGAATATAACCAGCATCGACTTTGTCCGCAATCGATTTAGCTGATCTCAAATAGCTAGCATCAAGCTGCTTTGCTTCTTTATAGTCCCCGCTCAACTGTGTTGCCGTCCAAATAAAGATTCCAAGCGTTTTGGCGAGATCTTTTAACGCAGAAGTAAACATAAGGAGAACTTGATCTGTTCTTAAGCCCTGCCCCCTTGTTTTGCTGTTAACAGCGGAAGTAATTTTTAGCGTCTCCATCAAGTAATCAAAGAACACGATTTCAATCCCATGCAGCTGCTTATATTTCTTGATAGTATTGACAATATCATCTATATCGTAATTGGTAATAGAAACGAAATACATATTAGACTGCTCAATTAAATCAATTGCTTTATCTACCCTTTCTTCCTCACCCGGGGCATAACGACCATCTTTGATATGTGATTCAGATACCCCAGAAACGAAAGCCATCCACATTTGTTGACACTCAAACTCCTCGAGTTCTGTCTCGATGATCAATACGGGGCGATTTAAGCCGGTCTTTACCCACTTTTTCTGTTCAACGTCATAATACTCTGGGACACCCAAATGGCAGGCTTCTCCATTTGCTCGACGAGATTTCCCAAAACCTGCACCAGAAGATTCGACGAACAAACAGCCGGGGCGGAATCCTCTTAAAACCGTTGTCAATTTAGGGGAAAGGCAGGGAAGACCCATGTCTGGTGTTTCCTTTAATTTTTCTTTCAATTCTCTTAACCCATCCTTTGCGTGATTTTCAACCTTATTAATATTACTACCAAATTGTTCCTTG
Source organism: Clostridium sp. CAG:343 (assembly GCA_963634745.1). Classification (GTDB taxonomy): domain Bacteria; phylum Bacillota; class Clostridia; order Lachnospirales; family Lachnospiraceae; genus CAKRJP01. Next base: position 29,017 of record CAVHCX010000004.1, read on the forward strand.
AGAGAAATCACTTTCCCCTCTAGCCATAAAATAATATCATTTTCTGACATCTCATCGAATTTTTTCTGCATTTCTGCGCTTTTCACAGGATCAATGATATCAGAATTATACAACTCAGAAATATTTATTCCCTTCTGTTGAGCTTTATTCAATAAGCTATATTTTCTCAACGAATGATAATAATAATTAAATTTTTTAGGATCGTATAGTTCAAGGCAATGCTGAATATATTCAATACCTTTATTGTTATTGAAAATTAAATATTGAGTTGGATAATTTTTGAGAAGTTGATCAATATCCAAATAACTAATTTTCTCCATCCCGTTTTGCGCTAAATTTTGAATTGCACCAAACACAATCTGATGAAATCTTTCCGGGAAATCTTCTTCTTCAAATCGATAATTGTCATCCGCGAAAAGGAGAGGATCATTTATCAACCCCGCCAAAACATGAATTACCGCTAATTTATTTGAAGGCACAATACTTGTTTGATTTTCCATTATTCTCTCCTAATCTAAAGATCACCAATGTCGATCTTACTTTTTGTCTGAGCTTTTTTGAAAAGTTCTTTGGGATTAATTTTAATTGTCCTGCTTTGAGAGTTATCAACAAAATCTTTGTTTATCTTATTGATTTCTGCTCGCTTAATAAAATACTTTTTTGCAGACTCATAATACTCTTCTGTCACATAACGGAACCTCGTTATATCAGTAGGACCATTTCCTGAAATTTGGTAATAATAGTATAATGTTTTTTTAATGCCATTAAAGGTTTTCCCCTTACCAACCAGGCGCTCAATTGCGCTTATTACATTTTCGGGAATTTCTTTCACATGGAACAGGTCTTTGATATAAGAATAAAGTTGCTGCTGCTTTTCTTCTTGTTCCCTGGCTTGCTCCGACACTTTTTGGAAACAATCATAGCAATAAATTCCCCCTCCTACAGAATAACGGAGAGACGCTTTCCCCAGCGGTTTCCCGCAACAAGAACAGCGCCCCCCTTTAGTGGAAGTCTCAGGCATTATAACCCGCAGCGATTAATTTACCATGGATCTCTAAGACTCTATCATAATCAGCCTCTGTGGCGCTATTACATTTAAAGCCCTTGGTAATCTCAAGATATTTATCTTGCCCCCCCTCTTTAATTCTCATCACTTTTACCATCAAGCCAATTTCTTTGACTAAAACTTTTAGAGGTTTCTTTTCTTTATCTGCGTTGTTTGTAGGAGCACTCTCCTCTGTTTTCTCTGTCGGGGCTTGGGTTGGGGTTGGTTCCTCTGTTTTCTCTACTGGGGTTGGGGCCGGGGAAACAGCCTGCTCGTCTGCCCTGTTAGCAGAAATTTTGTTCATCTTTTTCTTCATTGTCTCTGTTGTCGGCATTTCCCAAGAAAAGACGGAGACACCCGTTTTTGCGTTGCAAATAACGAGTTTCGTTATTGTCCTTGTCGGACTATCATACTTAATCTCCGTGACAACATATTTAGCTTGGGGGTCGCTTAAAACCCATTTGCCCCCAGCCTCTTTCGTCATAACATTTGCCCAAACCTGTGGGCTCGTGTATAATTCAGATCCGATTCCCCAACGGGAGCAACTACGCTTCATAGCGTCAGAGCTCTGGGCTTTGTATCTGTTTTCGTCATTTTGATCAGATGAAAGTGCAATACCACAGTCCCATTTCCAGACGAAGGGCTGATCTTCAGATTCACGAACACCAATTCCGCAATACAATTGATCCCCAATCATCTTGTATTCGCTACACCAATTCATGGGGCTAACGGCCTGGTCAAGAAACTTTGCGTCAGTTCTTGATGTCTTATACAAAAAAAACAAGGCCCCAGACTTTCCAATTTGCTTTGGCTTGACTTCTATGTCTTGCGGCTCTAATAATGGAAATTTGATCATTTTTTATCCTCCTTAATAGATCACGATAATATTATAATAGAAAAAAAGCAGAGTCAAGCTTCTTTCTCTCTGTTTTTTTATTTATTATTTTCTAGAGGAAGTCTTAGACACAGAAGTTTTTGTTTTTCTCTTCTTTGTGGAAGCTTTTTCTTCCAAACCCCTCTTAGTATTTTTAGGACGTTTTCCAGCTTTCTTTTTGGACGGATTGGACGGGCAGACAATCTTCTTTGTAAGCTTTTCGTCGACAACAATAAATTTGTTGCTCTCTGCTGAATTACTAAGAATGATCGGGTAGCCAACATACAAATCGTGCCCAGCACTCGCTTTAATAGCTTTAATAATCCTGATATTGGGATTCTCCTCAAACTCTGTGGAATTTAAACTCCCCATCGCTTCTGAAGAACCGGAACCAATAGCGATATAATCATCATGCTCGATCACGGCTCCGTTCGTAATTGTGTAAATCTTATCCTGATAGATAAAAAGGAACACAGAACCCAGAACAGAATAAGGATCTTCATCCGGCAAGAACTTGCGAGAGCGTAAAGTTTCGCGGATCAACGGCTCAATGGTGTTTACGACATAATCATAATCAACCAAACCATCAATGGCGTCAAGGCGATTGACGAGCCCATTCATTGTGCGAATAACGCACGCGTCTCGTAACTCCCCCACAGATCCCATTAAGCAATTATCAACCCCTCTAACAGGCCATATTTTATAATTATTCGGATTGCTTAGAGATGCTTTAGTCCCCCCACACGTGACTTGTGAATCAGCCCCCACATAAACAACATTATCTTTCTTAACTGCGACAACAACGCTCATTGGTTGCCTCCTTTAAATGCAATATAATAGTATTATAACGGAGTCCAAGAAAAAAACCAAGAAAAGAGAATTTAATTCTCTATAAATTTATTTACAAGGACATCCCCTAATACGGGGATCGGAATCATCCGGCATATTTCTCCCGACAAATGAATTGCCGCAAGATTGTATTTTTGGCCCAGCGACAAATATCCAGACTGAACCGCTGCTTTTAAATACAGGTTTAGTTGGGCTCTCACCATTTTTCCATGAATAGCGCTGGTTGTCTTGAAATCACATAGGGTAGTGACGCCCCCTACCTCTGCTAAGAGGTCAAATCTTCCTGCTGCGACGGCTTTTTTGTTTTTGTCGTAAAGTAATACGACTTTTTCGACCATAACTGGTTTTATTTTGTATATTGGTTCAACAAAGACAAAATAATTTATTGTTTCTTGATGCATAGTTGGGGAAGTGATCATACCCCAAATATCGGCCCCTTTTGCTCTCGCAGTAATCAATGATTGCAACTCACTGTGAACCTGCGTTCCGTAATCAGCAGATCTTTTTAGCAACTCTGGATCAACGGCCGCATAAACGTCTCCATAAACTTGTTTCAGGAGAGTGGTGACACTCGGCAACACAGCTCCGTTGCAAACATATTGATGATCCGTGGGATAGAACTCAACGATATCCCCATTTGGTAATGTGTGTTTTTCTACCTCAAGTCCCATTATTTATTCTCCGAACTTACGCTAACCTTGGAATCTTCGCTTTTCTTTTTGATTTTTGTAACTCTGAAAGATTCTTTTACGGGAGAAATTTTTACATATTTCTTGTACAAATCGGGGTCGTCCTCTTTCAGCCCCTTCGAATTAAAACTTTCTCTTATTGTTTCGGGTACATACGTGTATCTGTTCTCACCGGAACAGATAGAGGATTCTCCAGTGCTGTAATAATTCTCTTTAACCACTTCTTTGATTTGAGAATTCACTTCTTCTTTGATAGAAGCAATGTATTTCTCAAGATCGAGAAGAAGATCATACCTCTGAGCAAAACGCTCAGAGGTAATCAACTCCTTGGGTGGCATGGTTGAAAGGGCCTCTGCGAGTTCATTCACTGCCGCCAACTGTTCGTTGCTATTTTCCATTGTGTGTACCTCAATGATTAAAAGTCAAGGTCAGAGCTATCGGTCCCAAAACCTTTTACGGGGGTAGGAGTAGGAGCTTCTTCCTTTGCGAAAGCCCCCTCTCCATTTATGCGCGCAGCATATTTCTTGCCGTTTTCGTCCATGGTGACTTCTCTGGCAGCTAAGCCGTCGGCAATGGCTTTCTTAGTATACGCGCCATCTTCTCCGTCTTTAAGAGGCGTTTTTGAGCCACCACGGATTCGGCGTTCGCGAACAAAGGTAGTTTTGTACTGAGGTCCATTCCCCCTTCCAAAATATTCATCTTCCGCATCCTCATCAATTTCGCGTTCGATGATATTAACAAGGTCGCCTTTAAGATTGACAGTCGTGCCTACGGCATAGTGGCCTTTGATATATGCTGCAATACCGCCCTCTGTCGGCGCGACAAAATCAAACTTCTGGGCCTTCCCCTTGTAATCAAGGAAGATTCCATTGATACACAAACGTCCAGTCTCGGTTTCATTTTCTCCGACTTCTGGTGTAATGTCTTCAAGATAAACATCAATATCGAACTCTGCTTTAGGGGCAAAAGGAATTTTGTCTGTATCCTTTTTTAACCCAGCACGAAATCCTTTGATCATCACTGAGCTATCAACACGCTCTCCGTTGCGGCGAGCATACTCGTCAAGGCGAGCAATAATCCAAACTTTGGTAGAAGCTTTGGCGGCCTCTTCGAAGTTGGCGTCCGGGTTTTCTTCCAAGAATGAGGCAACAGAGACGACTCTACCCGGCAACAATTCAGATAAATTGTCGTAATCTTTTGAGTGATCCCCTTTTCTTGTGTTTTCCGAAACCCAGAATTGAACTTTCTGGCTATCGGAGCCTTTCTCATCTGTAACGACGACAAGATTGCCCCTAATTACCTGCTCGCCATGCTTTTGGGTGACGATCTCAAGGTTATCTTCTTTGATATAGCCAACCAAATGAACGTCATTTCTTCTTGTTTTTTTCTTTTCTACCATTGTTTTTGTTCTCCTTTATAAAATAAATTCTAGCCAGGTTTTAAGGCTAACCTTTAACCAAGAATATTATACTGAATTGCTTAAAAAAGTCAAGTGATTTGTTTGTTTAATTGTGAGGCTCGCTTTTTGATGATTCGTCATTGATGCAAGAAATAGCGTGGTTTAGGTACCAAATAGCTTTTCGAAGGTCTTCTTTTGTGTTAAATTTGCGGCCGGCACGGCTGATATATTTCAAAGCGTTGCCGATATCGAAGGCATAGCACCCTTCTGTCCCACATACGCTTGCAATATAATCAATAACCTCAATTCCCCCCTCCATTTGATAATGATGAGGATGATCGACCATCTCCGACATCTCCAAATTCTCCCCCTGAGAGGCGTTATCTGGCATTTCCCCCCACATGCCTGCGTGTTTTGACTTTTTTATCGATGTAGACAATTTGCTGTTCTCCTTTTAATTTAATTACAGGCTCGTCGCCTATAATTATTATAATGAATTACTACTCCCCATCAAGAAAAATAATTTTTAAATAGTTAAAAAAGGTAGGAGACGAGAGAATCTCCTACCTTCAAATCAGTTTACCTAATATCTAAAACGAATAAAACACGGCTTTTATTACGCCAAACAGAAGCAAGGACATATACCCAAGTCAGGCTCAGAGGCACTTTGCCAACCGGCCTCCCCATCTGGGCCGACACAACAAAAATACTTGGCGCTAGCAACATCTCGGAGCCAATATCCTGTTTGCTCTGCGTCAACAGAGCCTCCCTCCGTCAAAGCGAAAAGAGGGAGCCGTCCTCTAATAGTGCCTGTGTCACACCCCGAAGAAGACCAAACAGTTGTCCCATAAACCTCTGCTTCTGTCATATTTACGGCATAACACTCATACCACTTAGAGGAGACGGAGCCCCCTGACGCCGTGCCGAATCTATTATAACGAGAAGACACAACCTGATTTGTCAAGTGTTCCCAAGTCTTCTGTAAATGAGTCCCAAACTCCTTGTATAATTGGTAGTTAATTGTCCCCTCTATGGTTGTGACAGCATTATTATTTGAGTCTGCCCCATAGATAGAATTGTGAAGCCTTGATCCCGCGTAACCTCCGGTTGTTACTTCTTCGTCATTCATAGTCTGTGTCCCCAAAATTCCAGGGACATACTGCCCAGGAATTACGAGAATATGATACGGTAAAGATGTGTCGTTATTATTCCCCAGCTTTATATTAAACCCGGCGATTGTGACGACATCCATTCCGCTTTTTTCTGTATTATTGGTATTAACAATAGTTGAGTTTAAAGTAAAATAATCTCCTAAATACAAATCTTCAAAAGACTCATAACCATTTGTTCCCGCGATTCTATCCCATAAGCTTCCGTCCTTATAATAGGAGGTGATATCTTTCCCCCTAACAAAACAATTATGGGAGAAGTAATCTCCCTTAACTTGTGCTACGGTCGTTTGGGGATATAACTCAGTGCCATCGCTGTCTTTTAAAACCACATTTTTTGCAACAGTAGTCATTACCAAACCTCCTTGTCAACGGCGGTAACAGTATCTTTGATTTGGAACGAGACAATCTTCTTGGAATAAGACCCCCCGTTCCAGTAATAAGACACCGTCAAACTCGAGTCCGTAGAGACAGCGTGGGTAAATCGACAGAAGAAACAAAGATCACCTATTATTACAACTCCCGTGGAATCAGGAACGTAAACCCCTGAAGGGATAAGATGGACATAGTAATCTATAATATCCCCATCTTGCTCCGAATAATAATAGCCAACATTTATTTTTGACAACCCCGCGATGCCCTCGTCATCGTATTTTTCGGAAGACCCATTGATAAAATCAATAGCGATTTTCGCTCCTTTCATGCCCTCGGGGTAGGAGCTCGAAGAATTTTCCGTGATCTCAATATGATGATGATAGACATGGTTTAATTGATCTTTTTCTCCGCTGTCCGTATAAAACTCTCCATGGAATTTCCCATAAAATTTTCCGTCAGACGTCACGGAAGTCGCCCCGTCTTCACGAACCACCTGATTAATATGCCCGCCTAATGTTAACTGGCCTGTTTCGGTGTCTTGTTTGAGGCTAAAGCCATCATGTGTTGTTGTTCGATTTTCCCCATCAACCAGAGCGCCGTAAGATAAGTCCCCCCCTTTAGAAATTAATACCTTCCCTGACTCCCCCAATGGCAAGGATTTTGTTTTGGCAACGCTGGTCCCCCCAACAGTATTCTGCTCCCCCGTTCCAACATAAATACTACCTTTATCGCTAAGTAAATTTTTATTTTCCATACTACTTCTCATAATATCAGCGCGGAGATTGTTGCTGATACAATTATTTGAATCTGTAAGTCCCATTTTATTTCCCCCTTTTTATACGGCATTATAAGTATCCTGCTTAATTTCTGTGAGATAAAGAGAACATGGTAAATAGGAATTTTTCACCGTCTCTCCTTTTGTTTGGGCTTTTATATAACCCAATAGCGCAGAAGAGGAGCGACGCCCCCCTCCTTGCAAATAAACAGTATATGAGGCGGCAGAAGTTGACGCTTGTCTATTAATAAAGGTCGTTTCCCCCCCGCCAACTTCAATTGTCCCCTCAAAGAAAAAGGTGTTTTGTCCGAAAAGAGTTTTTATTCTCAGATCATCCGTATCTAGGTGTCCGGTGACATAAGTAAGAGTACCGTCCTTTTTCCCAATTCCAGATGATAATGAACTAAAATCATAAGCCTCGGGGAGAGTTCCTGAAGCGCCCCAAAGTTTTACGCAATCACCTAATTTATTCCCTGAGGCCCATTTTGTCTCCCACTTCTGTATTCCCCCAAAACTCCCCAAATCAAGGGAGTCCTCTGGTACGGAGACAGAGCTAACACAATACACGCCTCCACTAACGCTTCTCCATTCTTTTTGAGGATAATATCCTTCCTCGTTAATGGTAACAAAACCATATACAGTGTCTCCGCTGCTAAATTCTGTCCCACTGGGACAACCTTCCGTTGCTGTCGGATCTAGAGACAAAAAAACGGATAACACACCACTCCCCCCGGAAATAAAGACTTTGGATTTAATATCATTATCTATAATACTAGACCCCGAACCAATAGAAGGTGTTTCTCTCCCAACGGTAATTTCCGCAGACACAGCAAGGTTGTTTAAGTTGCTAAAAGAAATGTTTGTCGTCCCTGAATAATCTAAATTGCACGAAACACTCTGAATTAAAAAACGTTCTCGAGCCAGACCAAAAAAATCGTCCGAAATGGCAATCAAATTATTAACCTCTAAGAAAGGATTAAACATGACACTAACAGAAGATGAAGTTTTTATGATCAACTGCTGTCTCAACTCATACTCCGCTCTTTCCTGTGCCAACAAATCTGTCGTTATATCAGAATCATTAATAATATCACCCGTCCTGAGGCCTATCCGCTGATAACAAAGGGGGGATCTGACGTCGCCATTAACGGCCACTCCTTGACAGGCCCCTCCACTGCTACTACTGCCGATAACAATAACTCGATTAACAACTGTACTATAATCCAAGGAAAAATCTAAGTCTCCTATGTTCCCCTCAGACGTTTGATACTCCCAAAGTAATGGTTTATTTGTATCCATCGAAACCTCATTAACAGGGGCAAAAACCAGGTTACCGTTCGCATTATAGAAAACCTCTGCTGACAATTGGGTGCCGAGTTCTAACAAAATGCTCCCAAGAGTATCTCCTGCGCTTTTCGAAATTTCTGCCTGGGTTACCTTATTTTTGAAAGCGGAATTGTAAATCATTTCTTGTGGATCAAGGACATACCCGTTCCCCATCTCAGTCGACAGAATTGAGCGGACAACGTCTTCAATTACGCTGCCCGTCTCTATAATATAAGACGTCTCCAGCTTCCCCGTGGCCCCCTCAAACAAGCTAAACTTGTCACTGGCACTGATTTGGACCTCTCTTCCTGAGGTTGTTAAGGAAGGGGTTATCTGAGTGATCACATACACACCTTTCTGGAACCACACTGTTGTACCCGAAGACAACTTCAGCCCTTGATCAAGCCTTAGTCTCGTGCCAGCCCACAAATGGTTGATATCAGGGTTAAATTGCCCCGTATGATTATACAGAACAAAAGATAAAGTACGCCTTTGTCCGTCCTGATAATTCTCATTGTAACTACCGCCCGTCTTGATGGCAGAGTTCGGTATTTCATAGTCAATTGTCTCGTCTGGGCACAGGACAAAGATGCGGAAAGAGGGGGAAGCCAAATTATTTTCTATTTCTTTCTTTATCATATCAATATCTGTGTCTTGGTCCACATACAACCCATCAGCGTCCACCGAGAAAGGCAGAGTTTCGCCGCTAGATAAATTAATATATTGAGCAACTTTACTCATAAACGGCCTCCTTTATTAAATATCTGGCTCATCGGTATCGTGATTTTGATGTCCCTTAAATATAGGGGTCCATTCTTCTTCCCCTTTTGTGCTAATTATATCAGGGGTATCCTCAACGGGCGAATAAATGACAACCCCCGCCACGTCTTCTGTCTGTTTCCATTGGAAAGATATTGTGTCTGGTTGGTTGAAATAAAAATCCTTGGGGGTGTTGCTACCACTAAAAAGATGAACGATCCAAGACTGTCCTTTAATATCCCTTAATAATTTTGGGTTTTTTGAAGAAACAAATTGTCTCCACTGCTGGAGCATTTTTATTCTTTCGTTTGTAGACATCGGAGCGACTCGACTCCCCCGCAGCCTTTCTATATAATCATGAGCGCGTCCTCGATTATATGGAATTATTTCTTCCCCTAATAGTGCGCTGACCTCCCCTGAAACATAATTAGACTCCCCAAAACCAATCTTGGGGAATTGCCCCAGCGTCTGGAATTCGTTTCGAGAAATGTTCTGGGTTTGCGCCCCCGTCTCCAACGAATACTTAAATAACCAAACTTGATCAAGATTTACCTTGTATGCATTCTTAACAATCGGAATATCGTCGTCATATTCAGAGGGTTCTAGCTCACAAATACTCCACGCATCCCAAAACACAGGAACAGGCTCTCCATATTTGTTTGCTGTCTTCAGAGTTCCCTTTATTATCTTCCCTTGCCCTTCATATTTATCGTCGGGCTTCCAGACGTAGTATTTCTTGCTTGAAGTAGAAACTCCATTTGCAAAGATTTGCGTCACTTTATCGGGAATGTCGTCATTATTATTTGATAATGAATCAGCAGGATACATGATATATTGATAGCTGTGCCCGCTTGCAATGTTGAAATCATAGAAATAATTCAAGCTGCTTTTGATCGCGACAGGCTCCCAAGGCCCCTTATAAACACGAGCATTGTCAACCAACACATAACGTTGATCGGTATATTGGTAGCATAATTTAGTCACCCCATCAATATAGCACCAACCATTGCGGGGAGAGATCATTTCGGTATGTGCAGCATCTTTATAAAAATAATAATGCAACCCATCTGGCGAATAATAATATCCTATCACTTTTTTCCCAGGCCTTTCGTATACCTCATATTCTCTGCGATACACAGAATAATGATTCCCGCTCTGGGAGGAGAGGGCACACATTCCTTGATAATTTGTTAAATCAAAACTGTCATCCTTTGTATAATTTTGAATCATCGGGGATGTATTTTTTGACAATTCATTATCTTTATATTCCGGAAAAATTTCGTTGTAAGGGGCTTTTCCTCCTGACCACGAACTTATTTTCATTTCATCCGCATTATAGGCTGAAAACACATTAAAATATGATATTTTAATTTGGCCGTCATGGTATGCATCGGACACCCCTCCCCCAAATTTTACAGCAAAGCGTCTAGTCGCCATATATTACACCTCCTTGATTTGTTCAATCGAAATCGTTCCATAAGCGCCATCAGTTCCGAAAGAAACAAGAGACCCTATTTCGTCCCCCTCTTCGTCGTCTATTACCTGTGTAACAACTGGGACAGACCCCGTCGTCGTCAACTCATTATACAATCCATCAACATCCACAATTTTGCACAAAATATGATATGACAGGTTATCAAGAGTGTAATGTCTATCCATCGCAGTAATAATCTCAACATGTTTCTCGGAAGAATCAACATCTTCCCAATTTTCAGGGGAAGACGAGGTTCCTGTCCCATCGCGCCAAAACCAGTCAGACTCTTTGATGACGCTTGTGTCACCATCAGAACCAGGCCAACATAATACCCCATCCAATGAGCCATATGTGCGATCTGAATTTAAGAACTGTTGAACAAGGGCTCCCCCCAAAAACACTTCTTTAGCGGCCGGATTTGCTAGTAAAGGCCTGTCTTCTACCCAATAAGTGAAATATTTTGAAGTGCCACTGTCGGCTTTTACCAGGCACAAATTTCCTAAAGCATATTCTCCGCCCGTATAACATATTTTATTTTCGTCTCTTCTTATATACAAGGGGGTATCTAGCTGAAGATGCAAGTATTCATAATCCTCTCCCATATAAGAATCATCTGTTCCAACAACACTTTGCAATTGCAAATAATATCTCGTTTTTAAAGATGAAGTAATAGGGAACAATTCAATTCCAGGCAATTTTACTGTTTTCTGATATGAGGCAGGAGACGTTCCCTCAATGGCATCATAAGCTTCGATAATAAATAATATGGTGTTCCTCTCGGTATTCACCGCCCCCTCCGCAGTAATGTTGTCTTGGGTTTTAAATCTAAATTCAATATATCCGCCCTTGTTGTTCGTTTTCCCTGTTAGGGTAGTATAAGGATCCTGTATGCCATCCCAATCTTTCCCTTGGACTTGCCACGAGAGAATGTCTCCACAGAAATTATCCATTAAGGTGACTTGCGTTTCAAAATACAGTTCATTTTTTGCGGATCCTGTCTCGGCGTTTTTCTGTGTGGTCAGCGTCAGCGCGAAATCAGACTCCCCCTTATGACTATTATCGACCTTATTAAAATATGTATAATAATTAACCCCATATTTTTCTGCCCTGCTTAATACGTCAGCGTAGGCGCCATCACCATCTTCTCCTTTGATAGTGGACCCGGCGCTATAATCGACCAAAACAGCTTGGGAACCATTTTTCCCTGTGATAAACGCAGAATTTTCTTTGTACAGAATGCCGCCATCCCAGTACATTGAATAAGCGGAACAATATTTGTAGTCAACTCCGGTATCTGCCATTCCCAATACTCGATATGCCGGTATTAGCATACCGTTATCTTGCCATTCTAATCTAATTGCCTGGACATCACAGTCAAAATCGGCGGTCAACGGGAAACCGAGTGTCATCGGTTCCGCCTGCACAACAAGCAATTTTAGGGTGTACTGCAGTGTGTTATCAAGCTCATCCTCAACATACACGGTAGCATAATAAACAGAAGAACCACTATCACTTTCATCATCACTCAACCCATAAAAGACAACTGACATATCTTTATCGTATTTTTTCCCTGTGTCTTGCAACAAAGTGCCATTGGAATCATACAATGTCCAACGATAACTTTCCCACGAGCTACCCGTATACTGCTTGTACTGCGCGGACAATTTTACCGAACGCCCCGTAACGGCTGAAGCGGCAGTATATGAAACAGATGTCGAATTTTCCTTCTTAATCATAGCCAAATCACTATATTCTAAGCTATTTTTATATAAGACAAGGTAAGGCGTCTCATCTATATAAAAGGGATTTTCATCTGATGTCCTAAAGTGTGTTCTTAGTTCATATCTCCAGGGGGTGCCATCAACAGATGATTTTTCGGCGACAAGAGACGACGGTGACAACAAAGCCTCGTGCCTAATACAATACAAAATTGTATTCACGGCCTTGATCGAGAGCCATGGCGTCATCACATTCTCTTCGTTACTTTTTACCATGTGTCCTTGTGTGAGTTTAAGTTTCATGCCAGCCTGTACCAATAAGCTTGGAGAAATATATGTATAGTTTGCGCTGTTCTTTAAAACTTTCGCAGTGTGCAAATCCCAGCATGGGACAATAGAAGGGAATCTAAAAACACGTTGGGAATGAATAATACCATGAGTAAAATAAGTATAATCACCGGCGTCAGGGGTTAATGCTCCGTCTTTGGTGTAGTCTTCCCAAGTTCCCTCTCCTCCTTCTGCAGTAGAAGCCCCGTTAGAGGTAACTCTTTTAACAGAACCGTCTGAACAAAGAACGATATTACCGTTCTGTAAATACTCTCCGTCAACAATGCCATCGGTAGGATACACAGAGCTATCTGAAAAGAAGTCATAAGTTCTATTATCTTTCAATTTATTCTGGAAAAGCAAAATAGGTAGCTCCGTTGTAAAGCCAAGGCCGCTATCTCCCGTTGTGGACGATAAAGGATTCCACAAAGTATAAGTTCCTGCCTGTGCCAGAGATTGCTGATTGGTCCCACCGAGAGATCCTTTTCTAACATAAATAATTTTACCAATATACGCGCTCCATGAAGTATAAGAGGCGGCACGCTCGAGACAGTGATAAGTCTGATTGTTATGGCTAAGAGTGTAATATCTATACACACCATTCCGATAGCTAAAATTTGTCGAGGCGCCCGCAGAGCTTTGATGTGTCAGCAATACTTTTTCCCCGGAAGCGATTCCAGTCAACGCCGGTGGCAAAGATCCCACCCCAACAACAAGTAAACGATTAGTTACAGGGACTTCTTTTTCCCACTCTTCCTCTGACCCGTATTGTTGATAGTCCGAAGAAGACTCTACTTTGGTACTATAAAATAATATCTCGACATTTTCACTAAAACCATAATCAACGATGTCTGTATCTAAAATAGCACTCTCTTGGTTAGAATGCTTAAAAAATTGTGCGTGAGTTGCGTTATTTAAAACCCCAGCATCAAAACCGCTTGTTTCAGGATAAACATAACCATAAGTTTCGGTGTATGATTTTACATAATTACGATTTCCGTTAAAAATTCCGATGTCTTGCCCCTCCGGAATATTGCTAAGATCAATATAACGAGTCTGTAGCACAAGCGTATCTGATTTCAACCCGGGAAGAATAGCATCCTCATTTAATTCCCCATTGGCCAAAAATGCTTCGTCACTCGCAATTTGGATGCGCTCTGTACACGAACCGCAAATGGCCCCGGCCCCTATAGTCGTATCCCAATTCTCATTTTCCGCATGTTGATAATCAGCCACCATTGGCGTCCCAGAAATACTACAAGTACCCTGATACAGCGTAATTTCCCACTTATAGGTTCCCCCTGAGACTCCTAAATTGGGGATTGGGTTTCCTTGATAATCGCACCACAAACTATCTTCTGCTGATCCAGGAGCAATATATTCCGTAATCATGTTACTTGAATCGGTTTTCCAATTCGTGTTATGGAATTTGTCAGCTTTGCTGACTGTTGTAATATTTTCCCCCGAAGTCTTTAAAGCAGTATTCCAAGAAGATAAAGGGCGCAACAAAGTTGTGATAACAGAATCATTGACAACTTTGGAAACATAATAAAAACCAACAATTGTGGCGTCGGCGGCGGAGTCTGAAGCAACAAAAATAATCTGATTTGTGGAAATTAGTTCTCCATCAAGTTCAATACGATTTTCTCCGTTGTCACACGCATAAAGGAATTTCGCAGAAGCGTCTGCGTCATCAACTACATACACCACCCCATCATTCGAATCAGTAGATGTTGCAACATAATACATATTATAATCTGTCTTGACTTTCTCTGGCGTTTCTGTCTGCGTATAAAAATTTACCATTCTTACTGGCCATTTGTACTTCAGGCATTTTTCCCCTGGAATAGAAGAATTGTCAATCTCCCAATTGGCAAGGTTTTCTGGGAAATCCAAAGAAAAACCGCCCTGGGAAGCCAAAGACTCTGTTAAAATAATATGATCCGCCATAAACTGCGGTTTATAATAGATGGCATTATGAGTCGTTAATTTTTGATTGTAATACGACTGGAAAAACGGCAACTGTAAATAAGTACCATTAATTCCTGAATTAATGCCCTCACTATTATAAATATCAAGCATGTTATCTGACTGCAATTCTTTAAGAGGTGAAACATACCCTTTTACACTCTCCCTCGGAAAAATTTGTTTATTATCCCCATCTAGAAGCCTAATTTTATACCCTGTTACCTTTTTATTAGAAGTGTCCACCTTACATTTAAGATACTGGACCGGATAATCATCATAGTCGCCTGTCCTCGCAACTCTTATATCTATGGAATTTAAGAACGGATAACAATACGTACTTTTATATACTGCCATGGTTTTTCCTCCTTATTTATTTTGTCTCTTATTGCCAATAAAATTTCTTTTTGTAAAATTTTTGAGCGGCTAGAGACGCAACTATTCTTGTCTTGATAAAATATACTATCCAAGTCATAACGCGTTTTGTAGATCGTTTAAAACCGTAACACACATTAACAAGACAAGGATATTCCAAGGGGTGGCCCCATGAGGTGCCACCCCGCTTATTTAATACTCCAGCTTATTTTATTTACCAATTGCTTATCTGTTTAAATTTTTTGTAAGAGCGACTCGTGATTTTAAATCGCTAACAAATTTGTCAACATCAAATGAACCATCAGGATTCATTGTAATGTTTAACGTGTTGACGTTTAAAGACTCGTCTGTCGTCGAATTAAGCGAATTTTGCTGCAATCTATCAGGAATCATATTGGTCATTAAAGTGCGAGAAATCGCCGGTGCAATTTCTCCAAGTTCCCAAAGATTCTTGGTGATGTCAGCAGGAATTATTCCCGTATGAGAGGGGAGAGCCGTGATTGTTCCAGAAGGTGTGACAATTGCTTCAGTTCCAAATTCATTGATCAGAGTTTTGCCAGACCCCTTGATATCGAGAGCCCCCGTTGCAGCTGCTTCTTGGACAGTGTCTTGTAGCCAATGCCACCCATCAGAAGAGGAAACGACAGAAAGACCGTTGTAGTTTGTTTCGTCTACGTCTTCATAGTCAAAAGTAGCCTCCCCCGTTTCATCGTCAATATAAGCAGACCCCTTCGGAGACTTAACAATATTTTTAGTCCCCACAATCGGGTGCAAACCACCGCCAGAATCAACATAAACGGCGTTCTCGCCTGATTTACTACCAATAATGAAGTTTCCTGACGAAAAGCTGGAATTTTGAAGAATTCTTTGCAAATAGGTTAGGAAGTTCGTATCTGTAGTTTTGTCATAGGCCAGACGGGCATCATTCTTTGTCTTTAAGGCATTTCCTTTAGAATCCCAAAGAATTGCCTTCCCTTTTTTAATATTATCAAATATATCACCAAGAACCGTTGTGCTGTATTGAGCTTCTGACAACTTGATTTCTCCGGAATACTTCTTAGTAGGACTATCGGGATCTGTCAGCAAAACCGTTTGAATAATATCATATTTCATTTTATTGTAGTCAGACGACTGACCCGCTTCCCAGGCCGTCTTATCTCCCGCTACAGTTTTAGTTGTCCCGCTTAAGCCCCCATAAGAAGAAATGTCACTCTCTGTGACGCCAACCTTCTTGGCATTTGACATGGTTTCCTGGTATTTCGCAAGAGCTGTATTATATTCCTTAGAATTTGTCGGCTGCTTCTGCAGATTCTCCCAGTCAGTTTGCAACTGACTAAGAGCTTCTTCTTTATTACTAAAACCGCCATTCAAATCCTTATTAATAAGATCGTTTAGGGCATAAGAGATCCCTCCAATACCATCTTTAATCGCAGCAAACACGTTGTCCGACCCTTTCCCCGCAAGCCCATCTACAAAGCTTTCGTATAATTTTTGTAGATTTTCAGCGTTCTGTTCACTGTAAATATTTGAAACCTTTTCCTTTTCTCGCTCAAGTTCTGCAATCTGAGCCTCCAAAGAAGAAACAGTTTTTTCGTTTTCGACAGAAGTCAAATTTTCCTGGGCTTCCAAGACGGCTTCTTGGTCACTTTCATATACCCAGCCAACTCCCATTCTATAAACACGTTTCTTTTCTTTTTGAGCATCTTCAAGCTTTAACTTAGCTTCAATCAACTTATTTTCATATTCTCTCTGACTATTAATCTGCTCAAGCGCTTCTTTTTGTGCAGTAAGATTGTTAATCTCGTTGTCATAAACGGTCGTCTGCGCTTCAATGATCTGATCATAGTAATCTTTCAGATAATCAGATGTGAGTTCTGTTCCCTCTAGCGTAGCCATCAATGTGTTATAGACGGCTTTCCCTTCGGCACTAAGCTCACCTGTGTCCGCATTATACTGCCCCTTTAACCAAGAAATGACATCCGAGAAACTAGACATGCTCGTCGAAGACTTCAGTAATTCCTCCGCCTCTGAACCACCGTTTTCTTTTAACAATTTAGCATAAAAATCGTCTTCCACAGTTGAGAAATAAGTCTCGCTATCAATCACATCGTTGTACTGGGCTTGAATAGCAACTTCACTCAACTCTCGGAGTTTTTCTGTTATTTTGCCTAAGAGCGTCGGAGTATCGCTCATATATGCAATTAATTCAGGGAACTCACTGACAATTGTGTTCATCCACTCTGAGGCTTTCCCTGCGCCAGAAACAATATCCCCAACAAGATCCATGAAATCTCCGACGCGGCTCTGTAATTCAGTTGATGTCATTAAAGTCTCAGAGTATGTCAGGTCACCATATTTGTCCTTGACGCGCTCCAACTCATCGACAGTGACGCCAAGCGAGGTGGCGAAATTTTTCATTAAATCGGTGACCCACTTCGTCTCACCATACTTATCGCGGAGCTTTAAAATTTCGTTTAATGTATACACCTCACCAGAAAGGACTGCGTTAATTTCCTCATCACCTTGCTTTCGCAACTTAGCCATAACATAACTGCGCCCAGAATCTGACAAAGTTGTATGCTCCGCATCCTCCCAAATTTCTTGGTCATAAAGACCTCCACTCTCTTCGATGGCTTTCGCATATGCTAACAAGATCTCATCGATTCCAAGGTCTTTTAACTGCGCCTTAGATGCGTCTTCAAGGTACAAAGAATTACCATCTTTACCCTCTACTTTAGCACTTATTAATGCTTCCTGCAAAGTGATGTCGTCCATTTCGTCAAGCATTTGATTTGTGATGCTTATCTGTTCTTCAAGAGCGGCAAGCAGCTTTTCTCCGTTTGCTACAATTTCAGCGTTACCCTCTTCGTCAATTTCAGCGCGGGCCGCGTTCACCTGCTCCGTCACTTCCACAATGCGTTCGGCGTTAGTTTTTTCTCTCCAGTCGGAATTTTCAGCATACTTTTGTCGGCTTTCTTCATTTTTTGCCTCTGCCGCATCTATGCCGGCTTTTATTCCAACTCCAGCTCCAGCAATAGCCCCCGCAATAAGGAGAACCCACCCCACGGGATTCCATGAGTTTACAACCCCCAGGCCAACCATTCCTCCGGCAATCAATGCACCTGCCCCTGCACCGGCAGCAGTTGACGCTAATCCAACGCCAATGCCCGTGCCGACACCAGCGCCAGACATTTTATATCCCGCATAATCTGCATATGTATCGTTTGTGCTGGTTTGAGAATTGTATAACTGGGATGCATATTTATTGCCAATCTGAGCTTTCTCTGCTTTTAACTGTGCCAAACGCAACTCACGATATGCGTCTGCCGAATCTTCCGTATTCTCTTTAATACGAGACAAAACATCGTAAATAGAAGTGTCCCCTCCTAAATATTGCTGAAGCAGAGCACGGGTGTCTTCACTATCTTCTGCAAAGATTTCTTTTGCAAAAGACTCGATCGAATCGTAAAACTCTGTTGTCCCCCAGTCAGCGTCTCCGATTGCACTAAGACTGGTATTTAAAGAATTTAAAGAAGAAATGTTTTTATTCGCCTCAGAAGTCTGAGCGTTCGCCCTATCTCTCTCTTCGTCATAAGCACCAGCTATGTGGTCTGCAACAGCCGTGCCAATGGTCCCCAAGACAGTTCCAATAATAGGAATTCCAGAGAAAAGATTCAATATGGACGCACTTGTCGCCCCCAACTTTTGGGCATTCTCACTGCTTTCTACGGTTTCTCCATTATACTTGTGCGTGGTTGCTGCTGTAGAAAATTGCGTAACAGCAGAAGTTATCCCCGCGGAAAGCATACTGAATCCGCTCAAAAGAGAAGAATAATTGGATTTCAATTTAAGTCCAAGGCTATCCTTGGAGTCACCATCATTAGCAGCACCATTTACCGAGGCGTTTGACACACTGGCTTCCTGTTGTGCGGCCTCTTTAACCTGATCTTTGTATGCCGCTTCAAGTTTGGCATCATCAAGTAAATTGGCTTTCTCCATCTTTTCCAAACTGGAATAGCTGAGAGTTCCTTGTTTTTGAGCCTGCTCCAGTTCCGCGTCTGTTAACACACCATTTTTTTTAGCCTCTTCGAGCTGGGCCTTCGTTACAACACCCGCCTTCTCTAAGGCTTCAAGATTTGCCTGATCTGCAACCGCCTCTTTGTTCGCGGCTTCCTCTGCGGCGATCTTTGCGATTTTCTCTTTAAAAGCCACCTCTTGTTCCTCAGCCTCGACCTTCTCTTCCTCAATCGCCTCCTGCTCCTCGGCTTCTGTCTTCTCTTCCGCAGTCGCTTCTTGTTCCTTTCCCTTTCGATGTTTTTTAGATTTCCTCTTCCCAAAAAGCTCGGACAATCCCCTACCGATGCTTCCTTCTTCAGCCCAGCTGCCTGTCTTAAGCTGCTTAGACAATGCTTCTCCTGCATAATTAAGAACAGAACGGCCTTGTAATGCTCGGAAACCAATCACACCCGCTGCTATTGTTGGAAGATATTTGAAAACTTTTTCCAGGACGTTTATCAATCCCGTGCCTATTTTTGTTAGATCTGTTAAAAGCTTATTAAAGCCTGAACTGTTAACAAGCCCCTCAATAACAGCAGTCATTTCGTTCTTAGCAGCAGTATAAGAATCCAAATAAGACTGATATTTAGTCTCGGCCGTGCCGGTCGCGTTTTGGGAAGTCTCAAGGAATCCTTTGTAGGAGTCATAGTTCTCAAGTAAGACAAGGAAGTCTTCCTGTTGGCGGCTTCCAGCGAACGCATTCGCAATTGCCTTCTTACTTACATTATCAAGCGTCCCCCATTTATCTGCAATATCATCAAGGACGTCATCAAAATCCCTGAATTCAAGATTTGTGTCTCTCATCGAGACCCCCAACTTATTAAGAACTTTCTCAACATCATTCAAACTATTATCAGAGGCATCCACCCCCGTACTATCAAGATTAAGAGAATTATAAGCCGAGGCCTTGACATTACTATAACGAGACAGGATCGTCTTCAAAGCTGTACCAACGCTTGAACCAGACTGTTGCGTAACATCGGCAATTGTCGCGACATAGGCCGCTGCCTGGTCGAGATTAACACCACTGGTTGTGGCAATATTGGCAAATTCAGACAGACCTTCTGCGATATCTCCCGCAGAAGTCGCAGCATCAACGTCAAGAGCCGTAAGCTTATCAACAATAGACATTGCCTCTGAGGCCTCCATCTTAAAGCCTTTCATAGCACTTGTAAGATCTTTGGTCGCGGTTGTTGAATCGATCATACCAAGTTTACTCAAATACATCGAGGACTGGACAAGGTCATTAACCTCCGCGACATTATATCCCTGTCGCAGCCATTCTGTCGCAGCAGAAGTCACTTCTGTCGTTGTAACGCCAAGTTTTTCTGCGAGTTCAGAATAGCTATCGACCATATCTTTTGCTCCAGACTGACTTTCTCCTGTAACAATTCGTAAATTGGTTACGGCGGAGTCAAGCTGTTTCGCCTTATTGACAATATCCGACAAAGCTTTCTTGATCTTTTGTAATCCGGTTGCCAACAAGCCGCCAGAGATCATGCGATAAGACCAGGACATCGTTGTTGAATCAATTCCCAAAAAATCGACAGGTGATTCGGCGTTATCAACATATCTCCCGTTTTTAGTATGCTTTAATTTCCACAGATTGTTTTCAAGATCTGCTTTCTTTTTCGCCTTCTCATTTCCAGCTTTAGTATACCCTTCATACCCCTCTATTTCAGGGAGCATTTCTCCCATAAAAGCCCGCTGCTCCAATAAATTGTCAAGCTCAGCCTGTAGAATTGCAATTTCCTGGGCACTTTTATTTTCCGGGTTTTCAATATCCTGGCGTGTCTTCCAAATCTGGTTGTCTAGATTGCCTGCAGATTTATAAACGCCATAGGCTTTGTCGAAGAAGGCTTTTCCTTTCTTCCATTCGTCAAGTTTAAATTGGCGGGACGTCTCTTTCTTAATACGGTCTTTATCGTCCTGATTTAGATGATAAGCTCTCAGTCTGTCTTCGTTGACTCCCTCTTTCCACTCTCCTTTATCGTTCAAGAGATCTTCTTCAGCGTCTTTTTGTCTTGTGCCCTCCAAACTGAGTTCCGCAGCAAGCTCACTCGCGTTTATCCTTGCGTCTTCTTTTTGGTCATCTGTCAGATACTCACTGCCACCAAGGAGTTGCATGTATATGCTTTTCTTATATAAATCGCGCCTTTTTTTGATAGAAGAGATATAGGCGTCTGTGGCCAACCTAGTCTTAAGTTCTTTGTTAATTTTCTGCCCGTACAATCTTTCGTCGGTGGTGTCGGGGTTTAAGGCCGCAGCCAAAACGTCTTCCGTTATTTTAAACCTCGATCCATTTGCTGCTACAATTTCTCCTTTTTGGGCCCACGCCATTCTTTCGTGAGCTCCTTTATATAGCAAAGACCCTCTGTATTTTGAAAGCGCTCGGGTCTGTTGAGTTGTGTCTTCCCCCGGCTTTGCTTTGTCGATTTCCGACTGAAGCTTGTCGATTTCCTCTAAGAACTTATCCGGGTCACCTGTGTACCCCCCCGACAAAGCCTCCTCTGCTTCTTTAATCTGGGAGTCATACTTAGTGATCTTTTCTGCGTCAGAATCAACTTTTCTTTCCTCATCTTTCTTTAAAATCTTAAGCCTTTCGATAAGGTTCATTTTTTCAGCGATATCTCTAACAATTCCCCCGAAGGCTCTCTCGAGTTCACGAGCAACGACCCCCTTGTCTGCCCATTCAGTGTCTGAGGTTTTAACAATGTTTGCATTCTTAAGGATTTGTTCCTCTTCTTCTTGTGTCAACGGAGTGGCGCTCTCTTTGTGATAGCGGTTCTTAAACACACCGTTTAAGGTGGCATCGCTCAAATTGATATTGTGGGTTGAAATAGTCCCGCCCACGCCATGAGAAACAAGTTCTGCGGCAAATCTAACTTCGCCCTGGCTCAAAACATCATATAGCTTCTCAAATTCAGCAAACCTCTTGTCTCGAGCCAAACGAAGGGCCATCTCATATCCCCCCTGCCCCTCCAGGTATTTTACATCACCTTTCGCCGCCGCCTCAATTCGTCGCGCCCATCCTTTTTGAATATTGGAGGCTTTATCGCTATTGAGATACGTATAAGCGGTCTCGCTGTCCGAATCAAGAATGCTATTATGCAAAAGTCGCAATGATTCAACATAATCCATGGCTTGCATAATATTAGCAACACTTGGGGCGCCTTTTTTAACATTTTTATAGTCGCCCACATGGATAGTTGTTTTCCCGTCCTCGCCCACTGTCGTGTAAATGTAATCAGAGAACTGATTACTAACAAGGGCTTCGTTGTCGTTCTTACCCTTGACAAACCCAGCAAGGGCTATTTCGTTCCCGAGGGCTTTCCCTCCTTTGCTTTTTATTTTAGCGTCAACATAGGCTGCATTGATAAGGCCTTTTTTCACATTCTCTTCAACAAAATGATTAATTTCTGCATCAGTTACATAATAACTGAGTTTAAGCTCCTTTAATCGGCTGGCAGTCTTTTCTTTCAGCTCATTAAGAGCTTTTAATTTAGCTTCACGATCATCCCCCTCGGGTGTTCTCTGCGCTTCCGCGGCAGCATGGGCAAGGCTTCCTCCCCAAGTACCCTCGAGTACTGGCCTGTAGTCATCAATATCAGCCTGCCGTCTCAAATAATCAATAGCTGCCGAGTCGCCTTTAGAGGCTTTATCAAGCTGGTCTAAGAGTTCTCTCGTGTCTTTCGATTCATTATTACTGTAATATGGAGTCTGTCGAGAAGTCATCGCAGAAGGGCTTGTTGTGAAATCCGATAATTTAACTTTTTTGTCTACTAAATCGAGATATTCAGAGGAGTAGTCATTTCTCCCTTCTCTTTTAACTTTCTGTTCGAGAATGTCTCTGAACGCTTTTTCTCCGACCTCGTCGAAAGGAGCTTCTCTTGCCCCCCTCAGTAAGCGTGCGAATTCGTGTGTATGACCAGGGATATACTCATATTGACTGTTGATTCGATGACCAAGAGAACCTTTTTTCGAGTCAGGTGAAAAATATGAAGCAGCACCGAAGACATTGTCAGTGATAAGCGCATTAAGCAATTCATTTGAAAGATCTTCGATACCTACGGCTTTCCCTTCTTTAATCAGTTTGATTCGGTCAATGTCTTTTTTGACGTTCTTCCATTCTGGGGATTTTTTAGAATAAAGCTTTTCGACGTTTTTAGCCGCTCTGTCGGCTATTTTAGAAAGGACCTCAAGTTCAGGAGAATCCTTCCCAATATCCATAAGCCCCATGTTGGCGATTATCTCACCCGAAAAGACTCTCCCATTTTTGGCGATGCCAAGATTCTCTAACTTCTTGAGAAAAACAGACATCCCTTCCCATGTATCCCAAGTGTGCGACTGTCCCGCAAGGGTCATCATTTCTCTGGTATATAATTCAACTTCTTCCTCAGAAATATCTCGTCCTGCAATTTTCAGATTTTTGATATTGATACCTTCCTGATAAAGAACGTGGGCTAAATTCTGAGCGAAGTTTCCTACAAAGGCGGCTTCTGGATTTAATGCCTTATCGCCCTGTGACATCGCGTTGTCACGAAGGATATTCTGAACGCCAAACAAAAGATTCCCGAAAATTCCAGCCCCTTTTGCGCCTGCGTTTGCGCCGACGGCTTTTTGACGGCGCTGAGCAAGATCAGCCACCGAATTAGCTTTAATAACTGACCCGTTCCCATCTTCTTCCTGCTCTTTCTCCTCTTTTAGGCGAGTTTTCGTCTGCGCTTCCCGGAGGTGCCGATAATAACGCATAAGGGCCTCCGACGCCCCTTCGTAATCTCCGGCAGCGAACGCATTGAAGAAGGCGACTCTGTCACCGTCCATGTCTCCGTGAGACGAAGCTGCTAGATCTCTGTTGATTGCAAGAGTACCCTGGTTAACGATTCTCCTGTCACTTGAATAAGCAAGTCTCCCACCTATAATATCACTCACAAACTTAATTGTCGGAGATCTATTGAATGCCTCCGAAGTAACTGTCTGCCCCTTGTAATGGCCAGAACTAACATCATAGGCATCAAGGAGTTCCTTGATTAGTTTCCTAGATTTTTTTTTACTCGCTGCCCCTTTCCCGAATGCTTCTTCGTAACGGGCGACAAGCTCTTCTCTGCTCATTGCCTCGTACATAGCCTTCGCGTCGACTGTCGACATGATCATATCGGGAGTTTTTTCTGCTTCTATTCCATACAAGTCTGAGAAAATATCAGAAGAAAAATTGTTTAAAGCTTTAAACAAAAGCCAGCCAGAAGCGTCATCATCAGTTAATTCATGGAATGAATCGTAGGTGCTCCCCCTTTCAATACTTTCGGCTATTTTCTCTGTCGATTCTAAAATTTTTCGAGAAGCAGAACTACGGCGATATTGTTGATCACTACCTGTGTAATTGTAATAATCTTGCAACGCCCTAGCAATTGCATTATTACGTATTGCGATATCGTCTGGCATATACAGGGAGGAGCCTTTTTTCGGCTTGGACAAATTACCCACGCCAAACACTGCCACCCCACTAGAATAAAGTTGACCGTCATCACCAATATGCCCTATCCTGTCATCCCCGAGATCAAAAGCTACTTGGATATCTTCCGAAGAGAAAATTTCGTGTTTACGAAGTCCCTCTTCTCCATATTTTCCAAGAAGTTTTTTATATTGGGCCTTGCGCAGGTCATTGATATAATTGTTGAAAGCGAGATCGGGATTATCCCCCAGATTAACGCCCGTCTCAGTCCCAATTGTTTCATATTTTGAACTGGCGTCAAGGCCCATGAGTTCATCACGATCAAGCCACACGACGCTATCGTTCCCTCTTAAATCCTTTTTTGCCTGATCTGCATTATTATTAAAAGTATAAGCCAAAAAGCCTAAATTTCTTCTGTGACTCTGATATTTTACACCTTTCTCTGCCAATTTGGAGGCGATTTTTTGTGAAAGTTCTCTGACAGGAGCGACACCTTTTTCATATTCGCTCCCCAAAGCCTCCATCTCGGCGACAGTTCCCTCTAGAGACTGCAACTCTCTCCACCCAAACTTGGCCCTTGAGTGCGTTTCCCCTGCCAAACCTTGGTAACGATCGACACTTGAAACCTGTACCCCCATCGCATCCGGTAAAAATTTTTTATATTCAATTGTCCCGTCTTTTTTAATATCAAAAACGTCCCCGCCCTCATAAATCGGGGCCATTTCCTTTTCCTTCGTCCCGTCTGCCAGTGTCAAGACTCTCCCCGTCTCCACTTTTATATCTTGTCCTAACTTAATGACATTCTGTAAAAATTTAAATGGGGTGCCCGCCCCGCCATTGCCTTTGGGGTGGAAAAATTTTTTATCCGCTTTCGCATTGTCAACATACCATCGCCCTGTGCTTTCATCATAATTAAAAACACCCTCTAGACCATTACGTTTGAGGGCATTCTTAATTTCCTCAGGATCCACTCCGCTTGCTCTATTAAAAACGTACTGCGATTTTCTCAAAATTTCATTTCGAATACTCTTTTCATTGATGGGAGCTGCCTGTCTTGCGATATGCATCTTCAACCCTTTTGAAGGGTCGTCGGGGTCAATATAAATGTCTTCTTTCCTATATCCATGCGCTTCGTAAGCTAAGCCGAGAAGTTCATCTTCAAAATTAGAAATAACAGATCTAAAATCAGACGTCTCATCGCCTCTGGCTGTAAAAACATAATTATCTAATATCTTTTTGGTATTAATGTTGCGATAAACGGTTTTTCCATCAGGACCTTTGTCCTCATCATAGCCAATGATTTCAACCAAATCAGTAAGATTGTAAATAGAACGAAGGGCATCTTTCACCATATTATTGTATTTCCTATGGTCTTTGCCCCCCATTAATTGCTCTAATTGCTGGCTAGCTTTATTCGCAATTTCCTTTTCGTCCAGCGTCTTATTCGCTTTTTCTTTAGAAATTTTTTTCTTCAGCCGATCTAAAACAATCTCATTTACACGTTCTTGAGGAACTTCCCCTTTTAACGTCTTCAATTGGGCCATCACCCCGTCCGGATTAAGTAAATCCAAATCATGGTAGGTAATTCTTCCGTTAGCGTCCTTGCCGATTTTATAGCCTTTGATTTTAATTGAACTATCGAGGCCATAAATAGAGCCAAGCGCTCTTTTTATCATTTCATTGTATTTCTTCTTTTTCTTCGCCCCTTGCAGTCCTTTTAATTGCAAAGATGCTTTGTCTGAAATTTCTTTTTCGCTCAGGCCCTGCCCCGCATTTTGGGCGGCAATTTCTTTTTCTAAAAGTTCTAGAATGGACCTGTCTACTTCTTCCTGGGTGGCACCACCTTTTAGCTTAATTCTGCCTGTAAAATCTCCGTTTGCAGAACGGGACATCAAAGAGGCGTCTTTCCCGAAGCCACTCATTGCAAGTTCTTGCGCTTGTTCTTGGAATTTCTTTTCCTCTTCGGCGGTCCACTTCCCTTCGGCCTGTCTCCTAGATCTTTCCTTTTTCAGACGTTGATAAACCTTTTTTAAATCTTCGTCTGTCAATTCACCTGCGTAGTAAACATCTTTGGCGATTTTCTGATCCCCGGCAGCCTTGCCTCCATAAACTTTGTCATACAAAGCATATTGAGAGAGCGTATGGAATCTCGTAATGCCCGACGCATGCGACCACGGTTTCCCATAAGTCGAGTCACGCTTTATATACTGCAAATTTTGTTTAATCTTTCTGCCATAATTAGCAAAGCTGGAAAGTGGAACATCAGCCTCTGCGACGCCAATAATCCCCGGCGCACCTTCTTTTTTACCGCCCTGAGTAATTTTTCCTGCTACCTGTTTAAAGAAGTTGGCAAGATCCCCTTCCCAAACATTGTCATAGATCCACTGATAGTGTTTTTTAACATACGAATCAAGTGTTTGAAAATTTTTTGACCCTCTTGCAGCATCTATAATGTCCTGAACTGTGCTCGCGAAATCTTTTTCATTTTTAGGCGCCCCTCTCCCCTTCATGTTTTTGGCATGAGCATTGAAGACGGATTCTGTATAAAATCCGGTCAAAATCAAAGACTTTATCATCTCTTGCCCTTCGAGAGCCAGATTACTCATATCAGATTGACTTAATGTGTCGGTATAATCATTTATTTGATGGGGGCTGTATAAAGAGGGGTTCAAATGGGTTACCGCATTCATCTTAATTCTAGTGGTTGATCTAATCTTTTGAGCTCTTGTAGAAAGATTTCTTACCTCTTTCTTCCATCTTTCAAAGTTTTTCTCTATTTCCTCTGCAGCCACAGCAATACCAGTGCTAAGACTTGATGCCAATCCTACATTGCCATTCGCCCCCCTAACAGCGACAGGATTATTTGCCGTCATCATTTTATTCTGGTTCTTAAACCCGTTTTCTATCCTACCAATGTCTAGGGTTGGGCACTCATCATCTGGAAGATTCTCATTTTTATTTGTCGGCCTGAAGACAATCTTTGTCCCCGTTTTATCATCTGCTACAACGTGGATATCCCCATACCCCGCCGTATTCATTATTCTGGCATATTGTGCTATTGAGCTTTGTAAATCATGAATATGTTTACCAGCCTTAACCATCTCCTCGAAACCGTTTAATTGGAATTCGTCGTGTTTAAGAGCGTTTTTCCCACTATCACTTCTTAACCACTCCGCGATACTATTATATTCTTTCTGTCCCATATAAGACCCTCCTTGTTAAAACTTGATTTTGTCAAGATACTGATCAATTTGATAGCAAAAGTCAAACTCCGGGTGTGCATTATATGAACCACCCGCTATAATATGTCCTTCATATACGGCAAACATTTGCTGTCCGTCATCGTCCCCGTAAACTGGTATTAGCATCTCACGATAACAAAGCACTCCTTCCAAATCGTATTTTCGATTATTTTCTCTATCTAGATAATGGCCAAAACGATCTGCCTGATCAGGCGTTGGCTCTTTGATCCGAGGTTCAAAATCTTCACAGAAAAGCTTATTTTCTTCAAACCAACAATTACTGGCAAACTTATACCCCTCCCAAAAGTCTCTCTTTTGATTAAAAAAGGAGAGACTATTCTTTTCCATCATTCTGTCAGCATATTTTAATTTAGCTTGGTATTCTGCCAACAAATCTTCGTATTTATATTGCATAATAATTTCTCCTTTTTTAATCAAAAAATCCCCCAGCGCCTTATTGCCGGCGCTGGGGGAAACTCCAATAGATGAGTTATTCGAGGACTAG
Organism: Clostridium sp. CAG:343; assembly: GCA_963634745.1. GTDB lineage: Bacteria > Bacillota > Clostridia > Lachnospirales > Lachnospiraceae > CAKRJP01. Next base: position 57,391 of record CAVHCX010000004.1, read on the forward strand.
TTGTTTTTAACAGCCGCCTCTTTTGTGTCTCCTGCAGAGCAATCTTTTTACCCTTTTAGAAACGATTAGCATAATCCATAGGATCACAATAATCAAGGACTTTATCAAATCCACGAAGTGTTGCCCACAGGACATTTTTGAGAATTCTCAACATGTTTTCTCCTCCTTCTTATTTATAATTGTGTTAGGTTTTAACGTCTTTGTCTTGACGAATTTACAATTATAACAAAGGAACATTCTGAGAACCCATTTCTTTTTTTAAAAATGGAACAACGTATTAATAGACTCTAACAATGACGGGAGTTCTTTTCTCTTGTCACAAGAATAAGTATAAGTCTTCGTTGAACCATCCTTGTATGAGATTGTTGAGTGATAAGGCTGCTTGTATTTATCGCAGAATTCTTTCACCGCTTTAATAACCTCGTCATTATTTTTATTATTTTCTTTTTCGATTTCATCGCAGCAAGAGTCGTAAATCTTTCTTGCCTCTTCTACTGCCTTAATACAATCTAGAAGAGCCTGTTCTTTTTTTCTCGCATTCGACGCCCAAGTTTCGTCTCGGGTGACAATTGCCTCTTCTACTTTTTTTGCATCAGCTTTTTTTTCATTCGCCGATCTTTGTTTTGCGGCGGCAGCCTCATTGGCTTTTGCTTCCGCTGCCTCCAGATCTGCAATTGTCATAAAAATTTTGCCATCAAGTTCTTTCAGATCACTAACATATTTCATTTTAAAACCCTCCTTATGGTTTAAAACTGTTATTCCCTGTCAATAAAATCCTTCTTTTATTGGCATAAATATTATAACGAATAATTCTTTTGGATCAAGAAATCCTAGAATGTATCCGTTGCCACAAATTTGGTTCCCCATTCGGTAGCCCATTTCTCAAACCAAATGGCATCATAGTCTGTAGTGATAGGCTTTTTGTGTTTTCTAAGCCATTCACGATACCAATATCTTCCCATTGACCAAAACTGGATAATCAACTGAAAGACTCCCATGATGATATTCTGAAGACCATGACCACATTCGTGTCGCTTAATATAGTCATTGTCCTTCATGTTATTGGCTAGAAAGAAGAAGCATCCCATCTCGAATCCCCAGTTCTCTCCAAAACAAGATGGGAAGACTCCGTAGATTCTGCCATGGTAAGTTCCGAAGTTTCTTGTGATTAGGAACGGAATCATCATGATTAATCCAATAATGGAAAGCAATGCTCCCCAAGTGAACGATAGGGAATAGAATAAAATTCTCTTAAGAATGATTTTCATAGTTTCTCAATCTCCTTTGTAATCTCATTGATTTTCTTTCTTGCTTCTTTTCTCTTGGCAAGCACATCCGCATAGTTCGCTTTCTCAGTCTCGTATTCATCCTCATCCTCTAACTTCAATTCGTTAAGTTTGGAGATGACATAGTCGGTCTCGGAGAGGTAAGCCTTGAGAGTAATGAGTTCATTGAGTTTATTTTGTCTCTTTGAATCTTCAGTTTCATGTTCAAGAAGAATTGGTTTGCCATCCTTGTAATACCAAGCATATCCCATAGGCGTTTGACATACATCATTAATCTCCTCTTCGCTCAAAGTAATATTTGAAAATTTGCTATTTGTAGGCACATCCTCTTCATTGAGGTATAATCTCTCATCCTCTGTAACATAAGCAATGAAATCTTTATCTGACATTTCTTAATTCTCCTTTAGTAGTACTTAATTGCAATGACATCTGCCCAAGCGATAAAAGTTCCAGAGTAGGTTTGTGTCATATGAAACCAAACACGGATTGTTGTTGATGACAAAATCGTAGCAGTTGTTGTGTAATATGTTGCATAAGAACCATCTCCTGTTGTAGGAATTGATATGCTACTTGTAGTTCCAAATGATGATGAAACCGCAAACCATTTTCCACTTCCTGTACTCGCCCCTACGATTGACACATCTTTGTAATGGTCAGTGCCAGCAGAAGGAGAAGAGAATGAGTAATAGACTCTGGTCATATACATGTTTGTTACACGAAAACTAGAACTATAAAACCATATACCATCAGTAGGATGAAGATATGTACTAAAAAGCGTGCCATTAGATGTGTAAACATTAGAATTAGAATATGTTTGTGGATTAGTCGCTTGTGATGTAGCACCAATGAGATATAATTTAGAGGTTGAATTAGTAGAGCCAGCAGTGTTCTTTGTGTCACTAGCAGAGATAGTAGAATTTTCGAGTGTAATATTACTACCTGCAACGAGTGTGGTTTGGAAATTAAGACCGACATAATTATATACACCACCAGATGTTATAGGCGAAGTATTTCCAGAAGATACCACACTGGTAAGGTCATTAGAATCTAATACTTTGAATTTATAATTATCATCTTGCCCATCCATTCTATACATCAATCCGCCAGTTACACTGTAATAATCATTACGATTTACTTCATCTCCACTAAGAATAATACCATCAGGGGTAATTTTTAACATTGATTGCTTTGTCGGATTATCTATATCGCCACTTTCCTTTGCATAAGATACTTTAACTTCAAAAGAATCACCATTATTCGCAACATCACATTGATATTGGTCAGTTGGGTCGGATACTGGCGTATTCACATAAACTGATTTCTCTAAATATTTATTCGATAAATATGTGCCACCTTCACTAATATTGGTTGCATAGAGAATACCATTAGATGTGTAAACATTAGAATTAGAATATGTTTGTGGATTAGTCGTTTGTGATGTAGCGCCTATCAAAAAAAGTTTCGATGAATTATTCGTTGAACCAGCAGTGTTCTTTGTGTCCGTATAAGAAGATGAAATAGTTGTGCCAGAGATTGTAATATTAGAACCTGCGGTGAGTTTGTCTTGCTTACCACTGATTTGAGAAGCATAGCCATCATATGTAGTAACCTTGGAAGATGTGATTCCAGAGTTACACGCATTGAGTTGAGCATTTGTGAGACTTGCTTGTTTGCCAGAAAGAGCGGTATAAATCACTTTGTTTTGAACTGCATTGGTAGATGTAGATGAGATAGCAGAGTCAATTATAGGTGTATCAGACAAGTCATTGTATGAACCACTTGTGGCTACTTTGGATAGGTCTGATGTGTTAGCCTTTCCGCTAATCGCAGAAGTCACATAAGATACCATTTGGTCGCCTCTGACTGCTGAATAAGTGTATGCTCCACCAGTGATTGCACTTCCGATACTTCCAGCACCCAAGACAACCTTTCGACTATAATTATTATCGCCATCATAATTGAGATAGAGATTGTCTTTCGTGCAAGCACCAGTTGTGGCATTTGGTGTGCCTACTCCGCAAATTCCTCTTGTGACAAGCCCAGCGCTTTGAGCAGTACCGCCCATAATCAATCCGTTGGCTACGAACAAAGTGCTAGGAGAAAGAGTGTTGGTTGTCTTGGTAGTTCCAGCAACCGAAACGGAAGCGTTGGCTGTGTAATGAACAGCATTGGCATCAGTGATGTTGTATGTGACATCGCTGATTTTTACATTGGTTATGTTTGCCATTTTTGTCTCCTTTCCTATATCAATAGAAGGACAAGGTGATTACCTTATCCTTCTATATAAATCTAATTTATCTTGCGGTAATAGTAACCCCAGTGACTCTGTCAACAATCGCATAGTTGAATGTCATATTGGTATAGGTGATTCCAGTGGAAGCCTTGTCGATAGATAGGGTATGAGAAATGCTTGAAACTTTATCGTATTTAAGCATGACTCCTGTTCCAGTGAATGTAGGTGTAGTGGTAGTATCCTTTGGATTAAGTTTAGGAGTGATTGTTGCTGAAGTACCCTCAAATCTTGCTGTAGGCTCTTCTGTAACAAGGCATACTCCTGTTCCATTGAATGTAGGTTGAGTGACAGACAAAGCCGTTTCTGTTGCGTTCTTTGTAAGAGTAAGTGTGTTGGTTGCCTTAGTAGTTGTGAAATCAATGATTTGACTAACATCCAATCCAGTTGTATCAAATTGCTTAACTGCCAAAGAAGAGACATAAGAAGAAGAAGCCTTAAATGTAGCAGTAGAATTCGGATGGGCTATTGCAAGATATGTATTTGCTGGAATTGTTGCAGTTCCTTGAGGCGTGTAAGTCGCAGTCGCCGTTCCAGTAGTTCCAGTGAATGCGCCAGTAGGCTCATAAATAGAAGTATTGTTAAATGTCAAAGTCTCGCCATCAACGGAAACAATTGTCTTTGCATTTCTTACAACAGAACCACTAGGTGTAAAGGATGAAGAGATTGTTGCTTTAGTTCCAGCAAAAGTAATATTTGTTGCAGTAGAATTTCTATCAACGCCAGTAATATAAGTTCCACCACTTATTGTAATAGAAGGTGTTGTAAAAGTAGGAGAAACCGAAGAGACAACATCTTGCCAAGCATCCCCTAATGTTGCGGAGAAACTTTTGATGGCATCTGAGGAAAATGTACCGCCAGACACATATGTTGATTTAGGAATAGAGACTGCAGTTCCACTTATTGTACCGCTAGGGACATAAGTAGAATCACCAATTTGTGTTGTAACATATGCCTTATCAACAGAAATCGTGCCAGCAGGGGTATAGTTTGCTCCAGTTAAGGTATAAGTAGTATTTGTTACGGATGAAATAGTTCCACTAGGTGTATATGTTGGAGTTTCTCCACTGGCAGGAGAAGAAACTGAAATGGTACTTGTTGCGCTATTAGGAGAAATACTTCCGCTAAGATGATGAAGATGCGTGGGGTCTGTAATACTACCTTTTGTACTAACGCTTCCAAGTACACTTTGCGTTTGAGAATCTGGCGTACCAGTCAATGTAAAGTTAATCTCGCCACTACTATCTGTGAATGTCTTTTTTGTGCCGTTGATTTCAACTGAGTGTGCATGGTCATCATAGCCTAAATCAATCCAGCAATCATCGCTTGGTGTACCGCCATCTGCCATGTACCAGACAACTTCTCTGTTCTCTTGGTCGGAAATCGTGTAGACATCACCATTGTTAGGAAGAGGTGTCGCCTTTTCCATCGCTTGAAGTTCTGCCCATGTAGCAGAACCTTTGTAAGTCATCACTGACTGCTTCAGTTCTTTGTAAAGTTCATCCGATAAAGCACTTGCTCTTAGTTTGTACTCCTTCGTGCCTATCTTCACATTACTTAAATATTCATCTGCCATAGTTTATATCTCCTTTCATTTGATATCTCCTTTTGGTAAGTACTCATGCTTGTGTCCTTCATCATTGATTTCGATATTAGGAACATTGATTGCCTTAAGTCGCTTATACGTACCGCTTCCAGTCAAGTCAATCAAGTCTTTCTTGGTCTCCTCTGAATGAAGTGTAAGAGTCTCCCCTTCTTCAACAGAATACAAGGGTATCGTATCGATTGACTTTCCGCTTAACTTGAGATTGTCAATGTTCGCATCCACTTCTTCAAATGTTATCTCAGTTATGTATGCAGTGATTCCAGTCTTTGCATCGTAAGTACTTTGAGTCTCTCCGATGAATGACAATGTGATTGTGGGTAGTTTCTCCCATGGAAGAATCCCATCGCCAATCTTGAAGACTCTTGTGTCAGTTGCGTAACTAGGTTCGCCCTCCGCAAGAGTGAACCCTTGGAAATTGGACTCGGTGTCTCTGCGTACTTGGAATCTAGTCTTAATTGTGTTTTCTGCCATATAAGGCTACCCTCCTTTTATCATTTAGCGTGACCTCCATCCAATATCAGAATGTCATCAGACTCTTGAGTAAGTTTGTTTGTGTTGCAAGAAGCAATCTTCTTGTCTGTTACGCCAAGATTCTTGATTGAGATTGTTTTTTTATTCTCCAAAAGTGAAGAAGTGCTAATCAAAATACCATCCGACCCCTCGTACTCGGGGATGTCGCTGACCAGTGCATACTCTGAACGATCAATACTCCCTGTAATACCCGAGGAAGCCGTCTTAAAAGTTTTAGACACAGCATCATAAAAACCATACTGGCCACTTGATTCATCGTAACAAGCAGCGCCGTCAAACAAAACGACGTTTGCATTGGTGTTCATTATCTTGAAATATTTCCAAGAAGACGCAGGGGTGTTTCTTCCTCTCCCAATATAAATATTACCTGTGTTCACAAAAGACGCTTCATAAGTCTTTGTGCCTATCAATTCCCCATCTACATAGAATGAATGCGAAGTGGTAGATGTGGACTGAATCTTAAGCGTATGAAAGGCCCCATCGCAAATAAGAGAAAAATTTATCTTCGGGCTAGAGGAAGAGGTTGTGCCCCATCGGACATAATCAGTCCCGCCACTTGAAGAAATATTTGCGCAAATCGTAGCTTTAAAGACATTTGTGGTGCCGAACCAATCATAATCCCCCACAGAGATCATCTTAAAAGAAGTCTCAATAGTCGGGATAGTTAAAGAAGATACAGCAATACCAGTATCAATTCCGCTCTGAGAAATTACCACGGTGGCAGAAGAATATCCGGCCGGAAGGTCAGACTCGGGCTCGTAAAGAAGCCTTCGGGTGGTTGTCTTTTGCCCTGTGATTTCCTGATCAGTGCCAAGCGTAACGTACTCGTTTAGATTGGGCTTGTTTAAAAGGTCGTTATAAGACCCTGTTTTCGACACCTTATGAAAATTAATAATTCCACTGCCCGTAATCTTCTCAGAAGAAGACATATCTTGAGCAGCAGAATTATCTGTATTGATTATTTTGACAGTGTGAACCGCGTTTTCATCATAAATATTATAAACAGCACCCGTACTGTCTATCTGTATTTTTGTAATTGGCCCCTCTACCCCCATATATACCTCCTTTCTTAGATCAGATTTATTGTTTATGACATTTCCTTAATATCGTCAGTAATGGTAAGACCCGTGGTTGTATATGTGATTGAAGTTTGTGAAGTGCCCACTATTCCTGATACTTTACTTGCAGTAACTGAATATGCATTTCCATATCCACTAGCGGAAGTCATATATCCTGAACATCCCTGAACGAAGTTCGTTCCTAGATAATTCTGTAATGAGGTTATGCTTGTGTATTGGTCGGATACATTGTTGATGATTTGGAATCGAACACAGAATGTAGTATCACCTGATTCATATAGCATATAGATGTTATGCTGATAGAATTGAGGACCATAAATGCCGTTATTTGTCTCCTCGAATTGTTTATTGTTAAGGTAGGTGCTACCATTAATCATCAGATTAACTCGATCCCCAAAGTTAAACGTAGTTGACGTGTCTGTGGAACTGAACATTATTCGGAACATTAATGGGTAGTTCTCCCCTGTCCAAACTATTGAATATGCGTGATACATAAATACAGGAGCAGTCTGTAAGGTAGAGGTTATCACCATCATATTCACGCTCATAGTTGCAAGGACTATTGAGTTGTATACAATGTCAACCATCTTACTTGATTTAATAACTGCCAAATTGTCCGAGGTTAGTGTGCATTTGCCTGTAGTTTGTAATGAATACATCTGTGAATCGGTAAACGTAATCGTACCCACTGCGGAGTCTCCTCCACCTGAGATGGAGATGTTTCCGCTACCTAGAATGCTTTCATTGTTGATGGTCTTGATGTTAGTGCCTGAGACTAGTTTGTCCTGCTTGTTTGCCAAGTCTTCGTCCGTGGTGTCAGGTGTGAGGTAAAGTTCATCCTCGTTCTTTGTGGCGGAGTCATACTGCGCCTGTGTGAGATTGTTGATGATGAGTTTACTTAGTGTCTTGTCCGTTGCCATTGTCTTTCTCCTTTATGTATTCCTCGTATTCTTCCTTTGTGACATCCGAGTAGTTCTCGGCTTTGTCATAAATCCCGAGGTAGATTGTATCGGCTGTGAAGACCTCGCTAGTGAGGAGGTTCTTTACATAGCCTGTATTGGATTTGTATGTGTTCATTTCAGTGTCCATCCTTTGTTGGTTGCAATCGCCTTTTCAGTGTCGGTGAGTTTCGCAAGGTTCGTGCTTCCCATAGTAAGTGTCTTAGTGGAAGTCACGGTAGCAAGGTTGTTCAGTATCTCCACGAGGGCGGATTCAGTGAAGAGCGTGGAGGAGGAGATATCGAAATCTACTTTCATCCCTGTCATATGTATCTCGGTAAGACTAGAGCAATTATAGAACATATAACCCATATCCGTGACATTGCTTGTGTCTAG
>CAVHCX010000004.1:65680-130049 GCA_963634745.1 Clostridium sp. CAG:343
TAGAGCAATTATAGAACATATAATACATACTCGTGACATTGCTTGTGTCGCTATAGCCGATTGCGCCAACGAATGTGGTTGCACTGCTGTATGCGCACTTGCCACCTGCGTCGAAGAATGCTTTCATTCCCCCGCTTCCCGACTTCATCGAGACTTTCTTGTTTCCTAGGTATAGTGCCATATTACCAACTCCTTATGATTACTTCCGAGCCACTTCCTCCAGAAGAAATTTCAACATAAGCGCTCCCGGACCATCGATATGTGGCGTTTGATCCCGGCGTGATGTCAACATAAATTTTACCCGTTTCCCCCTCTATCTTAACACTGTGGGCTGCGTCTTCATAAAATGCCCCTTCAAAATAATATCCTTCAACGACGTCATCAACATACGACGGCAGCTGCGAGGCCGGGACTTTCCCATTGACAAGATCCGCCTTTGACCCCGCCATGCCTCTCGCAATTAAATCAATCCCGGAAGCCATAATTATACCCCTGCCACACCAACAATGGTGGCTGCCCCTGAAACAGAGTTAATGACTACTCTAACACGGCTCATCCCATCCACACCAACGGCATAAATCCCATTTGCCGTAATATTATCTATTGTCTTCATCCCATTTAAATCAATTAACGACAGTTTTGACCAGGAGCACTCCTCATCTGTTTTTACTGTCCCATCTGAATTTAAGCTATTAATACAACCTTCAACCGCGATATCCCCCGAGGTTATACCTGAGACCTCAACACTAACCGCGCTATACAAGTGATTAAGAATCAAAGAGTCACTAACTCCTGTTTTTCTTACAGGATCTTTAACTGAATCAAAAAACGGGAAAATTTTTTTGTTTAAATTACTTCCTATCATACCAATAACCTCCTAAATAAAACATGCTAAAATAAAATTTAAAGGGTTATGCAAGAATCGAACTTGCTCTTATTCCTAAATAACCCACAAAAGGACGGGATACCCCGCCCCTGTTAAACAATTTTTTTAAAAATTATTATTGGGTATCCCCGCCAAAGAGACAGGCCTACCCTCTCTAAGAGATCTTTTTATATCAATAACCCGTTGATTTTTAGACCCTCTCCACCGATTTGCGTCGGTAATATCTCTTTGAGAAAGAAGGAAGGGGCCATCGATCAAAACGTCAATTGCCGCGAGCAATCTATCCGTATACTCAAAATGTTGCTTTCCACCCTCTTTAAGATCCTCGTATAAATATCCCGTATAACACCAAATCGTTTTATTTGGGAACACCGCTTTTACTTTCTCAGCAAGATTACAGAGGTCTTCCTGGCTCTCTTTTTCCATAGGCTCCCCTCCGCAAAGCGTTAGTCCAGAAATATAATCTTTATCGAGATATTGAAGAATAATGTCTAATGTTTTTTGTGGATCGAAATAACTACCAGCCTTAAAATTCCAAGCGCTCTTATTATGACACCCCTGACAGTGGTTCCGGCAGCCACTGACATAAAGGCTAACGCGAACTCCCTGCCCATCACTTATGGCACAAGGATAAATATTCATATAGTTCATATCAAACACCTTTCTACTTTCTATTTTACGTGTTGAACGCGATCTTTTACTTCTGCCGCCTTCCCGGCATTAAACGCAGTTTTATAGTTCCCCGTAAGATATCCGGTGACCCTTCTTAACTGCTGAATATTTTTACCTCCACAAGCGGGACAACAGTCATTAAATTCTCCCGTGTAGCCACAATCAAGACAGGTGTCATTAGGGACATTGACTGCAAAATACGGAATATCATGATCCATAGCGTAGTTGACAATTGTCTCTAATGCTTCCAGGTTGCCAATTGTAGAAGATGGTAACTCAACATAGGTGATACACCCTGCATTACTGTACCCAGTTAATTGTGATTCGACGTCAATCTTTTCAAACACGGTAACAGGCTCCCAAACCGGGACATGGATACTGTTGGTAAAATATTTACGGTCCGAAACATTTGGAATTACGCCATAAGCGTTTTTGAATTTGCTCATAGCAGTATAACACAAATTTTCAGCCGGCGTGTAATAAACGCCAAAATTAAGATGGTACTCTCTCTTAAATTCATCGCACCTGTCTTTAAATAGTTGCTCTATTCTTTTAGCCAAAGCCATCCCATCTGGTCTTGTTTGATTGCAGCCAATAAGAATCTGCAAAGTTTCAGCAAGACCCAACTGGCCAAGGGCCAATGTCCCGTGTTTCAAAGCTGACCGGATACCCTCTTCCGGTTTATATCCCAGCATTGTCCCATTCTCATACATAAATTTTGCAGAATCCGGCGATTGAGAACAAATATATTCAAAACGCTCAATAAGCATACTTTTCGCTTCATGGATTTTCTTATCTAATAAAGCCATAAATTTTTCGACGTCTCTATCTGCTTCCATGGCCAAAGTTGGCATAATAATGGTCACAGGGCAAATATTGCCACGACCATCTTTTGTTTGTGGATTAACACCAGGGTCAGCGTTAATATCATATCCATTGGCAGTTCTACACATTATCTCTTATATTACTATAAGAACTGACTATATCTTCTATCATTGATACGATAGTCTTTTATTTCGGTTGAAGACGCTTCGTTTCCTATAGCGTCGCAGGCGCTTATCTCCTGCCCTACTCCCATACATTCATCAGGGATAGTCGATACACATTTACTTAACAACTTGAATAATATAATTATTTACACAAATCTCGTCGCAATCACGCCGACAAAATCTATTAAACAATATCTTGATGGAAGACCATATATGACCTCCTTTGTTTTTATATTCGATTCAAGTTTTAAGATTTAGCACGGATCTCATCCTTGCACCAACAAGGACCTAACCGTTAGCCCATTTTCATGGACACCCCCGAGCGGGGTTAAAAAGATTTTAGATGAGCTGTAGTTTGCACTTACCCATCGTACTAAAATACGTCTTAGGATCATTTTTATCATACCCAGCATTATTAGACCAATCAACATTGGCATAATTAGGATACAGTCTTTTTGCAGTTGACTTTAACGCCAATTGATACATATCATAATTAGGAGTGCCCGGCTTATCATTTACCCCCTTCATATACTGAAAGATCCCACAAGGGAAAATAGCCGTGCGATGAAGCTTCCCGACCCCGTCAATACTCCCCTCGAGCAAGGCTTTCACAACCATTCTGCCTTCTGGCAAAGTACAGGTGCCGTAATTTATAGAGGTAAAGGGGAGTTGGTTCCCAGATCTGCTTTGCAATGTATTAAGATTGTGGTACATTCCCTCAACCGCCTGCTTTAATTCACGAACGGTTAAATTTGTTGCATAATTATACACTTTCTCACTTTTATAAACAGATCTATCTGTAATAGACGTATCTTCCAAAATTTCAGACACCAACTCCTCGCCAGTAAGATAAGGATAACCTTCAATGTAATGTTTTCTAAAACTTCTTCTTACATATGGGACCATCGTCCAGTCTAAATGCGTCGCACTTACACCACCAAATTGCTGCAAACTTTGTAATTGGAAAATGACAGCAACAAGTTGGAAAGCCGTGCTAATACAGGAGGCGGGGCGAATATCAGTCTGCCTCGTATTAAACCCCTCCTGTAAAAGTTTGTCAAAAGGAATAGATAAACAATTGTGCATACCAACCACATACGAATCAAGATCATGAATATATATCTCATTGTTTTCATGATTTTCTCTCGCCATTTTAGAAACACAATTGTTTAAAGCGAGCCACTTCATCAATTCATTTGAGGCCTCCCCTTTTCTTCCCCCAAAAGAAAGCTCGTCAACATTAGCATTTTGATTTACGACATTAGACGCCTTAATCTTCTCTCCGATTTCCTTTAAAAGTTTGGTTTTGACCTGTCTGTTGCGGGTTCTTTGCTCCCTGTACAACAAATATGTTTTCCCCGTTTTCCTAAATCCATGATCAAACAAAACATCAACGACAAAGTCCTGAATTTCTTCGACACCAACGGAACTTTTTTCTTCCTCCTCACACTTAGATACGACTGCGTTTACAAGAGAGTCAAGATCTTCGGAGTCTATTTCTTTTGTCCTTTCGTTCGCTCTCCATATTGCAGACTTGATTTTGTTCCAATCAAACAAAGCTTCCGTACCATCTCTTTTAATAACTTTCATTATACCTCCACCAGCCTGTTATCAGTTATCTGGTTTTATAATAGATATTATACACAAAAATTCCCCAAATGTCAACCGCATTTTCTCTGGGGCTATATTTCGGGATCTTCGCTTTTCTCAAGAAGCTGTATTGCCTTTCGAGTTTTCTCTCGCTCTTGTGACAGCGCCTCATTAACATTCTGGACAGCCATTTTTTGCATTTCCTGTAAAACCGACTTTGATGTTTCATCCTCTGTGTTTACCGTATTCATCAAACTCTTTAAAGTTTCTTGATCCATTGTCGTCTTTAAATCGTTCATAGTGGCAACCCACTTGTCATACGATTCAGAATCAAACAGAGCCGCTGTTTGAATAATGCGATAAAAATTATCAAAACCAACCGCGCGATCAACCATGGAGACAAAAACGTTATAATCTTTCCCGCAACGCTTTAATGCCGCCTCGACAAACCCAAACGTGTGTAATAAATCATAAGAGTGATACATTAAATTAACAAGATTGACATCAACATTTAAATTCGTGCAATAAGAAAGCAGACCTATGCCAACCTTCCCCATTTCAATGAAAGCCGACGCCCCAGGAGCATCAAAGTCCTTGCTAAGGGATGTCATTATTCTCATGACCAATATTTCTTTTTCTTTCAAGGGAATATACTCTCTAAAATTCAACTTTTCGACAAAGCCGCCAATCTCTTTTAATTTGTCTTTATTCGGCGCTTTTTCAAAATCAATACAAGCCGAAAGGTAATCACTGATTTTTAATTTATTATTTTCTTCCATAGTAACAATCTCCTTTTACTTCTTACGCGTCTCTTTGTCACGCCTAATCCTGTCCGTCTAAAAATTTATTAAAAAATTTTTCCATACGTTCCGTCTTATCTGTGTCGTCATAAATCCCAACCATAGCCGACCCAGTAGATTCGCTCCACCCAATGATCTGGACAACAACATCATCAGGCAACTCCATCTTTTTAAGATATGTGCAAAAAAAATGTCTACTTGAGTGACTATAGTAATCTATGCCAAAATCTTTTGAGATCTTGGCCGCAATACAGTTTGCGGTAGAAATCGTGGCGGGGACGTACTCTCCGCCTTTTTTGGTGACAAAGAGAGTCGGAGTCGAAATGCTCAGCCTTTTACGCTCTTCCATCCAACGGTCAAAGAAAGGCTTAAACAGCTCTTTGATTACGTACTTCTTGATCAACTTTCCCTGTTTCCCCCTCCCCTTGGATCTGACTTCGGGGGTGCAATACATATACCCCCCAAAAACCTCCCTCTCGGGGACAAAGAATTCGGGTTTCATCTGCAGGAGCTCTGCCTTTCTGCTACCCGAAGCACAAGCCAACGCCAAATAACAAGCCTCTTGATAATTTCCGGCTTTAGTTAACCCATCAAGAATTTTGGCAATCTCTTCATCTGAAATGACAGTTTTTTTCCTAACCGTCGAAATATGAATAGGTTCCAGCCCTCTCAATTGATTACGGAAATCGGGATAAACATCCTCGTATAATAACTCTATCTCAGATGACAGGCTGCTCAAAGCAGATTTCAGGGAGGCTATTCTATTAGAGCTCATCCCCAGATCTCGGCACCAACCAAAATAATACACAAAATCTCTCTTTTTTAAATTAATAAAAAACATGTCCTCGTTTTCTTTGTAATTCCAACAAAAGAAAACTTTTAACCATTCCTCGTACTGCTTTATTGTTTGGGGAGACTTGTCATTTGACTTACAATATTTAATAAAGTCGCGGACAAGCTTTTTATTCTGATCTGAGACAAGTCCCCAGTCTTGTGTCAGATTATCATTGTAAACTGTAGACCTTCCCATATTTTTTCTCCTTTTTACTGTCTTTACTCCAGCTCAGACACTTCCAGATTTTCTAGTCTGTCTATTTCTTGGTTATGTTTTTCAACCGCGGATTTTATTTTCAAACCTTTCTTATGTTTTTTTTCTTCTTTAATCATTCCCTGCAAGTCTTTATTCCATTTTGATTCAACTAGGGTCTGAGCCAAAAACACAGCGTCCGATTCATCGAGAACCTCTATGTCTAAATCATACTGATCACACACATAATCTTTTATGTCTGTTTTTTGGACTTTGTAATTTCCGTCTTTCCCCATAATCTTTTTTAGGTAAGAGTGAGCCGAAATAGGATAAACACCAATATAATCATACACAGGGATGTTGTGCTCGTACATATAATAATCCAAAATTGCATGACTTCTTGCGAGAGCCAGAAAAGTTTGTATGGTCGAATTTCCTCCATGGACCTGACACGGCATTGCCTCCTTCGAGACAAAAACAGCCGTCAAGTCAATTTCTTTCTCTAATTCACCAAATAAAAGGCCGATTTTATTATAAAGCTCCGCGGCAGGCAATTCAACCTTCTCCTTGTCAACTTCTATTTTGTAAACGCCATAAGGGCGTTTTTTTTTAATGTCCCAAACACACACGCCGGAAACACGGCTTGCTAAATCAAACATGATCAAATAATCAAAATCTGATATTTTCTTTTTCCCTTTTATTTCCATAACACCTCTTCCTCTGAATTAGAATAGACGTCTCCGACAAAACTTCAAAGATGAAAATGCGGCACCTGGCATTAAGAGCCAGATGCCGCATATAAACGAGCAAAGGTATTTCGTAAAATTCCTCCACCCTATTTACAATCGGATACTTAATCCCCTTTTACCTCTCTTTAAAGATGCAGAACATCTTCTATTACGTAAGCACTGCTCGAGCCAGGCGTCACTGTCCCCGTCTGAGAAGAAGATATTGCCTGAACAGACGTGCTTTCCGTCTCCTCTAGCGTTTCCCCCAAGACACAACAAATAAAAGCGTTGCTTAGTTGATTGTTGATCTTATAAACATAAACATAGTCCCCAATTTTTGGACTAAACTTGGTCATGTTAGGAATATTCCTGATTGCAACCGCATCATCTGGCACAATTGAAAGATTATATCGATTGCTCCCCAATTTCTCGGTAATCTTGCAAAGAACGGTACTATCCTCTTTCTTGATTTCTTGAGACACCACATCCCGAAAAAGATCAACCATTTCGTTTACGGCTTTGTTATTGCTTGTTCCCATATAGTACCTCTCTTACATCATTATAAAAATTTATAAAAACGCAAAGACGCGTTATTCACCATCTTTTGAGTTCTCTTCTTCCAGAAGTTCCTTCTCCTCTTCAACAACCATATATTCACGTTTGGCAGGTTTTTTCCCTTTCTTTGCCTTTTTAGGGTACTCCTCTTCAACCGCCGAAAAATCTCCCTTAATAGTCACTTCAGGAACCCCTTCTGCCGGAACAGTGATAATATGAGGAGTCTCCTCAACTGCCACAACAGCGGCCGGAGCAGGATTTTTCTCTATTTCCTCTGCAACCTGTGCAATAGCTCTGGCCGCTTCACGCTTCGCGCGAATCCGCGCGTTTTTTTCCTGTAATTCTTTTAATGTCATCTTACTCACTCTCCTTCACTTCAATAACGGTATCAGAAGAATTTCCATTCTTCAGTGTATAAATTTGGGACTCAATCAAACTAATAATATACTCATCGACATCCCCAAAATTTTCTTTAAGATAATCAATCAGCTCTGTTGAACATTTTGATTTAATATTAATCAAACAGTTATTGAGAGCCTCTTTTTGTGCATCCGCATCAAAAGATCCAGACTTCTTCAAGGACTCAACATAGGTCTGATATGTTTCCTTAACAGCGATAACAACCAAATTTACAATGGCATTAAGATACCCGGCAGCTTTTTTGTCCTTAACCTTCGAATTGATCCACGAAGTAAATTTAACAACAGCAAAACTTGCCAATCCCGTAACGATAGTGCCCAAGGCACTCAAAATAATGTTCATAATTTCAGTTGACATAAAAATTCCCCCTTATCCGTTTTCTGCTCTTTAATTTTTATCTCCGATATTATTGGTATTAGAATTGTGAATATTCTTAGCTGTGACCATAATATCGCCGTAAAACACCGTAAAAGTATGCCCCCTTATTACACCCTCTTCGGTGTTAAAAATCTCACCATCGGTCTTCTCCCCAAAAATACAGGCTTGATCGCTCCTTTCTCCCCATTTCTTTAAACTTTCATCTAATGCTGGATTTTTAATCGACGGACAACCAAAAACAAGTGTTATTTTAAGACCGCCCGATTAATATCAAACGCTCTCAAAACAACACTTAAAGGGGCCGCAACTGCGGCCCCAATAGTGCTGTCTTCCTTATTTGTCTTCTTTCTCTTGACCTTTGTCCTTATATGCAGGACACCTGGTACAATTAAAAAGCAAAATACAATGCCTTTCAGAGCAAAATTGCTGATAAGAACATCTCTTTTTTGACAGACGACAAATATACCAGGTTTCACCGTCGCCAGACAAGAATTTGCACATTATTTAATTGTAAAATTAAGCAATGGTAACTTTGATAGACGGAACGCTATCGTAGCCAGTCAAGGAAATAGTGTATTCCCCAGCAGCAAACTTTCCGTTCGTTAAAACTGGAGAGAATGTTAACTTAGCGTTGTCGATCTTGGCAAGATGACCATCTTTAAGGACACCATAAACGCTAGGAGTGTCGCCAACCTCAGCACTCTCTTCATCGAGAGTAATGGACTCGACGTCATCCAACCAGTTGCGATTATCGATAACTTCAATGATCTCGAGTAACTTTCCGCCCTGGGCATCACACTCAGAACTTTCAGAAGCGAGAGCAGTGCCAGCCAAGGACATTGTCTGGTTGGAGCTCATATTCATAGAGAATTCCTGAGCACCATTGAGAACGAAACGAGGAACATCAAATGTAATGTGTCCAGCAGCTTTACCCTTGGAGGCGGCACAAGCATCACCTGCAAAGATAGGAGCGGTGATAACAAGATAAAGTTCCTCAGGGACAATCATAGAACTGATTTCAGCTCTCATGGCATTGGTGACAGAGCCAAGATAACGGACGCAATAAGAACCGTTTGCTGTGGTGATAACATTTCCTGTGCTATCGACGACTTTTAACTTCTTCTCAGTCTCGTCATAAGACAAAGTGACCCAATCTTCAGAACCCTGGGGAGCTCCCCAGACAAGATAGTCTTCTCCACAGGGGAAAGGCATCTTATAGACAGTCTCTGCAAAATCTGCAACGCCGTCTTTGAATGTTACCAAAGAGGTTTTATAATCCTGATTGCCAGTGGTGAACTTGGCACCAAGCTGAGCTTCAAGATATTCCTTCTTCCAGAGAACATCCGTGAGAGTGATCTCAACAGACGGATCGTGATAAAAACTGAACTGGACAGGAGCGCCCTGACCAGCACGGATGTCATCCTTAGTCGTAGAAATGTTTAAACCAGAGTCAGTTAAGGTCTTAGAAACGAATGCAAGGGACATTGTGCCGTCATCATTCTTTCTGAAAGCTTCAGCCTTACCGACAGAACCTAAAAAATACTTAGCCATATCTTTTTTCTCCTTTTTAATTTAAAAAGCAGGAGCATTAGCCCCCGTCTTTTTAGTTTATATAAATATAAGACGCCTGTCCGGCATCATATATTTCAACAAAGCCGTGCTCTAGCATCAGGGTGTCGTTGTTACTCCCCTTACCAAAGCACTCAAACGTTTTGCCAAGCAAACGATCAAAACCATGTTGCCTAAGCAAATTGTCTGTTATATGTTTTTTTAATTTTGGTGAATACCAGTGCTTGCCGATTGATTTTCTTAACAAGACGAATCCAAGTTTTTCATACACTTCCCCACTGAATTTAGAAAGATCACAGTAAGAAATAACAGTTTTACCTTTGTGCTTGTTAATAAAACACTTAAACAACTTACTCGCCCCACCAACAACACACTTTGAGGAACACAAACGTAACAACTCATAATCATAAGTTTTATTATATCGAGGTTTGCCAAAACTCATTAATTGAACAAGCTCCCCCCTATAATATAATCCTATGCACTCGTCACTCTTAACATATCCCTGCAAATGGTATTTATTTAGAAAATCAGTTTCTTCTTTCTCTTCGACGATTTTTACGTCACACATCCTGGCATAACATTTTTCTTTCTCGCCTAAGAAGATATCAATAATTTTGTCTTGATCATCCCAATCAAACACATGCACACAATGAAATCCATTTTTTACAGCACAATTGGTCTTGTTAGCATGATATTCCTTAGTCTTTTTACCAAATTTAGTATCTAAACTCGATTGATGTGTAAACCAAGGATCAATTTCTATCAATACCTCGCCTATTTTAAAATCAAAACTGTAGTCTCCTAAATTATATTCTCTAGAGAAGTCACACCCTCTTTCTTCAAGTTTTTTTTCAAAAATCTGATTTGGTTTAGAATTTTGTCCATGTCCTGATCTTTTACAAGACTCAATTTGACATGGCCACTCAACCCCATACTTCTCTTTCACAGTCTCTTGGACTTTCTTTTTCACTTCTTCGTTCTGGAGAACATATTTAACTCCATATTTTGCAATGAAAGTATCTTTGCGCTTTTCTTTTATTGCTTCCACTTGAGAGATGTGCTCGACCCCATATTTAGACTCACATGTCTGTCTAATTTTAGCCTTACATTCTTCCAGCTTCAAATTTGTAGAAACCCCATATCTGTCGACACAGGTCTTCTTTTTTGTCAAAGATATTTCATTTCCTGTCTTATGTATATTATAATATTCTAACAAAGAAACAATTCCAGATTCAGTTATCCCGAAATGCTCCGCAGTGTCCTTTCGAGAATGATTCTTGGCGATATAATAATCTTTAAGATCTTTTTCGCTCGGATATTCGCCCGTAGACACTTTATATGAGACAGATCTTTTATTGGTCTTGCTCGTCTCAGCATTCACTAGGCAAATTTGTTCGGGGGCTTTCTTGATACTCCAATAACTTATAAGCGACTGAATAACCGCTCTGGAAATACCAAAATGTATTGCAGTGTCTGTCTGTGAATGATTTTGCTCGATATAATACTCAACGAAGGCCTCTTTTGAAGGATATGTCCCTTTTAATATTCTACTCTGTATCGATTCTCTCGGCATTAACCTTTCACCTCTTTCCTGTCTTTGCCGCGCAAACGCGCTTAACAATATTATAATATTTTTCATCACCGAATCAAGTCGTTACATGCCGGACGTGCTGCTTTTGACTTCGTCAGTGCTCTTGTAACTATCCCCATACATATCTTTATTCGGCTTATAAATCCAGTGTTCAACATTCTTCCCTTTGGGCAAAGACACAAAGCCACTCATTGTGGCCTGTTTCATGATCTTATAGTTGATCAAGTCGTCTACGGTGGACAAAGCCATTGTAAACTTTCGGATCGGCATACCCCAAATATCGTCAATATGATAAGTTGTAGAAATAGAAAGGCAGACAACTTTCTTTTCTATTGAGGCATGTAAGTCATTCTTTTGCTGTTCAAGACGCATTTTCTCATCATGGTCTCTCTTCACCTCAGGATCAACCCAAGAGTCATCAACATAGTCTGGATAATTTTGATAGAGTACAATTTGCCTTAATTTGGTAAATTCTTTGTTTGTAATTGCGTGCCCATCAACCAAAAAAGAATATTTTTTTGATGTGGGATCTTGTACGATTTTTATCATTTCAATGAATTCTGCTCCCTGACAATCAGGGCACACAAGCTTAGGCACATCCCCCTCAGTTGCTTTTTTCGGGTTTTTAACAAACTCGTTTAACTGGGACCTGAAATTCACAAACACTTCGTCATCATATCTGATGACATGCCCGCACTTCTTGCATTTCAACCCGTTATCGATGTGGAAAATAATTTCGAAAAGTTTCTGTAACCGATAAGACCACTGAGCACCTTCTCCATTTTCTCGAATTTGCATCTTATAAATCAAATAATCGAGATGTGACAAGGCGATACCCTTGGGGTCATCATTTTTATTAAGAGTAAGACAACCACAACAACTAGAAAAAACCTCATACTCTCTGACTTGGGCAGGATAAATCAACAACCCGCAGAACGGGACAGGCTTATCCTCTCTGAAATAATCATAGTCATAACTTTTAAGCATTGACACCAAATCTGGTTTTAACTGACCATATTTGGGATCCGCTTGTACTTCGTGTTCAACATTTTCTTCCATAGAAAATTGCCTTAATATCCAATATTAGAATTGTCAGAAAACCCAGAAATATCAACAGCAAATTTAATGTCATAGCCTGTAAAAGCTTTACCATTAAAAATTTTTGTATAAGTTGAACCGACGCTCTGACTCTTTTTTTCTTTGATATGCAAATATCCAATTCCATCCAAATACAGACCATTTAATTCTGCCAAAATACATTTCATCAAGACAGTTGCTCTGCTTTTATAAGGAACGACAATTTCTCCCTGAGAATTTGTCTCATTGGGATTGGCGCCATACTGAGAAATCACCCCGCTCTCACCCGCAATATTGGGATTCAAAACCGGGTCGCCATTGCCAACCAAGACATTAATTTTCGAATGAACAATGACCTGGACTGTCACACCAATTGTTGCTTTCGTATAATCTATCGGTTCAATCCCATCAACATAGACATGGACAGAACT
Organism: Clostridium sp. CAG:343; assembly: GCA_963634745.1. GTDB lineage: Bacteria > Bacillota > Clostridia > Lachnospirales > Lachnospiraceae > CAKRJP01. Next base: position 78,394 of record CAVHCX010000004.1, read on the forward strand.
ACACTGAGCTTCTAATGCGTCATTCGTAAACGGAGAAAAGAACAATCTCTTGGTTGCCTGTTCTCCATTATTCTCATCAAGAAGCTCTCTCCTTTCTGCCTCACCAACATTTGGCTGACTTAAAGCAAATAAATCGTTATACTTTAAAATCTTCCAGAACAACTCCCCATGCTTTGTATTAGAATGAACAAGATGCTCCACTATCAAAGGCTCGATATTATCTAAATTTTCAAAACGGTTAAACGAATTGTACTCGCTATATCCCCATTCTTCTTCCATAACCTTTTACCTCCACTCTTATCAAGACTGTCGTCTTACCACCATTTTAAACTGCACCTCAACATCCTCTTTAGTCGGGGAGGATGCCGCCGGGAGCCTGCAAGAAACAATTAAATCTCCGTACATATATATTTTCTTTCTTTTCAAAGAAAAAGTATAAGGAGTTGTCTCCCCGCCGAATGGTGATAACTGGACATATTCGGCCTGCTTATCTACAGATAAACTGGAAGGCCAGTTCTCAAGAGAGAAAGAGGCAACGATATCCTTTGAAAAATCAGGATATTCTGTGCCATCCTCTGAAACGAGCAATGGCGTAAATAACACTTCCTCACCCGTCAAACTATCAGGGATTTCGGAAGGGGTTGTGAATTTTATCGTGTAAGACTGATCTGCCGGGATAGTGTCAATATGTACAGTAGAATCCTGCTGATACGCGATCATGTTATCCCAATCATCATACACAGATGTTTCCGTAAGCTCTAAATAGAGCTTGAGCAATCCAACGTTTTCGGGATCAAACGTGCTGTTCCCGTAAAATTTATTGATTGCGGTAATCCTATACACATACCCACCAATAAAATGGCCAGGATTATCTGGGTCTTCTGTCCTGGCACCAATAATAAATCGTTGATTCACTTTGTAAGTTCGTGTATAGTCATTGTACTGAGCAGTAATAGCCAACTGAGACTGGGGAGCAACAGCGGTCTCATTATATGCCAGCCCAACAGAAGACAGATCTCTCCCCTGAATGACAGGCTCATAATGATATTTTGTGACGCCCTGAGAGTCTTTATACATACTCCCAAGAACACCGTTGCATCGGGAAATAACCATGCTAGAAGTCATTTTAACTGCGTTTGTATTAATTCCCAGCCATACGTTTTTTGCTTTTTCCTCCGCACTCATATTATAGTTAGGAGCAAAGCGGAATTTGTGGCCTATCTTGAACCTGCTCTCCAAGATATCCTTAAAAACGATTTTTCTATAGTCATCTGAAATATCAGTACCTTTTTCAGATTTAACTGATTGAATTACAACATCTATTGGACTCCAAGTGCTACAGCCCCACTGAGATTCGTATTCAATAAGAACCCTGTTGGGTCTGTAAAACCACTCCTGGTTAACCTTTTCTTGTAATTGATTGATAAAATAATTATCTGGATTATAATTCTCCGGAGTTTGTGACAAAATATCATATTGACTCGCAGAATTTGTAATGTTTATAACCTTACGGGCCATATGCCTCACCCTCCGCACTTACTTGATATCATCAATAAGATGATCTAAAATCCCTTTGGACTCCATTATCTGGCGCTTAATTTGTGCATGAGACATTTCCTTATAATGAGACCCATCATAAAGGCCATGAATCTTGACGACCACCTTCGTTAATTTATCGCCACACAAAGTGTTAGAAGATGCCAATTCAAACATGAAGCCATAAAACCACATGTCCATTGAAATTTCCCCTCTCGCCTCTGCTTCAATCATATAAAGTAACTTAATAAGCTGGCTTCGTAAATTAATATAGCACTGTTTCTCTTCTTCAGGAGAAAAACGGATCTGTGCGCAAATTCCAGAATCCGAAGGATTACATCTTTTACTTTCCAAAACGCGATCCTCCTCTAGGGGTAGACATTATTCGCCAGTTCAATTCAGAAACCAACGTGTCCATATCTTTGTTCATCTGATTACGCCACTCAATTTTTGCTTTTGCCGAATTCGCCGGAGAGTACATGTTAAAGTCTGTATCCGTAAGGATATTTCTGACCTCGATAACTCGCCCAACTTCCTTGTCGCCATAAGCAGACAGAAGTGCATATGCTAAAATATTAATAATTTTATCCATAATAGCACTTACAGGGAAATCAGAGCGCAAACAGCTTGAGAAATCGGCTGTAAATGCACCGGCATAGAACCAAGTAACGCTCCACTCTTCGTCAGGAAGGACTTCTCTCGGGAATTCCACGGAATTATCATCCGCGTTATACACACCGGGAACCTTTTCGGACCCTATTTTATATGTAAAACCAACCCCTTCTCCTCCGTTGGGAACGACTTTTTCTAAAACATACTTTTGAGACCCCGTACCAGAATCACTTTCGCAATACCCCTGCGGGCCATTGCTGTCCATTTCCATTAACTTGTCCGTAATGGAAACAGGAGATGTGAACTTATTCTTCCCTATTATTAAGTACTCAAGCATATCTTTTTGAAAAGCTGCCTGATCATTATAATATTCTTTGCTAATCATAGGGTCATCAAAAAGATTGAACGCCCTATCGAAAATTTCTTTAAAGTAAATCATTTTGACGCCCTCCCCTTAATTAAATCCTACATTTCTGTGGGATTGATAGTGTAGCGACCACTTAATTCATCTTGTTCTCTTCTAAAAGACCCATCCGCTAATCTATTAAACAAATCAATCTTTTCACGGTTTGCATAGCGCGCGTCGCCTTCAATGAATTTACGCTTTACATGCGCTGTAATGCAATGTTTTTGATTCAACGTCGAAGAATTCCATAGATTCTCTATATCGCTTACGCTCATAGTTCCAATTGCTTCTAGTTTTTCTCTCGTTAAAACATTATCTGCGTCTGTGGGCAACCCCTTTGAAACAGCAACGTCCATATTTTTATGAGACACCGCAAGAATCCCTTTTTCAAACCAGCGACGGTATTTACCAGCAACTTCATCAAACTGACTCTTGGACAAAGTAAATTCTTCCCCATAAGAGTTCATATACAATTCAGTGCTGATAGTCTTAATATACCCCATACTATTTGACAAATAAACGATAGTAACGTCGTTTGTAGGGACAGTAACATTTACAACAGGCGTTGCAAACGTCTGATTTTCTGTCGTTGCCGGAACTGCGGCAGCAACAGCTGCGGTCTTTTTTTCTGAAGAAGAATTCTCGGCTAGCTTAGCTTCGAGCTCTTTTATATAAGCTTCTAATTCAGCTTTAGTGGTTTTACTATTGATATCCATTTTTTTCTCCTTTTACCTCAAACACAGGAGGGGCTTGTGCCCCTCCGTGCTTAACTTCACTTAATAGTAACTTTATTAATACAGGTTATTAGAGAGTAATAACGCCATATTTGCTTCCGCAAATAGCAGAAACACCATATCTCATTTCAATAGAGATACCGTATCTGGAATCGGAAGAATGTTCGGGATTGTAATCAACGGAGATTTCATTTCCTTCGAAAACAATCTTGACAGGTCTGTCACCAGCAACAGGGACCAAGAAGATCTTCTTGTCATCTAAAGCCAAAGTGGCAGAAGAATTGGTCGTGCCAGGAACGAGAACGTTCTTCAAAGCAACGATCGGGACACCTAAATACTGATCCAAATAGCCAACCTTGTTCATCTCTTCACCGATTTCAACCTGGTAGTTGCCACCTAATGTTAAATGAGACAAAGCAGTTGCAGTACCGACAGCAATAACATTCATACCGCCGTTAGCAGCCTGGACTCTTTCTCTGAGAGTGCCGAATAATTCCGGAGTGACACCGTTTGTGGCATAAGCGGCGCCAAACTCTGTGGTGGCTTCTGTCATACCCTTAACAGCTCTCAAGAAAATATCAGCAGCGAAAGAACGACCAATCTTAATAGCATAGTTACCCATATCAAAGATACCAGCAACTAAAGGATAGAAATCAATGTGAGTGTCAATGGTATGAGGTCTTGCATTGACAGTGATTTCATTGTTGTACATCGGCTGATCGACGCCTTTTCTGACGCCTTCGGCTTTGGAATTGACCTTGAAAAGGTCATTGGATTCAATTACGAATCTGGCAGTGTCACCGAAACCAACCTGGTGGATTTCAGCGATATAGCTTGAGAAAGTCTGAGTAAAACATTATCTAAAAATATTTTTATATTAAATCAATTTCAAAAAGCCCCTGATCACTCAGAGGCCTTTGTATACACCCACGTCTTAGTACCACAGTCACACACTCTGTGATAACCTTGATCATGCATTCTTTTAACTTCGCCACCTGCTTGTTCTTGGTAGCGAGTCCTAATATCTCCTGTCTGAAAATTAATCCAAACATAATTTGGCTGATTTATTGAAGCACATTTGAAACCTAAAATTTTGTATAGGTCACCTTTTGTCTTAGTTATATCATTATAAGAAGATACCGTGTCACCGCTTTTAAGTGCAGTAACAAAATACTTGAACAGTTTTGATGCCCCACCTTGAACAACACAGCCATGTTTATTGCAGAATCTAGAAAGCTCCCAAGTATACTTATCATTTTTGGGATGGACAAATGTCATACACGCGACTAGCTCATCACGGTATATCAAACCGTACTGCTTCGTCGAATGATCGTTTCCCTGAATATGATTCTGGTTTAAAAACTCTTTTTTCTGGTCTTTTGATAACTCAATAATCTGTGTTTTCCTGGCTCCAATTTTAATCTCGTTTTTTACAAACAGAGTTCTTAGTCTGTTTTTGATATTCTCTTGTTCAACAAGATCATCCCACTCATGTTCGAATATGTGGAATAAGAAGATTCCTCTTTTTTCTGCCAACAAAGATTTTTCTTGATGAGCTGTTGAACGACCGTTATGATCACAGTAATAAATATCACTGTGCCAATAGTCTCCATTAAACTCTATCCCAATCTTATATTCTGGAGAATAGATATCGATTTCTTTTCCATCTAATAGTTTACTGTCATTTAATAAGACGTCTTTAACACCCAAAGAACAAAGGAAAGTGACTATTTCGTCCTCATAATGTGACCTCACAGGTTTCCATCTTACCAGATCTTCGAGACACCATTCATGTATTTTATCATAAACAACTGTTTGATCCTTTAGATTAAAATGGTCAGCGACATTAGCTATTGTTGGTTTTTCTTCGAAAGATCTTAAAAACTTTTCAAAATTACTCTTGTCAAGCCAAATATCAAGGTGCTGTATGTTTGCCTGCTGCTGATAAGGAGCTCCACTCTTTGCCAAATTTGTTGCGCGAGTTTCCCGCTGGTAATTTTCAGTCTGGGTGTAATTTGTAGCGCCGTACCTGTCAAGCATCGTTTCCTTTAATTTATCCTTAAATTGAGAGAGGCTCATCACATTTGTTGTGCCATATTTCTTTAAAAGATTATTTTGTGTTTTCTCTTTTACCTCTTTTAATTGCAGGGTGGACGTCACTCCATATTTTTCTTGAACATTATGCTTAATTATCTCATATCTCTGAGCGGAATCTTTCTTTATCCCATAATGAGCACAGATCTTGCTTAAGATCCAGCCGCCTACGCCAAGCTCTTTGCTTAGTTCCAAATTAGAGACATTCTTCTTTAGATATTGCCCCTTCAGCCACTCCACAGAATACAGATCTTCCCTAACCATAAAGCTTTCATTGTCTATATATTTTACGATAGAATTCGCTTGGCTTTTATTGGCAGCGCCATACTTCTGGAAATTAGCTTGTCTAATCTTTTCTTTGTTCTCTATTTTGTTCTGTGCTTTTGTATATATTTTGCACTTGTCTTCTTGCGTCCTTTTAATGTCGTACATTTTTAAACAAGCATACATTTTTGTTTTGCTGATATTAAAATGCTCGACGCACTCTTTTATTGTGTGTAATTGTCTAATATAGTATTCCTCTACCTCTTCTTTTGAAGGATATTCGTTTCTTTCCATCTCTATCCTCCTTTCATGGCCTATTAACCTATTAATATTATAGAGGGGAATAACCATTCGTCAAGGAATACATTCCCTAATTGATTTAATATAAAAATATTTTTAAAATAATGTTTTACGTGATTCACACAGGTTCGTTAATCCTATGCAGTTCTCTTAAGAACTTCTTGTGCTTTCACACAAGCATAGACTATATTATATCCTTCGCCATGACGCGTTAAGGTCTGTCTCTTTCGGGGCACTTGTCCCTACTCTCCTCACGGGAGATAGTCGTTGAGCCTTCTCTTTCGAGCTTGGCTGCTGATTTCCCATTTTTCAAGCTTTGATGTTTAGGATTTAACCATGCATCATCTGTATAATTTTTTCTGCTTTCGCGGCATTCGCGTTTAAACCATTTAAGGCTTTGCGCTGTAGCTTACACAGCTTTAGGGCTTTCCAGTCAATTAAGACAGTGTTGGGCAATAACCTTGCCACTATGTACACATTTCTGTATACACCGACTCGTCGATCAAGAGTGCCTCTTGATCAGTTAATCGTTGACAACTTCAGGAACAATGGCAGTGACAACCTGAGCAATGATAGCATTGAAGTTCTCTCTGAAATCATTGGATTTTCTAACCATCGGATTCTTGAACATAGAACGGCCTTCAGCTTCAAACTGAGCTTCATAGCGAGTTCCTTCAACGGACTTCTTTAACATGGAATCAATGATAGTTGTGTTCTTTTCGGCATAATCTGCAGCCTTCTTACCTTCGTAAGACTGTCTGGCTAAATCAAGAACACCATCGACAATAGAATTAGACTGTTCGTCGTTTAATCTGTTGTATTCAAAATATTTCTTCATCTTAAATGTCCCCCTTTAATTAAAGTGCAACGACTTCGCAAAGGTACATTAAGCCATTAGCCTTCATACCAGTTGTCAATTCTCTGGAAGTCAAAACCTTAACCTTATAAGTCCCAACGCCGTTTGCGCCATGCTTACCAGAAGCCAATGCGCCAACTTCATCGCCAACAGTCGGAGCAGCGTCAAAATTATCTGCGCCCAACCAGAACTTGTCATGTAAGGCTAATCTGCGAACACGGAAGATTTCTCCGGCCGGGACAGTCAAACCATAAAGTTTTGCACCAAGCTTATAAGTGTTTCCGTTGATGTCACCTTCGGAGATGCCAGCATAGTCAATGATGCCTAATGCCTTATCAGCGGCAGGATCTTCAACTTTGTAGGTATCATATTCGACACCATCATCACTGTAGGTGGTATCTTCTGCCAAATCGCCCAAGACGACTAAGGCACCATCGATCTTGTCAGCTTCAGCGATACCGTTTGCTAAATAAGAATCGATCTGATCAGAGATCATCTTACCAGAATAAAATACATTTGTCATATTTTGATTTCTCCTTTTCCTAAAAGTATATAAAAAATATTATACTCAAGCAGATTCGGCTTCCGCGTGAACTATAATAGTTTTTATCAATAAAATGCCGGTTTTATTTCCCGACGTACTCATTAAGAACATCCCAAGAGCTTCTCTTGGCGTTCTTCTTTGTGTCATCGAATGCAGAATTGATTTCTGGTGTAGAAATCGGGATATTCAATGATTCACACTCGCGTTCTTTCTCACGAGAATTCCCCTGCTCTTTGTCTAGGGCTCTGCTTTCGAAAGCTTCCAAAGCAACCTTGACCTTTAGATCATTTAAACTACTGATTTTACCTGTGTCACAGGATTCAAACAATTTTTTAGAAGTTGCTTCACTCAAACCACCAGACTCAATAAGCTTTGCAGCCTCAGACAGGAACTCTTTGTGCTCATAAGCATTTAATTTGTTTTTAATTGTCTCATAATCACTTTTCGTTTCTAGCTGAGCTTTCACAGACTCATACTCTTTACTCAATGCTTCATATTTTTCTTTTAACTCATTGAGCTGAGCCTCTAATTCGGCATATATGCACTCGGCTTCCTTATTGTCTGTGTCACCTTTTTCTTCGCAGTCTTCGCAACATGCCTTTTCTTCCTCTTCTTTTTCGTCAGCCTTTTCTTCTTTGACTGGCTCATCTTCAGGATTACAAGGACACTCTTCTTTTTCTTCGCAGACTCCTTTATCGTCTGCGACGACTTCGGCTTGCTCTTCGCATTCCTGACAAGTCTCTTTCTTATCCTCGGATTCCGGAAGACTTTCTTCTAAATGTTCTTCTTTGACTGTTTCTTTTTCTTCTTCAAAATCGACAGTCATTTCCTGATTTTCTTCCATTGTAGAAAGTTCCCCCTTTTTCTCAACGCCCTTGCCATCAAGCCTCTCGTATGCAAGTCTAAGGCCTTTTTCCTGTTTTTCAAAAACATCGCGCCCCATAACATCGATAACTGACAGGCCGGCGTTCTCAATACCCGGCTCCACCTTAACACCATTTCGGGAACCGAGAATGGTTATACCAACAAGATTGAATTCATTGATCTTCATAACACCATTATCAAGGATTTCATAATCTGTGATATCAACTTCAACCGAAACATTCTTAGCAGGACCCCCTTTGGCCTTAGCACGTTTCGCGTCTTTGATTAGCTTTTTTACCTGCTTAAAATTATATTCAACCCAAAGCACACAAGAAAGCTGAACCCAATACAAACCATCCTTATCCTGCACAATTTGAACAGGATCACTGTCTCTGATTACCCCAAGAATTCTCTCACCACGTTTTCCTGTGGTGTCCCAATAATCCATCCCGGTCTCATCGTCATGTGACCATTCGCCGTTATGACTTACGAAATCATTGTTCTCAAAATAACCAAGGATCGGCTTGTTGCGAAAACTGGCCAGAGACCGTTCCATTGATTCTTTCGTAAACCATGAATTATTTCTGTTTGGATTGGCAGAGCTAATGGCCCTGATGTCCAATGTTAAAAATTCCTTTGATAACAAAGTTTTAAAATCAACCTGGTTTGCATCTATTTCAAAAAACATTTTTTTGTTCTCCATAGAGCACTCCCCCTTAATCAAATTTCATCATCAAAAACCTCTTTTCATGATTGACGACATCAGTTTAATTCTGCTATCTAAATCACAAATGACATTTTTGGCGACAAAAACAGGAAAATTAAGAATATATGTTATTGCATTATTCTGAATCATCCTCGTTTTTCTCTTTTTTTTGCGCGATTTTACTGTTCCTTTCTCCCCTATCAATCGAAGCTTCTGTTGGCAATTTATCAAATTGTTTCATTATCTCTGATATAAAAGAATTGCCGCCCAACGCCGTATAAGCCTCATAAAGCTTGATCATATCTTGATAATCATCGTCGTTACGGAACCCTTTGGCACAACACTCATAATAGAATTTTAAAATATCGTTTCTTAAAGTGCACTTGGTCCCGTCACCAACTTTATCGAGTTTTTCGCCCATTTTATCTATCTTTTGATTTAACGGCTTAATCTCCTCTTTAATAGCGTGCCGCAACATCTCCAATTCTTCTTTTTCTTTTCTGCCTTTGTTTGCCGCATTATCACTCTTTTTTTTCTCATAAAGATCCCGCCAAACCAAGCCGAAGAGAGTGGGGATGGACAGAACAGTCAATACTGTAGTGACAATAGTATACCACTCCATATTGTTAAATTTTAATAAAATGAGTATAATCCTTGATATGGATATTAAAATCGCTAGGACTCAGAGTCTTTGCGGCATTAAGCCATTCCTCGGATTGCTTAATGAATCCAGAGATGCTGTTCTGTAAGAAATCCTCGCCAAAAATACGAACCTCATCGTCCCCATCCATGTCAGCAGACTCAATCAAATCACGACACGCATTTCTAATGCCCATCAGCGTATCATTTAATCTTTCAAAAACTTTGTCTAATTCCGTATAATCTTCTTCATAGCCTTTGATGTCTTTTCTGACTGGTCTAGCCGAAAGGATGATCATCTCGTTTGTGATCAAATCTGCCCATTCAGGCATGGCGTGAGCAACACTGTGATGAACAATATCCGCGATGTTGCTATAATAATGATAATCTAAACTATATGCCAAATTATCAATGACAGCATTCGCATCAAAACACATGGCTACGAGAGCATTCATTTTATTATACGTTGTAACATTCATTCTCATATAAATTAGCCCTCCGCAATCCTTGTCTCTATTATCTATCATCAAATAGTATGTCACCTCAAAATCTATCAATACCACCTTCGCTATTGTCATTTGTTTTATGCGACGTGTGAACTAAAGATATGCAATGATCAATACAATGTTGATTTTTAATAGCACCCTTATTTTACCTTTTACTTCAAAACTTCAACTAAAAACGGAGAAGAATTACTTCTTCTCCCATAGGTACTTCTTAGAACCCGCTCCGTATATTCTGTCTATTGAATTATTCTTTAATTCTGTATGCCTTGACGGTTGCCTATTAACAACTGTACGATCTTTCATGATCCATTTAAGATCGGGCCCTGTATATCCAATGAAATTCATGCCAATGGCCTCATAACCTTTCCCGTCAAATTTGTTAAAGTCACAATAACTAAACACCCTGTCTGGTTTATACTCCTCAAGGAAACATTTAAACAGTTTTGATACACCGCCGACAACGACATTATTTGACCCCGGGCATCCTCGGATGATCTCCCAGTCATTGCTGCCGTGTAAGTTCCTATTATACTTCGTTTTAGAAAAACTCATAAGTTGTACAAGTTTTTCTTTATAAAACAAACCATAGGTAACTTGAGCATTTCTATGCCCTTGCAAATGATTACTGTCGTTGAAGTCTCTAGCCTCTTCATTTGAGATCTTCTTTATTATACACTTACGCGCATATATTTTATTATCAACCTTACCGAAAGCAATCTTCAATAAAGATTTCAACAGCAATCTCTTTTGAGGATCATTCCATTCATATTCAAAGATATGTATAAGCCTAACCCCTTTCTCGGATGCCAATTTTGACTTTTCAAGGTGATAGCTCTTTTGCCCTAGAACGCTGTAAGAATGCCAATATGTCCCATTAAACTCAATACCTATCTTACGAACCTCGTCATACAAGTCTATTTCTAACCCATTGAGAATTTTTCTATCCTTCACAACAGCCACCCCAATACCAGTCAAAAACTTTTGAATTTCTTTTTCATAAGATGATGTTGAAAAAGACATTTCCAATTTGTCATATAATTCCCATTTTCGGACCCGCTCTCCAATCGTTGACACCGAGCAACCAAGAGCCTCTGCAAGCTCAAAAGCTGTAAGCTTCTTATCAAACTTGCCCAAATAAGCAACAAGATTTTCTTTGGCACTTAATACCATTTTACACTCATCAGACCAATCTTTTTCCAAACGATTCAAGCTCGCAACGGACAACCTTTTCCTTGCCTCTGGCGTCTTAGAGTAGGAATCCACCCCATATTTTTCACAGCAAGTTTTTTTGACCTTGTCTTTAAAGGCCTCAGTCTTACTGTATGACTCAACACCATATCTGGCTAAACACGTCTCTTTTGCCTTGCTTTTAACAGCGTCATTCTCCATCGGATTCGTCGTGCCATATTTCAACAAACACGCATTGTCTTTTTTCTTTTTAACTTCCGAAAGAGACAATGTCGATCCAACGCCATATCTATCTAAGCACGTTTCTTTATATTTTTCTATCGTTTGGCCTGCCTGTGTATGAAATTCTTTTCCATATTTTGACAAACAAGTGTTTTTATACCTACTACGGTATTCCTCTGTCCCCGAGTACGAGACAGCCCCGTATTTCTTAAGCATTGTCTGCTTGGCAATTTCACTTGCCAGCTTCCTGTCCTTATGAAGCCCATAAAACCTAAGTATTCGGTCAACCGTTGACCTAGACACATTAAGACATTCTTGAATCTCTTTTACAGACTTGTTTTCGCAAAGATACCATTTCTCCAGCTCAGACTTCTGATACACTTTTTCTTCGATTTTGAAATGATCATCATACAAGTATAAGCTTTTAATCATCAAGAATGCCTCCTTGACCAATATTATAACGTTTTTTTGACAAAATATCAACAGTCATCACGCATGATCTCTGTTGTCCGCCGTGTCGGTTCCGTTCTGTCTAGAAGAGGCGGTGTTTTCGTTTTCGATCTCGTCGTCTGACAAAGCCGGTCTTCCTACCCCAACAGATTCTTCTTCGCCTTCTATAGATTGCTCAGAATTCAACTCACTTGCCCTAAGCTGCGTATATGTCATGAACTTCTCATAGAACCCCAACGATTCAATATAAGAGGTCAAAGCCTTTGTGTCTCTCATCGAAATTCCTTCGGCAGACATAAGCTTAGGTAATAGGGCAATATTCCCGTTTGCAACTATTTCTTTTAAATATTTCTTTTCGCTTTCATTACTAAAGATGTCCCCCCAGATACGGATCTTCCATTTGTACTTCAAACCAAGTTTATGCTGAATTATATAATTCATAACATTCTCAAACTGAAGAGTCACATATCTCTGCTGAGAAGCGGCCAATTGCTTTGCGACCGTAACCTGTGAGACGTTAGGCTTGTCGGTGCAAATCGTAAGGCCACCCTCACCCGCACTCTCAATGAAATTCTGCGTCGCTTCAGACAAGACTTCTGAGGAATTCACATCTGTCGATAACTGTTGTAATTTAATGTTCTTCGCCGGCCACAGCCATGCTTCAACGTTTGTCGAGGTGGCCTGATTAAATTGGGTCATATACCCCTGTAAAACCTCTGGAGTATAGACAGATTCATTTTTACCAGCTCTTGGATTCGGAATTGTCTCTATTTCGCCCGTTAGTACCGCGGTAAGAGGAGTGCTGGCAATAAGCCCCGCAAGCTGACCATAATCAGTCAGCTCCTGCAATTTAAGCATTAACCCCATAGTATCCGGTGCAACCCACGGCTGAGAATTATCGCTTCCAAAAGTGAAACACAGATCATAAGGCATTCTTAGCCAAAACATGTAATTTTCGGATTTCCCCCTTTTACTTTTTGTAAGTTCTATAGAAGAGGGATATTTAATGCCGTCATATTCAAATTCATACTGTCTAGCTTTGTCAACATCAAAAGACAAGTCCCCTGTCGCTGAGTTTCTAACGACAACTCCTGTGGAAGTAATGTCCTCCCACGCCTTTACCATAAAATCTCCAAAATCAGCTGGGCTATTTGCAATATTCAAGAAATACAACATATTAAAAGATATGGTGTATCCAAGCTGCCCTTTCCCTGTGATCTTGATCCAATCAGTAGGCATTTTCTGTAAAGTACAGAAACCTGGCTTTCTGTTTTTCCCTTGGCCATTGAACCTGTTCCTAAGCAAATAACTTGATTTCCCCTCGCGTTTCACCTCGAGAGCGATCGTCTTAAAAGTATTTGCAACATTAAACAACTCCAGCCAATCATGAACCAAAGCATCTTCTTTATCAAAGTCGTCCTTCTTGTATTCCGACTCATCAGACAGTAAATCGGGAATAACAAAATAATTATATAACGGGACATCGCACGCTCTACGCAAAATATTATAATAAATCTGCTGAGAGCTACTATTTGCCCACGCTAGGCTCCTAAGCTGTGTCTCATAATTGCCCGGACTTTGCAAAAATTCAGAAATATTGACCTTGCTATATGTCTTTGCTCTAGTATAAAGATTCTTAATACGTTCATTCTGCAAAAATGGATTCAGTTTATTCCATTTTGTTGCCACGGTGGTTAATCCAGACCCTCTGTCTAACCCGACCATACTATTAAGAGTCTTGCTCCATTTTCGAGTAATCTCATCTACACTGATTCGTTCGTTTGATCTATCGCTCATATCGAGGCGGTCTTGCCCCTTCTCGTCTACAGCAATATCCTCAGCCGCCGGATTTTTCGGACGGCCGAGCCTTTTTTCTACTTTTTCATTATCAGACATTATGACTCTACCCCCTTTTCCTTTGACTGAGTCTTAGACTGCTCCTCATGCAACCTAGCAATTTCGTTATTCAGCAAGTCAAGCCCTCTCGAAATATTTCGAAAGACTGCCTGACTTTCGTCCTCATATTTTTTATAATTTATTTTAATTAGTTTATCAGAAACCCACCCATTAATATAATCCCCGTCATGGGGTTGGTTTTCTTTGGTATAAGAATCAATATAAAACTCCTTATATCCATTTTTACGCAATATTTGACTGATTTTTTTTGCGTCGACAGACGGTTCATCAACACAACCAAAATAAACGAAACCGTTATCCCACAGGACATCTCCGATTTTAGAGAGGCCTTTAACTAACCCCCCGAATGAAGCATCGGGAGAATTATAATTGGTTGAAATTTTACAGCAGATCATATCGATAACCCCCTTTCGCTTCTACTATTTCTAGCAAAAAGACAGACCGGCTTTATTGATCTGTCTTTTTGTCTATCTTTTTACTTTTCCACACGTATGTACTTTGCCCACAATCATATACTGGTAGGAATCCCCCACCTATCATTAATTGATAATTGTCCGAACTTGGGCAATCCTTATCCTCATTTGGCTCACAATGATGCACAATGCGACTAAACCCATGCTTACGAATTAAATTGTCTGTAAAATGTTGCTTTGTTTTAAGATTAAACCAATGAAGCGTTGGCGGAGAGACTCTTAATGCTGAAAAGTCGAGTTTCTCATATGTCGCCCCGGAAAATTTTGATCTATCACAATACGACACAATACTCTGCGGAGAATATTTTTTAACAAAATAAGAAAATATCTTTTTTGCTCCGCCTACCACATCACAGATAGAGCAATATCTAATTAATTCATATTCATAATTAATATTATATCTCGGCTTAGCAAAAGTCATTACTGAGACTAATTTATTTTCAAAGAATAACCCTATTCTTATTTTATCTCTGGCGCACCCTTGGATATGATGCTGTGAAATAAAATTCGTGCTTTCTTGCACAGATATCTCTTTAGTTATACATTTTCTGGCATAAATGGTCTGCCGCTTTTTTAACAATTCTAAAATTCCATTAATATTATCCCAATCCCAAACATGGATACACCTGTATCCATTTTTAATTGCTAAGTCTGTCTTAATTAAATGGTAATTTTTAGTTATCCACGCTTTGTGATCCTCCCCAAAAGGAGTCCATTCGATATTATGGGTCGCAGTAGGATTTATTTCAATCAAAATATTGCCTACTTTAAAGTCATAACTCTTCCCATCGACAGGGAATTCTCTTTCGTATTGAATATTGTTTTCTTGGAGTCTTTGCTCAAAATCAAGATTAGGCTTACTATTATTGGACCCATATGTCTTAGCCTCTTTTCTTTGGCAGGTCCATTCAACACCATAACGCTCAAAATTAGTTGAAGAAATCTTTTCTTTGCACTCTAGGGATTGAGAATAATAATCAACACTATATCGATCTTGATTATATTTTCTCGTATATTTTTTAAATTCTTCCGTTTGGAAATAACATTCTACCCCATAATGATTTTGAAACGTCTGAGTTTTTTTGTCTTTAATATCTTTAGCCTGAGAAATATTATCCACTCCATATTTTTTTTGAGCCGTCTCTGTTTTTTTTACCTTAACCCCATCGATTTGAGAAACATTTTCAACCCCATATTTCTGCAACAAATTTTTCTTTCTTACGTTTGACACGAGTTTGGGGTCTTTCTTTATTTCAAAGAATTTTAATAAAGCACAGACCTTATTAAGAGATAAAGAATATTTTTCCTGGATATCTTCTCGGCTATGATTTTCTTCTATGTAATATTTATATATTTCATCTTTATAAATATTTTTACCATCGTTCTCGACGCAGGTTGAACTTAAATATTTTATACTGCCCACTCTAGCTCCTCCAAGTCTAAACAGAAGTTTCTTACGAACTTTGTCCTTGTTTCTTATTGATATTATAGCTTTTTTTAATAAGAAGTCAAGTTTACCTCTCTTTAAAAGGAGAGTTCCCTTGGAAGGGGCTCTTGTTTTTTTGCTTTTTTATGGCCGAGGACGAGAGCCATGTCAACCACGGCGTATCAGCAGAATTTTGTCTCAACGTTTTATCAACGTTTTTATCAAATATATGAGAATAATCTAACGCGACACCGTCCCCGTATTCTTCGCTCTCGCGAAGATGACGAATCCACCAGCAGCAAAGCACGAACACGTACGCTCGGTCATCATGCATTTTATTTCTCTTTTCGGGAGGGAGCTGGTAGGTTATATTGCCCGTCCCCGCCGTTTTGATCCTAACAATCGACAAAATTTCCTCTTTCATTAAATCGAGCTGAATGAGAGAACTTAATTCTCCCCTAGATAATTTTCGCTCTGTGCCATCATCCAAAACCAAAACATCGTATTTTGGGCAAGAGGGGGTAAACTTAATACCACCCTGAGGAACAACAACTTTTGCTGCCTCAAACAATGCATTTCTGAACTTCCTAGGCTCGACTGCTTTTAAACAGCCAGAAATGCAGTTTTTATATGGCTCTGCCCAACGAACACAAAATGGATAATCTTCGTCATAAATCCCCGGATGTTTTCTGCCACTTGAATCTTCCCAATCTTTAGCCAATGATTGCAAAATAGCACTAGCCTGACCACCTGAACCAGAGTCAATTAAAAGGGTGACATTCTCATAAGGGACGCCCTTGTCGCGCCCATTATATTCATAAACCATTTCCCTAATGCGCTGCACCTGCTCATCGATTCTCATTGGTCTCTTTGACCCGTCTCCATATGTAACGACCAAATTCTCCATATGAACAGTTCTTCCGCACAGCTCTTTAGACTCATTATAAAACAAGTCTGTCACAAGTACAGGCGCATTATCGTTCTTAGAGGCAGGGTCATATGCTATGATATACCTATGCTTTGTGCCGCCCCAACTAAGGACGGGAACAAAATTTTCCGTGTTCGTAAAAATATCTGCTCTTGACACAACACAATCCTCAAGGTCAAAATGATCGAAGATATTGTAGTATTCTCTGTTTGCCGCAATCTCGTTCTCTCTCATTTTACGGTCAATTTCTGCCTGAGAAAGCAACGGCGTAACTGGTTTCCCTAAAACTGTCGGATGCATTGGTATTTCGCAGTTGAGATCGGCGACAAAATAACGATTGTCGCCGATAAGCATTCTCTTCGTGCCGTCCCTGTATTTTGTATAGAAATAAGAGTTTGTATCTGACGCAGAACCGACGTACAATCTAATATTAGGGATATCTGGCGGGTAAACATCCGCATTAAACTTACTTCCAAGCTTAAATTCAGAAGTTTGAGACATATAAGGTTCTGTAACATCGTATGTGGCACCGGAAATAAAACCCGCCTCGTCGTAGACATTCACAGAACTTCTACGGCCACGAGCGGACTTTGAAGAGCCAGCAACGCAATTTATCTTGGACCCATTCAACAGCTCACATTTATTACCACTCTTGTAATCGTGTGTGAAGCCATCAGAATCGCTTTTCGTTTTTTTTAATTCGTCAATAAATACCGTATTGGTGTTGATGATAGTTTTGATATTATTAGTAGCGATATCCTCCATTTTCTTAAAAGTATCCATTTTTATTTATAAAATCCTTGCACTTTCGCGCAAGATCAGACTATGTCTTCATCCACACTACTAACGTAATGTGGAGCTCACCTCTTAGTCGTTGAAGGTTCTTTTCCAAGCTTCCCTGCTCGTTGCCGATTGCTATTTTTTTTAGGATCTTATCCATGAAACATCCAAACAATTTTTTCTGCTTTCGCCACTGTCACACTTAAATTTTCAAAAATTTTATGTTGTAGTTTGTTTGGCTTTACGGTGTTCGGGCAATTGAATGAGTTTTTTTAATACATATTGCTATATATGCGAACTATACTGCTAATTCGCGGTCGTCCAGTTTTCCGAAATAATCTGGACTTGTGTTTTAGGAAACAGAAGACTACGTGCCATAATAAAAAGACCAACAATGAATGATTTACCAATATTACGTGATGCCGCAATACAGATATATTGCTTAGTCCAAGATTCATTTATTAACCATTTTTGATAATCCATAAGAGTGATCCCGAAAATTTTTTCAATAAATTCAACAGGATGTCTCCTACCCCACTGGATCAAGTTTATATATCTTTTCATCCCCTCATAATCTCGAGAAGTAACATTATTATTTATTTTGTTCTGATATATACTTATCATTTTCCTCTCCCCTCCTTTTTATATTCGTAATATTTCCCACCAGAATCATAAAAAACAGATTCTACATTAT
This sequence comes from Clostridium sp. CAG:343, assembly GCA_963634745.1. Classification (GTDB taxonomy): domain Bacteria; phylum Bacillota; class Clostridia; order Lachnospirales; family Lachnospiraceae; genus CAKRJP01. Next base: position 96,533 of record CAVHCX010000004.1, read on the forward strand.
GGAAAATTATTTTGTGCTTTTTAGGAGGTGTATATCGAACAAAATTCATCCCAACATCTTCTAATATTTGCCCATTGTCCTTATCAAAAGGGCAGTAACAAAAAATTGACTGCGGCGTAAAATTATTAACAAAAAAATCAAACAGATATTTAGTTGACCCTGGAAGAATGTTTTCTATTTCAGGGTGATATTCGACTAATTTCCACTTGTTTTTGCTCTGTTTAAAAATCATTTGATTATTAATATCGAATCCCCTCAAACACAATTTTACCGTCCCTTTTTTTATAATGCTACTACATTTATAATCAGGCGCGGAGGTAGATCGGTCAGAAAACATCATTTTTAAATACCGAGAAATTTCCTCACTTTTCTCTTCTAATTCATATTCATAAATGTGGATTAATCTTACTTCTTTTTCATCACACATCAGAGATTTCCTAAAATGATAATATTTATCCTTAAATTTAGAAGAATGCCAGTAGTTACCATTAAATTCAATTGCTATATTTTTGGCTGGGCAAAACAAGTCAAGCTCCAAAGGTTTAATAACTGACCTGTCTTTCCTTAATGAATACTCAAAAAGAATTTCTCTTATTCTTGTCTCTCCATAAGAGCCACATTTATTTAACATTCTGCTGAGATGAAATTTTTCTACCCAATAATAGACCTGACTTAAATTACACCCCATCTTTTCTGCAATTTCCCTCCCAGTGGGTTTTTTAGGAAAAGCCGAGATATACTTTGTTAAACAATCTTTTGAAGATAAGACTGGGTTTGTCTTTTCTTCCAACCCTAGTCTTTTTCTTAGACGGGCGAAAGAACTTTTTGATATCCCATAAAATTCCCCTACTTTTTCCCAACTTCCCAACTCTGCGTATTCAAAAAGTAATTCATCTTTACTTGGATATTTATTGTTCTTAATCTTCGTCTCTGATGATCTCTTAATGTAGAGCTCTTTATTTTTGTGTATATTAAAATACGGAATTAAATTTAATACAATATTCTTTGTCAAGCCAAATCGCGAAGCGGTTTCGCCAATAGTATGATTTTCTTCAATATAATACTTTTCAAAAACTTCCTTTGATGGATATTTGCCATTTTTTACCTGTGTCTCGATTTTAACACCCATATATCAGTCCTCTCCATCATAAAGCTTATATTCTCGGGAAATGAACTCTTGTATTTCTTTCTCCGAGATTCCTTTTTTTTTATAATCAATTGCCAATTCTTCCAAAAGCTCTTGCTTCACGATCTTTTCTTTAGCCAAGCGCAAGGCTTCCATCGCCTCTGTGGCCTTGGCCTGAGATTCTTTCACAATCTTGCATTGTTCTGACAATATATCGGAATAATCGGTTTTTGACAAGTTAATCTGGTTCAATTGTGCCCTAAAACTTATGTTGGCCACTTCCTCAATCGATTTTGATGTTGCTATATCATAGAAATTCGTAACACCCTCATCAATGCCCTTTTCCGAGATTTCACCCATGACATCACACAACATTCCTTTCCCTGAGCTCCCAATGCCCTTTACGGTGAAATTATTCTTTTCTGCCGTCTGGTTGACAGACGCCTGGATATTGCTGATAACTTTCATGTAAGACTCCATCTGCTTCTGCGCATTGTCATCTAAAGTTTCTTCCACAGCAAGTTCTCGAACTTTCTTCTGATATTTTTCAATATTGCTATATGATCTAACAATAGACAACGCGGCCTTTTGTTTCGCAATATCTTTCCTCATTCCCTCATTAGACATGCCTGCTAAGTCTCTATATAGCTGTGGCCTATCTTCTTGGGGGTCATCCCTAAAAGGATCATAAGAAAACACATCAATGACTATCTGCCTGTTTTTCTTATCATCTTCCGACAAATCAAACAAAGAATATTCTAAAGAATAAAGCTTCTCAAAATTCTTCTGTTTAATCTGAGAAAAAAATGTTACGTCTTTAAGGTTATCGTTTGTTTTTACGGCTTCGACATACACACCCGGCATATTGACCGGCGCGTCATCTTCCGTGCTCTTTATAAGGTTGTCATAGACTTCCACACAATAACAGAAATTATGCTTAAAGCAGAACTCAAACAAAGCTTTCTTATGATCACCAACGTATTTTGAAACAAGTTCTCCATATTCTGTTACGTAAGGGTCCGCTGTTTTCTCTACAACACCCTTTCCCCCACTTTCAGCCGCAAGGCTATCAACGGTTTTTTCATCAGCTGTTAATTTCTCATCTTCAATTCCCATTTTTTCTCCTTGTGCCTCAATCAAAAAGACACGGTTTTCCCGTGCCTTACTGCCATCATTCTTTTATATCCAAATTAACGTAATTGACTGATACGACGTTCCCATCAAAAACAAGCAGAGTTTGTTCGGCATTGCCATATAAGCGTTTTGACTGCGCATATCCATCGGAGCCACAAATTGACCCGTTAACAAATACTTTAGCCCCTTGAAAGGACTTCATCTTGCTTTCATGATAATGCCCCACACAGACATAATCAACGTACTGCCTCGTTGCTCCAAGAGCATTTTGAATGGCGGTGTTCACGCTGTCTCTATGGCCATGAGCAAACACCATCTTCTTACCATTGAGCAATTCGAAGAATCCTAAATCAACATCAAGATTATCTTCGGCGAAGACGATATTTGATCTCTCGAGTCTCGCCTTAAGGTAGAAATCAATTAGTCTGAAGTAATTCTCTTTCTCAATATTTTCCTTGAATGAGGGTGTCACACGACTATGATTGTCTGAACAAGAACGATAGACAACCTCTGGAGCGGCTTCCTGAAGCCTGTTGAGGGCCTCTGAAAGAAATTCTGAAGCCTTCATGATCTGTGAGACAAGATCCTCCGAGTCTTCAATTCTTGAGGTCACTCTGAGGTTCCCATCAATCATGTCCCCGAGATTCAAAATATTCAATCTCGTGACGCCTCTCTCTTGGCAAATGGCGATCACTTTGCTTACATACTCATTCAATCTCTTTCTTGCAATATCGGCATTATACTTGTTGTAGAAGTTGTCGATATCCATCCCGACATGCAGATCGGACATAAGCATGACTGCTTCAACCTCTTCACCTTTCACCGCCTCGGGAATTACAACTTCCGGCATCTTCTTAAGTTCATTGACTGCTTCCTTGATCAAATCGTGCACGAACTCGATTCTGGCCTCATCCCTAAGCGTCCTGCGATAACTGTTGCAGACATCCCTTGTCTTAACCTGTTGTTTGTACAAGCTCGCTTTAAGATCTTCTGTCTTCTCCTGAAATTCATCGAATGTAATATCATCGATCGTCTTTCCACTGAGCATATGCTCATTATGGACCATTTCGCCTTTTGCATATCTGCGATCCTTGACCCACTGTCTAAAGGTGTCTCCTTTGGCCATGGCATTGCCATCTTTATCCAACGGCTTCAGCAAATCAACCAGCTTATCCCATCCACCAATCTCACGCTTCTGTGAATTGTTCATCTCGATGAATGCACATCCGATATCATACATCTCGTCCTCGGTGTATCTGCCATCGTCACGGGAGTCAACATCAATGCTGTCAACCTTTTCCCAAAATTCTTTAACTGTCATATCCTTGACTCTCCTTTTACTTCCTACCAACCCGGCGATACGCCGATGAAAGAGCATTTTTATTCGCTTATCTCTCTCCTTTACTCACTACTTAAGAAAACGGCGTCTCCTGTTTTCGCTCCACTTTTTTGGATGCTTGCCTTCGGTTCCCCTTTGCCTTTTTTCAAATCGCGCCTCCCATGACTGTGAGTTTTGAGTTTATTGTGTACATAATCAGGGTGTTCTTTGTACCAGTCTCTGTTTTTTTGATATCTCATCGCCTTCTGGCATTCAGGGCAAAGAGTCGTCTTGGTGTACGGGGTCACCTCAAACGACGCCCCGCAATTCGTGCATTCCTTGAACATGCCTTTAAATGCGTTCCCCACCAAAAGGCGAATATCGACTTCCGGATTCTGGATGCAATATCCTTCTGCGGCGTTCCATTGCACCCACTTTGCGGTCACCTTGATGTCACAGATAGACACCTTGACAGGGCCTTTAGACGTGTGTCTGACATAACGCGTTGGCCGACTGTCTTCTTCGATGATCTTCTCGGCACACAAGTGCCTAATGAACTTGGATATCCACCGGCCACGCGCTTTCCCGTTCCAGTAATCGTCTGTCCCAAAGGCGAGATAATAAATATATGCACTTTGCCCCGGCTTCAAAACAGGTCTTTTAGCCCTTACCTTCATCAGCTTCAAATAGCACACGAGAGCCAGCAGATAAGACTTATTCTCCAATGAGGCCTTCATGCTATCGATATACTGTATCTCATCTGCGGTAATGAAAACCCTAAAGTCATGTTTTTTGGGGACTGCAAGTCTCCCGTAATGTTTCTTTATGAATTTCACATTGTCAACATCAAACACAATATTCGATTCAGCCAATATCATCCAGTTCGCTATCTGAACATCAGAGTACCCCATATCCTCCAAGCGCTTGATGATCAGTCTGTGCTCGTACATATAAGAGGCCGGCTTTCCGTTAAAGATCGGCATGATCTTAGTGTTCCGGATGCATTCGTCTATCTGTTTGTTCCAATCTATTACCATTCTCTCCTCCTTGCCTTATAAGCGCTATGGCTACTCCCTAGATAGTATAACGGGTTTTGCCTCCTAAGTCAAGATATTTCGAGCATTTAAGGAAAAAACCTTTTTTTCTCAAGAGGGAAGGAAAGGGGGTTTTCTTTCTTTATATTCTTTCTTTTAGAAAAAGAAACAAAATTCCTCTTTCTTTTGGAAAAAGAAACAAAACTCCTGTACTACGTAGTTCTTACACTAGAACTATACACTAAAAAGAATATATCTTCGGAGACAACAATCTCCAAAGGAGTTGTTTGTCTCCGATACCTTTCGCGTATACGCACGCGTAAAGAGAAAAAACCAAAACAAAAACTCTCATACTCTCCTACCACCACATCATCACCACCACCTTACCAGACATAAGAATTACAATCACTGCTGCTCACAAGCACATCCTCACAATATTCCCTAAATATAAAAATTTCTATCCCAACATCCCACTCTAAATACACACAAAGATCCTTCTCTTCTCTTAGAAAGAATTATCTTTGATTTTATCCCTGATATTACTTGATACACTACATTTTACCCGTTATAATATTAGTGTCCAATGAGGAGTATAGCTACATGGCTATTCCTCTCAACGCAAAGCAGCAAAAAGGATAAACTTTAACAAACAAGGAGATTGTAGCCATGGAAAAAACTCAGACACACAAATATTTGCAGACGCTTTCTGAATTAGCAAAAAAATACAACGCAGACAAAAGTCCGCTCCAGATAAAATTATCGCTCATAAAAACAAATTCCAATTACATGATCAGAGGGAGAAAAAGTGCCTGTAAGATTATATATGACCCCTTAAATGAGGCAGACATCAATGACATAGGCAATGCCTATATATGCCATACAAGAAGCGACCTCATCCAGATCATAGACTATATGATCGCCAATTACAACGATTTTGCAACATATAAGCCAGGCAGTTCAGATGTTTACGACCAGCCAGACATCAAGCTTGTCTCATACGATGACTAGCCGAACAAGAACAATAAACATCAACAACCGTCCAAAAAATCATATAAAGCATCCAACTTCCAGTTGACTTCCAGGGGGAAATCCCCTAAAATACAAGAGTACGAAATTCAACAGCACAGATCATCATGATCACAGACGTGCAATCCATCTTTCTAGGCTTTACGGGAAGATGACGACAAACAAAAAGGAGAAAGCAATGGCAGTAACACAAAACCTGTACAGCGTATTTAAAATACCTGCTTCGATGTTGATCACCCAGAACTGCGACATCAAGTCTTACACGATCTCTCAGGGTCTAAAAGACGGGAACGTCGTTTCCATCGGAGACAACCTGGTGTTTCAACAGCTTAGATACATGCACAACGACTACCGAGGACACCGAGAGATGTTCTCTTACATCCAGAAACTCCGCAGCAACCAGCATCTCTATAAAAAACAGGGAAAATACAAAGAGGCCAGTATTCTCGGTCGACACATCACGAACACACTGTTTGTCACAGACATCGTGAACGTGATCATGGATCAGAAGAAGACAGACTTCAACAAGTTCAGGATAAAAGGTTTCAATTTCAACGGCAAACATTATGTGTACCTCTGCAGCGGCAGCGGCCAAATTCGAAGAAACACGGCCACCTTCGTGAACGAAGAGTACCACGACAAATTAGTCGAAATCCTCAATTGCGGCCTTGACAAGAAGACCTCTCAATTCGTTCTTGCCAAATATAGCGCATACTTCGCCCTGTCATTCTCTTCCATCCTTTGGGTCAGGACCCCCCGGGTCTGTGTCATAAAAGATTTCCATCGTACTCTGAAAAGCCAAAATGTCGACTTCATCTGCAAAGACGAGAAAGGCGACTCTTATATAGACAAGCGCATCATGGATCTTGATCTTAACGGCGCAGACGGACAGGGCATCATTGACCCCGACTTCGCAAAGAAATGGGCCGAAGATATGAATCTGTCATATACCCCTTGTTCCTTTGTCGCCCGTTCCTGTTTCGTAAAAGGAAATCTCGTCACATTCGATTTCAAAGAATACGCTCGCACCAAAGGCATTTCCGTAATCCGAGACAAATGGGGCATCGAGCATAGCGTTGATGAAATCGACGTCCTTCTCTCAGAGTCCCAGTTCAAGGTTGCCAAATACTACAGCAGCTGGGAAGAATACAGCTCCTATGCCACGAAAGGAAACATTCACTGGGGCGTAGCCCGCTACAACAAGCAGGCAGACGACGAATATGTGATGGCCAATTACCAGTACATTCAGGCCCTCACTTTATCGCAGGAAGACATCAAAAGCCTCATTCAGCCTACGGTTGACTGGATCTCTCAAATTTGCAAGGGCGATCTTGTTCCCTCGATGCTCTATCTGTTCGGATCAAAGTCAGACACGATCAACTTCAATTCCCTTTATGGCTCTGCTCAGACCACTCCCATGAAAGCCATCGTCAAGGACCCCCGATTCCTAAAAGATTCTTATATCCAGCATAAGATTTACAAAAGCATAGCCGAATCAATAAATCACGCGAAAATAGGCAAAATATGGATCAGAGGAAATTATCAGTTCATGCTGTCCGACCCAATGGCCCAAGTGCAATCGGCTCTCGGTCTCGAACCCGTCGGACTCCTTGGGGCGGATGAGATCTATGCAGATTTCTGGCGACAGCGCAAACCCGCCGGGACAATGCTGGACTGCTGCCGCTCACCCATGATTGATCAACACGAACACAATCCAATGAAACTTGTGTATGATGACGAGAAAGCTTATTGGTACCGTTACATATACAGCGGGATAATATACAACGCTTACGATACTTCAACCTTCAGACATGAAGATTCAGACTTTGACGGTGACATTTGCCTCACCACAGATAACGAATATTTCATCAAAGGTTCCCACAAGGACCATAACATAATCACTTACGAGAAAGGCCTTGCCTCTCCCGCAAAAATGACGATCCCCAACATCACGGCCACGGTAATGAAAGGCTTCGGTTCCGGTGTCGGCGGCTTCTCCAACACAGCCACCATCCTTTACGCCATGTCCGCAATCTTTGACAAGCCGGGCCACGAGGACCAGTACAAGACAATCATGACCCGCATCAAGCTTCTCCGCGAGATCGTCGGGCAGGAGATTGATCGTATCAAGGGTGCCGACAAACCTTCCCTCCCCAAGGCCTGGAAGTCCTATGAGCGCGTCTCCGCCGACGACCCCCCCGAAGAACGTACCCGTAAGATGCGCACCAACGCCATGGTCATCTCCAAGAAGCCCTATTTCTTCCGCTATCTCTATCCGGAGCTCAATCAGCGGTTCAAACAATTTGAGGCCTCTTACAACCAAATCAGTCGCGACATGTTCGGCGTCAAGTTCAAGAAGCTCTTCAAGAAGGAAGACAAGACAGACGAAGAGAAGGCCCTCGTCCGCAAATATCAGAAATACTGCCCCCTCATCACAGCCCCCTGCACCATGAACAATCTCTGCCGCGAGTTTGAGAACATCGACTTCGACATCAGGTTCGACAAGCGCCCTGCCTCCTCCTCCCCCGTTTCAATGCTTCCGACCTTCGAGGACGAGCTTGCCTCCTCGTTCTCTGCCGCTAAGCAGGACATTGTCCGCAAGATGTATCAGAGCTATGTCTCCAAGAAGCAGATACGCCACCTCAACGCTCTCCTCCTTTCTCCCCCCGTCGACACTCCCCCCGACGACTACAAGGAGATCCGCACTTCCGTCTACGACACGATGATAGAGGATCTTCAGAAAAGCCTCGCCGCTTCCTCCATTTCCGGCCGTGAGTTCCTCTTCTACTGCAACCGCCTTTCTCATCTTTACTCCTCCTTCAACTGGGGTTTTGCCTGGGAAGTCCTTGCCGATCAGATACTTCATCTTATCCCTCAGGGAGAGTCCTGCTGCCCCGTCCGTGACCCCGCCGGCCCCTATGAATATCTCGGCCGCCGCTATTCCATGAAGAAGCTTGACCCCCCTCAGAAGGCCGTGCCTGCCACCACCACCGCCGCCGACGACGCCGACGATATTGCCCCCCCGGGTTTCGTCGACGACCCTTATGAGGACGAATATCCCGACCCCGAGATTGAATCAATGATTGCCGATCTTATGCAGCAGCAACAGCAGCCGGAAAAGGAGGACTCTGCCTGCCAGCTGCTTTCCGAGGAGAATGACTGACAGAATGAAAAACACAGAAATACCAGCGAAAGAAGACGCCCCACAGCAGCAACAGCAGTGCCCCCTCGCACTGAGTATCCCCATCCTCCCTCTCCCCACCCAGGCCTCCGACGAGACCAATTTCCTCTCCCTCCAGTCCGCAGAATTCCAGGCCCTCTACGGTCTTTATGCCTCCCTCTCCTCTCCGCCCCGTCCTCCCAAGGAGATCGTCCAGGCCCTCTCTTCCTTCGTCTCCTCCTCTTACAATATTCCCCCTTCTCCCGCCTCCAAGATCGCCGCCCTTGCCGTCCGCTCCTTTTCCTCCCCCTCCTTCCCCTCCCTCTTTGCGGATGCCTCCGCCTCTTCCTCCTTCATCCTGTCCTCCGATGCCGCCGCCTTCTCCACCCTCACCTCCGCGGACCCTCACTCCGTCTTCCCCCTTCGCTCCCTTCTCATGTCCTTCCTTGTCCAGTACCGTCGCGCCTGGCACCCCAAAGGATGGGTCCGCTACGACCGCCGCGCCATCCTGCACCTTGCCGGACTTGATGCCGCCTCCTCCCAGACCAAGGAAGACCTGATCTCCTATCTCCATCGCGAGTATGGCCTTGAGATGCAGGTCATCGGCTCCGCTTCCCCCACCCCCTGCTTTCTGTTCCAGTGGGCCAAGGATCACCCCGAGTCCCCCTCCAATCCCCGCATCGATCTCGGCCCCTATTCCCCCTCCTCTGTCTATGCGGCCGTCCTTCGCTTCGGAGGCCATGTCCCCGATGACGGCGACAATGCCGCCCATGCTGCCCCTGCCGCCCCTGCGGCCGACGACGGCAACCCAACATAAATGTAAAGGAACTTGTTCATCATGAAAATATTATCAGACCTGCGCGCCAAGCATGACGCCAAACATTCCGCTAAGGGCTCTGTCCCAATCTACCTCGTCTTTCGCCTTGGCCCCGGCGACCTTCCTTTCGGCAGCCCCGTCTACTACGCTGCATCCAAAAGCGCTGCCGTCGACTATGTCAGCCGACTTGCCCAGCTTGAGCATTCGGCCCATTACGCCTCCTGGTGCCGCCTCCACAATGCCGACCCCGGCTTCCCTTCCGATTCCTGGGATGAGTACCTCTCCGCTTCCCTTGAGGACGACGATTCCTTCGCCCCCTATGGGATTCAGAAGACCTGCTTCTCCCTCGACAACGTCGCCACGTTCATCCGAATGCTCTGCGGATCTGTCCCTGCCTTTCTCCCCTCTGAGCCCGACGAGGAGATTGAGGCCTACCTTTCGTCTTCCCCCGATGAGGCCCGCGCCCTTGCCCGGAAGGCGTGCGAGGCTGACCCTGCATGCGTCGAGAGGGTCAACAGGATCATCCTGGATGCGGCCAGACTTAAGGATGCCTTGGACGAGCGACAGAAGACTCCTGACGCCTGAGAATAATGTACCCCCCCGAAAACTACCCCCGGGGGCTTTTTGTTTGGAAAAGTGAATATTTGGGTCTTGGACGGAAGAGGACGGAAAGGAAAAGCAAGAACAACGGAGAAGGTGAACATGAAGGGAAAAGGTTAAAGGGCCTTTTCCCCTGGAAAGTGTAAAATTGACACCTGCGTTTTAGGGAGAGCGTGGGTGTCTCTTTTGCGCTTTCTTCATAGTCCCGAGCAAGACTTTAAACTGCTCTATTGAAAAGCAAGGGAAACCTTGCTCTTCTTATAAGGTCGCCATTCTCAAAGGCGGTCTTATAAGGAGAAGGAAAATGTACCGTTCAGGCGCGTAAGTACTTTTCCTTCCCGCACGAAGGTGTTCCGCACCGCTTTCAATGGGCTTCGTTCCCGTGTGCGCAGGAGTTGTCTAGCAGGAGGGGTAACCCTTGAGAGGCAGCATACTAGACCGAGAGGTCTGGGAAACATCTCGTCCCGAGCAAGACGTTAAAAGGCAACAAGGGAAAATGGGCTTTCGTTCGGCACAGGAGTACCTGGATGGGACGACTGACGTCGACATAAGCTTAAAGTCGATGCCAAGGAGAGTCGCATGGACTCGCTTTACATCTACGTAAAGATGCAACTCTGGCAAAGACGGATACTGCTTGTATATCGTATTGAGAAACAGGTAAGTCCAAAGCATGTGTCCCGGTATGATTCCGGCGCTAGAAATGGCGATGGTGTTTGGCTACACCAACCAAAATCAAAGGGCTAAATTGTGTAAGTTAGTAAATCCCGTGCATCAAAGACGTTTTTGGTGCATTCTTCTTTCCTTGTATGGCGTAAAACCAAAAAACACGTCGCAAGGATGCCCGTAGCCGAGCAATCGGCGAAGAGTAAAGAAGGACGGCATCCCTATGTCGAGAAAGTGTCTCAGTAACCTCCGCGTGATGGATAACTGAGAGCGAAACATGCGAGTATATCTCTATGATATACGAGAGCAGTCAGGCTGAAAAGGTCTGGTGGAGATGGTGGCTGCGATGCCATCACATGGATAGGGTGAGGAAGTATGCTTATAGCCTAGAAGGGCAAATCATGCAGACAAAGTAAGGGCACAAACACCTTACGTAAGTCATGCCCTGGGTCATAGGCTCCAAGATAAGGAAAGGCATACCGGAGACTTGGTTTCCGAGGAATACAAAACTAAGTTATCTCTTGCTAATGGAATAGTTAAAAGCTATTCTTGCGGTGGTGAGAGGGGAATGAGAAAGCTGCGAAGGCAGTGGACTCATAAAAGGCGAGATACCCGCCGGCGAGACCAAAGTGCCAAATAGGATCGAAGCGAATGAGCTGCTGAAAACCGGGAGAGACCCGGGCGAAATGCTCATCAAGCCTGAATGGAAGGCTGCGAGCCATGTCTACGGGCATGGAAGAATACAGGGAGAGGGAGTCAGTAGGGGTAACCTGAAGATAAAATCGTTATACCTGTAAGAAGTTGAGAAGTCTACATCAAGAAAAATAAGTAGACTGAGGCTGAGTGGGACCAAGGGTGTGAATCCCTTTCCACTTTATCGACCTAGATGGGTGCAAACCCCAATAGGGAAGCTTCAAAGCGACAGGCCTCTTTGCTGGGGCTCCGCTTTGATGACGCCAGTGTAGGGCTGTAATCTACACCGCCGTGTCCCGGCGCAGGTGAAAGACCTGAAACGGGTGATGGTTACACACCTGAAAGGTGTGGTTTACCTAGAAAAGAAAAATCATCGCCCCCCTATGAGGGGGGATAATTGCCTCGCTTGACCCGGGCGGTTCCGGGGAGAGGCAATTATGTGCCAGAGGGTTCGACTCCCAAAAGGCACAATAAAAGACACACAATTTTCTTGTGTTATTTGTGTGTCAAAGAGCAAAACACAAGTATGGGCTTCCTTCTTGCCCAGGGGAAAGGAGGGGTGCGTCTCCACAACGCACGTCCACTCTCGCCGGTGGATTAAAGCACGCGAATTCCGTATGCTTTAACCTCCTGGTGAGGCCTCGATCGTAGAGGATAAATAATAGCCAATGGCGGAAAGGGGCGAGCTGTGAGCCCAGGAATCAGAGCAAAGACGGGACGGGACGGGACGGAAATCCTAGGAGTCATAGACCTAGGTCGTCGGAGGCGCAAGGACGCCAAGAGACGGTACCAAGGAGGTGCAAATTATGAAAAGACTTAACGAAGAAAAAGTATACTTCGTGTCTTACGAAGTATACAACGGCGGAGGCGTCAAGCTTACCGCCATCTTCAGCCAAAGAAAGAAGGCTGAAGAGGCCGCAAAGCAGTATCGTGCCTGCGGCCATAAGACGGTAAAGGTTTCACCCCATTTCAGGGTGGAATTAAAAAAGACGGCGCTAGCCGTCATTGACAGCGACATTGCTGTCAAACTAAAACACAGTTCCGAAGAAGGAACTGTGAACTCTATCGGAGTGTCACGCCGGTAGAGAAAACCCGCTCAAACTCGTGCGGGGAAAAACGAGTAAAATCCTGAATTGACAGGTAGCGCGAAAGCGGGGAAGCCAAAGGGGACGAATATGTCCTTTAATAAGAGGCATGAAAATGCCAAAATGGGGTATCAAATCCCTAAAGGTAGCAAAAAAGCTGCCTTGGCCAAACAGGCCAAAAAAGCCCAAAAGCACAAAGAATTTTGGGTAGAAGAGGAGGAAGAACTCTATGAGTTTTAAATCCTCGGTCACTATTGTGACCACAAGACGTCAAGTTGAGAGAGGTGAGGTAAAAAATCTCACCTCTCTCGACAAGAGGAACCTTGATGGGTTCCGCAAAAATGGCGATTACATCGTCATCCTACAAGAGATTGTGGATGACGACAATGTGATTGTCGACAGAATCACCTACCACGGTGGTTCTGAACAAAAATGGGAGCAGAAAGACATAAAAGTCTTTTACTCCCTAAAAGATGTTGAAGTCTTTCTCAACGGTTTCTATCGTTGGGAAAGATTTATTATAAATGCTCTCCCTGAGGGAAGGGCAAAAAATTTATTGTCTGAGTTTATTCAGACAATGGATTGAAAAAGATGCCGACAACAGAGACAATGTAAAGGAGGACTCTGTGTATGGAAAAAGAAGAAAAAATTCTGCGCGTAGGCGCAGAATACTGTCGCTTTGTTGGCAGGCTTCTCGAAAATGGAGTAATCCATGGAGAGAAGAGTAGGAAAATTTCAGGATATTCTTCTGAAATAGAGGGAAGGATATCCAAAAAAGATTATAAAAAAGATAAAATTTTCCAGGCGTGCAAAAGCGTCTGGGAAAACGTTGAGGGGAAACACCCTCATTTCAGAATCATATATTATGCCGAAAGATATGGCATAACTCTTCCAAAAGTCATGGAAGAGTATATATACGATAGGAAACAGGACCTGGGGGTTTTCTATTCCGTCGAATGGAAAACCCCGCTATATAAAATGCGAAGGGATTACCCCGTCGCAGAATGGAATGAAGACATTCCAAAAAAGTTAGTCGAAAAAGAGGAAGACATTTGCATAATAACAAAAGTCTCCCTTATTAGGAAGACAATGTATAGCTTCTTAGGGAAGCTATCACTTGTTGAAGAAGAAATAAGAGAAGACTCGTCCTGAGCAAGACGTTAAAAGGCTCTCGAGTCCCGAGCATGACGTTAAACCGCTTGTTTAAGGAAAGGAGGTAAATATGAAAGAAATCCTTAAACCGATGTCTTTGGAAGACATCAAAAAAGCCGTAAAGGCAAAAAAAAGAGGATTCCATGAGATCGAATTTCTCGCGGGATCCCCCGTCGATGAAGGAGACTGTAAAATCTTCGTCACAACGAAGATGAGCTATCGCTTCACTTTGAAGTATAGCTCAAACAAAGTCGTTGCGGTTGAGAACAAAATCTTCGCCGCTACGACGAAAGAAGAGCTAGAAGAGTGCTACGTTGCACTCAAGAGCCTTTCGAAGGCTCAAAGGGAGTGCGTTTCCTCCCATGCCGAAAAAATTCTTTTGTGTAAGCAAGAGAATTTTACCAAAGGCGAACCCTTGACGAAAGAGGGGAAAAAGCCGCGCGTGCTTACACACGACGGCGACGTAGATAACATCATCTACGCCGCAAACGGCTCGGTATTATTGGAAGTATACAAAAGCTTCCAATATAATATACATAAAAGGGTATACCGTATGCCCGAGACATGCTACTATCGCGTCTCAAAAGACGGTTCGGTTGAGAAACTGGACTCAAGTGATCCGGCTTTGAAGCTGAAGTTAGAGAAGATACGAGAAGAATCACGCCGTTTGGCGGGGAAAAAACTATCCCCATCAAAGCCGGCGCTGTGCTACACACTAAAGTGTAGTAACATTCTCTCTATTAAGTAGAGGGAACGTCCTGAGCATGACGTTAAAAGGCTCTACGGGAACAGACGAATGGGGGCAGCGCATCCTACACGCGAGGAAGGGGGCTCTTAATGGGTCACTTAAAGAAATCTGTGAAGGCGAATTCTTTCGTGTCTGTCGTATACCAAAACGGCAAGGCACCGAAAGACTTGTCGGCAATCCGCGATTGGATAAGGACAACCGCGGAGCTGACGTGCCCTGACAAGCACATCAGCGTCAGCCTTAATCCAAAGGCTGATACCGCCTATATTCAAAGGGCGGGGAAAAAGAGAGAGAACTTCCGCATAGTTCTCTCCAGCATGTTGACGAGGATAACCACCGGCATGCCAGATGAGTTTGACAACAAGGACAAGATGAGGCCTTTTGTCCTTGAAACAAGGTTATCTTTGTGTGCCCAGTTTATCCATGAACTTGGGCACGCTAAGTTTACCGATATGGTAAGCGACACAATTGCTGCTTACCCTAAGAAGGAATATATCGGATTCCTCCATAACCTCTTCAATGTTATGGAGGATCCGAAACAGGAAGATTGCATGTCTTCTTGGTGGAAGATCAACTTCCCCTACAAGCTGCAAGCTTCCTCTGTGCTTAGGTGGCAGGTCAAGAAGATCTTCGGCCCTGCCGCGGAAAAATATGAAGACGACGGGACCCCCGGCGGCTTCCTAAATTACCTACTCTTATGTCTGAGAGTAGGGCGCAAGAATATCAAGCGTTCTTGCGCAGTCTTCGAAAAATACCAAGAAGGCATTGTTCCTCGGGTCAAAGCCTTCTTGGTAGAAAACGATGGGACGAAGCGAGTTCAGCTTGCAGTTGAGCTCGGCGAGTGGCTCATCGAGAACGTTACGGAATTTGACTGGGGGGAAGTCCGAATGCCCCCTAAGTCAGAAATTAAATCTGGCTCGATGCCTACAGGGTCAAAGCCAGAAAAAGGAGTATCTTCCGGGAAAGATATTCTTGAAGACGGATCGGCATCTTCCTCTCCCGAAACGGACAAGCCGACGCCTGATTCTGGCGACTCCAAAGGCAAAGAAGGTGAAAGTGCCTCCGATGCCGAGGGGAAAGCCGGCGAAAAAGAAGGTGAAGAGGAGGGCGAAAAAGAAGCCCCAGAAGAAGAAGGGGAAGAAGTCTTCGAAGACGACATCGAAGACCGCGAGGTCACAGACGAAATCATCGATGATTTCATCCAAGAAGGCGAAGACCACGAGTGGATCGTGGCTAAAGATGAATACGAATATGATCCACTCGTGGTCGAGAAACTTGATGAACAAATAGAGGAATTCACTGACGCAATCAACGACGTCAGTAAGTTCCTCACCCTCTTCAAGGGGCGTATAAAGCCCCGAGAGACGTCAGGTTTCTCGAGAGGAAAGTTTGACGTCAAGGCTGCTATTCGCAACCGAATGAGCGGTGGTTGCGACGTCAAATGTTTCAAGCAGAAAACCGCGAGAGGCAAAGATGCCGACCTCGCCGTTTCACTTCTTTGCGACAATTCCGGATCGATGTCCGGGAAAAAGTCACGGATCTGCTCGAAAGCGGCACTTGTCCTGGGGCAAGCCTGCGAATGGGCAGATATTCCTTTTGAATGCAATGCATTTACAAAGGAGAGGGATGGGTACGACTACACATCCTTCACAATCGTTGAAAAAGGTTTCGAAGATAGCTTCCAAAAAGCGAAGCCATACTTTGCAATCAACGATAGCGAGCTTTTAGATCGCTATCTTCAAAGCGAAAGAAGAATTTTTACTTTCAGTGGAAATTCTGAGGAGGTGAATCTCCATTACGTGTGGAAAAAATTCGCCTCCGTAAAACACAAGACAAAATTGTTGATTGTCTTGTGCGACGGAGAAACCACCGGCTCCGAAGACGAGTTGAAAAAGGTGGTAAATAACATTGAGGCCGAAGACGGCATCATTGTTATCGGCATTGGCATTTGCTGCCGAGCCGTTGCGGAAATTTACCCGCATCATAAGTTGTTTAATACAGAGCAAGAGCTCTCAGAGGAACTTGCTCCGTATTTAATAGACGTTGTGTCGAAGTATTCCAAATAGGAGGAAATTAAAATGGAAACAATTTTAACTTTACTTTCCAAGGGAGTTATCTCCCTTGGAAAAACAGACAAAGAGGACGAATACGTCCTTTTTGTCACGACAAAGGACAAGAACTTTGCCGTACCGATGTTGAAGACGAAATCATCGACGTTTGCATACGTCGATGAAAAAGTTGATGTGGGAGATTATGGGGCAATAAGTTCCTTAATTGAGCAGATCAACAAAAGTAAGGTCTACAAAGGACTTTACTCGTTTAAGCCGATTTTAAAGAAAGTTCCGGAGCACTCTCACAAGATTGTGTCCTGGGTCTCGGGAGGAATCGACGGCATCAAATCGGTGCAGCCGAAAAATCTAATCAAGGTCGCAAAAGACCTAGGCTACAATTTTGTCGAGAAGAGTCTCGGGGGGGAGGTTCGAATAAGAGATTATTCGGGTCTACTCACAGACCCCATCAACAGGGCCATATTCGAGGCGGACAGGGCCGAAGTAGAGGCCGCTGGTGCGACTGCTAAACTTGAAAAGCAGTCGACTGAGATTAAAGTCGCCTACGAGGCTCTTTTGCAGGGGCGCATAGGCGGCGTCCTGCTCCTTGGGCCAACAGGGACGGGAAAGAGTTTCCTGGCTAAAATTATAGCCGTGGAAATGGGAGCACCCTTGCTCTCCGTGCAGATAACAGAAGGGACGACAGTCGATGACCTTGTCGGGTCTTTCGTCCCCGACGGGAAAGGAGGTTTCCAGTTCGTTATGGGGCCGCTCCTTAAGGCTTACACGCTAGGTTTCCCCCTAGTGATTGACGAGTTAAATTTCGGGAGCGCAGGTGTTATCGCCTGTGCGAACCAATTCCTGGATAAAACAGGAAGGGTGACGATTAACGGGAAAACATATTTCCGTAACCCGAATTTTATCGCCTTCATGACGGCGAACCCGGGGTATGAGGGAACAAACCCCTTAAATGTTGCCTTGAAGAATAGATTCATCAAGGTCAACGTTCCCGCCTTGACGAAAAGGCAGTTCGTAGACCGGCTTGGAGACTATTCAAAGGGGCTCGGACATCAGCTTAGTCCAAGCTTCTTTGAAAAGCTATACGATTTCTCGGCTTTTGTCGAGAAAGAGAGCGCGTCATCAAAATGGCACGAGAATGTTAAGTTCTCTGTGCGAAACGCGCAGTCTTTGTGTGACAGTGTTCTGTCATCAAAGAAGTCCTTTGAAGACTTCTTCGCGGCCATCGCTGTCGCGTATATCAATGATTTGTCGTGTGACAACGACAATTCGGAGAAACTGTCGCTTTTCAAGAAACAAAGCGACACCGTAGAGCAAGTACGCAAACTGTACGACCTCTACGATTTCGCCGAAGTCAAGTCAGTCGAGGTGGTCGATACATTCGGAAGCCTCTTCGCTGACATAGACGAAGAGAAAGAAGAGGGGGAGGATAAAAAAGATGATTTCGTTGATGACATCATCAACTCCTTCTCTTT
This sequence comes from Clostridium sp. CAG:343, assembly GCA_963634745.1. Taxonomy (GTDB): domain Bacteria; phylum Bacillota; class Clostridia; order Lachnospirales; family Lachnospiraceae; genus CAKRJP01. Next base: position 114,630 of record CAVHCX010000004.1, read on the forward strand.
TGGAGAAGAGGAGTAAAAAAGTCAAGAGGTGGTAAAATACCTCTTGACTTCATTTTTTTAAATGATATAATAAAGGAGAATAAAAAATGAAAGAAACGATTAGAATAAAAGAAGACGAATTCAACCTCGGGAAAGTCTTAAAACAAGGCAGTTCCGCATCGATTGACCAAAAAATTGGTGCACTGACTCTCATTGAGAACCAAATCGCCCGCCTTAAGGTTTGCCAAGACTCCCTTAAGGCAGAGATTTCCTCCTCCACATACGAGGGGGCTGTTGCTGAATTGACAGCAGCAGGGAAGGTTTCGGCAGAAAGCGCACAGCCGGTCGTCGAAATCATCAGAAAGAGTGGAGAGGTTATCTCCGTTCTCTTGATGGACGGATCCGATAATGGATTCGAAATTTCAAAAGAGATTAAGGAAAAAGCCGTCCTTGACGGCCTTGTCCCGGATAAATACAAGAAGGTTTCGATCACCTTAGATTCTAAGGCGATCGAGAACGACTTCGAGTCTGGGGCCCTTCCTGACATCTTGAAGCCGTATGTATCTCAGCACCCTAAAAAGGTGCTGAAATTAAGAAAAACCATGAAAGGAGGAAAATAATTATGGTTTTAAACTTAGAGACACTTCTAAGGAGTGTTGAAGAAACAAAAAAGCAGAAAGACGAGGCTCTTTCTGCCAAAAGAAAGGCATCCCACCAGTGGGCAAAATGCCAAAAAGAAGATATGACAAAAGAAGAGAGGACCTATTGGGAGACTGCAGAGGCCTATGATAGGGCCTCAGAGGCCTACGATAAGGTCTTAGATCAACTCAGAGATTGCCCTGAGTTGATTGTCGATTCTAAGACGATCGAGCAGATGGAACTTTCCATCTGCAAAGAAGTCGATAGATCGTTCTTCATCTGGGACGAATTCTCTGCAACCGCAGAGACAGTCACCCTCCACGGATGGTTGGACTTTAAGGGCGACGGGAAGAATCCTGATGATGACTTAAACGGGTCGTCAGAGGATATCTATGACGTTTTGAAGGAAAAATTCTCAGACTTTGATTTTGAAGTCGAGAGTTATCTATCAAAACACGTCAGATTGGGGGATATTTACCCTCAAGCTGATGTATTTATTACCATAAGAAAGGAGGAAAGATAAATGGTAAATGGAAAGGTAAGGAGGGCGGTCGCGGCCTATGCCGAAGACAATGATGTCGAGGTAAAAATCCTCGATAATTCCGCCTACGATGATTCGATCATCGGGGTTACACCCGATGGTCGTCTCATATATTCATACGACAAAATGGTCGTTGAATATATGAATGACAACGACTGCACAATGGAAGATGCAGTCGAATGGATCGAATACAACACGGTCCGCGCTCTCCCCTACTTCGGGGAGGGTGCTCCGATCATCTCCTGCTCGTTGGAAAAATACGAGGCAGAGTAAGATGTACGTGTTGACAGTCAAGTTTGGGAGTGTTAAAGCTCCCAAAACGTATGACTATCTCTACGTCAATCCTAAAAAAGAGGCGGTCGACTTTGGCCGCCCCTTAAGGATGGTCGTAGGGACGTCAGGCGGGAAGATTCTACATGTCATCAAAAAGACAAAAATGGACTACCTCCCTGAATGGGTAACAGCCCAAATTGTCATCGATGACAGAAATGACTGCCATTCGGAGAAAATAACCGCAGGGCATGTCAGACTTCTACGGCCCCCGAAGTCAAGAGGGAAGCCACCTGTTAAACAGGAGGAAGAAGCCGAGAAGACACGAGACGAGAAGTTAAGTCTGGACGAACTCAGGAAGGACGCGCAGAAAAAAGCATCTTCTTGGTGCGCGAAAATTCTGAGAAGCCTAGAAGCCTAAAGGAGGAAAAAAATATGGGCGAAGAAAAGAAAAAGCCGTGCAGTCTTGAGGGACTATTCGTCGAAGAGTTCCTTAAAAATAAAGAGGAGGTCAAAACCCTCAGTGATGAACTGAACATACAAAAAGCGGCTTTAAGCCGTGCGACCAAAGAGCTTCGATACCTAAAAGGTATCGTTGCGAAATATGTTGGCGAGATCGACGTTGATGAAGAAGGCTGGCCGACCTCTACCATTTCCTTCTATCTTCATTGTGACGATTATGACAAAAGGCATAATCTTGAAAGGAAAGAAGCGGTGGATTACCTCTTAACTTTCCTTCACAAAAGCAAGGAAGACGAGGCCGGCGATGAAGAGAAGAAAGAAGAATAAGGAAAGGAGAGAACAGAATGGCAACAAGTTTAACAGCCAAAGAGGTTCTTATTTACCTCTACGCAAAAAAGAAGGGCGATTGGATGGCCATATACAAGGCTATCGCCGACAAAGAAGCCCTTCCTGCCGATCTTGACGCTTGCAGAAGTGTCATCAAGAAGTTTTTGGGGGAACACCCCAAAATCATGACGGTCGTCGATCCGTCATTCCCCGATACGTTAAAGAAAAGGACAAATCCACCCTTTGTCCTCCCCTTTACAGGCGATGAAAAGATCATCGATTATGATCAAATAATCGCAATCGAAGGGGAGGAGCTGTGTCCTTCGTTGACCAGGCATGGCATCCGCCATTGCTTTGTCGACGACAGGGGGTGGTGTCATATTAGGGTGCCCCAATATAACACCGCAAAAGACGAATACGAAATCAAAGAAGTTGTGTTGGAAGAAGATCGCAGTCACTCTTTCAACACAATGACAGCAGTTAGCCGTAAAGCTGTCGCCACAAAAGGCAGTAAGGAATTCTCCGACGCCTTTTTATCCGAATGGTCAAGCAAGAGTAATCTCTTTGCGTTGCCAGGCAACTCTGGCTGCGCATGCAACCAACTGATAAAACAAGGGTGGCATCTCTGCGACACATGGAGTGACCTCACTTTTGCCTGTCCCCCAGATGATCCAAAGGAGGCATAATATGGGAAAGAAGAAACTCTGTGTCAGAGTAGAAATTGCTCCAAAAATTATTCTGACCTTTGGGGGAGACAGCCTCGCAGAATTTCAAGAAGATATTCGAGAAGGATGTCTTTTTGTCGAGAGGTGTGGCCTCAATCCCACGATGATGATGCGACAGAAGGCCGCCTTTGATTCAATGCACAATTTGTGCAAAGAATTAAGGAAAGCCTTTAGAGACAGTGAATGCTTAACATTCCTGTCTCCTGAGTGTGACACTTACAGAAAGCTGTATGATCCAGCGAAAAGCAAGTTCCGCTCTACGGCGCACATCATTAAGGAAGACGACGAAGCTTCCAGGCCGAAAGCCAAGCCCTGTAAGTCAGAAGAGGGGACTACCCATTTAAGTCCTGACATGACAACGGGCGAACTCAGGGAAGCTATTGGGAAAGGGGGAAAAAAGACAGTCGATTTGGACGACATCGACTCTATGAGATCGCTTCTTTCTGAAGCGAAAAAAGAGTTAAAGTAAGAAAGACGGGAAGAGGCGAGAAGAAACAAGGTGCCCTGCCGGCAAAGACTGGTGGGGCGCAACCAATGAAAGGAAACCATATTATGGCAACAATCAATATGAATCCAAGCGGAATCGCCTGGGAAAAACAGGACGTTGTCCTTGTGACAAAAAGCAACGTCGCTCACACCTGCAAAGGTGAAAAAATCTCTCTCTGGGGAGGATGGAACAGAGAGGGCTTAAAGTCGAGATTAAAATCCGCACTGACAGATAATTTCGTCGTTGTCTCTCAGTGTTTCGCATCCGTAGGCTATTATGTAACGATTGTCAAAAAAGAAGACACAAAAGAGTCCTACATCTCTGTCGTTACAAAGAAATTCTTGGGGGCAGACCGCGTGGAAGCTTTCCGCAAGACATACGGACTGGAGCCGATGAGTGACGAAGTTAAAAAATACTGGTATTATGTACCTCATTTGATTGATGTGCATCAGCCAGGTAGATATAACGCCGGCTGCAATTTTACCATTGAGTCAGAACTGAGAGTATATCGCGATAAAAACGTCGCATCTGTTTTCAAAATCACCTATGCCGATGGCCACTCCAGATATTTCACATTCAAGAGTTCTCATTTTGCCGCCGTGTACCCTTGGACTGTCATTCAATCGAAGGATGTCTCCGACGAAGCCTCTTGGTTTGGAAATAAAGAAAAGTATCCCGACGTTATTGAACTTTTCTGTGAAGAAGATGTTCACCGAAATAGTTTCAGGAATACGGTAAAAATTTCTGCAATCGAAAAAGCCATCGGAGGAAAATGTTTCGGCGGTGATCTCAAATATGATCAGCAAGAACAATGCTGTGATTACCATCGCTACAACTTTGACGCGAAAACCCGTGACGAGATAAACTCCTTTATGGGTATTTTCTCGGAAGAAGAGGAAGCTTGCCGTGAAATTTTTGATAAGAGATATCAGATTGTGGACCATTGCTGGAGAGACCCTGCTAGTGGAATCACGAATCTCCTATTTCTCGATAAGTGGACCTCATGTAGGACAAAGGTGGCTATTGCAGAGAAGAAGAAGACAGATGATATGACCACATTGTGGTCCTCCATTAAATGGGGGCCCACGGGCGGAAGTATCCATCGTTCCATATCATGGGAACGCAGGGCAGACGAAAATGGCGACCTCATCATCGCAGCTTACCATGACACAAAGGCCTGGTCAAGAGTGGCCTTCGTCTATAATGTTAAAAAGAGAACACGCAAACTCATCCTAGGAGACGAAAGAGGAGGAAACCCGAGACTGGTCGTTCCCTCCCTAAAGAACGGCATCCTGGGATACTTCCGCCTTGCCCCCGGGACAGCATACGATTATGAACGAGGAGAAAGGGTCCTCATTGACGAAGGCCCAGAACAGACAATTGTTGGAAGCATCTCTATCAAGGATCTTTTTGCGGGGACAAACGTTGCTTGGATTCTCAACAACGAAAAGGAGTTCGGTGACAGCATGTTCTATCTGTTCAAAGACCAGCAAAATTACTGGTATGAGAATAAGATCCACATGGTTCAGGATGACATCAAAGAGGGCGGCCGAATCGGCGCAGTTGCCCTGTGTATCTTAGCCACGACAGGAAATGCGATGATGGAACAGCTACTCAAAAGCAGGATGTTCAGAATGTATTTTTTGGCCCTGGCCAGCGAGGCAAAACAGTCAAACATCTTCTGGGACACTTCCAAGAAGACTTTGTCGAGATATGACAGCTGTCCATTCCCTTATACTTCAAAGGGTAAAAATCTGAAAGAAATGTTCGGAATGAGTCTGTCTCAGCTCAGGGCGGCAGACAAAGCCATTGAGATCGTTCAAAGCGAAACTTCGAAAGGGGACGTCCGCTTCAGCTATCGATTCCCAGGTTTCGGATGTGTGGCGAAAGTACTGGGTGTCGACAGGCTCAGTGCGGTCGACGACACTTTGTTTGCAGAGATTGTCGAGATGACGAAGAGTCAGTCCGCCCCCCGCTGGAATGGCTGGGGACAAACCGAAATCTTCAAGAGAATCCTTATGTCAAATGACGGTAGACTCCTGAAGTACCTCGAAAACAACACCCCGAGTGGAAAGATAAGGATCCTCAAAAACTTCAAGAGCTCCGACGAACTCAACATCCTCAACGACTATCTTCGTATGAGAGAGGATATGATCAAGCTCCAGGAAGAAAAGCCGGAGGAGGACATCTTTGATGATAAGACCTATCCGTATAAGATAGGCAAAGCTGTAAAATTCATCAGATTCATGCCTGGCATGAAGGTTGAGACAGGCTATTATGGCGGCGATTACATTAAGGATGGGATCATCAATTACCCCCAACAGTTTGTCAATATGATCAAAAAGAAATACGCCGCTTATGCCACGGAGAAGGGTAGCGTTCAGCTTGAGCTCAATGAGTATGGCGCAATTCTAGGGGCAATCATAAAGATGAACCCCGTCCAGCACATGAACTTCCTCCATGATGAAATGAGCCAGTGGTACGCGACGTACAAAGATGACTCCAAGATCGGGCAGTTCAAGGAGGCCACGAAGCGCGTCAGAAAATATGTGTGGTCTGACGAGGACGACACAGGATTGTGCATCATCGCCCCCAAAGACCCCTCCGACTTGAGGAAAGAGGGCAGTATCCTCCACCACTGTGTCGCCTCCTACATGAACCCCATTATCGCGGGAAGCCACAATATCATGTTTATCCGCAGGGTCGACATGATTGACGAGCCATATTACACGCTCGATATCAGTGGAGACGGTGAGGTCACGGAAGTTCACGGTTATAGCAACTGCAACATGGAAGACAGTGATGTCGATGCAGCCTATGCCGAAACAGGTCGTGATGTATACGGTAAGCATTTCGATATCAAGAAATTCCTGCACAACTGGGCGAAAGCCATGCACGGGAAGGTGAAAGAGAAGAGCTTACGAAGTTCGTACGGCAAATTAGACATCATTGCCTAAGATTGCCTAAAAAATAATTACTCACGGGGGTTGACATATGTTAGCCCCTGCGATATACTGTCATTAATAAAAAGGAGGATCAATCAAAATGATCAAAGAGAAAAGACAGAAGATGACGATTACGGGACTGGCTGAGACGGAAGAAGACATTGTCGAGACAGAAGAAGTTGAAGATGCCGAAGAGGCTGCTGGACTCGAAGAAGAGAAGACAAATGATGAAGATGTTGGCTGGAACGAAGGGGCGAAAGGGGCAGCAAAAGACATGACCGCTCTTAAGACGTATATGAATCAGATCGCTGTATACGGGGATCTTCTTTCCGCAGAAGAAGAGAAGACCCTTTGCTTGAAAACGTTGGCCGGGGACGAAGAAGCGAGAGACGAGCTCGTAAATCACAATCTCAGGCTTGTCGTTGACGTGGCAAAGAAATTTGCGGGGCGTGGAGTCGACCTTGAAGATCTAATCGCCTATGGAAACTTGGGCCTAATGGAAGCCTCAAGAAAATTTGACCCCAAGAACGGAGCCAGATTCGGGACATATGCGTTCCACTGGATCAAAATGGAGATCATCAGAGGCATGCAGAAACAAAAGACTGCAGTGACAAAGCCTGATCATGCCATTTGTGCCATCAACACAATTAGACGATATCAGGAGAGTCTCGAAGGGCTGTTAGCCAGAGAGCCCAGTTCCGAAGAGATCAGCGCAGCGATGAATTTCAAATTTTCGCCACAGCAAATTGAAGAGTATGAGCTGATCATGGCTGGATCAATCCCCTTATCCTTGGATAAGCGCCTTGATTCTGAGGACTCCAACAGCGACTCAGTCAAAGACTTGGTTGCCGACGAGGACAGCGAATCGCCGACAGAATACGCTGACCGTTCCACCCAGGAACAAGTCGTGGCAAATGCCGTGGCGGCGTTGGAGCCGAGACTCAGGACCGTCATCAGAATGAAGTACGGGCTTGGGGTTGCGCCAGGCAGCCAGACCAAAGTCTACACGCTTGACGAAATCGCCGAGCAGCTGAAAAGTGAGGGATATACAAACAGACTTGGTCTGAGATACACCAAAGAGTATGTCCGTCAGCTTGAGGCCGCCGCATTGGATAAACTCAAGAACAATCCAAGAATCAAAGCCTTGGAGGGGACATTCTGATGACAAAGAATGCAATCACCTGGAAGGATGGCAGAAAAATACATGTCGGCGACGCCATCCTAATAAAGACCATGGGAGAAGAGGAGAATTACGATGGGCGTTACGGAAAAGTAACGTTCATTGATGACGCCGGATACCTGAGGGGAACCTGGGGCGGATTGTCGATAATCCCCGGCGATGAATTCGTTGTCATTCATTGTAATACAGAAAAGTAAAGGAGGTAATAACAATGAAAGAAAAGAAATTTGAGATGTTGAAGAACGGCTTGGTCGCAGACGCACTGAGCCAGAATCTGAAGTTCGTCCCAATGAAGAGAAGTGTCGAAGAGATGACGGAGAAGCCGGAGAACGGAGCATATGTCCTCGTCCACGGTTGGGAAGAAGACTGTGCGGAGAAATCCGGCGGCTACGACACCTGGGAGATTCTCAGATGGTTTGAGGCAGGAACCGTCGTCAGCATTGGACATGATCCCGAGAATCTCGGCAAAGAAGAGGAGAATCTGCTCCTCAGAATTCTGAAGGGTAATGAGATTAAGCAGAGAATCCGAGAGGACGGTTTCTACTGGCAGGAAGATAAGAACGGCATGGAGCCTGAAAAATGGAGAAGGACCGATGAAGGCTCTATCGACTGTTGGTGCGAACTAAAAAAAAGTGGGAAGGGCGAGATAATAAAGGAAGTGGGAAAGGCAGCCCATGCGCTTGGCGCAAAGATGCAGGAAAAAAGAAGAGAAAAGGAGGGCGAAGACGACGGGGAGATTCTGTTCGAGCACAAGTTCAGACTGTCCACCGGAGATAGCGTAACCGTGAAGACGATCCCATCGAAAGACTGGGAGGACGGCAAGGAACTTCCGGCAGATGTCGGGGCATTCGAATGGTGCTGGAGGACCAAGGAGGATGCCGTTATCACGACTGGGTCCCTGAGTGCCAGATTCTCCACGCCGGAAGGCGGGAAGGACTGGGACACCGTTGAGGTGGCAGAACAGGTCCTGCGTTACGTGATGAAGACGATGATGAAAGTAAAAAACCCTGACGGGGCATACGCTCTTGTCAGGTAGAAAGGTAAGGAGGCAAAAGCGATGCCTAACTGGTGTGATTCCCGTTTCAAGATAACGGGTACGGACAAAGGAATGGTTATGAAGTTCTGCGTAGATATGACGAAGGCCACTGGAGGACTCGGTGGCCTCTCCGAAGAGGAGAGGGGTTACAAAGACTCTACAGGGAAGAAGTGCGTTACGGCAGAAGATTGGTTTGGCAACCTCTATCTCGCCGCTGGGTACACAATGGAGGAGATCGAGAAAGGTGGCATGCACGCCAGAGGGTTTGAAACCACCGTCACTCTAGACGAAGTTGGAGGCTCCCCCTGTGTTTGCATAACAGCAAACATGGCGTGGAATCCGCCCATCGATGAGATGCGCCGGATGATAAAGGAGAAATATGACAACAAGCTCAAGCTCTATTACTGGGCAGAAGAGCCTGGCATGGAGATCTACCTGTCAAACGACCCGACTGGCGAGTATTTCGACGCAGCATATGTCATTGATTACGACACTGTAGATGACGGCTGCGACAGGATCTACTTTGGTCCCGGAAGAGACGAAGAAGAAAAAGCCGTCAGGCTGATCAACAGCCTGACTGGTTTAAAATTCGAAAAGATTGAAGACATCCTCGCTCACGAAGAAGAGGTTCAGTCGGCTTTCGAGAAAAAACACGGGTCAGGGGACGCTTATCTGAGCATCCACGACTTCTGCGAGTATTGATAGGAGGTATAAAATGGCAAAAAGTGCTAAAAAACTGGCCGCAGAGACGGAGACCAGACACCAGAGGGCGATTGATATCGCAAAAAAGTTCCCACGGCACGAAGCAGACAGCTTCATCATGCAAAGGTTCAACTTCGAGCCGCGAAGCGACGGAATGGGACACAGGTGGCTCGTCGTGAAAGATCGCCTCACGGAAAAGTATCTACTGTATCCAGCAAGCAGAAGCTATCTGAAATTTTCGGATTCGCAGAATGCGATCGACTATCTCCGATCCAGGTTTGTGCCGTCCGGCAAGAAGAGCGAAGATGTCGCGATAGAAAAGGAGGAAAAATAAATAATGAAAAAGCAGGAATTCAAATCGGCAGGGACCAGCATCAACAGCAAGAAGGTCCCTGCTGTTTTTAGCAGAGTCGAGTGGCGAGCCGGGACAAAGAATCTGGACTGGGGAGGAGGCAAATATGATACGGCATGCGAATTCATGGAGAAGATCGGGTGCCAGAACGTCATCTACGACCCCTTCAACAGAACGCCGGAAGAAAACGAGGCAGCCCTTGCAGGGGCCCCTTATGACACGGTTACGATCAGCAACGTCCTGAATGTCGTCAAGGAGAAGGGCACCAGAGTCGAAATCGTGAAAGAGGCCTTGCGTTACCTAAAGGAAGGAGGTATAATGTACGTAACGGTGTACGAGGGTGATGGAGGCGGTGTTGGGCGCGAGACGAAAAAGGGGTGCTGGCAATGCAACAAACGTCTGAGGGAATACGCCCAGGAACTGAAAGAAGCGCAGCTCAGACCGAGCGTCGTGAAGAACATGATAATGATAAGGAGGTAAAATCATGGAAATCGAAATCAAGGGCAAGTGGTACCCAAGTGCCGGAGAAAAGGTCACGGTCCGGTATTACATGACGGGAACATGTGACCCGTATACGGTGGTCTCCACAGGGGAAGGGAAGGTCTATGTCCGCGAATGCGGGATGGACTTTGCCGGCCCCAGATACTACGACAGCCTGCCGACACGAATCTGGGATGATGTGGGCGGAAAGATGCGTGAATTGACATGGTCGCCCAAGCGAAAGGGGTGGATAATGTCAAGTTTCCCCGGAGACAAATATCCCGGAGTGGCAGAATTCGGCGTGTGGGAATACGCACCATACCTGGACTGAACAGCCAGGCGACCGAACATTGGACAAGAAAGGAGGTACATAATATGTACTATGAGATCAATGTGTCGAAGAAGAATACGAAGACGGGAAGATATGAGCATCTCTTCGCAACGGCGGAAAGAAGCATCCGGAGCATGGCGGAGCTAAAGAGGGTATGGAGGGAAATCTCTGCAAAATTCAGCGGAGAGGAATACCATCTTTCTGTCACGAGAATCGAAACCTTGGGACAGACCGTCAACATCGAGAGAATTTGAGAAAGGGGGGCAAAATCATGAAGAACATGAGTCTCAAAGCGAGCAGAAGAAGAGATGAGTTGAAGAAGTTCATCAAAGAGGTGCAGAAGGCAGCGGCATTTGACGGCTGCTGGTGCCGCAAGCTGAGCGAAGAAAACGAGACGAAGGGTGAGAAGGCGTTGTACTTGGTATTCGCTCATGACGAAGAAGCCGGCCTGATCGGAAAGGTCGCATACAACTGCGATGATCTGCAATGCGACTATGATTGGGATTGGATGATGCCAACCGACGAAGACGGAAATGTCTTTGGCTGGGAAGGGGCACACTGCGAAAAGATGAATGCCGAGGAAATCGCAGATGATGTGCTAGAAACGCTGGCCGCCTAAGATTGTTTTGCGGTACCCCCGCCCACAAACCACAGTGGCAAAAACAGAAAGGAACATGGAAAATGCAAAAAAATCAAAAAACCGGGCCACCTTAGAAAGCGCAAGAAAAAGCCCAAATAATACTCAGAAAACCATTGACAATGGTCTGAAAATGAGTATAATATCAGTAAGAAATCACTGGTAACCCACAAAAAAGATTTCAAGAAATATCCCCGAAAGCAGGGGCAAAAAAGGAGAAAAATAAAAATGAAAAAAACATTAATGCAGATCTTCAACAACCACATAACAAAAGAAGAATCGAAAATCAAGTCGTACGAACATCCAGGATGCCACATGATCAACAAAGAAATCATGCAGGCCGTCGCAGACGAGATCGTCGAAAACATTAAGGCCGGCACCCTGGAGACAAGCGACCTTCATTTCCGCATTGACTACAATAAGCCGAACGGAAGCGGAGGCAACACAAAGCTCAAGGGAATAATCTACATCGCCTCTCACCCGCTCATCGACTGCTATCTTGATGGCCTTGAGCGCAAGAAGCCATCCTGCACCGGACTTCTTCACTGGTGCTACGTCTTCTCCGATTTCTTCTACAAGAGCTTTGGCAAACAGCTCAGCATGTTCACCAATAGCATTCTCTACCTGTTAGAGCCGGAAAGAACGAAGAAGGAGATCATGGAGTGGCTCAAGAAGAACCGCAAGAGGTTCGTTGCGGACAGGAACGGCCATGTTGCCCTCAGAATTGACGAAGCCGGAGACATCACCAACTGCCTTCCCATGTGGCTTGAAATCGCCAAGGAGCTAGAATCAGAAATGCCGGAGATCAAGCTTTACGCCTATACGAAGCAGTTCGAAAAGCTGAACGGCCTTGACTTCTGCATCAACCAGACGTTCTCAAACTTCCGCATCCTTCTGTCTGACAGCACAAAGGATGATCCCAACCCGATCTCATCCGTCCGAGAGGATTACGGAAGCTTTGCAATCAAGTTCAAGGACGACAAGCTCACGCCCGATTCCGTCATCGCGCTATCCAAGCTTGCCACCTTCGGGCTTCACCGCTGCCCAGGCGTCAAGATGGGATGCTACAAGTGCACCAAGTGCTCAGAGTCGGAAACGCCGAACACAAAAGTCATTGTCGCCGACGAGCACTGAGCTGAGACGAAACAAAATGAATGCCATCAACAAGGAGGAAAACTGATATGGCCAGAAAAACAGAAAACAAGAAAATGGGAAGACCGTGCGCAAGGAAAGCCGAGATCACGCAGAAGCTAAGAGACGACTGCATCATGATCCTTGACGAGGCCGGCGCATGGCCAGGCGAAGCCGCCGCCGCACCGCATACATGGGGCGAAAAAAAGAGCGCCATGACAAAGATCATGGAAGATGAGGCGGCATGCAAGGATCTGATCGCCCGCATCAGCAGGATTGCCGCGGACGACGAGGCCAAAAAGAAATTCTCTGACAGCTTCTTCAAGAGCACGGCAAAGCTTCTGCAGTACAGAATCGATGCCGGTGATCTTACGGTTGACCCAGAGGAGGGGGGCGCGGAGGAGGCTTCCTGGAATTCCGGAATCAATATGGCGGCGCACGCGCTGAGAAAATATAATCAGTCCGTCGTCGGATACAAGCTGGTCCAGCAGCTGGGAGAGGGAAGGCTTGACATGATCCTGGGGAAAGTGTCCGAGAGCCTGGCTGCCCAATACGGCGAACACGTGACCCTGAGGGCTGAGAAGACGCCCATCCCAGGCATGGACTTCATGGAGAAGACCACATACATGGGGCGCACAGTGTGGCTTGTCGAGCCATCTCTTCCGGTGTATGTGATCACGAAGGACGAAACCTCGGGAGGCGCGGAGGAAAGCGAGAGAGGAGGCACCGAAATGTAGACCCAAAATTTAGGGTGTGGCCGACTTGATTCCGGCCGTCAGATATGTTACAATATAAGCATAAAGAAAGGAGGGATACGATGTCGCTGATTTTGGTGATGATTATGTTGGTCGGGCCAATATTCCTAATGCTTCTTGCGAAGACCATCTGGCCAGAACAAAGGCCAAACACGAAAAGCCAATGCAGAACGAAGACAAGACGAATCGCCGTGAAGGGACGAAAAAGTCGTTTGCAACAGAAGAAAGGAGAAAATAGATAATGGCCCTCTGTCTAATCCTCATAGCCGCATTACTGTATGGGGTAATCTCAACCCTCATCTTAATATGGTTCAAGAAGCCACGGATTGGCAAGCCATGGCCGCTGTGGTTCAAGATCCTTGCCACGCTAAGCTTCCTCTCGCCATTCCTTGTCGCTTTTCTTAGCTAAAGGGCGAAAGGCATGGCAGACAGCGCCAAGATTAGGCCTGGAGACAATCCGGGCCTTTTCTGGTTGTATGGATTGCATAGACAAGACCCCCCACAGAAACTGTGCTGGCCAGAAGGAGAAGAAAAAAAGGGAAAGAGAGAGACATCATATCTGATCACTGGGCGGTAGGGTGGGGTCAGAGAATGTCAGGGACAGAAATCTTTTAAGCCAAGATATTCTACATTCTTGACAGGGAGCGGATAATAAAAATTCTTTCAGCCAGTAGGGGGGCATTTTTTCTGGACCCCCCTTTTTTTCTTTTTAGCGGGGGGGATTTTTTTAAAATGGCACCCCCCTTTTTTTACGAAGGAGACCCCTTTTTTACAAAAAGCCGCCACTCCCACCCCTTATGAATGCCCGGCGCCCATCACTCAGAACCCCTCCGCGTTAGAAGAAAAACGCGCTCAGACCAGCGTGGGACATTATAAGCTGAGGGGAGGGTCTTTTTTATTTTTTTGAGGGGGGGATATTTTTTAAGCGGGCGCCTTTTTTTACCCCCTCCTCCGCCGTCACATTTGGGGGCAAATGCGCATCGTCACAGAAATGCCCCTAGAAGCTCTTCTTTTTCTTCCGGTGAGGAATTTACCGCACCAGCCATTCCTTGGCCTCTATGCCCCCTTTCTGTGCGTGTTACGGGGTTCTGGCGCTTTTCCCGCTCATAAATTCCCGCCCAAGTTTTTTGCAACCCCCCTCAGAGCGCTCATAAACGCCCCGTACAGGCTTCCGGAGAGGGAGGGGAGGGTGAAGACATGTACCCAGAGCGCCCGGTGAGCTCTAAAGCCCTTTTTATGATCACATCTTTATGGTCACACCGTCTCGTGGACATTAAAGGCTCTTCTGTGATCCGCCGAAGGCTCTTTGACACCCCCTTCCCCCCCTTTGCCGCCAGGGAGAGCCCCCCTCATCTCAGAACAGTCACAGAAATGCCCCTAGAAGCTCCGCAAATGAGCGCCATGCACAATTTACCTCAGGATTCGCCCGCGAGGCTCTACGCCCCCTTTCTGTGCGTGTTAGAGGCATCCCTGCCCTTTTTGCGCCATCAGAGTTACGAACCGATAATCACAGAACCCCCTCCAGGACGCACGGAAATGCCCCTCAGAGGCTCTGGGATGATCCTTATGGCATGGTGGACCGCCAGGATGCGCCGCACAGGCCCCCAAGGCGTTCTTTGTGGTCACAGAGACATACCGCCGCTGCCCCCTCTTTTTACGCCCCCCTTCCCTCCAAGCCACGGCTGCCCAGGGCCTCCTGCCGCGGAACACGCACAGAAACCGCCCTAGGAGCCTCTCCATCGTCTTGGGCGAACAATTTACCGTCCTCTCCTTTCAGCGAGCTCTACGGGGCTGTTTAGGGCCTCAGAATCGATTCTGCCACTTCTACGCCCGTTGGAATCCCCCCAGAGGCTGTGAGAAGAGCTTCCTTGGAGAGGCCATGAGGAGGATTCACGGGAATATCACAATGACGCTCCCCCGTTAGGACATTATGGCAATCATATTATGGCAATCATAAAGAAGATCCAAATGACAATCATAAAGAAGATCCTGCCCCCACAGACCTTCAGATCCTCAGGAAGGCCTCAGTGGAACTTTTAATCTCCAAGAAGACTGGAAGTGTCCTCTCGCGATTCCCCCCACGCTTTTAGTGATGGGAGGAGATGCCCCCACGCAAGATCAAGCGAAGCGAGATCAACCCTTCACTGGTCATGAGCGCGGACGAAGGAGCGCGATTGCCAGTGCTCTCATCGGGGTCACAGCGAAGCGGAGACCCCCTTCCGTAATCCTGATCTGTGATTCATAGGCAGGGGATAGGCTTGGCTCTTCTCCGCTACAGTACCTCAGTGTCTTACTGCCACGGGCATAGGGGATATGTTTTTTGAGACAACTGCGTCATGGGTTTTATATAGGCGGTTTAGCCATGTTCCTTGCTTGTCTGTTGTGATACTGTGTTTTGTTGTCTTGTCTTGTCTTGTCTTGTCTTGTCTTGTCTTGTCTTG
>CAVHCX010000005.1:0-121560 GCA_963634745.1 Clostridium sp. CAG:343
TATATCTATTGAAAACATACGAGAAAAAGTTGTCAAGAAAAATGATACAACATCAAACTGACTTTACTAAGGAGCGCATACAGCCGGTCGGCATTGGTCAGTTGTTCGGTAGTCTGGATAAAATAGTCGGAAAGCTGATAAGCAGTATCGTAATCAAGACCGCCATCAATTGCTGCACGGGTACAGAGCGTAGTGGTGATAATGATATTATTTTTTAACTGGCGCAGTGCAGTGGAACCGGTAATGCCGAGATGATAATTACTTTCATTGAATTTCAGATTTTTTAATCCCTCACAGTTACCGGTGCGGATTAATGTCAGAACCTGTTCTTCGACTGCATAGGACTGGTTATGCTCTTCAGTTTCCTTTTTCTGAAAATTTTGTTTGATGAGCAGAGATGTATTAACTAACGGATCAGCATCAAATGGAATCTGATCTGCAGTAGTGATCTGATTCAGTGTCAGGATCTTTTTATGCAGACAATAATTCAGAAAGAGGCATTTCTTAAGTAGTGATGAGAGTGAGATACACGGAATCTGTCGGAGAAACTGATCGAAGTCCGCGTGATTGATATTTGGCACAGTATAATCCTTGTACAGATGCTGCAGGTCAGAGGTTGAGTAAGGTACATCAGTAACCGGTCCAAATACAAGAAATCCATTTTCAAAATAGTCTAATCTTAGGGAACAGAAGAAAATTCCATATTCTGTCGTACAATGAGAAATCCTTTCTTTGGAGGAAAAAAGTGTCTGTAGATAGCTTGTAGGTGGAGAAGTTAGATCTGTCTGTTCTGGCATACGGAAGATGCACTTTCCATTGGAAAAAAGATACATTGGAAGATTAGAATCAAGATAGTACATTTTAATAAAACTGATGAGATTGTAAGTTTTTTTCATGAAAACAATTCCTTTTTTAAATTTATACGGTTTAATTTTGGATGTTAGATTGTTTCAAGGGGAGATAATAAAACAAGTTTATGGTAAGCAATATTTTGCCGATAGTCAAGAAAAAATCACGCAATAAAAGTTTAAATATATAAATAAAAGTTTAAAAATGAAATAAATAAAGCGTTTTTTCCATTATTATAATGCCATGATGAAAACCAAACAGAAATCTAGTTGACAAGCCAAACATCATAAAATGGAGGTTAGAACATGGAAAGAGAGAAGATTCAGAATCTGATCTCCCAGATGACGCTGGAAGAAAAAGCCGGAATGTGTTCGGGATCTGACTTCTGGCATCTGAAAGGAATCGAGAGACTTGAAATTCCATCCATCATGGTGGCCGATGGACCGCATGGAGTCAGAAAGCAGGCAGATGAAGCAGATCATCTGGGGATTAATGAAAGTGAGAAAGCAATCTGCTTTCCGGCGGGATGTGCAACAGCATCCAGTTTTGACAGAGAGTTGATTCGCAGACAGGGGGAATTGCTTGGAGAGGAGTGCCAGGCAATGAATGTCAGCACAATTTTGGGACCGGCAATGAATATCAAACGCTCCCCATTGTGCGGAAGGAACTTTGAATATTATTCCGAAGATCCATATGTATCGGCAGAGATGGCTACGGCACTGATCGAAGGTGTTCAGAGTAAACATGTCGGAACAAGTGCGAAACATTTTCTGGCAAATAACCAGGAGAAACGCCGTATGACGAATTCTTCTGATTTGGATGAGAGAACTTTAAGAGAAATCTATCTGGCATCCTTTGAGGGGGCGGTTAAAAAAGCGAAACCGTGGACAGTGATGAGTTCTTATAACCGGATTAATGGGAAGTTTGTTGGAGACAGCAAGGAATATCTGACAGACATCTTAAGAAATGAATGGGGATTTGACGGTTATGTTGTTTCAGACTGGGGGGCAGTTAATGACAGGGTAAAAGCGTTAGCAGCAGGACTTGATCTTGAGATGCCGCCGGGGGATTATGCGAACGATGAACTGATTATAAAAGCAGTCAAAGAAGGAAAGCTGGAAGAGAACATAGTGGATCGGGCATGTGAGCGGATTCTGGATGTAATTTTCCGCTATACAGAGAACCGTGATGGGACAGCAACATTCGATTATGAAAAAGATCATAATGCGGCATCTGAAATTGAAGCAGAATGTATGGTATTATTAAAAAATGAAAATAACATTCTTCCATTAACTTCTGGCAGAAGGATTGCATTTATTGGAAAATATGCGAAGAAGCCGAGATATCAGGGCGGTGGAAGTTCCCATATCAACAGTTGGAAAGAAGAGTCTGCAATAGAAGCAGCGAAAAAGATTCCGGAGCTTGCAAATATAACTTTTGCAGAAGGATATCAGGACGAAAAGGATGAAGTTGTAAAAGAACTTCAGAAGGAAGCAGTGAAGATGGCGGCAGAAGCCGATGTAGCAGTTCTGTTCCTTGGACTTCCAGACAACTTTGAATCGGAAGGATATGACAGAAAGCATCTAAATCTTCCAAACTGCCAGAATGAACTGGTACAGAAAGTTCTGGAAGTACAGAAACACGTTGTTGTAGTTCTTCACAATGGTTCTCCGGTTTTGATGCCATGGAAAGATCAGGTGGAAGGTATTCTGGAGGCATATTTGGGAGGAGAGGCAGTAGGAAAGGCAGTTGCAGAAGTACTCGCAGGAAGAAAGAATCCTTGCGGACATCTGGCAGAGACATTTCCGCTTCGTTTGGAAGACACACCGTGTTATCTGGCTTATGGAAAAGGATGTGACAATGCACAGTATCAGGAAGGCGTATTTGTGGGATATCGTTATTACACATCCAGAAAGATGGCGACTGCATTTCCATTTGGATACGGATTGTCTTATACAACATTTGCATACAGAGATCTCCAGGTTGAGAAGAAAGAAATGTCTGATCAGGAGCATGTACAGGTGAGTGTGAAGGTGAAAAATACAGGGAATCGTTCTGGAAAGACAGTTGTTCAGCTCTATGTAGGAGCACCACAGACCGAAGTGGTCCGTCCGGTAAGGGAGCTGAAAGGATTTGAAAAGGTATTCCTGGAGGCGGGAGAAGAGAAAAAGGTCACATTTACACTGGATGAGAGAGCGTTTTCCTACTGGAATACACAGATCCATGACTGGTATGCAGAAGAAGGCTCATATAAAATTATGATTGGCGAACATGCAGATCAGATGATCCTTTGTGAAGAAGTTACAGTACATTGTACAAAGGAACTTCCGAAAGTATATTCACTGAACAGTTGTCTGGGTGAACTGATGAGAGATCCGAAGGCACAGGCTGTGATGGCACCGTTTATGCAGGGATTGGAGCAGAATGATGCAGCCACAGAGATGGCAGAAGCACAGGAAAATGATGAGTCTGGAGTAGTGAATCAGGAAATGATGGCGGCGATGATGGATGCAATGCCGCTCCGGCAGCTTTTGAGTTTTGTTCCTGGAATCAGGCGAGAAATGCTGGAACAGATGGTAGATGCGCTAAATGATTAGAAAGATCTGCAAAAATAGTAGTCATAGTAATTTGATAAAGTGTGATTTACAAGACAAAACAGATATAGGAGAGAGAAGACAATGGCTAAAGCAAAGAAAGAACTTGGTCTGGACTCAATGGGAGTCCAAAAGTCAATGAGACTAACAGATTATCTTGGGGATGGTCTTGGACAGCTTCCGTTGAATATTATGAGCAGCCTCGTTGGACAATTGACCTACTTTTATACAGAAAAGGTTGGACTGGCAGCAGGCATGGTTGCGACAATGTTACTGATTGCAAAGGTTTTTGATGCATTTTCAGATCTTGCAATGGGAAAGATTATGGACAATGGGAAATCCCCAAAGGGAAAATGCCGTCCATGGTTTCTTAGAATGGCAGTTCCGGCATTCGTGATGATCATATTGATGTTTACAGTGCCGAAGAATGCAGCGAGTGGAATTCAGACAGCATATGTATTGCTCACGAATATTCTGCTTACGGCTGTTGTGTATACAGCAGTGGCAATTCCTTATGGGGCGTTGATGGCAATTCGTACAGAAAGCTCAGATGAACGCGGTAAAATGGGAATCTTCCGTGCAGCGTTTGGATATATTGCAGGTATGATCATTGCAATTCTTCTGATTCCGCTCACAAATATGCTTGGAGGAACACAGAGCGCATGGATCAAAGCGGCAGTGGTTTTTGCTCTGATCTCACTTCTTTCACTGCTTATTCTTTATAAAGTGACGAGAGAAAATGTAAAAATTGTAGGGAAGAGTGAGGATGAAAATGTACCGTTTGCGGAAGGCATCAAGATGCTCTTTAAAAATAAATACTGGGTTATTATGCTGGTGCTTCAGTTCATGATGAATATTTCATATAGTCTGAGTGCATCGGGTGGTACATATTATGCAAAATATATTCTGGGAAATGATAACATCGTTGCACTTCTCGGAGCGGTCGGACTGATTCCGACATTCGTTGGATTTATTCTGACAGGACCGATGGCATCTAAATTAGGAATGACAAAAACTTGTATAATTTCCTGTGGACTGGGTGCAGCAGCTTGCCTGGTGAGAGTATTTACACCGTACAGTCTTATGACATGTATCGTTGGTGGTGCAGTTACAACATTTGCCAATATTCCTCTGATGTGTCTGTTCGGAGCTATGGTAAATAACTGTGTGGAATACAATGACTATAAGTTTGGGAAACGTATCGTGGGTATGACAAACAGTGCCAATTCTTTTGGAAACAAAATTGGATCCGGAATCGGGGCTTCTTTGATTGGATGGCTTCTGGCAGCAGCCGGATACAGTGCAGTACTGGAGACACAGCCTGCAGCAGTAGATACAGCTATTTTTGCATTTTCAATCTACATTCCGCTGGCACTCTTCGTGATCATGATCACTCTTCTTTTTAAGAATGATCTTGAGAAGAGATATCCGGAGATTGTGGCTGAACTGCAAAAGAGAGAAGAGGCAAAATAAAAATGGAAAAAAGGATGGAACTGACAGTAAGGTTCTGTCCTTTTGTAGATTTACGCGTGTAGATAATGACTCAGAACCCGCATCTCCATGGCTGAGTGGTCAGCTATAGTATGAATAATAACTGCCAGATCTTATAGTTGTGTGGAAGTCTGTGGATTAAATAGAGAAGGAATGTCGAAGGTGCCAAATAAGAAACGGAGAAAATGTAATGAAATTATATGATTTGAGAACAGAGTATAGAGTAAACCCAATCGGAATAACAAAAGATGCTCCGAGATTTTCATGGAAGATGGAATCGAGGGAGAAAGACACATTACAGAAATCTTATCAGATTATTGTGAAAAAGACAGATGCAGAAGATGAAAACGTTGTATGGGATACAGGTGTCAAAGAGGACGATTGCTCTGTTTTGATTCCATATACAGGAGAAAATTTGGAAGAGGAGAGCCTTTATATTATACAGGTTTCTGTTGAAGATAATCATGGAAATATTGCAGAGATCACAGGAACTTTCGAGACGGGAATTTTTGACAGTTCTGAGTTTACTGCGCAGATGATCACAAGCGATTTCCCGGCAGAAGAGACAGCCTGCCAGGTGTTTGAGAAGAAATTTACACTGGATAAAAAGATAAGAAAAGCACGTCTGTATGCAACAGCACATGGTGTTTATGAAGTGTCCCTGAATGGACAGCCTGTTGGTGATCATCGAATGGCTCCAGGCTGGACGAGCTATCACAACAGACTGCAGTATCAGATCTATGATGTGACAGGGCAGCTTTCAGCAGAAAATGAGATAAAGATTACAGTAGGGAACGGCTGGTACAAAGGAATCCTTGGATTCACCTGTGAACCAAACCGTTATGGTACACAGGCAGGTGCATTTGCTGAACTTCATGTTGTTTATGAAGACGGAAGCAAAGTGATGATCGCAACCGATGAGAACTGGTCAGTAAAGACTGGCGAGATTCGGTACAGCGAGATCTATATGGGAGAGACGATTGATACAGATGAGCCGGAAATTACAGAAGGAAATGTACAGGTAAAAGAGTTTGACAGGTCCATTTTGACAGCTCAGGAGAATGAACCAGTCCGTATCACAGAAAAGATTTCAGGCAAAGAACTGATCGTTACACCAAAGGGAGAAAGACTGGTTGATTTTGGACAGATTCTTACTGGCGTTGTGGAATTTCGTGTGAAGGGAAAGAAAGGACAGAAGATTGTAATCCGCCATGCGGAGGTACTGGACAAAGACGGTAATTTCTATCCGGAGACACTTCGTCAGGCAAAATCGATTGACACATTTATCTGCAATGGAGAAGAACAAAGCTTTCGTCCGCATTTCACATTTCATGGATTCCGTTATATCTGCGTAGAAGGGTTGGATGAATTTACACCAGACCAGTTTATAGCTTGTGTAATGCATTCTGATATGGAAAAGACAGGAAAATTCAGTTGTTCTAACAGGAAAGTGAATCAACTGCAGAGCAACATTACTTGGGGGCAGAGAGGTAACTTTCTTGATATTCCTACGGATTGTCCTCAGAGAGATGAGCGTCTTGGTTGGATGGGAGATGCGCAGGTGTTTTCATGGACGGCAGCATTTAACAGAAATACAGCGCTGTTCTATACGAAATGGATGCGGGATATTGCAGCAGAGTCTTCTCTGGAAAAAGGAGTTCCGCATGTTGTACCGGATATTCTGGATCAGTACAGCGCTTCTGCATGGAGTGATGCAGCGGTGATCATTCCGTGGGTTGTATATCAGATTTATGGAGATAAAGACATTCTGGAAGAAAATTGGAAATGTATACATGAATGGGTAGATTATATCAGGAATCACTGTGGTGAAGATGGACTG
Source organism: Clostridium sp. CAG:343 (assembly GCA_963634745.1). Classification (GTDB taxonomy): domain Bacteria; phylum Bacillota; class Clostridia; order Lachnospirales; family Lachnospiraceae; genus CAKRJP01. Next base: position 6,775 of record CAVHCX010000005.1, read on the forward strand.
TGGAAGACCGGATTCCAGTATGGGGACTGGCTGGCACTTGATAAAGAGGAAAGTGCAGACCGGACAGGTGCGACAGATAAATATATGATTGTCAATGCATATTATCTCTATGCGACAGATCTTGTGAAGAAGACAGCAGAAGTACTTGGAAAGACAGAAGATGCTAAAAAATATGCAGATTTATATGTCGCAACATTGGAAGCATTTCGGAAGGAATATTATACCTCAACAGGCCGCATTGTGAGCGAGACACAGACCGGAGCGATCCTTTCTCTGTATTTCAATCTTGCAAGAGAAAAAGACAGAGAACGTATTTTAAATACATTGCTTACCAATATTGAAAACCATAAGAATCATCTGGCAACCGGATTCGTCGGAACACCGTATATCTGTCATGCTCTTTCTGAAAATGGGGCACACGAGATGGCAGCGACACTCTTTATGAAAGAAGATTATCCATCCTGGCTGTATGCAGTTAATATGGGAGCAACAACAATCTGGGAGCGTTGGAATTCCATCAAGCCCGATGGAACATTTGATGAATCGGGAATGAACTCCTTGAATCATTACGCATATGGTTCGATCGGAGACTGGATGTATCGTAAACTTGCAGGATTATCCCAGTCAGAGCCTGGATATAAGAAATTCCAGGTGAAACCGATGTTTGTTAAAGGAATTGAAGAATGGGGAACAGAGTTTGAATCTGTTTATGGAAAGATTGTAGCCAATACATCCTGCAAAGATGGAAAAATCCATGTGCATGTGGAAGTTCCGGCGAATACAATAGCAGTGATTATTCTTCCGGAAAAAGATGAGTCACATGAAGTTGGTTCTGGCATTTATGATTATGAGTATGAGACAGAGACAAGTCTTGTTGTTGACCGGTTCAGCATGGATAGCACACTTGGTGAGATCGTCGCAGAGCCGCTGGCTGCTGAAATGTTTAACCAGATGGTACCAGGAATGCTGGAAGGACCGATGATTCAGTTCGCCTACGGAATGACACTTTCTGAGCTACTTGGTGCAGCACCAGAGGCAAGACCGATGTATGAGGCGGTGGTGAATGCACTGAATCAGAAGGAAAAAGAAAAATAGGCTGATAAAAGTAGTGACGAGTACCTGATGTTCAAGGAAAAGTATGCGGCAATCAGCGATAGCAAAACGGAGCTTGCAAATTATGTTCAATTGGGCGGCTTTCCCGCAACACATTTACAGGCAACCGCAGATGTTATTAAACAAGGGAATACCTTTAAAGGAAGCCTACAACTGGAATCCTTGCGGCTGCGTTGAAACCAACCTGGAGGAAAAACAGAGGTGCTATACTGCATATGCTGACTTTAACTTGGGTTCTGCAGTTGAACTATCGGGCGCAGCAGATTTATGGCAGGGAAATGACCGTGAAGGAAGTCATGCGTGAGATCCAAAAAGATGAGATGTTTAGCTCTTTTGAGAATGTGAAGCGGATTATCCCCCACCTGCAAATGTTTTATGTCGATGTAAAATGCATGGATCCGGGGAAGCATAAGAAATGGACGGGACAGGACAATGCCATCATTTTGGAAAATATCCGCAGGGCGGATGTATATCAGAGGATGTGTTTTCAACTGAAATCTCCGATTGACAGGAGTATTTTCTTAGTCTATGCTTACAGCGTGTGTTAAAGAAAAGACAAGAATTGATACGGAGAAAGTAAGCTATGAAACTTGATTATCAAAAGACCACCTATGCCTGCTTTATAGGTTATATCGTGCAGGCTATCGTAAACAGCTTTGTTCCCCTGCTGTTTGTTACCTTCCAGAAAACTTATCATATTCCCTTGACGCAGATTACCTTGCTTATTACAGTCAACTTTATGATCCAGCTACTCATTGACATGTTATCTGCAGGTTTTATAGATAAAATAGGTTACAGGGCTTCGGTTATAATTGCCCATATATGTGCCGCCCTGGGACTGATCTTGTTGACTATTCTACCGGAGATAACGGCAGATCCTTTCGTCGGAATATTGATAGCTGTCTTTGTGTATGCGATCGGAGGAGGGCTGATCGAAGTGCTGATCAGTCCCATTATCGAAGCCTGTCCCAATGATAATAAGGAAGCGGCCATGAGCCTCTTGCATTCTTTTTACTGCTGGGGCTGTACGGGAGTAGTGCTGGTCTCTACCATATTTTTCTCGACTGTTGGCATTCATCACTGGAAAATCCTGACCTTGCTTTGGACTATTATCCCCCTTGGAAACATAGTCCTTTTTGCCAGGGTTCCTATTTTTAGCCTTACAGATGATGACGAAAAAGGAATGGACTTTAAGGAACTTTTTCGTGAAAAAATATTTTGGATTCTTATGATTATGATGGCATGTGCAGGTGCTTCCGAGCAGGCTGTGAGCCAGTGGGCATCCACCTTTGCGGAGGAAGGGCTGGGAATTACAAAGACCCTGGGAGATCTAGTGGGTCCTATGGCTTTTTCCATACTTATGGGAATTTCAAGACTGATCTATGGGAAATACGGAGAGAAGTTTGATCTGGATCGCTTTATGAAGGCAAGTTGCATCTTGTGTATCCTATCCTATCTTTGCATCTCCCTGATTCCGATACCTATGATCGAAATGATAGGCTGTGGAATCTGTGGTTTTTCAGTAGGCATTATGTGGCCGGGAACCTATAGTAAGGCATCGGCTGCCTTAAGAAGAGGGGGAACCCTGCTTTTTGCAATGCTTGCTCTGGCAGGAGACCTTGGCTGTTCCGGTGGCCCTACGCTGGTAGGTTTTGTCTCAAGTGCAGCAGGTAGTATGAGAATGGGAATACTTGCCGGAATCATAGCACCGATGCTTTTGCTTGTCGGAATCTATGCTCTGTCTACAAGTATAGGAAAGAAAAATTAAGAAATAAAATTAAAAAAATTAAGAAGGAGCCCTTAGCCTAGGAGAAAATCCAGGCTAAGGGCTTTTTTTGTGACGCCTTATTTGCGCTTGGTTATTTTTCGTTTATTCGATTCCTATAGGCGGAGGGAGAACATCCCTTTTGCTTATGAAAAATCCGGCTGAAATATAAGGCATTATTATATCCGACAATTCTTCCGATCTCATTTACGGAGTAGGTGGTGGTTTCTAGTAGGACCTGGGCGTTGGTCATGCGCAGGGAGGTTAAGTATTGTACCGGAGTTTTTCCGGTATATTTTTTGAAGTTTCGTATAAACCAGCTGACACTCATGCCCTTGGAGCAGGCATATTCTTCAATGCTTATTTCCAAGTTGTAATTTTGGCTGAAATAGTTGGCTGCTTCTTCCATTTGCTTATCCAAAAATTCATTTTTTAGAATATGTTCTTTCGTGATCTCCCGATTAAAGATGATAAGTAAATGACGGAGCAGGAGGACCAGCATCTCCTCGTAGTCTGCTTGCATGCGTTGAATTTCGACAATGATCCTTTTGAAAATCCTCTCATATTCTATGGATGTTCCTACGTGAAATATGCGTTTCTTATCTTCAAATCCATACTTTCTAAGAATGTTTTTTACATCACTTCCGGTGAAGTGCACCCAATAGACTTCCGTCTTATCTTCTCCGTAATATTCATATTTTTGCAGTTCTTTGGGGCGATAGAGCACGATATTTCCGGCTCCTACAAGGGTCTCGTTCTCCGCCTTATCAAAATGAAAATGGACTTGCCCAGCGGCAATATAGATGATTTGATAATCCAGCCTGCCCTTGGGGCGATAGGTGGGGAGCCTGGGATGATTGGTCAGGCGGTAGTTGCCGCAGCTGCCTACAATCAAGGGGCGACTCTTGTCTTTGAAGTCTAAGTGAGAATTATTTAGATATCCGGTGTTTAAATACATAAGTTCCTCCCTAAAAGTATGCCTTTGTATTATAGTATCATTTTGTGCATATTCTGTCCAATTTGATTTATAGACATTTCTTCATAATATCCCATAGAATATAGTTAGAAAATACGAGAACAAGAGCTAAAACTCTGGCCGGAGAATAAGATAAAGTTATCGTATCTAAATGGTTACTTCAAAATAATCCATATAAATTTATAAGGAGGAAGACAATGATTGTGCCAAAACATTATGAAGATTTGAAAGTGCTTCATGAAAATACACTTCCTGCCAGAGCTTACTATATTCCGGCATCTAAGAGGATGGACAACCTGATTGAACATAGAGAGGCCTCTGACAGGATGCAGCTTTTAAATGGCAATTGGAAATTTAAATATTTCGACAGCATTTACGATGTGAAGGATCCCTTCTATGAGACAGATTATGATCTGCAAGGCTTTGATGAGATTCCTGTACCCGGCCTATGGCAGATGGCAGGTTATGATACCCATCAATATACAAATATTCGCTACCCTTTTCCCTTTGATCCGCCCTACATTCCGCAGGATATTCCCTGTGGGGCATATGTACACCGCTTTGACTATCATAAGGATCTTGATGCGCCAAAAGCTTATCTGAACTTTGAAGGTGTAGATAGTGCTTATTATCTATGGCTAAATGGCAAATATGTGGGATATGATCAGGTTTCTCATGCTACGGGAGAATTTGATGTCACGGAGTTTTTGAGGGAAGGCGAGAATATATTGGCAGTCCTGGTATTGAAATGGTGTGATGGTTCCTACTTAGAAGACCAGGACAAGTTCCGTATGAGTGGTATTTTCCGAGATGTTTATATCTTAAGGCGCCCGGAAAAAGCCGTGAGAGATTATCGTATCACGACTAGAATAGTTGACCATGTGGCCAAAGTATGCTTTGAGATGGATTACTACGAAAAGGCAGAAACCACCATCACGATTGAGACCGCAGATGGAGCGAAAGTCGCTCAGGGAAATGTGGCGGATGATGGCAAGTTAGAACTTGAGCTTGCAAGGCCCATTCTTTGGAATACAGAGAATCCATATCTTTACACTTTAGTGATAGAGACTGAGCAGGAGATCATCCTTGATTATATTGCCTTAAGAAGCCTTGAGATCAAAGATAAGGTTATTTATTTCAACGGCCAGAAAATTAAATTTAGGGGTGTAAATAGACATGATTCTGACCCGGAGACCGGTTTTGCTATCTCTGTGGACCAGTTAAAAACAGACATGAAGCTTATGAAAGAGCATAATTTCAACGCCATCCGGTCCAGTCACTATCCCAATGCCCCCTACTTCTATCAGATGTGTGACAAATATGGCTTTATGGTAATCAATGAGGCAGATTTAGAGGCCCATGGCCCCTTCATGCTTTATAGAAAAGAAGACACGGATTTGGAGCGTTTTAGCCGGTGGAATGAGAAACTGGCAGATGATCCGGCCTGGGAGGAGTCCATTCTTGATCGTGTGCAGCGGATGGTCATACGGGATAAAAACCGTTTCTGTATCGTCATGTGGTCTATGGGGAATGAGAGCGCTTATGGATGCAATTTCGAGAAGGCCCTATCCTGGACCAAGTCCTATGACCCATACAGAATCACCCAATATGAAAGTGCCAGATATCGCAATTATAAAGAAAGCTACAATTATGACAACCTGGATATTTACAGCCGGATGTATCCTTCCTTGGATGAGATCAGGGAATATCTTAAAAAGGATGCCAGCAAGCCCTTCCTTCTGGTGGAATATTGCCATTGTATGGGAAATGGGCCCGGGGATTTTGAAGACTATTTCCAGATAATACAGGAAAATGATTTGATGTGTGGCGGATTTGTATGGGAGTGGTGTGACCATGCCATTGCTCACGGAAAAAGAGAAGACGGAAGGACTGCTTACTCTTATGGTGGGGACCACGGCGAGGCTGTCCATGATGGAAATTTCTGCATGGATGGCTTGGTATATCCGGACAGAAGGCCCCATACCGGACTTTTAGAGTATAAAAATGTACATCGTCCGGCCAGGCTTGTATCTTATGATCAGGAATCCGGTGTCTTGACCCTTCATAATTATATGGATTTTGATGACTTAAAGGACTATGTAGAAATTACATATGAAGTGACACAAGACGGACTGACCATCCAAAAAGGAAAACTAGAGGACTTTAGCGTGCAACCACATACAGATGCTACTACAAAGCTGAAGATCGCAGTAAAAGAATCAGGAAAAATCTATTTAAAGCTCATGTATCACTTGAAGAAGCAACTTCCCTTAGTGGACAAAGGTGCCCTGCTTGGGTTTGATGAGGTCCTTCTTGAAAACCAGGATGGAAGAAATGCTAGGGCTGTGAAATGGATGGAAGATAAGGAAGAAGAGGCGGAAATCCAGGTGCAGGAGGGGGATGCGGAATTTGTTTTAAAGGGAAAGGATTTTGTCTATACCATTAGTAAACGAACCGGTCTCTTTGAACAGATCAGCTTTGCCGGCAGAGAATATCTGAATCATCCCATGGAGCTGAATATATGGCGGGCTCCGACAGATAATGATATGTACATCAAAAGTGAGTGGAAAAAGGCGCATTATGATGAAGCCTATACCAGGGCTTATAAGGTGAGTGTCTTGCAAAATCAATATGGTGTGTTTGTAATGGCGGATGCTTCGGTGGTTGCGGCCACGGTTCAGAAAATTTTGGATGTCAAGATCAGCTGGAAAATCAGCGGGGACGGAAAGATTGCTACGCTTATTGATGCCGCCAAGGATCCGGAATTTCCAGTGCTTCCAAGATTCGGAGTTCGGATGTTCCTGAAGGATAAGATCCGGGAGGCTGTTTATTTTGGCATGGGCCCCCAGGAAAGTTATGTTGATAAACACAGGGGAAGTTACCACGGCCTATTCCGCAGTAAAGTGGCAGATCTTCATGAGGATTATATTTATCCGCAGGAAAATGGAAGCCATTATGACTGTGATTTTGTGGAAGTATCAGCTGGAAGCTTTGGCCTGGCAGTGGCATCAGACAAGGGATTTTCCTTTAATGCCTCAAAGTATAGCCAGGAGATTTTAGAAAAGGCAGCCCATAATTATGAACTGAAGGCAGCAGACAGTACCCTGCTTTGCCTGGATTATGCGATGAACGGAATAGGGTCTAATAGCTGTGGGCCACAGGTATTAGAAGCATATCAATTTAATGAAACAGAATTCAAATTTGAATTTGAGATGGTTCCCTTTGTAAAGAGATAGGCTGGGCATTCGGCAGCAAGAATACTGGGGAAATATAGAGGAAAGGAAGAACTTTCAATGGGAGAGAAAACTTATTTAAAATGGTATAACAAGGTTGGTTATGGTTCCGGGGATATTGCCGGTAACGTGGTCTATGCATTTTTGACCTATTTTGTTATGGTATATCTGACAGATACCATCGGTATGTCTGCAGGTATCGTCGGAAGTCTGATCGCAGCATCAAAATTATTTGACGGATTTACAGATATTTTCTTTGGATCTATGATCGACAAGACCCATAGTAAAATGGGAAAGGCAAGACCTTGGATGCTCTATGGTTATATCGGCTGTGCCATCACCTTGGTAGCAGTATTTGCAGTGCCTACAAGTCTTGGAAAGACCGCGCAGTATGCCTGGTTTTTCATTGCATATACCCTGTTAAACGGCGTCTTTTATACTGCCAATAATATTGCCTATTCATCTTTGACATCACTGGTAACAAAGAATAGTAAAGAGCGTGTGCAGATGGGTTCCTATCGATTTATTTTCGCCTTTGCGACCAGTCTTCTGATTCAGTCAGTTACCGTTGAATTTGTAAGCCTTTGCGGTGGCGGGGCAGCTGCATGGAGAAGCGTAGCAATTATATATGCCATCATCGGTCTTATCGTCAATACGATTTCAGGCTGCTCTGTAAAGGAACTTTCTGAGGAGGAGCTTAACGAAGGCAAAGTAGATGATGAAGAAAAGAAATATGGTCTCATCGAGGCTTTTGGCCTTCTGATTAAAAACAAGTTTTACATGATGATCTGTGGTACCTATCTTTTGCAGCAGCTTTATAATGCCATGATCGGTACCGGAATCTATTACATGACCTGGGTTTTGAAAAATAAAAACTTATACAGTGTATTTGCCTGGGCGGTAAATATTCCTCTGATCATCGCCCTGGTTTTCACACCTGCCTTGGTAGAAAAATGGAAGGGCATGTATAAGCTAAACAAGAGAAGTTATATGCTGGCAACCGTAGGAAGAGGCCTTGTGGTGCTTGCCGGTTTCATGGGAAGCATCCCTCTTATGATCTTATTTACCGCTGTGGCAGCCCTGGGACAGGGACCCTGGCAGGGAGATATGAATGCGGTGATTGCGTCCTGCTCTGAATATACCTACCTTACCCAGGGAAAGCACGTGGAAGGAACCATGTTCTCTTGTACTTCTTTTGGACAGAAAGTAGGCGGAGGAATCGGTACAGCGATTACCGGATGGCTCTTAGAGGCCAGCGGCTATGTGGGAACTGCCAGCAAGCAGCCTGCATCTGCAATTACCATGATGACCGTTATGTATCTGGTAATACCATTTGTGATTGAAATTTTGATAACGATCGTTCTTTCTATGATGAATATAGAAGATACTAATAATAAAATTAAGGCTGAAAGGGAAAAAGGGAACGTAAAGGCAGGCGCCCCTGCACAATAAGTAAAGTGCAAAAGTGCCTGATTTTAGTTGAATTTCGGGACAATCATAGTTGATGTATGAATTAAGGGATAGTAAAATAAAAAATAAAGCTAACAAAAGGACATAAAATTATGAAGAAATTTATCTCATGGAATATTGATTCCATCAACGCGGCTCTTACATCCGAATCAGCAAGAGCCGTATTATCCCGAAATGTATTAGAGACGATCAAGGAAGAAAAGCCGGATTGTATCGCAATACAGGAGACCAAGCTTCCGGCCACAGGGCCCTCGAAGAAGCATTTGGAGGAGCTAAAAAAATATTTTCCTGCTTATCACATGGAGTGGGTCAGCTCTATGCCACCGGCCAGGAAGGGTTATGCGGGCACTATGATTTTGTACCTGGAAGGAATGGAAGCAGACAAGTCATGCCCGAGAATCGGTGCGCCGGATACTATGGACGATGAGGGGAGGATCCTAACCTTAGAATTCCCGGACTTCTTTTTTGTAAATGTTTATACGCCCAATGCAGGAGATGGCTTAAAGCGCCTCGCAGAGAGGCAGGAGTGGGATATTAAGTATGCCGACTATCTAAGTAAGCTGGACCAGATCAAGCCTGTCATTGCCTGCGGTGATTTTAATGTGGCTCATGAAGAGATTGACCTTGCAAATCCGGCGGGCAATCACAGGTCTCCCGGATTTACAGATGAGGAGAGGGAGGGATTTACAAATCTCCTGTCAAAAGGCTTTGTGGATACCTTCCGCTATATTAACGGAGATGTAAGGGATGTCTACTCCTGGTGGGCCCAGAGGGTCAAGACCAGTAAAATAAATAATTCGGGTTGGAGAATTGACTATTTTCTGGTCAGTGACCGCATTAAGGACAAGGTGCTTACATCGGGCATGTTAGATTCCGGCCAGAGACAGGACCATACCCCCTTATCTCTGGAGATCGATTTGTAAAACAGTTTGTGAGATTTTCCGGTGACAGGCCGGCAGTAAAAAGAATGTGCTTTGCACGTTCTTTTTTATTGCAAAATTTTATGGCCGGAATTAAGATGTAAGAATAGAATGTTATTGATACAATAAATCGAAAAAAGGAATGGATAAGATGAGTAAAATGAATAAACCGGAAACTCCTTTGCTTAAATATTTGGCCTTTGTAAAAACTGTGGAAAAGGGAAGCATTACAAAAGCGGCCGAAGACCTAAATTATGCCCAATCCTCCGTCAGCAAGATGATCGGGGACTTGGAAAAGGAATGGGGCATGACCTTGCTAGAGAGAAGTAAAAAAGGTGTTTGCCTAACCTCTGCAGGAGAAGCGCTTTTGCCGACGCTTCGCAAGGTCCTAAATGAACATCGGGAACTGGAGGAAGAGATTGGTCGCTTAAAAGGACTGGAGACTGGTCTGGTTCGGATCGGAACTTTTTCCAGTGTGGCCATTAACTGGATGCCGGAACTTTTTTCAAAATTACAAAAAGATTATCCGGGCATTGAGTATGAAATGCTTATGGGAGACTATGATGAAGTGGAGCACTGGATTGATATAGGCCGTGTGGATTGCGGTTTTTTGCGGTTGCCTACAGAAATCCCCTTTGACACCATCCCTATAAGAAAGGATGAATACAAGGTCATCATGCCCCCGGACCATCCCCTGGCAAGTAAAGACCGGGTGGCCATCAGAGACCTGGATGGGCAGCCTTTTTTATTGCTGGAACATGGAGGAAAGACCGAAGTATCTGACATCTTGGAGCGATATAAGCTACATCCGGATATCCGATTTACGACCTGGGAAGATTTTGCCATTATGGCAATGGTGGAAAAAGGTATGGGAATAGGGATCCTTCCGAATTTGATCCTAAAACGCGTTCCCTACCAGCTGGAAATTCGGTCACTGGATCCCCCCTATTATCGGACCATCGGACTTGCTATGAAAAACAGAGACCATCTGACGCCGGCTGTGGAAAAATTTCTTGAGTATCTGATGCCCTTTAGAGATAATATATAGTAGAGACGAGGTCACATACAGGGAACAATGAGGATAGAGTCGTAAAAAGAGGTGCTTATGAGAAATGTAGAAGAAAGGATTGCCGCTGGTAAGGCAATCTTAGGAATTGAATTTGGTTCAACAAGAATTAAGGCCGTGCTGATCGATGAGGACCACAAGCCCTTAGCAAGTGGAGATTATGTTTGGGAAAATCGCTTGGAGGATGGTTTTTGGACCTACCATGAAGATGAAATCTGGACGGGTCTTAAGGCGGCTTATGCCAATCTAAAAAAAGATGTGGCAGACAAATATGGCCTTAAATTGACAAGGTTTGCGGCCATGGGTTTTAGTGCCATGATGCATGGATATTTGGCCTTTGATGAGAAGGGAAACTTATTGGTCCCATTTAGGACCTGGAGAAATGCGAGGACCGGTCAGGCCGCAAAAGAGTTAAGCAGCCTCTTTGCATATAATATTCCGGAGCGATGGAGCATTGCGCATCTTTACCAGGCGATCTTAAATGGAGAAGAACATGTAAAGAATGTGGCCTATATTACGACATTGGCTGGCTACGTTCACTGGCGTTTGACAGGGGAAAAGGTCCTGGGGATTGGGGATGCGTCGGGTATGTTTCCCATTGATCCAAAGACCAAGCAGTATGATGAGGCTATGATCCATAAGTTTGAAGATCTGATTGCCCCTTGTCAGTTTTCGTGGCAATTAAAAGAAATTTTGCCGCAGATCCGCCTGGCCGGAGAGGCTGCCGGAACTTTGAGTGCAGAGGGAGTTCGCTTGTTGGATGCAAGCGGAGACTTGGAAGCGGGAATCCCTCTGGCAGCACCGGAGGGAGATGCAGGAACCGGTATGGTGGCCACCAACAGCGTGAAACAGCGAACCGGCAATGTCTCCGCCGGAACCTCTGTATTTGCCATGGTTGTTCTGGACCGAGAACTAAAAAAATATTATCCCCAGATTGATATGGTAACAACACCGGACGGAAGTCTGGTAGCTATGGTACATGCCAACAATTGCACCAGTGACCTAAATGCATGGGTTTCCCTGTGCGGTGAGCTCCTGGCTTGCTTTGGCGTAAAAGTGTCAGGCGAGGACTTGTATGGCAAGCTTTATCGCAAGTCCCTGGAAGGAGACGCAGACTGTGGAGGTCTTCTCTCCTACGGCTTTTTATCCGGGGAAAATATTATGGATTGCCTTGAGGGGCGTCCTATGTTTGTGCGCAGTCCGGAAAGCAAGTTTAGCCTGGCGAATTTTATGCGGTCCCACCTGTATGCAAGCTTTGCTTCCTTGAAGATCGGAATGGACTTACTCTTGCAGGAAGAAAAGATTTCTCTTGATGCCATCTATGGCCATGGAGGAATATTTAAAACCCAGGGCGTTGCCCAAAATTACCTGGCGGCCGCTCTGAACACGCCGGTATCGGTAATGGAGACCGCAGGGGAGGGCGGCCCCTGGGGCATGGCCCTTCTGGCGGCTTATTTAGTTAAGAAGCAACCGGGAGAAACTTTGGCAGACTATCTGGGAAAGAGGGTTTTTGCAGATGCTCTTAGTATATCGGTTGATCCGGATCCAAAAGATGTAGAAGGCTTTCATATTTATGCCAAGCGCTTTAAGGATGCCATTGGCATAGAGCAGCTTGCCGCAAAAGAAATTATCTAGTCTTTTCTTGCGCGCCTATCCAAAAGAAGCCCAAATTAACCAGGAGGATGGTCACGCACCAGGAAAGAGGAAAGGCGTGATAGAGGACAGGCAGCCTATGATAGGCAGGGAAAACAGTGCAGATCCAAAGGATCCTAAAGGCGCAGGTTCCGACCATGGTGCTGATGGCAGGGTAGAGAGCGTGGCCACTTCCCCGAAGGGCACCTGCCGGTATCTCATAAAGATTGCAGATGGGTTCGAAGGCAAGGATGCACATGATTCGAGTAATCGCACATTCTATAACTGCCTGGTCCGGGCTGAAGAGACCGGCGAAAAAACTGCGAAATATAAGAATGCTATAAATAGGAATGGAACTTAAAATAGTTGAGAGTAAGAGGCATTGCCATAAAATCTTTTTGCATCGGTCTCTTTGACCGGCGGCATGGTTTTGACCGGTGAAGGTGGTCGCGGTCTGGCCAAAGGCAGTGATAATATAATAAGTAAAATATTCGAAATTCATAGCAACAGTGCTGCCGGCAATGGCCGTGGCACCAAAGCTATTGACCGAAGCTTGAACAAAAATATTAGCAAAACAAAATACAGCGCCTTGAATGGCAGAGGGCAGTCCCACTTTTAAAATTTCTAAGGAAATTTGAGAAGAAAAAAGGGGCTGCTCATTTTTATGGGAAATTTCATTTTCCTTAAAAAGTCGCTTTAGGACAATGAAAGCTGCCAGCATGTTTGAAAGATCTGTTGCAATAGAAACACCTGCAACCCCCATACGGAATACGACTACAAAAAAGAGATTGAGCCCTACATTGACAAGGCCTGAAAATACCAGGGCCATAAAGGGATAGCGGCTGTCTCCCCGGGCTCGAAGGATAGCGGACCCAAAATCATAGAGTAAAAGGAAGGGATATCCAAGGAGATAAATTCGAAGATAAAGGCTTGCATCCGCCAGGATGATTTCAGGGGCATGGATAAAGCGAAGAAGGGGGCTTGCAATGACTTGCCCAAGGGCCAGGCCAAAAAATCCTATGAGGATTGCTAAAAGCAAGCTGTTTGTGATCACCCTTGAAAGATCCCCTTGATTTCCCCCGCCGATGAATTTGGCAACCAATACATTTGCTCCGATAGATAGGCCGGAGGATACCGTGACAATCAGTGCAACGATTTCTGTGTTGGTGCCTACTGCGGCCAGGGCATTTTGATTTCCAAAATAGCCTACAACCGCAGTGTCAGCGGCATTAAATAGTTGTTGAAGCATGCTGCTTAGGGCAATGGGGAGGGTGAATAGCAATAATTTTTTGGTCAGTGGACCGTGGAGCATATCAATATTTGAAGATTTTAATTTCATGAGGGCACCTCCTATGTATTTTTGAATTATTGTAAGGCTAGAAAAGAAATATAAAAAGCGAATATTATTAATGAATGGTATCGAAAAAAGGAATGGACAAAAATTTTATTTCAATTTTATGACTTCTGTTATATCATGGAAGTATAGTTGCAAAATATAAATAGACAGGATTAAATTATGAAAATAATACATTGTGCAGATATTCATTTGGGGTCATCTCTGACTGCAAATTTTGATGCAAAAAAAGCTAAGGAACGAAATGGCGAGCTTTTTACAAGCTTTACAAACATGTTTTCCTACGCACAGGCCCATTCCATAGCTGCCATAGCCATCGCAGGAGACCTTTTTGACAGAGATCAGGGAATTAAGACCCTAAAAAATCACGTCTTAAATCTGATGGAAACTTATCCGCAGATTTCTGTTTATTATCTAAAGGGAAATCATGATGGAAACAGTGGATTTGAGAGGCTTCCGGAGAATTTACATATGTTTGCGGAAGCGGAATGGACCTCCTATTTGCTACCGGAAAGTAAGAAGATTAAAATTACGGGTGTGGAGCTTACTAAGAATAATAAAAGTTATATCTATGATACTTTGAATCTTAGCAGCGATGATTTTAATATTGTATTGCTGCACGGTCAGGAGTCTACCAGCGACGGAAAGAATGACGCGGAGATCATTAATCTGAATTCTTTAAAGGGGGAAAATATTGACTATCTGGCCCTGGGACATATTCATGCTTATAAAGAAGCGAGGCTGGATCAAAGAGGATGCTATTGTTATAGCGGATGCCTAGAAGGACGAGGGTTTGATGAGCCGGGAGTCCATGGTTTTGTAGTTCTTGATATTGATGAAGAAAGACATGAGATTACAAGAACCTTTGTGCCCGCTGCCAAGCGAAGGATCTATCACGAGGAGGTAGACATTTCTGACGCAGAAGATACGATTTCGGCTATGAAGCTCATAGAGAAATTTCTGCGAGACCTGGACTGTCAGGAAGGCAGTATTGTAGAACTTATTTTGACAGGGGATATCGATCTGGACGTAGATATCGACGAGGAACTGATTAGGTCCCATTTTAAAGATGATTTTTATTTGTTTAAGCTGAGGAGCAAGTATACCCTTAAGATTGATTACAAGAGTTTTAATAAAGACCAATCCCTGAAGGGGGAATTTGTAAGGTCTGTAAAAAATGATGATTCTTTGACAGAGGAGGAGAAGGAAAAAATCATAAAATATGGATTAGATGCATTGATGGGAAAGGAGCTTGTCTAAATGAAGTTGATACATTTACATATTGAGAATTTCGGGATCCTATCTGATTACGATTATAGATTCGAGGAAGGCCTCAATGTGATAAAGAAAGAGAATGGCTTTGGAAAAACAAGCCTTGGTGCATTTATTAAAGTCATGTTTTATGGTTTCGAAAACGAAGGAAAAGCAAAGGCTAAAAGAGAGCGGCTTAAGTATTTGCCCTGGCAGGGCGGCATATATGGCGGAAGCCTTCAGTTTGAACATGGGGGCAAGGAATACAAGCTGACCCGAAGTTTTGGGGAGGATAAAAAGAAGGATAGCTTTGAACTCACCGATGCCCTTACAAAATTGGAATCCCAGGATTTTGATTCAGAAACGATTGGAGAGACCATTTTTGACATCAACGGAGAATCCTTTGCCAGAACCCTCTTTATTTCCCAGAATGAATATAACCATACTTCTTTTACGGACATCGATGCAAAAATCGGAAATCTGGTGGAAGCTGCCGATGATCTGGGGAGTCATGACCAGGCCATGAAGCAGTTGGAAAAGCAAAAGGATGAGATCGGAACTTATAGAAGAGGAGCTTTAAAAGAAATCAAACTGGAATTGGATGATTTAAAGAATAAGCTTTTGGGAAAAACCGGAATTGAAAATGCCATGAGGGATACAGAAGCAGAGATTCATGCTTGTGACCAAAGCATTTTAAAGAAGAAGGAAGAGGCTGCGTCTATCCAGGAGCAGATGGGTCAGGTCGCTAAGATACAGGATCGTCACAAAAATCAGAAAGCTTATGAGACCTTGCTGGCCTCTTATAAAGATAGTAAGGAAAAGTATTTACAGGAAAGAAGCTTCTTTCCCGGAGAAGTTCCGGATGCGGGGGAAGTGTCTCTAGCCATGGAGGAAGCCAGGAAATTAAAATCCCTCTATACTAAGATGGAGGATAATTTGCTTTCCGAGAGCCAGGCCAAGACCCTTAATAAATTAGAAGAAAAATATAAGGACCTTGATTTTGGGGAGGAGGACCTAGGGCAGGTTCGAAAGTTTCAGGATGTCTGGTCTGGGGAGCGAGAAGAGCTAAAAGATCGGATCCGGCAGAGAAGTTTGTCAAATGCAGAAGCGGACCAGTCTCTTGACGCTAAGAAAAAGTCCCTTTTGATCGGAATTATATTTTTTGCCCTGGGGATTTCCTGGTGGATCGCCCTTCCAAATATGAAAATCTTTGGAGTGGCCTTCCTTGTTCTTGGAATAGGAGGAATCGTATCCGGAAAATATAAGAGCGATTGCAATTTAAAGGAAAGCAAGAAGCAGGCAGCTGATGCCAATCTAAAAGATGAGGAACGCCTTTCTTATATGGAGAAAGAGGTAAGAGACTTTCTGGCCAAATACCATTCCTCCTACAGTGAGGCTAATGTCCTTTTGGATTTAAATAAGATCATCGAAGATTTTAAGACCCTGGAATCCTATAGGGATACCAAAAATGTTTATGAGCAGGCAAGAAGCCAATATGAAGTTACAATGAAAAAGATCGCCGCCTTCTTGGAAGGCTACGGATTTCCTTTTTCCAAAGACCTAGAAGGAGAGCTTGATGAAATTAAGGAGCATTTATCTTCCTGTCAAATACATGAAGCAATCTATATAACAAATAAGACGAAAAAAGAAAATTTTGAAAGAGACAATGAAGAGTATAAGGAATTTTTAGCTCCTGCAAGGGAACTTGAGGAAGATGCCTTGGGCAAATTGACCCGGGAGAATAAAAGACTATCGGATGAAATTGCCGGATTAGAAAAACAGAGAATGATTCTGGATCAGAAGCTAAATGATCTCAATGATAACTATAATGAAATCTGTGAATGCGAAGAGAGGATGCTGGTCTTAAAAGAAAGAAAAGCTGCTTATACGGAGAAGAAAAAGATCCTGGAAAAAGCAATGGAGCATTTGGAAATCGCTAAGAATAACTTAAATGCCAAATATGCAGCGCCTATAGAGGGGGCTTTAAAAGACTATTTTGCACACTTGGCTGAGGACTCTGATATAGTGATAGATATAGACGCCAAAAGGCAGGTCCTTATCAAAGAAAAGGGTGCAAGTCGCCCGCAGGAAAGCATGAGTTCCGGCTATAGGGACTTGATCGATTTATGCTATCGTTTTGCCTTGGCAAAGGCCATGTATCCGGAGGGGCATGTCCTTTTGATTTTGGATGATCCTTTCAGCAATCTGGATGAGGAGAAATTACAAAAAGGCTTGAGCCTGATCCGACAGCTTGGTGAGGTCAATCAGGTCTTGTATTTTACTTGCCATAATAGCAGAAGCATTCAGGAAAAATAAACTAGCAGAAATTTTAGCCGCAGCAGGAAGTGACTTCGTATAAGAAAGCAGGAAGGACGAAAAGAGAATGAAAATCGTGGATTTGAATAAGGAAAACTTGATGGAATGGGCAGGAGCAATTCCAGAAGAAGTATTTGTAGAATTGATGATAGGAAATCCTCGTTATTATGCGGCCGGCGTCATATTTATGGATCAGACGGCAGGAGCTGTATGTTGGGAGGAAAATCAATTCGCTTGGAAGCTTCAAAGCATCTATGTTTTTCCGGAATATCGAAGATTGGGACTGGGAAGTGAGTTGATAGATTACCTGGTTGGGCGAATGGAAGTAAAGGATTGTAAGAAGTTGGTAGTGAATTACCAAAATGAAGGTGAAAGAGTTTCACTGCAGCCCTTCTTGACTTACTGTGATTTTGAAATGGATAATCTTAAAATGAATCTTGGACGGACCGATCTGGCGACGATAAACGAACGATTGAAGCCCTTTAAATTAGCCAAAAAACTTGGAAGCTATTCCAGGATCAGTGACTTGCAAGGAATCGAAAAACTGATCTGTGAGCGATGGCTGGTCAAAAAATTAGGAGAACATGTGGAAACATATGGTGGAAGTAAACCCTTTAGTTACGTGATTATAGATAAAATGAAGATAGCCGGCATACTTCTCCTAAGAGAAAAAGAAGGAATTATTAGTTTAGATTATTTCAAGATAAAAGAAAATTCGGTGATGAGGGCCTTGCCCTTGCTGGCAGTGGCCTTGGAAGACTTAAATAAACAATATTCTATGGATACCGAAGTGGATATGGTACTTACCAATAATCAGGCAGTGAAATTATATTTACGGATTGCCGGTGTAGATATCGAAAAAACAAAGGAGTGTATAGGAGAATTATACAGATAATAAGGAGAAAAAGACAAAATGTCAGGATTTGGAACAATTAGTAAAAATAAAGAAAGGAGAGACAGTGTATTTAACACATCACAGCAGGACCTGGAGCAGAATCAGAGCTTTAATGGTTTTGAGATGATCGAGGATCCAAAGGAAATGCAGAAAAAACCGATCGATAAGGAAGCTGGAGACCTCGACGGTTTTGATGTAATTGAAGCTGATGAAATTGCAGGCATGCAAATCGGGAAGAAGAAGGAGAAGGCGATCAATTTCGATCAGGGTGCTGAGATATTAGGTTTGGATCAAAGTATAAAAGAAGTAGAGGACTACGTTAAACAGCAAAAAGCAAGAATTTCAGAGGAATATAAGAATCAGGTGGTAGATATGAAGGATACCGCCAAGTTGGGAAAGAAGAAAACTGTTTTTGGAAAGGCTACTTCAGAAAAGCAAAAAGTCAGAAACGCTGCAATTGATAAGTCTAAGTATTTGACCAATAAGGCTACTTCTCTTACCTTCTCAGCTCATGAACATATTTTAAAAATCAATAATGAGTATAATGAGACTGATTTTCAGGACAAGAATGAAGTGTTTACAAAAGCAATACAGAATCTTGAAAGGGCAAAAGATTTTCTCTTGGAGGAACGTTGCTTTGAAAGAGCTATGCTTATTAAAAAATTTGATCAATACTATCGTTTGATTAAAGATTATGAGCTTGTAAAGTCAACAGAAAAGCCAATGGCGCGACTGATGGCTGCTACTTTGGAGGAATTAGAACCATATATTACCCTGCTGAAGAAGCGCTTGACTGTTTTTGCAGAGCAAAACAGAGTTCGTCTTGACGGTAGCATCTTAGGAGAAAAAGAAGAGCCTGCTACTATGAAACAGGGAGATGTGGATGCTTGGAAAGAATTATTCCACCCGGAAGAAGATGAACTGATCAATGACGAGGAGCGATTAAGAAGACGAGCTGAAAAAGAAGAGAGGGGTCTTAAGCATGCGCATCCATACGGAAAACATGTGGGTCTTACCAGAGAGGATGCCATGAATACAGCTTCTGACCTGAGATCTCAGAAAAAGAGAGATGAGCTTAGAGAACTCAATTTAAAATTATATGAGCTGGGTGAGACAAAACTGGCTGAGACCATCAATCAGTATGTAGTCGGAACCCGCTATGCAGTCGGATATACAGAGGAGCGCGAGCGCCTTATGGCAGCTATGAAGGCTGTAGACCGTGCGGCAGCAAAACATGCGAAGAGACCGGTTGCCAAGCTTCTTAAGACCATGAAGGACTATTTTAGCGAAATGACCAATGGTACTTTGGAAATTCCTGAGGGGGCTCGGATTATAGAATGTAAGGATTCTGCAATAAAAAATGAGGGGAAAAACGATGGGTCGTTTGCCAATGGTGTTGTTTGGAAATCAAGCCATTGGTCAAATCAAACAGATGCTCCCTTATTTGCCCATGAACCAATGGTCAATGACATCAAACAGAGAATGGTTTCTAACTGCTATATGATGGCAGGTACTGCGGGTATTATCAATGTGGATCCGGCGCTTATTAAAACTTGCCTGAAAGATGAGGGAGACGGACACGTAGTAGTAAGACTGTATGACATCGACAATGTAGAGGAGGGAGAAGTTCCAAAACCGGTATATATTCGTGTTAAGAAAACAGTGCCAAGAATCGGTAGTGCTGATGCATTATCTGCAGGAACTCTGTGGATGCAAATGATTGAAAAAGCCTTTGCTTTTTATGGGAGAAATATTAGGGGTCAGCATGTGAGGGGTTACCGCTCCTTGTGGTATGGTACAGGCTCTGAATATATTAAACGATTATTAGGTGTAGGACCAATAGATTGCAAGCAGAATCTTGATAAGAATGATCAGGAAGCCCTCTATGAAGAGTTTAAACATATAGACACAAGTAAGAAGGTTTATAGCACCGGTTCCGGAAAGAAATCAGGCGAGGGAATTCAATCCGGTCATGCATATACAATTTTGGGTGCTGAGGAAATCAACGGAATAAGATACGTGAGAATGCGTAACCCATACAGCAATCACTCCTTGCACTATGATGAAAAAGGAGAGAGAAGCCAGACAGGAGTTCCTTTTATCACCTTTGCAAATAGTTCTGATGAGACCTATGGCCAGTTCCGAATGAAATATGATGATTTCTTTAAAGAGTATCAGGTTATTTATGTATCAGATCTGAGTGTTTTAGACCAGAAGGGCCAAATGACGGAAGAGTATAAGAGAGAGCAGGAGGAAAAGAAACAGAAACGGCTGGAGACACTGCGGAAGGCAGAAGAGAAAAGACAGCAAGAACAGGAAAGACTGAAAAGACAGCAAGAACAGAATAATTCTGAGGATGACGATGATTATTAAGAGGAAGCTACACTAGAGAAAACTGCAAAGGAAAATATATAAAGTAAACAGTTAAAAAGTCAAGGTGGCAAAGACGCCTTGACTTTTTTGTATCAAGCGTATAAAATGTGCCTGTATTGTTAACTGTCTTGTCACATCCTAAGACAGTCAATCCAAGGAGGACAAGGATGAAAAAAGACTTGCTTTTGGTCATTGATATGCAAAATGTATATGGGGAAGGCGGTCAGTGGTATTGCCAGGGAGTGAAGGATGCAGGCAATCATATTAAAGAGATCCTAAAAAAGAAGCCTGATAATTTGGAGGTCATCTTTACTGCATTTGAGGCACCACAAGACCCACAGGGTGTATGGGAAACCTACAACCGGGAGAATGACCGGGTCAACCGGGATGAATATGCCAATCAGATTATGGATATTTTTTCTGACGACCTTGAAAAATACCCCTTATACAAAAAATCCACCTACTCATCCCTTAGCATACCAAAGCTTCAGGAGGCGGTAAAAAAGGCGGACCGGGTGGTCCTAACCGGGGTGGTGGCGGAGTGCTGTGTTCTGGCAACCGCTATGGCTCTCATAGACCAGGGCAGCTATGTGGTTTATCTAACAGATGCCATTGCAGGAATCAATGGGGCAACGAAGAAAGCAGTGGAAACCATTCTAGACGGTCTAGAACCTCTCCATGTACAGCGGATGACTAGCAAAGAATACTTACAAGGCAAGATTCAAAAAGGAGAATGAGGAGCATGAGGAATATTTTTAAAACAAAATTAACAGCGGCAACCATCGTATTGATCCCTGCCTGTATCGGAATTAATTATCTGGGTAAATTCTTTGCATCATTATTAAAATTACCGCTTTGGTTGGATTCGATCGGAACCTGTATCGGAGCCTGCTTGGGAGGCCCCATTATCGGAGCTATCTGCGGAGCCCTAAATAATTTGATCTACGGTCTTACAACCGGAGACAATATTACCTTGGTTTATGCCCTGACCAGTCTTTTTATCGGACTTGTAGTTGGTGTTATGGCTAGATTGGGGTTTATGGATTCTGTCGGAAAGTGCCTTTTAACTGCAGTTGGCGGTGGACTGGCAGCTGTTTTGATTTCCACACCTTTAAATATTATCTTTTGGGGTGGAACAACCGGTAACGCTTGGGGAGATGCCCTTTTTGCAATCACTCAGGTAGGCGGAATGTCCGTAAAACTGGGTTCTTTCCTTGATGAATTAGTAGTAGATGTACCGGATAAATTAATTACTATGATCATTGTATATGTAATTCTTCGGGGACTTCCGAAGAAACTGACAGCGCTTTATGATGTGAATGCAAAAGTGGAGCGCTTAGACTAAAAAAGGATGGTAGATTATGAGTAGTATCAGTTTGTACGAAGATAGAGGAAGCTATTTGAACAAAATGCATCCTTATACCAAATTATTGTATATATTGGCGGCAATCTGCATACCATTGATCGGGGGAAAGCTATGGCTTTTCCCTGTCCTTATTTTATGCAGTTTGCTGCTTTCGCTTTCCGGAGGCATTATAAAAAAGGCCCTGCCTTTGATTGGTTTTTCCTTCACCTTGATCATTGTGATCTTTGTGATCCAGACCTTTCTCTATCATGGGAATGAACACGTTTTGCTGCAAGTAGCCGGAATCAAGATTTACAGGGAAGGATTTTTCCATGCTACAAGAATCGGTCTTAATATTTTAAATATGCTCTTGGCCTTTGCAGTCTTTGTCTTGACTACTTCCATACCGGAGCTGGTGGACGAATTAGAAAAAAACGGCTTTTCAGCCAAATTTGGTTATATTGTAGTATCTGTATTTCAGATCCTTCCCCAGATGATGTCCTCCAAGGACACCATCGCAGATGCACAGAGAAGTCGGGGTATGGAGACGGAAGGGAATTTTATTACCAGGGCCAAGGCCTTTATTCCCTTGATCTCCCCGGTAGTTACCAGCTCTCTGATTAACACTAGGGAGCGGGCCATTGCCTTAGAGGTAAGGGGCTTTGGAAGAAAGAATAAAAAGACCTTCTTAGAGGATCGAAAGAAACATAAGGGCGACCGGGCAATCGGGATTTTTTTGCTTCTTATGATCCTCCTTACCATCATCGCCCGGCTGGCGCTGTAGCAGGATAAAGAAAATCATGGAGAGTTAATAAATGGACATAATTAAGATCGAACATTTAAAGTATAAGTATCCAAATACAGAGGACCTGGCTTTGGATGATATTTCTCTTACTATAAAGAAGGGAGAATTTATCGGTATTGTGGGGGCCAACGGCGCCGGTAAAAGTACCCTGACCCAGGCTGTGATCGGGCTGGTGCCTAGGTTTTACAATGGTGCCTATGGAGGCAAGGTTTTTGTAAATGATACCCTGGTGGAAAACTGCCCGGTGGAGGAAATGTGTGAGCAGGTGGGATTGATTTTCCAGAATCCCTTTAATCAGTTGTCCGGAGCCAAGGATACCGTATACGGGGAGGTGGCCTATGGCCTTCAGAATTTAGGAGTTCCAAGGGATGAGATGAAGCGGCGGCTGGAGACCACCTTAAAGGATCTAGATATCTGGCAGTACAGAGACAGGAATCCCTTTGACCTGTCCGGAGGCCAGATGCAGCGGGTGGCCATTGCCAGTATTTTGGTTATGAAGCCCCAGGTAATTATTTTGGACGAGCCCACCTCCCAGTTAGACCCCCAGGGAACAGAGGAGGTTTTCAGGGTGGTGGAAAACCTGCGGCAGACTGGCGTTACCATTATTATGGTGGAACAAAAGCTAGAGAAAATGGCAAAGTACTGCCACCGAATTCTTTTAATGCATAAGGGAAAGTTGGTGGATTTTGATAGGCCGGAAAAGATTTTTTCCAGAAATGACTTAGAAGACCTGGGTGTATTCCCGCCGGCATTTACCAGAATTGCTAAGGACTTTCATTTGACCAATCAGGACGGGACCTACCCGGCAACCCTAGAAGATACTCTCAGACTTTTTAAGGACCAGAAAAGTGACCTCCTTAAGGAGCGCTTTTTGCAAGCCTTTAAGCAAGCGAAGAAAATAAGTCACTCATCCCGGGAAAAGGAGAAGACAGAAGTCTTTGAAGTAAGGAATTTAAGCTTTGCTTATAAAAAGAACCTTCCTATTTTTGAGGATTTGAATTTGACCTTAGACGGTCGCACCACAGCTATTATCGGCCAGAATGGTGCGGGAAAAACCACCTTGGTCCGCCTTTTAAAAGGTCTTTTAAAACCCTTGGGGGGACAGATCTATTTCGGTCAGGAAGACATTTCCGGGAAAACGGTAGCTATGTTAGCGGATCAGGTGGGCTATGTATTCCAGAATCCCGATGACCAGATCTTCAAGCACAGTGTGCTGGAGGAAGTTATGTACGGCCCCTTAAATATCGGCATGTCAGGGGAGGAGGCCAAGGATAAGGCCCTGGAGGCCATTGCTCTTATGGGGCTTTCAGGAAAAGAGGAAGAAAATCCTTATGACCTGGACCTTCATCAACGAAAAATGACAGCCATTGCATCAGTGGTGGCCATGGATACCCAGGTCCTTATTTTAGATGAGCCTACCATCGCCCAAGATTATGCGGGACGCCGCCGGATCGGAAATATGATTAAGAAACTTTCTAAAAAGGGAAAACTGGTTATTGCCATCCTTCATGATATGGACTTTGTAGATGAAAATTTCGAGCGCGTCATCGTTATGGCCCATGGAAAAATATTGGCAGAGGGAAGTCCAAACGAGGTCTTTTCTAAGGATAGGATCCTGGAGGAAGCAAGGCTAGAAAAGCCCTACTATAGAGAACTGATGGATAAAGCAAGAAGGAGCATATATGTCGGGGAAAGAACGTAGAGAGAGAATGCTGCAGATCCTTAGACACAGTAAAGTGCCGGTACCCGGAAAAGACTTGGCTAAGACTTTAGGAGTCAGCCGTCAGGTGGTGGTGCAGGATATAGCTCTTTTAAGAGCTCAGAATTTGGAAATTACGGCTACTAACACAGGATATATTTTAAAACAAGCAAAGGAAGAGCCGGATAAAAAAACCAGAGTGTTTAAGGTGTCTCATTCGGCTGAGGAAACCAGGGAAGAATTGGAAATTATTGTAAATTATGGAGGCGTGGTGGAGGATGTTTTTATCAACCACCGCGTTTATGGAATCCTTACAGGCAATCTTCATATTGTGAACCATGAGGATATAGAAAAATTTATGGAGGAGTTAGAGAGCGGAAAGTCTACACTTCTTATGAATGTCACTTCGGGATATCACTATCACACTGTGTCGGCACCCACAGAGACTTTGTTAGACCTTATTCAGGACAAACTCCGGGAGAGAGGATTTTTAGCAAGGCTTCAGGATTACGAACCGATAGATTTTTGGAAAGAATCCCCCGGGGATGAAAGGTCTTAGATCAGAGAAGACAGAGGAATGAATATGTTGGAGAAAAATAAAGTCAGAATATTGGGAACAGGGGTTGCTACTTTGGATATTTATCCAAATCAGAAGCGCATGTATCCGGGAGGAAATGAATATAATATTGCCTGTAATGCGGCTTTTGTGGGAGCGGATGCGGGTTTCCTGGGCGTCTTTGCCGATGATCAGGCAGGAGAGATCTTGGAAGGAACCTTGAAAGACCTGGGCGTGGATGCTTCCTTTTCCCACCACGAGAAGGGATCTAGCGGCTATAGCCTGGTAGAGTTAAAAGAAGACGGGGACCGGGTATTTTTAATGTGGAACAAGGAAGGGGTGACAGACCTTTATCCGATTACCTTTACAGAGGATGAGATTGCCTATGTAAAAGGCTACGATGTGATCTGCATGGGAAGGCTTTGCAGCGTCAATCCGGAGGATATGAAAAGACTGGCAAGAGACCATGAAATTTCAATCTGCTATGATTTCCATGCGGCTTTTACAGAGGAGGTCATAAGAGAGATTGCACCTTTTATTACTTATGGATTTTTCTCTTGCTGGCACCTGAAAGAAGAAGAGATCAAAAAATATCTGAAACTGACGGTAGACTTAGGATGTAAGATCGCGGTAGGTACCAGGGGCAACGAGGCAGTTATCGCCTATGATGGAACAAGATTTTATAGCCAGGATACCATGGATATAGAGGCCACAGATACTCTGGGGGCCGGAGATTCCTATATTGCAGCCTTCCTGGCCCGCTATCTGGCTTATGAAAAAGAGGAAGAAAATTTAAAAATTACAGAGAAAGAAAGAAGCCTTAAAAGGCAAGAGTCCCTGCAAGAGGCCTTGGCAGTGGCGACAGAGCATGCCGCAAAGGTGATCCGGATGGATGGAAGCATTGGTGTAGGATTTGATTTTGATCCCCCGACCCTAAAGGATCTGGTCAATGGAATCCAATAAAAAACTAGTGCTTGACACTGCGCATTTCCTTGGAGTAGAATATCCACAGTATAAGAGAAAGCGTTGAGGAGAAGAGTAGATTTGACTGACAGCCCAAGAGAGAAGCTCATTAGCTGAGAGAGCTTTGCTTAAGGTCATTTTCGAAGACCACCTCCGAGCGGCCCTAATCAGGCACGGTGATTCCGTTATCATCACAAAGTAAGAGGTTTTCATGGAAAGCAAGCAGGGTGGAACCGCGGGAAGTTGTCCCGTCCCTGAAGGAATGTTTTTTTGAGAGCTTCATGTAAGCGATGATCAAGGCATTCCAGAGGCGAATGCCTTTTTTAATACATAAAATCAAAGGAGAAAGGGATTATGAAGATTACATTAAAAGATGGTTCATCAAAAGAATATGCAGAATCTATGTCAGTCATCGACATTGCAAAAGATATCAGTGAAGGCCTTGCAAGAGTAGCCACAGCAGGAGAGTTAGACGGCGAAGTCGTAGACCTGCGTACAGTCGTAGATAAGGATTGTGACTTAAATATCCTTACATTTAATGATGAGAAGGGACAGGGAGCCTTCCGTCATACCGCATCTCATATTATGGCCCAGGCGATTAAGAGATTGTATCCGGAGACCAAGCTTGCCATCGGACCTTCGATTGCAGACGGATTTTATTATGATGTAGACAGAGAGACTCCATTTGTTGCAGATGATCTTGAGAAGATCGAAGCAGAGATGAAGAAGATCGTAAAAGAGAACTTAGAGATTAAGCAGTATACTATGCCTAGAGATGAGGCCATTGCCTTCTTTAAGGAGAAGGAGGAACCTTATAAGGTAGAGTTGATTGAAGACCTTCCGGAGGGAGAGACCATCAGCTTCTATTCTCAGGGAGAGTTTACAGACCTTTGTGCAGGTCCTCACCTTATGACTACAAAGCCGGTAAAAGCCTTCAAGCTTACCAGCCTTGCAGGTGCTTACTGGAGAGGCAGTGAGAAGAATAAGATGCTGCAGAGAATCTACGGAACTGCATTCCCAAAGAAGGCAGACTTAGACGATTATCTTACAATGATCGAGGAAGCAAAGAAGCGTGATCATAGAAAATTAGGAAAAGAGTTGGGACTCTTTATGATGCGCGAGGAGGGACCGGGATTCCCATTCTTCCTTCCAAACGGAATGACCCTCAAAAATACCCTCTTGGATTACTGGAGAGAGATTCATAGAAAGGGCGGCTATGTGGAGATTTCTTCTCCGATCATGTTAAGCCGTCACCTGTGGGAGACTTCCGGACATTGGGACCACTATAAAGAAAATATGTATACAACCGTGATCGATGATACAGATTTTGCCATTAAGCCAATGAACTGCCCGGGTGGTATCTTGGTTTACGAGTCAGAGCCCCGTTCTTACCGTGATCTTCCGATCCGTATGGGAGAGCTTGGCTTGGTTCACCGTCATGAGAAATCCGGACAGCTTCACGGACTGATGCGTGTGCGCTGCTTTACCCAGGACGATGCTCATATTTTTATGACACCGGACCAGGTAAAGGATGAGATTAAGGGAGTTGTACAGCTGATCGACCAGGTTTACGACCTGTTTGGATTTAAATATCATGTAGAGCTTTCTACCCGTCCGGAGGACAGCATGGGAAGCGATGAAGATTGGGATATGGCTACAGATGCTTTAAGAAGTGCCCTGGAGGACATTGGACTTCCTTATGTGGTAAATGAAGGAGACGGAGCCTTCTACGGACCAAAGATCGACTTCCACTTGGAGGATTCTATCGGAAGAACCTGGCAGTGTGGAACCATTCAGTTAGACTTCCAGCTTCCGCTTCGATTTAACCTGGAGTATACAGGAGCAGACGGAGAGAAACATAGACCGATCATGATCCACCGTGTAGCCTTTGGATCCATCGAGAGATTTATCGGAATTTTGATCGAGCATTTTGCAGGAGCCTTCCCGACCTGGTTGGCACCGGTACAGGTAAAGGTACTGCCTCTTTCCGATAAATTTATGGGCTATGGTGAAAAGGTCCTGGAGGCGCTTAATGAAGCCGGCATCCGTGCAGAGATCGATACCCGTGCAGAGAAGATCGGATACAAGATCCGTGAGGCTCAGATGAAGAAGGTTCCTTACATGCTGGTTGTAGGCGGCAAGGAAGAGGAAGAAGGAAAGGTATCTGTACGAAGCAGAGTAGAAGGGGATGAAGGCCAGTGCACACTGGATGAATTCATTGCCAAGATTAAAGAAGAAATTGATACAAAAGCAAAATAGATTTTAGTAAAGAAAGATAGTGAATAAAGTGACCTATAAAGAAGCAAGGGTATATTTGGATGAAATGTCCAAATACGGAAGTGTACTTGGCTTGGATGGGATTCGAGGTCTGTTGGGTGAACTGGGGAACCCTCAGGATGATTTGAAGTTCATTCACATTGCAGGAACGAATGGAAAAGGATCTGTGCTTGCATACACTTCCACGATTTTAAGTAAAGCAGGATACAGGACTGGGCGATACGTTTCACCGACTGTCATGGGATATCTGGAAAAAATCCAGGTGGATGGACAATGGATCTCGGAAGTGGAATTTGCAGAGATCACTACAGAGGTTCAAAAAGCGATTGCCAGCCTTAAGGAGTCGGGAGGATTAATCCCGACCCTCTTTGAGGCAGAGACGGCCATCGCTTTTTTGTATTTCAAAAAAATGAAGTGTGATCTGGTGGTCTTAGAGACTGGGCTTGGGGGAGCCTTGGATGCCACGAATATTATAGAGAATACCTTGTGTGCTGTGTTTTCCAATATCAGCCTGGACCATTTGGGTGTGATTGGAGATAGCCTTAAGGAAATTGCAAGAACCAAGGCAGGGATTATCAAGAAGGGTTGCCAGGTGGTATCGGCCAGTCAGAAGGAGATTGTGGCAAGGGTCCTTAGGCAAGAGTGCATGAAGGTCTTAGGAGAGGGAAACTCCTCTCAGAATGTATGGCCAAAGAAGGGATACCGAGAGGTGATGCCGGACTGCTTGCAGGTTCTTAGGGAAGATTATAAGTCTATGACCCTTAATTATAAGACCTTTAAAAATCTAAGCAGCCCCCTTACCGGTTTTCATCAAAGAAGGAACCTGGCCACGGCCCTGGAAGTGGTTTTGGCTCTCAGGGAAATGGGCTATGAGATTTCCGATGAGGCCGTTTCCTTGGGAGTGGCTGAGACGTCATGGCCGGGAAGATATACCTGTCTTAAAGAGGATCCTATTTTTATCATAGACGGAGCCCATAATGAGGAGGCAGCCCATCGATTAAGGGAATCTCTTGAGCATGATTTTGGGGGCAGGAGTTTAATTTTAATCCTAGGAGTTTTTAAGGACAAAGATTATGAAAGCATAGCATCCATTTTATGTCCTTTGGCCAGTCATGTCTACACGGTAGACCTGCCCAATAAAGATCGAAGCCTGCCGGCAAAGGACCTGGCAGGAACTGTTAAGAAATACTGCAGGCAAGTGAAGGGAGAACCCTCCATAAAAGGGGCGGTGGCAGATGCTATGATGATGGCAAGGGAAGACGACTCGGTGGTCGTAGCCTGCGGCTCTCTGTCATACTTGGGGATTGTCAAAGAGTTGGTAGAAACGCTTGAATGAAAGAGCAAAAGAAAGATCGAAAGAAAGATCGAAAGAAAGATTGCAAGAAAATTGTAGGAATAGATGCAAGGAGGATATCCCATGTTTGACCATGAAAAGATAGAGGCTGCCGTGCGCCTGCTTTTAGAAGGTATCGGCGAGGATGTAAACCGAGAGGGCCTCATAGAAACCCCGGACCGAATTGCCAGAATGTATGAGGAAATCTGCGGTGGCATGAAGGAGGATGCAGGGACACATTTGTCTAAAACATTTACCGTAAATAGTTCAGAGATGGTAGTGGAGAAGGACATTACCTTTTATTCTATGTGTGAGCACCATCTGATGCCCTTTTACGGAAAGGCCCATATTGCCTATATCCCTGACGGAAAGGTGGTTGGGCTTAGCAAGCTTGCGAGAACTGTGGAAGTATTTGCAAGAAGATTACAGCTTCAGGAACAGCTTACCGGCCAGATCGCAGATGCCCTTATGGAACATATGGCTCCTAAGGGGGCCATGGTAATGATTGAGGCAGAACATATGTGTATGACCATGCGGGGTATTAAAAAACCCGGCAGTCAGACCGTGACAGTGGCCAGAAGAGGGGCATTTGCAGAAGATCCCTTGTTGGAAGAGCGCTTCTTTCGTATGCTGGGGAAATAAGGACTTATGATGCCGGAAAATAAGAAAGACAGGAAAATAAGAATTGCAGAGAAAATGCCAAGGCTTGAGGCTGTGCTCCGACATCCGCTCTACCAAGAGCACTACAGGAGGATTCAGGAATTAGAAAGCTCCAGACAATATTGCCATCATGATATGGAACATTTCTTGGATGTGGCAAGAATTGCCTATATTCGTAACCTAGAGCTGCATTTGGGATATGAGAAGGAGATGATCTATCTGGTGGCTCTTCTGCATGATATTGGGAAGGACCTGCAGTATGTAAAGCAGATTCCTCATGAAATAGCCAGTGTAGAAATTGCGGAGGTAATTTTAAGGGAGCTTGATCTTTGCAGGCGGGAGGAAGTGGCCTGGATCCTTCAGTGCATCCGGGGGCACCGAAGAAAAAAGGAAAACATGACAGAGGCAGAAGCTCTTTTTTATTGGAGCGATAAGCGGTCCAGGAAATGTTTTGCCTGTCAGGCCGAGGAATCCTGCAATTGGAAACCGGAAGAAAAAAATATGGAGATAAGAATATGATCATAGGAAATAAAAGCTTTGACACCCAAAATCAAACCTATATTATGGGAATTTTAAATGTGACGCCCGATTCCTTTTCGGATGGAGGTAAATATGACGGGATAGAGAAGGCCTTAGCCCATGCCAAGCAGATGGTAGAAGAAGGGGTAGATATTATTGATGTGGGAGGAGAGTCCACCAGACCCGGACATACTAAGATTAGCGACGAGGAGGAGATTCAGAGAGTCGTTCCTGTAATTTCAGCCTTAAAAGCCCGCTATGATGTGCCGGTATCCATTGATACCTACAAAAGCGCTGTGGCAAAGGCGGCCATAGAGGCAGGGGCAGACCTGGTAAATGATATCTGGGGCTTTAAATATGACCCCAAGATGGCCCCCTTGGTGGCAGAGACGGGAGTGGCCTGCTGCCTCATGCACAATGGTGACAGCACAGAATATGAGGATTTTCTGACAGATTTTATGGAGGATATGAGAGAGTCTGTAAAAATTGCCAGGGAAGCCGGGGTGGCAGAGGATAAGATTATTTTGGATCCTGGCGTTGGATTTGCAAAAACTTATGAAATGAATCTTGAGATTATCAATCGTATGGAGATCATGCAGGAGCTTGGCTATCCGGTCCTTCTTGGAACCTCCAGAAAGTCTGTGATCGGATTGACCCTAGACCTGCCGGTCACAGAGAGGGAAGAAGGTACCCTGGTTACCACCGTTTTTGGGGTGGAAAAGGGAGCTGCCTTTGTGCGAGTCCATGATGTAGAGAAAAATAAACGTGCCATTAAAATGACCAAGGCCATCTTAGGGTCTACTCCTAAAGAGGAGCAGAAATAAAAAAGGCAAGGAAATGGGAGATAAGAAATTGGATCAGATAAAAATCGAGGATTTGGAAATATTTGCAAATCACGGGGTATATCCTGAGGAGAATAGGCTGGGGCAGAAGTTCGTGATCTCGGCTGTGCTCCACACAGACACCAGGAGGGCCGGGCTTACAGATGATTTGGAGGCCTCCATTAATTATGGGGAGGTTTCCTCTTTTATTACTTCCTATGTAAAGGACCATACCTTTAAACTGATTGAACGGGTGGCAGAGGGACTGGCGGAGGAGCTACTTATACGCTACCAAGGTTTAGAGAGAATTAGTCTGGAAGTAAAAAAACCTTGGGGCCCTGTGGGGCTTCCCCTTCGCAGTGTAAGCGTGGCTATAGAAAGAAGCTGGCATGAAGTATATATTGCCCTGGGCTCTAATATAGGAGACAGCGAGCAGATTTTAAAGGATGCCATCGCTTCTTTGGATCAGTTGCCCAATACCAAGGTGGACAAGGTTTCAAGCCTGATTTCTACAGCCCCCTATGGGGTGATTGACCAACCGGATTTCTTAAACGGCTGTTTAAAACTTCGGACCCTGATGGGTCCCGGAGAACTTCTGGGGGAACTGAATCGAATTGAAAAAGAGGCAGGAAGAGAGCGGATCATTCACTGGGGGCCTAGGACTTTGGACCTTGATATTATTTTTTATGATGATCTGGTCTGCCAGGAGGAAGACCTGTGCATTCCCCATGTGGAGATGCACAAAAGGGATTTTGTATTGCGGCCTTTAGAAGAAATCGCCCCCTATAAAAGACACCCGGTCTATGGGAAAACAGTAAGGGAAATGCTGGAAGATTTACAATAAGGTCTGTGATAAGATTTGCGATAAACAATAGATGAGTAATAGATGAGTAATAAAAGAGGACCATCCTGGGGGAGGGCCCTCTTTTTAGTTATGGAAGTTCTGATTAAATCTTATAGCGCTTGGTAAAGGAGACAAAGCTCTCTACGCTATTATTTAGATACTTATCTTTGGACCATACAAAACCAATTTCCTGTTGGATGGTAGGAACCACCGGGATGCCAACCAGGTCCGGCAGATTCTTTAGGAGGGAGGAGTATAAAAAGGCTCCTCCTAATTTTTCCTGTATAAATTGATGAATGGTAAATAACTGGCTGGCGTGCATAATCACATTGGGGGTGATTCCGCTGGCCTTAAAGTAATTCATCAAGGTTGTATTCTGCACTGAGTCTGTGTTATAGAGGATGACAGGCTCATGTTCTAATTGCCTTGCAGTTAATTCCTTTTCTTTGGCCAGAGGATGGTCGGGAGCTGTCACAAAGACAATCTGGTCTGTTAAAAGCGTGTAGGAATTTAGCTTATCAACATTATAAAAGTCCATATTTACCAGGGCAATATCTAGGCTTCCATCCTGCACCAAAGATGCCGCCTTTAAAGATGCATACTCATAAAGCTCCACCGGGATGTTTGGATATTTTTCCTGAAAGACCAAAAGTAGGTCCGGGAAAAAGAGGGTGCTTAAAAGGGGTGGGATCCCAATTTTTAAAGGGGCGATCTGTTTGGCAAGATCTCCCATCTCCGAAGAGGTCTGGTGGACCATCTCCAAAAGCTTGGAGGCCTTCTGATAGAAAATTTCCCCTTCTTTTGTCAGGGTAATATTACTTTTGGAACGGATCAGAAGGTTTAGAGAAAA
The DNA here is from genome assembly GCA_963634745.1 of Clostridium sp. CAG:343. Lineage (GTDB taxonomy): Bacteria > Bacillota > Clostridia > Lachnospirales > Lachnospiraceae > CAKRJP01. The sequence continues at coordinate 39,811 of CAVHCX010000005.1, forward strand.
TTCTTTCTCTAATTCCTTAATGGCACTGGAGATGGCGGGTTGTGTCACATAGAGTTGGCTGGCTGCCTGGGTAATACTGTGGCATCTGGCAACTGCGCAAAAATATTCTAATTGAGTGATTTTCATGGAAAAACCTCCTAAAAATTGGATTTTTTGCCTGTTTTAGGCTTTTGCCGGTAAAAAACAAGGCAGTACATGGCTGGCATATTCACTATAAAAAAACGTTAATTTTCAATTATTATAGCATATTTGTTGTATGGTTTGCTAAAAAATACAAATTTAATAAATTTTGCTTATGTATATATCATTTTCATTAAATGTACAGGTATAAATACATGGCTTATAATAAAGACAACATAAAGATCACACATCGGCCGAGAGATCACATGTAATAATGAAAGTAAGTTTACAGGGGGAATTATTATGAGTGCATCAACAATAACACTTTTATTTCTTCTCTTCGCGGTAGTTATGTTCGTATTTGAAAAAATACCGCTTGGAGTAACATCAATGATTGTCTGTATTGGCTTGGTGGTTACCGGTGTTTTGGATGTCGAGACAGCCTTTAAAGGATTTATTGACAGCAACGTAATTTTGTTTGTGGCCATGTTTATCGTAGGAGAGGCCTTGTTTGAGACAGGAATGGCAAACAAAATCGGCGGAATCATTACAAAATTTGCAAAAACAGAGCGCATGCTCATCGTTGCAATTATGGTTATCGTAGGTCTTATGAGCGGTGTTTTATCTAACACAGGTACTGCTGCAATTTTGATTCCGGTTGTTATCGGAATTGCTGCTAAGTCAGGATATAAGCGTTCCAGACTTTTAATGCCTTTAGTATTTGCGGCAGCTATGGGAGGTAACCTCTCCCTGATCGGTGCTCCGGGAAACCTGATTGCTCAAAGTGCTCTTCAGGAAATGGGCTTAAAATTTGGCTTCTTTGAGTACGCGATTGTAGGATTACCAATCCTTATCGCAGGAATTATCTTCTATGCTACCATCGGATATAAGCTTCTTCCATCTCACGATGTAGCAGATGATGACAGTTTTGACACAAATCAGAATTTTGATGATGTTCCGGCATGGAAGCAGTGGTTATCCTTAATTATTTTGGTACTGACACTTTTGGCTATGATCTTCGAGGATAAGATCGGTATTAAGCTTTGCATCTCCGGATGTGTGGGAGCCTTAGCCTTGATCCTCACAGGAGTTATTTCTGAGAAGGATGCTTTAAAATCCATTGACCTTAAAACCATCTTCCTTTTCGGTGGAACTCTTTCCTTGGCATCCGCCCTTCAAAATACAGGGGCCGGAGAGGAAATTGCTGAAAAAGTAATCGGAGCCTTAGGAGATAATCCTTCCCCTTATATCCTTACCCTGGCAGTTTTCTTACTCTGTGCAGTGCTAACAAACTTTATGTCAAATACAGCAACCACAGCCCTTATGGTTCCGATTTGTCTGTCAATTGCCCAGGGAATGGGAGCGGATCCAAGAGCCGTACTTATGGCCTGCGTAATCGGTGGTTCCTGTGCCTATGCTACACCGATTGGTATGCCTGCAAATACCATGGTTGTCGGAGCCGGAGGATATAGCTTCCTGGATTATACAAAATCAGGACTTCCTCTAATTGTTATTGCAACTGTAGTAAGTATGATTATACTTCCAATAGCATTTCCATTCTTCCCATAAGAGAGTGGATTAACTATACATTTTATTAATAACCAAGATGAAAAATTAGGAGGCGTTAGAAAATGGCTAACAAAGAACAGCAAGTAGAACAGCTTACCAATTATATGGCGAATTTTGTGTCCTACATTGGAAAGGTATTACCGGATGATATCCGTGAGAAAATTGATGAGCTTGGAGCGAAGGAAGACAGTCCTTTGTCAAAGGTTATCTATGAAACTATGAAGAAAAATCAGGTGCTGGCAAAAGAGTTAAACAGACCAAGCTGCCAGGATACCGGTGTCCTTCAGTTCTGGGTAAAATGTGGAACCAACTTCCCATTGATCGGCGAGTTAGAGCCACTCTTGAAAGAAGCAGTAGTAAAGGCAACTTTTGAAGCACCTCTTCGTCACAACAGTGTTGAAACTTTCGACGAGTACAATACAGGAAAGAATGTTGGTAAAGGAACTCCTACTGTATTCTGGGATATCATTCCGGACAGCGATGAGTGCGAAATCTACGCATACATGGCAGGTGGCGGATGTACCCTTCCAGGAAAGGCAATGGTATTAATGCCGGGAGAGGGATACGAAGGCGTTACAAAATTTGTATTAGACGTAATGACATCTTACGGTATCAACGCATGTCCACCGCTTTTAGTAGGTGTAGGTGTAGCAACTTCCGTTGAGACCGCAGCTCTTCTTTCTAAGAAAGCACTTATGAGACCACTTGGAAGCCACAACGAGAATGAGCGTGCAGCTTCTATGGAAAAATTATTAGAGGATGGAATCAACTCTATCGGCCTTGGACCACAGGGAATGGGCGGAAAATACTCTGTTATGGGAGTACATATCGAAAACACTGCAAGACATCCATCTGCCATCGGTGTAGCTGTGAATGTGGGATGCTGGTCTCACAGACGTGGCCATATTGTATTTGACAAGGATCTTAACTACACAATTACAACACATTCGGGGGTAACATTATAATGATTGAAGTAAAAGACGGAAAGAAAATTCTTACAACACCTATTTCAGCAGAAGACCTTAAAGATATCCATATTGGAGATATCATTTACTTAAACGGAAGCATGACCACCTGCCGTGACGTAGCTCACAGACGTTTGGTTGAAGAGGGGAGAGATCTTCCGGTGGACGTAAAGGATGCAGCAATTTTCCATGCAGGTCCTATCATTCGTCCTTTGGAAAATGACAAATTTGAGATGGTTTCAGTTGGACCTACAACTTCCATGCGTATGGAGAAGTTCGAATATGAGTTCGTAGAGAAGTCCGGCGTTCGTGTAATCATCGGAAAAGGCGGTATGAAAGAGAATACAGAGAATGCATGTAAAGACTTTGGTGCAATCCACTGTGTATTCCCGGCAGGAAATGCTGTAGTAGCCGCTACAGAAGTAGAAGAAATCGTAGATGCGCAGTGGAGAGACCTTGGAATGCCTGAGACCTTATGGCACTGCCGCGTAAAAGAATTTGGACCTTTGATCGTATCTATCGATACAGAGGGAAGAAACCTCTTCGAGGAAAATAAGGTTATCTTCAATGAGAGAAAAGAAAAAGCCATTGAAGAAATCTGCAAGCATGTAAGCTTCATTAAATAATTCATCAGAAATAAAGAAGCTTTAGAGAAACATACTCCTTATACCTATTCATCAACCTAATACACACCTAAGAAAGAGGGCTGCCGCTTAGCGGGAGTCCTCTTTTGAAATTGCCTATTAAAATTGCTTTTTGAAAATGACTCTCTTTATAAGATGATAAAATTTTTTCAATAAGAAAGTTAGGGGTGACATTTGACTTTTATATGGATATAATGTAGGGAAACGCAAGGGATAAGCTAAATTGCGCTTGAAACAAATCAATTAATAAATTTACTGACAGGAGGTATTTATAATGGATATGAATTGGAAAAAAACAGGAATTTTTGCAGCAGGTGTGGCATTTGGAACCGCAGGTATTAAGGTTCTTACCAGCAAGGATGCAAAGAAGCTTTATACAAACTGTACAGCAGCTGTTCTTAGAGCAAAGGATTGTGTCCTTAAGACAACTACCACTCTTCAGGAGAACTGTGAGGACATTTATGCAGAGGCAAAGCAGATCAATGAGGACAGAGCCGCTGATGAGTCTGAGTTCGAAGATGAAGATGTAGTTAAAATCCCAGATGAAGCTGAGGTGGAATAATCGTGAGATTCGTAATTAAAAACGAAATCCGAGGCAGAATGCGTATTCATTTAAAACAGAAGCGCATGACTTATGAAGAGGCAGATTTGCTTCAGTATTATTTGGAGAATGTAGAAGGGGTAAGTTCTGTAAAGGTCTATGAGCGTACCTGTGATGCGGTTGTTTCTTATAGCAAGGATAGAGAGCAGATCCTGCAGAAGATGCAATCTTTTCATTATGGAGAGGTGACTGTCCCTAGCGGCTATTTGGAAAATTCCGGCAGGGCTATGAATGCAGAATTTAAGGAGAAGCTTATCAGTCAGGTCCTTTACCATTATGCGAGAAAGGCCTTCCTTCCTGCTCCTTTGGCAGCAGCCTACTGTACGGCTATGTCAGTAAAGTATATTTGGAAGGGAATTAAGACCCTGGCTAAGGGCAAGATTGAGGTCCCTGTACTGGACGCCACAGCCATCAGCGTGTCCATGCTAAGAGGTGATTTTGCCACAGCAGGTTCGGTTATGTTCCTTCTTGGAATTGGGGAACTCTTAGAAGAGTGGACCCATAAGAAGTCTGTGGGAGACCTGGCCAGAACCATGTCCTTGAATGTAGGAAAAGTTTGGCTAAAGACAGAGGACCAGGAGGTCCTTGTAGATATGCAGGAGATTCAGGCAGGTGACATCGTAGTTGTCCATGTGGGAAATGTGGTTCCTTTTGATGGAAGCGTTGTGGCAGGAGAGGCCATGATCAACCAGGCATCTCTTACAGGAGAGTCGGTGCCGGTTCGCAAGGTGCTTGAGAGTACGGTATATGCCGGTACGGTAGTGGAAGAAGGAGAACTTTCTATACGGGTACAGGAAGTGGGAGGCTCTAGCCGCTACGAGAAGATCGCAACTATGATCGAAGAGTCAGAGAAGTTAAAATCCGGCGTGGAGAGCAGGGCAGAGCACTTGGCAGACAAGCTGGTTCCTTACAGCTTAGGAGGCACGGCTCTTACCTATCTGTTGACCAGGAATGTGCCCAAGGCCCTTTCGATCTTGATGGTAGATTTTTCTTGTGCCTTGAAGCTTGCTATGCCGATTTCTGTGCTGTCGGCCATCAGAGAGGCCAATACCCACAAGATTACGGTAAAGGGTGGTAAATTTTTGGAGGCTGTATCTGAGGCGGATACCATTGTCTTTGACAAAACAGGAACCCTGACCAAGGCAAAGCCTACGGTTGCAATGGTAGTTCCTTTTGTGGGAGAGGATAAGGATGAGCTTCTACGAATTGCCGCTTGTATGGAAGAACATTTCCCGCATTCTATGGCTAAGGCTGTAGTAGACAAGGCAAGACGCAAGGGCTTAGACCACGAGGAGATGCATTCCAAGGTGCAATATATTGTAGCTCATGGCATTTCTACTAGCATTGATGGCAGAAAGGCAATTATCGGAAGCTATCATTTTGTCTTCGAGGATGAAAAATGCAAGATCCCAGAAGGTATGGAACAGAAGTTTGCAGACCTTCCTGAGGAATACTCCCACCTATATTTAGCCATTGAAAATCAGCTGGCAGCGGTTATCTGTATCGAAGACCCTCTTAGAGAAGAGGCAAGAGAAGTGATCAAGAAGCTTAAGGAAGCCGGAATTTCTAAGGTGGTTATGATGACCGGAGACAGCGACCGCACCGCCAAGGCAATTGCAGCCAAGGTCGGAGTGGACGAGTATTATTCTGAGGTGCTTCCAAAGGATAAGGCAGATTTCGTAAATAAAGAAAAGGCCCTGGGTCGTAAGGTCATTATGATCGGGGATGGAATCAATGATTCCCCGGCCCTGTCTGCCGCAGATGTGGGAATCGCTATCAGCGAGGGTGCGGAACTGGCAAGAGAGATCGCAGATGTTACCATTGGAGCTGAGAACCTCTACGAGCTTCTGACCCTAAAGAAGATCAGTGACGGTCTGATGAAGAGAATCCACAATAATTATAGAAATATTGTAGGCTTCAATGCCGGACTCATCGCCCTGGGCGTGGCTGGTATCTTACAGCCAACCACATCGGCCTTATTGCACAATACATCTACCTTGTTGATTGGACTAAAAAGTATGAAACCTCTTCTTGAGGATGAAAAAAATGCTATATAAGATTACAGATGGTACATTATCTATGGGAGGGGAGCTTATTCTCTCCCATATTAATTTTGAGATTAAAGGAAATGAAAAGATCGCCCTTGTCGGAAAAAATGGGGTGGGAAAGACCAGCCTTCTCCGTTTGATTGCAGGAGACCTTTCCTTGGACCGGGATGATAAACGAAAGGGTCCGGGGATCTGGAAGTCCAGATCCCTTACTCTGGGGATGTTAACACAGACCCAGGAAAGAGATAAGGAAAAAACCGTAGAATCCTTGATTTTAGAGGGTATAGAAGGGGCAGACCCCCACTCTAGGGACCGCTATCTTTATGAGATGGAATATGACCGCCTCTTTACGGCCTTTGGATTTTCTAAGAAGGATAAGAAAAAGAAACTGGGGGATTTTTCGGGAGGAGAGCAGACCAAGATTTCCCTGATCCGGCTTTTTTTGATGAAGCCGGATATTTTACTTTTGGATGAGCCTACCAATCATTTGGATATTCCCACCACCCAGTGGTTAGAAGCCTATATCAGAGACTATGAACATGCAGTGGTTCTGGTTTCTCATGATCGATTTTTTCTGGACCAGGTGGTGGACATAGTCTACGAGCTGCAGGAGCAGAAGTTAAGGAAGTATTCAGGAAATTATACAGACTATAGAAAACAAAAGATCAAGGATTTAAATAATGCAAAGAAAGCCTATGAAAGGCAAGTGCAGGAAGTAGACCGCTTAAATGCCCTGATCGACCGCTTTAAAAACAAGCCAAAGAAGGCCGCGTTTGCAAGGTCTAAGAGAAAAATTTTAGAACGTATGGAACTCATGGAAGTCCCTGGGAAAAATGAGGCCCATATTTTTACCGGAGAGATTGTTCCGGACCATATGGGAAGCAAGTGGGTCTATGAGGCAGAGCATTTGAAAGTAGGCTATGACAAGGCCCTTTTAGAGCTTTCCCTGCGGGTCAGGAGGGGGCAAAAAATCGGTATTATCGGAGACAATGGGGTAGGGAAATCTACTTTCCTACGGACAGTGGCAGGAGAACTTCCTCCTTTAGAGGGAAAGTCCCAGCTGGGAAATCATATCCTTATGGGCTATTTTGACCAGCAATCTGCCTCCCTTTCTTCTGAAAAAACGGTATATGAACATTTTCATGACCTCTTTCCCTCTATGTCGGAGAAAGAAGTAAGGAGCAGCTTGGCAGCCTATTTGTTTCCGGGAAGAGAAGCCCAGAAACTTGTAGACAGCCTATCCGGAGGAGAAAAGTCCAGGCTTTTATTGGCGGAACTTTTGACCAGTAAGCCCAATCTCTTGCTTTTGGATGAGCCTACCAACCATATGGATATAGCGGCAAAGGAAACCCTGGAGTCGGCCTTTAAGGCCTACAAGGGAACCCTTCTCTTTGTGTCCCACGATCGTTATTTTGTGAAGGAAGTGGCAGATGCCATCCTTGTTTTTAAGGGGCAAAAGGTCATGTATTATCCCTTCGGCTACGATCACTATCTAAAACATTGCCGGGAGGAAAATGCAGATATATCGGCCCTTATACAGGCAGAAGATCAGGCCCTGATTGCAGGAATGCGGGCAGTGCCTGAAAAGGAAAAGCACCGATTAAGAGAGATTGGCACAGAGGAAGCCTATTTGGATTGGAGATTCTCCCAGGTGAGAGAACCCTTGGAAGAAGTGGAAGAGCAGTTGGCTTTTTTCTGGACCAAAAAAGAACAAGTAGAGCATGAAATAGAAGAAAAGATCCTTCAAAACTATGGGGAAGACGGGACGGCCTTTTTTGAGGACCGGGACCTGCAAGTTGAATATGAAGAAATAAGGGAAGAGTTGCAAAAGCTTTGGGATGTCTGGACAGATAAATGTTTGGATTGGCTGGATGTTTATGCAGAACTTTTTCCGGAAGAATAAAAGAGGACCGGCGCTTGATGGTGCGTCGGTCCTCTTTCTTTTTCATAGTTTCCTTTATGATCGCTTGTTATCGTTTCTTATCCCTTGTTATAACTAGACAAAAATTGTTTGGTACGTTCTTCTTTTGGATGTTCAAAGACTTGGCTAGGATCTCCCTGCTCTAAGATATATCCATCTTCCATAAAGATAACCTGGCTGGATATATCCCTGGCAAATCCCATCTCATGAGTTACAATAATCATGGTAGTATTTTGATCTGCCAAACCCTTCATAACCTTTAAAACTTCTCCTGTAAGCTCCGGATCCAAAGCGGAGGTTGGCTCGTCGAAACAAAGAATGTCCGGCTTTAAGGCCAGGGCTCTTGCAATGGCTACCCGCTGGCATTGTCCTCCGGAAAGCTGGTGGGGGTAGTTGGTCATTCGATCAGCCAGGCCCATTTCTCTTAAGAGAGCCTCTGCCTGGGCCTCGATCTCCTGGTGGATTTGTTTTTTATTTGCATTATAATCCGGTTGCTCCTTGGCCAGAAGTTCTTTGGCCAACATTACATTCTGAAGAGCGGTATATTGAGGAAAGAGATTAAAATTCTGGAAAACCAAGCCAAAATGGAGGCGTTTTTTTCGAATTTCCTCCTCCTTGGTAGTGGCCGGGTCTGTGGCGTCTAAAAGAGTTTCCCCATTGACACGGATGATTCCTTTCTCAGGCTGCTCTAAGAAATTAAGACAACGCAACAAGGTGGTTTTTCCACTTCCGGAAGACCCGATAATAGAAAGAACCTGTCCTTTTTCCAAGGAGAAGCTGATGTCCTTAAGCACCTCTGTGTGATCAAAGGATTTGCAAATGTGTTCTACTTCTAATATAGACAAAATTTTCTCCTCCTATCTAAAATATTCCAATTTCTTTTCAAGCTGGCCAAGCACAACTGTTAGGATACCATTGAAGATCAGGTAGTAGACAGCTGTGAAAAAGAGAGGCCAGATGGCTCCGGAAATACCCTGGGACCCCTTCATAAAGGCCTGACCGGCCCAGATGATCTCCTGCAGGGCGATAATACGTGCTAAAGAGGTATCCTTCACCAAGGTGATAATTTCGTTGGACATAGGTGGGACAATCCGTTTGATCATCTGTAAAAGTGTGATCTTAAAGAAAATCTGGCGCTTTGTCATACCCAGTACCAGACCTGCTTCCTCCTGTCCTACCGGAACACCCTGGATTCCACCGCGGTAAATCTCGGAAAAATAGCAGGAGTAGTTAAAAATAAAGGCTACTGCTGCGGCTAAAAATCTCCCGGATTCACCACCGCCCCAGATGGGATTGTGAAGAACCAGTCCCGGAAAGTAGTAAATGATAAGGAGCTGGATCATAAGAGGGGTTCCTCTTACGATCCATACAATTACCTTGGTAAAATAACTTAGGGGCTTGAACTTGGACATGGACCCAAAGGAGATAATAAGTCCGATGGGAAAGGCACCAATCAAGGTGACAAAAAATAATTTTAAAGTTTGAAGAAATCCAATATTTAAGGATTGAACAACTGTTGGAAATTGTTCCATGATTAAACTCATTTAATAATCCTACTTTCTCTTTAATTGCCGGGCCGGTTTGATGGTCGGCCCGGCTTAATGATTCGATCCGCTTGACTGCTCGATTCGATTTATTGCTCGATCAGGGCTGCCTGTACGCCGTAAGTTTCGGCAATCTTCTGGATAGATCCATCGGCATAACTGTCGTTTAAGAACTTATTAAACTCTTCGCAGATATCAGAACCTTTACGGAAACCTACACCATACTCTTCGCTATTTAAGCTGACGGTATAAGTAAGATCTGCATAGCCGGTTCCTTCTCCTACCATAGCTGCTGCCATAAGAGAATCGATGACTGCACCGTCAGAGGTTCCGGAAGCAACTTCCATAAGAGCATCAGCCTGAGATTTTACAGGAGTTACGTCGATGCCAAGGTCTGTAAGAGCTGCCTCGCCGGCACTGCCTGATTCTGCTGCAAAGGAGAGGTCCTTGATAGAATCTACGTCCTGGTAATCGGAAGCCTTATCGGAAGGAACAATTACAACCTGGGCATTGTTGCAATAGGCGTTTGAGCATTCCATGGAGCTTGTAACCTCGTCTGTAAGAGTCATACCATTCCATACACAGTCGATGGTCTTTCCATCCAACTCCATAATTTTGTTATCCCAGTCAATCTCAACAAATTCTACATCTACACCCAATTCTTCTGCAAATGCAGTGGCAAGGTCTGCGTCAAAACCAATCCAGTTTCCGTCCTCATCTTTATAATCCATAGGTTCAAAATCAGTGATACCGACAACAAGAGTTCCCTTATCTTTTACATATTCAAGGTCGCTCTCGCTAGAAGAAGAGGTGCTGGAAGCTTTATCAGAAGAAGTGGAAGAGCTTGAACTTCCACAAGCTGTGGCAGAAACTACCATCATACCTGCAAGCATAAGAACTACTAATCTTTTTTTCATAATTTAAAATCCTCCTAAAAATGTCGCTTTACTAGACTTTATAATATTAGCAAGTTAGCATGTTAAAGTCAACAAAAAAGAAGGGAGGCGACCGGGAAATCCGTATAAAAAAGGGATGCCATTTGATTAGCATCCCTAAAAGTTTTTAATTATAAAGTTTTTCCTGTAAGCATCTCATAAGCCTGAAGATATTTATTAATGGTTTTCTCCACGATATCCTCCGGCAAGGTCCAGTCATTTCCTGGATGTGAGGTTAACCAATCTCTTGCAAACTGCTTGTCGAAGGATGGCTGACCATGTCCCGGCTCATAGGTATCTGCAGGCCAGAAACGAGAACTATCCGGTGTAAGCATCTCATCTCCGATATAGAAATTTCCTTCCTCATCGAAACCAAATTCGAATTTTGTATCTGCGATAATGATTCCGCGGCTTAATGCGTAGTCTGCGCATTTCTTGTAAAGAGCGATGGTATAATCACGAAGCTTAGTTGCATACTCTTCACCTTTTCCCGGGAAGTATTTCTCCAAGTGGTCAATGCTCTGCTCGAAAGAAATGTTCTCATCGTGATCTCCGATTTCAGCCTTGGTAGAAGGAGTATAGATTGGCTCCGGCAATTTATCGGATTCTTTGAGGCCTTCCGGAAGCTTGATTCCGCAAACAGTTCCGTCTGCTTGGTAGCTCTTCCAGCCGCTTCCGGTAATATATCCACGAACGATACACTCAATAGGAAGCATCTCTAATTTCTTGCACATCATGCTGTTGCCGTCATACTGTGGCTGCTGGAAAAATTCCGGCATATCCTTTACATCCACAGAAATCATATGATTTGGAACAATGTCCTCTGTTAAGTCAAACCAGAATTTAGACATCTGGGTTAAAACGGTTCCCTTCTTGGTAACCTGGTTATTTAAAATTACATCGTAGCAACTGATACGGTCAGTAGCCACCATAATGAGGCTGTCGCCGTTGTCATAGATCTCACGTACTTTACCTTCTTTGATCGGTTTCAATTCATTCATACTCATAATGATTATCCTTTCTACGAAATAATAATAGGGTCTAAGTAGAGCTCTTGTTAATAATTAATTGCTCCTTATAATAGTATGCAGATTTATAAGAAAAAGCAATAGAAAATCTATAGAAAAATGGAATGTTGGGATAAAAATACACCTTTCTGCGAAAAACTTTCTGTGCTAAAATTGAAAAATGCGCAAAGAAAAGTCGCGCCAGGTAAAACATAAGGGGAGCATTTACGATGAATAAAAAAGAAATCTTAGAGATCCGTAAACAATTTACACCGCAAAATTGTGCCATTACCCGCATTTGTGGATGCTACGTGGATCATGAAAAAGAAAAGAAAACGGAACTAAAGAAGGCCTTTCTTTCCCTTCCGGAGGAGGAAGCCTTTAAGTATTTTGATATTTTCAAAAAAACCCTTTCAGGGACCCTGGGGAAAAATGTAATCAATATGGAGTTTCCTCTGGACCAGGAGGCACCCGGAGGTACCCAGGAATTCTTGCTAAAATTGCGGGATAGCAAATTACAGGATGACATGCTCCTGGAAGAGTTCTATGACAAGGTTATTGAAAATTATGTATACGACGAGAACTACTACATTATATTAATACATGCAGCCTATGACGTGCCGGGAAAGTCCACTGACGGAATGGAAATGTTTGATTCTTCGGATATTGTATATGAGCATATTCTCTGTAGCATTTGCCCGGTAAACCTATCCAAGGCAGGGCTTACCTACAATGCCATGACCAACAATATTGAGGACCGTATCAGGGACTGGTTGGTGGAAGCCCCGGCCAAGGGCTTCTTGTTTCCGGCTTTTACAGACCGTAACAGTGACATTCATGGTGTCCTGTATTACACAAAGAAACCGGAGGAATTGCAGCCGGAATTTATTTCTAATGTATTGGGATCAAGGGTGCCTTTGACGGCCGGGGATCAAAAATCAGGCTTCCATGCCATTATCAGTGATACCTTGGAGGAAGAGTGCAGCTTTGAAGTGGTAAAGAACATTCATGATAGCTTAAATGAAATGATTGAAGAGGCAAAGGATTCCCCGGACCCTCTGGAATTATCGAAGCCGGATGTGAAGAGACTTTTATCCGAGAGCGGTGTGTCAGCGGAAAAAATGGAAGTCTTTGAGGAAGAATTCGAGGCGGTCATGGGAGAACAGAAAACGGTGCTGGCAACCAATATTGCCGATACCCGGACCTTCCAGGTAAAGACTGCGGATGTCGTGGTAAAGGTAAATCCGGACCGCTCAGACCTTATCGAGACAAGAGAAATTGACGGACGCAAATGCCTGGTAATTCCCATCGATGACCACTTGGAGGTCAACGGTATCGAGATCCATTAAAAAGGGGCCCTAAAATTGGTCCCAGATTCCTTGAAAAAATAATTGCAAATTGATCTTCGCTGTGTTATGATAGTCGTTGTCAGCGGAGATGGCGGAATGGCAGACGCGCTAGATTCAGGTTCTAGTGGGAGTTTATCCTGTGTGGGTTCAAGTCCCATTCTCCGCATGATTAAAACCTCGAAATCTTGAGAAATCAAAGGTTTCGAGGTTTTTTGCTTTCTATGCAGACCAATGAGAGTATCACAATTTGCATAAAAGTGTTAAAATGAACAAGTAAGACATGGGTTCGGAACCATATATTAGAGACAAGATAGGAGCAGACAATGGCTAGTATTTTTGATATTTTAGGACCGGTGATGGTAGGTCCCTCCAGTTCCCACACGGCGGGAGCTGTTCGAATCGGTTTGATTGGACGCAAGCTTTTTGGCAGGCAGCCGGATTACGGAAAGATTTATTTGTCAGGATCTTTTGCAGCTACAGGGGCAGGCCATGGAACGGACAAGGCCTTGGTGGCCGGGCTTCTTGGAATGCAGCCGGATGATATGCGAATTCCGGATAGTTTTCGCATAGCCGAGGAAGCAGGACTAAAATTTGATATTGAGAAAAAAGAAATCAGAGGGGCTCATCCCAATACAGTGCAGCTGGTTTTAGAGGCAGAAGGTGCAGAACCCCTAAACATCCAGGCCTGTTCCATTGGAGGAGGCCGGATTCTGGTCAATCAAATTGACAACATTGACGTGAATTTCAATGCGGAGAGTAATACCCTGATTGTCCACAACGAGGACAAACCGGGGCATGTGGCCCAGGTTACGGCAATTTTGCATCAGATTAATGTAAATATCGCAACCTTGCAACTCTTTCGAGATAAGAGGGGCGGCTATGCTGTTATGGTTATTGAGACCGATGAGGTAATCCCGGATATGGCCATCCAGTGGCTTCGAAGGTTAGACGGAATTATTAAAGTAACGTTCTTTAATGTAAATGAAGGAATAGATGCCAATTAGAGGAGGGAAGAGATGTCATTTCAATCAATGGATGGAATTTGCAAAAGATGCAAGGAATTAGATCTTCCTTTTTGGAAGGCGATACAGCTGGAGGATTGCACAGAGCGGGCAGTTTCTGAGGCGGATTCCCTGGACCAGATGAATTATATGTGGAAATCTATGGAAGATAGCGTAGATGCCTATGAGGCTGGCCTTTCTTCTAACAGTGGCTTGGTAGGGACAGAAGGTGGCCTTATGGAAGCCTATAATGAAAAAGGGGAGACTCTTTGCGGGGCTTTTATGGGGAAGGTAATGGCCACTGCCCTGAAGATGGGATGCAACAATGCCTGTATGAAGCGAATTGTGGCGGCTCCCACAGCAGGAGCCTGCGGGGTTATGCCGGCGGTCCTGGTGACCTATCAGAGAGAACATGAGATTCCCAGAGAAAAGATGGTGGAAGCTATGTATGTGGCAGCCGGCATTGGCCAGGTCATTGCCCACAGGGCCTATATTGCAGGTGCTTCCGGTGGATGCCAGGCGGAAATCGGTTCGGCAGCAGCAATGGCTGCAGGAGCCATCTGTTACCTCAAGGGAGGGGATAATGAGCAGATCTCCCATGCCTGCGCCATGTCATTAAAAAATCTTATGGGCCTGGTCTGCGATCCGGTAGGAGGATTGGTGGAGGTGCCCTGTGTGAAGCGAAATGTCATTGGAGCCTTTGACGCCCTTTCGGCAGCCGACATGGCCCTGGCAGGAATTAAAAGTCAGATTCCGGTAGACCAGGTCATTGATGCTATGCGAGAAGTGGGAGATAAAATGGATCCGAGTCTGAAAGAGACAGGTGTTGGCGGCGTTGCAGGAAGCCCCAGGGCCCATGAGATTGTAGAAGAGCTTGGCATGTAAGGTCATAGAAGACTAGGACAAAACAAAAATAGAAAGGGGAGGAAATAGGATGTATGAAGAGGAGATAGCAAAGCTACAGGCAATTATTGACGACAGCGAAAGAATTGTCTTTTTTGGGGGCGCAGGAGTGTCCACAGAAAGTGGGATCCCGGACTTTCGAAGCGCAGATGGTATTTATCATCAACAATATAAGTATTCCCCGGAGCAGATTGTAAGTCATAGCTTTTTTGTAAGACAGACCGATGCCTTCTATGACTTCTATAAGGAGAAAATGATTTTTCTAGATGCGAAACCCAATCCGGCCCATCTTAAGCTGGCTGAGCTTGAGGCTGCCGGGAAGCTTACAGCGGTAGTGACTCAGAATATCGACGGCCTTCACCAGGCGGCAGGAAGCAAAAAAGTCTATGAGCTTCATGGAAGCATCATGCGTAATTACTGTCAAAAATGCAAGCGATTTTATGATGTAAATTATGTAAAATCCGCCAAAGGGACTCCCCACTGTGAATGCGGTGGCATTATCAAGCCGGATGTGGTACTTTACGAGGAGGGCCTAGATTCCCAGGTGATCCAGGGAAGTATCGCAGCCATCAGCCAGGCGGATACCCTGATTATCGGAGGAACTTCCCTGGTCGTATATCCTGCTGCCAGCTTTATTGATTATTTTAGAGGCAAGCATTTGGTGGTAATTAATAAAAGTGCCACAGCAAGAGAAGTGGGAGCCGAACTTACGATCGCAGCTCCCATCGGAGAGATTCTTGGGGCTATTCGGGTTTCTTAAAAGAGGGGTAAACTAGGCCTTTTCTCGGGAAATCCAATCCTTAAGAGTTTGTGAAAATTCCTTGAACATCTTGACAAAATAAGGGCGCATGACTATGATATTTGGTAGTTTATGCGCCCTTTTTCTGTTGATATACAAGTAGAAAGTCAAGGACAAGAGACAGTTTTTGGGCATTATATTTTGAAAGGCAATGAAGAAGAGGAGTAGGTAGTTCTGACCTGACAGAGAGAGGAATTGGAGGTTGAGAGTTCCTTAAGGATACAGGGTGCTGAAGGTAGCTTTGGAGCTGGGTGGCTGAGAAGTCTTTGGGCTGGGCTTAAGGACAGGTAGGCGATCACGGAATCGTTCACGTTATAGAATAAGAGGAGAGTATAGATCTATTCTATATAAATGAAGGTGGTACCGCGATGCTCGTCGCCCTTTATGAATAAGGGGTGGCGTTTTTTGTTGCATAAACCGGCCGACTTATATGGGGCTGGGTAAAATGCAATTTCCGATGGAATCCCTTATGAAATACGAAGCCAAAAGATAAAGATTTATGAGGAGAAAATTATGAGCCAAAATTTGGAGACAACTTACAATCCCAAAGCCATTGAGGCGAAACTTTATGACAAGTGGTGTGAGAATAAATATTTCCATGCAGAGGTAGATCGAAGCAGGAAACCATTTACTACTGTAATGCCACCACCGAATATTACAGGTAAACTTCATATGGGACATGCCCTGGATAATACCCTGCAGGATATTATTATCCGCTATAAGAGAATGCAGGGATACAATGCCCTGTGGATTCCGGGAACCGACCATGCCGCTATTTCTACAGAGGTTAAGGTTACCAACCAGTTAAAGGAAGAGGGAATCGATAAGAAGGAATTAGGAAGAGAGAAGTTCTTAGAGAGAACCTGGCAGTGGAAGGAAGAGTATGCGGGAACCATCGAGTCCCAGCTTAAGAAATTAGGTGTATCCTGTGACTGGGACAGAGAGCGTTTTACCATGGATGAGGGATGCTCTGAGGCAGTTTCTCAGGTATTTATCAACCTTCACGAAAAAGGATTTATCTACAAGGGATCCAGAATCATTAACTGGTGTCCGGTTTGTAAGACTTCCTTGTCTGATGCTGAGGTTGAGCATGAAGAGCAGGATGGATTCTTCTGGCATATTAAGTATCCGGTAGTAGGAAGCGATGACTCCCTTGAGATTGCCACCACAAGACCGGAGACTCTTTTGGGAGATACAGCCATTGCGGTACATCCGGAAGATGAAAGATATAAGGATATTGTCGGAAAAAATGTAATCCTTCCATTAGTGGGAAGAGAGATTCCTGTTGTGGCAGATTACTATGTAGATAAAGAGTTTGGAACCGGTGCTGTAAAGATTACACCGGCGCATGATCCTAACGATTTCGAGGTAGGAAAGCGTCATAACCTTCCGGAGATCAATATTATGAACGACGATGCCACGATCAATGCTAACGGTGGCAAGTATGAGGGTATGGACCGCTATGAGGCTCGTAAGCAGATTGTAAAAGAGCTTGAGGAGCAGGGATATTTGGTAAAAATTGTTCCCCACTCTCATAATGTAGGAACCCACGATCGGTGCAAGACTACCGTAGAGCCTTTGATCAAGCAGCAGTGGTTTGTGAAAATGGAAGAGCTGGCTAAACCGGCCATTAATGCCATTAAGACCGGAGAGCTTCGTTTTGTTCCGGAGAGATTTGACAAGATTTATCTTCACTGGTTAGAGAATATCCGTGATTGGTGTATCTCCAGACAGATTTGGTGGGGTCACAGAATCCCGGCTTACTATTGTGATGACTGCGGTGAGATCGTAGTGGCAAAAGAACTTCCAAAGAAGTGCCCAAAATGTGGATGTACCCACTTTACCCAGGACGAGGATACCTTGGATACCTGGTTTTCTTCTGCCCTCTGGCCATTCTCAACCTTAGGTTGGCCGAAGCAGACAGAAGATCTTGACTATTTCTATCCGACGGATGTATTGGTTACCGGATATGACATCATTTTCTTCTGGGTAATCCGTATGGTATTTTCCGGCTATGCCCACACTGGCAAGTCTCCTTTCCATACTGTATTTATTCATGGCTTGGTTCGTGATTCCCAGGGACGCAAGATGAGTAAATCCTTAGGAAATGGTATCGATCCTTTGGATATTATTGACCAGTACGGTGCAGATGCCCTTCGTATGACCTTGATTACAGGAAATGCACCCGGAAATGATATGCGTTTCTACAATGAGAAGGTAGAGGCAAGCCGTAACTTTGCAAATAAGGTATGGAATGCTTCCAGATTTATCCTTATGAACATGGAAGGCAAGGAGATCACAACTCCTACTGATCTAAAGGACCGTCCGGCAGATCGTTGGATACTTTCTAAGTGCAACCGCTTGGTTAAAGATGTTACAGAAAATATGGACAAGTTCGACCTTGGTATCGCCCTGTCTAAGATCTATGATTTTATGTGGGATGAGTTCTGCGACTGGTACATTGAGCTAGCTAAATATCGAATCTATCATGCAGATGAGGATGCAGTCAGTGCCAACGATGCCCTTTGGACCTTAAGAGAAGTTCTTAAGACTTCCCTTAAATTGCTGCACCCATATATGCCTTTCGTTACAGAGGAAATTTATAGCAAGCTGATTCCGGAAGAAGAGTCTCTTATGATGTCTCAGTGGCCGGTATATCAGGAGGCTTATAACTTCCCGGCAGAGGAAAATCTTGTAGATCACTACAAGGAGATTGTTCGCGGTGTCAGAAATGTCCGCGCAGAAATGAATGTTCCGAATTCTCGCAAGGCTAGCATCTATGTAGTTACAGAGGATAAGGACCTTCAGGCAGGTTTAGGACTCTTAAAAGAATCTGCTATGATGATGGCAGCTGCCAATAACTTTGTAATCCAGGCAGATAAGACCGGTATTGCAGAGGATGCAGTTTCTGTTGTAGTGGCAGATGCTACTGTATATGTACCTCTTGAGGAATTGGTAGACTTTGCCCAGGAGGCAGAGCGTCTAACGAAAGAGGCTCAGAAACTAGAAAAGGAGATTGCTCGTGCAGAAGGTATGCTTAACAATGAAAAATTTGTCAGCAAGGCACCGGAAGCTAAGGTACAGGCAGAGCGGGATAAGCTCGAAAAATATAGACAGATGTTAGAACAGGTGAATGAGCGTCTTGCCGGCTTGAAGAACCGAGCATAACAAAATGAAAAAATTTCCTATTAAATTTAAGTTTAAATTAAAAAGACCCGACATAAAGGGAAAGATAAAAAAACTAAGAAATTTAAAAAAGGAGGATGTGGTTCAATATTTTAAGAACCGCGCAGAGCGTAGGAAACACATCCTGGAGAAACGTAGGAATAGCGCCTTTGCTAAGAAGATGAGACCGGTTTATGCATTTATGAACCGGTTCTCTATCATTTTTCATGCACTGCTAGCCTGCGTCATAAACCTAGGGATTGAAGCCTTGTCAAGGCATTCCTTGATTGCGGCGTGGAAGTATATGGTAGGGTCTCCTATGGTGTTCCTATATAATGCCTTCATGATCTTTATCACATTTTCCATTGTATATTTGTTCCGAAGGCGTGTATTTGTAAGGCTTTTGATTACCGTGCTCTGGTCCATACTGGGAGTAGCCAATGGCTATATGCTTTTAAAACGTGTAACACCTTTTAATGCTCAGGACCTTAAGGTGGCATCAGATGCTGTCTCCCTTATCAATAACTACTTTAATAGTTTTGAACTGATCATGCTGGCGGTAGGAATCGGGGCAGTGATTGTCCTAACCGTATCGATCTGGCGAAGAGGGGGTCAGTACGAAGGAAAAATGCACAGGCTCCTTGCTGTGGCGGGAATTGTAGTCTGCGGAGTTGCCTATACCTTTGCTACCAATGCGGCGATTGATAAGCGGGTGGTTTCCACCTATTTCGGAAATATTGCCTTTGCCTATGAAGATTATGGTCTGCCTTATTGCTTTATGGCCAGTGTATTTAATACGGGAATTGATCAGCCTAATGGTTATAGTAAAGAAGCCATGGAAGAAATCAGCAACAATGGGGAGATTACCAAGAGTGAGACAGGAAGATCGGAAGATGATTTGCCCAATATTATTGTGGTACAGCTAGAGTCTTATTTTGATGTAGACGAGGCAGAATTTTTCACCACCAATATGGACGCCTGCCCCAACCTCCACGAGATGTATAAAAATTATTCCAGTGGCTACTTTAAGGTGCCTTCCGTGGGAGCAGGAACTGCCAATACGGAGTTTGAGGTGCTGACAGGTATGAGCATGCGATTCTTCGGACCTGGAGAATATCCTTACAAGACGGTGCTTAAAAATCAAACCTGTGAGAGCGCGGCTACTGCCCTGGCTTCCTTGGGTTACGGAACCCACGGCCTGCACAATAACGGCGGTAACTTCTATAGCCGGGCAAGAGTTTATAATAATATTGGATTTGATACCTTTACCAGCAAGGAGTTTATGAATATCCTTCAAACGACAGAGAATGGATGGGCCAAGGATGAGGTGCTGGTAGACCATATTATGGAAGCTATGGATACCACAGAGGGTCAGGACTTTGTATTTACAGTCAGTGTCCAGGGCCATGGAGATTATCCGGAAGAGCAGGTGATTGCAAATCCAAAGATCAAGGTGGAAGGTATTGAAGACGAGGCCTTGAAGAATAAATGGGAGTACTATGTAAATCAGGTTTACGAGATGGATCAATTTGCAGGAGACCTCATTGAGGCGGTGGAGAAGAGAAATGAGCCTACCGTGGTAGTCTTCTACGGAGACCACTTACCAACCATGGGTCTTACGGCGGAAGATTTAAAAAGCCGTTACCTCTACAATACCAATTATGTAATCTGGGACAACATAGGCCTTGAGAAAGAAGATAAGAACATCCCTTCTTATCGAATCATGTCAGAGGTCTTTAAGCGTTTAGATATTCATTCCGGAACCGTATTTAACTATCATCAGGAGCGGGGAAATACAAAGAATTACCTTTCTGATCTGGAGCTTCTTCAGTATGATATTTTGTATGGAAATCAATATGTCTATGAAGATAGCGGCAAGCCAATTACCAGCGGCCATATGGTTATGGGTGTCAGAGATGTAAGCCTCTCTAAGATCGTAGCAAAGCTTGATGGCGGATATAGCCTCTATGGCCAGAATTTTACCAAGCAGAGTAAGGTCTATGTAAACGGAGAGAAGATGGAAAGTAGGTTCCTAAACAATACAAGAATCGACATTTCCAATGTAGAACTTAAGGATAACGACGTCATCTGTGTAAAACAGATGGGATCTAGTAATACAACCTTTAGACGTTCGGATTATTATGTATATCAGAACGGGGAATTAATCTGCCAGGAGGGGACAGCTACAGATAAGTCCAAATCCTGGGTAGAGCAGGAAAATGATGACTAAATTGAATAAATAGGAGTCAATGAAAATGATGCCAGGATATGATGAGGCAGTGGCTTATATTGAAGACCTGCCCAAATTTACCAAGAAACATCCGCTGCATCATACAAGAGAATTTTTAAGAAGACTTGGGGACCCTGCCCTGGATAAGAAGATTATCCATGTGGCAGGCACCAATGGGAAAGGGTCTGTCTGTGCTTATCTTCAGGCAATTTTAATGCAGGAAGGAAGGCGGACAGGCTTCTTTACGTCTCCCCATCTAATTCGATTGAATGAGCGGATCAAAGTAAATAATGAGGAAATTTCCGATGAACTTTTTGCGGAAATTTTTGAGAAGGCAAGGAAAGAAGCTGTAGAGATGGAGGAGGAAGGCTTGGGACACCCTTCCTATTTTGAATTTTTGTTTGGCATGGCTATGATGGCCTATGAGGCCTGGAAGGTGGAATATATTATTCTGGAGACAGGCCTGGGGGGAAGATTAGACTGTACCAATTGCCTGGAGCAGCCTAGCCTTAGCATTATTACTTCTGTGAGTATGGACCATACGGCAATTTTGGGAGATAGCCTGGAAAAGATTGCCGGTGAGAAGGCAGGAATTATTAAGGAAAAGGTCCCGGTAATCTTTGATGGAAGTAATCCGTTGGTCGCCGGGGTCATAGAGCAAGAGGCAAAAGAAAAGCATGCGCCTTATTTTGCAGTGACAGAAGCTTCTGTTTCCCTTAAGGAAGTTACTGGGAAATATATTGCATTTTCAAGAAGCAATGCGTATGATAAAAGTGTTATCTACCAGGTGCCCTTCTGCGGCGCTTATCAGGTGATCAATGCAGAGCTTGCCCTTAGGGGGGCAGAATATTTGTTAGCCCCTCAAATAGATAATGAAAAGCAAGAGGCAGGGGAAGGCGGGCTCAGCGCTTATGAAAGAAACTGGGCCAAGGCCATCGCTTCTGTAAAATGGCCGGGAAGAATGGAACATGTTACGGAACATATGGTGGTAGACGGGGCCCATAATCCCGGGGCCATTGAGGCCTTTGTGAAAAGCCTTTCTCTTTTAAAGGAGAGGGAAGCCCCTGTAATTGTATTTTCCGCAGTAAAAGATAAAGATTATAAGGAAATGATCCGCCTGCTGTGCGATGGAATTCATGGCAAGGCCTTTGTGGTCACTCAGATCGAGGACGAGAGAGGGGTTCCTGCCCGAGAGCTTGCGGAAATTTTTAAAAGTTATACAAAGGCAGCGGTTAGGTGCTGCCCGGACCTTTCAGACGCCCTTAAGGCGGCGGAAGAAGAAAGGCAGGGAAGGGGGCAGATTTACTGCCTTGGATCCTTGTACCTGGTGGGAATGATTAAGAAGTATTTAGAAAGATTGGAGGAAGAAAGATGCTGAATTTTGATGAAGAAGTAAAAAAATTCCAACCAAGTCTGGAAATTGAAGATATAGAAGATGCTATTTATCAGGAGGATCTTTCAGATATGACGGATATCCTTAGAGAAGTTATCGAGCAGACCAAATAGGATAAAAAAGAGGATATCATATGGATTACGCAACAAAAGTTTTGTACCAGTCCAATGCCTGGTACAACGATGGTCTAAAAAAAGCAAGCATCCGGGACCTTACCGGAGCCATTGTTTCTTTGAAAAAAAGTTTACAATACAATAGAGATAATATTGCGGCCAGAAATCTTTTGGGATTGGTTTACTATGGCCGTGGGGAAGTGGCAGAGGCTTTGAGGGAGTGGATTTTGAGTAAGAATTTCCAGTCCCATGATAATATTGCCAATTATTATATAAAGAAAGTAAAGGAAAATCCTACAGAGCTGGCTAAGATGAACCAGGCCATTAAAAGATTTAACCAATCTTTGGATTATTGCACCCAGGGCAATGAAGATATGGCTATTTTGCAGTTGAAAAAAGCTATCGTAGAGCACCCCAATTATGTAAAGGCCTACCAGCTTCTGACCTTACTTTTTATCCATACCGGACAGTTCTCCCAGGCGAGACAGTCTATAAGAGCTGCCCACAAGCTGGATACCACAGATACCACGACTCTGCATTACATGCATGAGCTTCGGACGCTTAGAAAAGAGCAGAACGTAAAGATCAAGTCCCAGGAGAGCAAGGCAAAACATACCGTTACCTATACCGTGGGTAATGATACCATTATCCAGCCTACCACCAACCGCTTGATGATGAATACCAGGCTGCATACGGTGGCAAATATCGGTATCGGTATCCTGGTAGGCGTGGCCCTTATGTGGTTTTTGATTATGCCGGCTTTGAATACTTCTACCCAAAATAAGAATGACAAGAGAATCGTAGAATTCAGTGATGAGATTGCCAGCCAGAAGGCCCAGATCAATGCCTTAAAGAAGGAGCTGGACACTTACAGAAGCAGTGAGGAGGAATCTACAGACACTGAGGCTACTGCAGACGAAGTCAAGGAAAGCTATGAGACCGTTATCAATATGTATAATAACTTAAATAGCGGAGATATGAGCTACTCTGCCATGGCGGATGAACTTTTAAATGTAAAGGCAAATGCCTTGGGTACTTTGGGAAGGCAGCAGTTTGATACACTGACAGCAACGATTTATCCGGATGTATGCAGTGACCTTTATACAGAGGCATCGGAGTGCTATAGCGCCGGAAACTATGATACAGCCATTACAGACTTAGAAAAAGTAAACAAGATGGATGGAGACTATAATAGCGGAGCAGCTGTCCTTTTGTTGGCCCAGTGCTATGAGAAAAATGGAAAAACCGATGAGGCCAATAAGCTCTACCAGCAGATTTTAGAAGATTTCCCAAGTACGGAGGCAGCTAGCAGTGCCCAGAGTGCCCTGGATGCCCAGTCAGGAAAAACTACAGATGATACTTCAGACAGCACGGACGCTGGCACAAGCACTGATGCCGCAGGAAGCACAGACACTACGGGAACTACAGACACCACAGGTCTTGTTGATACTACAGGTACTACGGATGCCGGCAATGGCGCGGCCTATGGAATGGATCCAACAGGCGGAATGGCAGGAACCGGCGGGGCAGTGCAATAGAAAAAGCAATTATGAATGAAATTGAGGCATATTATAACAAATTTAATGAAGAAAAAAGATTAAATTCCAGGCATGGGCAGGTGGAATACCGGGTATCTATGAAATATATCCACCGGTATTTGCAGGAGATGGGAGAGCCTGAAAATGTGAAAGTCCTTGATATTGGGGCTGGAACAGGAAGATATTCTGTGAAATTGGCAGAAGAAGGCTATGATGTGACAGCTGTGGAACTGGTGAAATATAATTTGGGAATTTTAAAGCAAAAGAACAGCCGGGTGAAGGCTGTGCAGGGCAATGCCCTGAATTTAAAAAAGCTTAAGGATCATAGTTTTGATCTTACTCTTTTGTTTGGCCCCATGTATCACCTTTTTGAATATCAGGAAAAACTGCAGGCTCTTAAGGAGGCCAGCCGGGTGACAAGGCCCGGAGGGATCATCCTGGTGGCCTATTGCATGAATGAATATGGAGTTATTACTTACGCATTTAAGGAGCGCCATATTAAAGAATGTATGGAGAGTCATAGGTTGACTGAGGATTTTCAGACCCTGTCAAAGAAAGAAGATCTCTATGATTATATGCGGTTGGGGGATATTAAGAGGCTATCCCGGGACGCAGGCCTTGTGCGCCTAAAGATCCTTTCTCCCGATGGACCGGCCAATTACATGCGCCCCTTCTTAAATCAATTAGATGAAGAGGAGTTTGAATATTTTGTGCAATATCAGATGGCAACCTGCGAGAGAGAAGACCTTTTGGGAGCAGGCGCCCATACGGTGGATATTTTAAGAAAACCAAAAGAATAGATTCTTTAATAAGAAGAATAAAAAGCAGAAGCTTCCAAAGCTAGTTTCCTAGCCAAGAAGCTTCTGCATTTTTGTTTTTTCGGCCAATTCCCAGTGGTCCTGTCTGACCTTAAAGGTTTCATTGATCCAGTCTACGGCGGCATCAAGCCCCTCCTGGTCAAAAGAAAAGGATTTTGAAATCTTATCCTCCTCGGGAGTCCGCTCAAAGCACCAAGGCTCCGGGTAGACCCAGGCTTTTAAGCCTTCCTCGGAAGAATTTAAATAATAGCGCATGCCGTGGTGGGAGCCTGAAAAAGGTTCTTTTTTTAAGGCTTTTAAGGTAAGCCCCATAGTTGCGATCATAAGCTGCCTCCTTACTTTCTTATTCTTCAATCACGTGGATTTCCAGATAATCAAAATCCACAGAGTCCACAAAATTATCAGGGGTAAATCTGGTTTTTGCAAGACGTTTAAACTCATCAATATTTACATCCAGCCAAATAGGTTTGCTTAGATCAAAATCATAGCAAATTTGGTCCAGTGCATGAAAAATCTTGTGGGTTCTGGTATCATCGCTGTCATCCTCAACCACGGTGTCTCTGAGCATTTTGTTGTTCTTAAATTCTTTTCCCCATAAACGAAACATAGGATCTCCTTTTTAAATACAAATTCGGTTTGCAAACTTCCGGCCCTAGCCTCAAAAAAACTTGGCCCTAGTTACGTATCATTTTATCATATTTATCTTATTTTTAGAATCTATAGCTATACATTGGACCTCAACATTGTGTATAATAATAGAAAGAGGGATGAATAGCTAGCGAGGAAGTAAGTAAGATGAAAGATACTGGAAGAATACATTTATATTATGGGGATGGCAAGGGAAAAACCACAGCCGCAGTCGGATTAGCGATTCGGGCAGCAGGCAGTGGTATGAAGGTCCTTGTATTTCAATTCCTGAAGAATAACAGTTCCAGTGAACGAAAAATCTTGGAGACTATTCCGAACATCACCTGTCTCAACGGAAGAGAACCGGTGAAATTTGTCAGCAAGATGAATAGCGATGAGAAGGCGAAGACCAGACATTACAACAACAAGGCTTTGGATGAGATTATTAAATTTTGCACCCCCTTCGATGTGGTGTTTTTGGATGAAGCTCTCTGCGCCATTCAGCTGGGAGTCCTTAGTGAGGAGAAATTGATTGGTTTTTTGAAACACAGACCCAGGGGGATGGAAGTAATTCTCACAGGACATACGATTACAGACAATCTGCTGGAGATGGCAGATTACGTTACACAGATGTCTAAGATCAAGCATCCTTATGATCAGGGGAAGATGGCAAGAGAAGGCATCGAGTATTAAAGGAGTTTTAGATTTATGGTAAATGCAATACGCAATTACGAAGACGTGGATAGTTGGAAGACGATCATGTTTTTGTATAATGCGGCGTTGAAAGAAGTAGGAACGAAACTAGAGATTTTAAATGATGAATTTCAGCATGTGCATCAATACAATCCCATTGAGCACATTAAGACCCGGATTAAAAGTCCGGAGAGTATTGTTAAGAAGTTAAAGCGTTACGGATATGAGAGCTCTATTGAGAATATGGTGAAGTATGTCAATGATATTGCCGGTGTCCGTTTGATCTGCTCCTTCACTTCGGATATCTACCGTTTGGCGGAGATGATAGGAAATCAAAGCGATCTTAAGGTCCTGTCTATTAAGGATTACATTAAGAATCCCAAGGAGAGTGGATACAAGAGTTATCATATGCTGGTATCGGTGCCCATTTTTTTATCCGATAGTTGTGTAAATACAAAGGTAGAGATCCAGATTCGAACCATCGCTATGGATTTCTGGGCAAGTCTAGAGCATAAAATTTATTACAAGTTTGAGGGAAATGCGCCGGACTATATTAGCAGGGACCTTAGGGAATGTGCGGAGATGGTATCTGCCCTGGATGAGAAGATGCTGACCTTGAATAATGCCATTCAGGAATGCCTGGCAAATCAACAGAAAGGCTCATAGAGAAAATCTATAAAGAAGCCATAGCTATAGAAAAACTCGATTTGAGACTGTGGATTTATAAGAATATAATGGGGAAAGAAGAAAAATTTAATCATAGGAAGGTGAAATAGTATGATTACAGTGAATGCAATGGGAGATAGTTGTCCGATTCCTGTTATTAAGACAAAAAAGGCAATGCAGGCGCTTACAGGCCCTGAGACAATTGAAGTTTTAGTTGACAACGAAATATCTGTACAGAACGTTACAAAGATGGCAGTAAGCGCAGGAGGAGCCGTTCGTTCAGAGAAGCTCGGAGAAGCAGAATTTAAGGTGATCATCAGCATGCAGGGAGCACCACAGGTTCAGGAAGATGTAGAATGTATCCCGGATGCCAAGGGAGATTTGGTTGTAGTTATTTCTTCTGACCGCATGGGAACAGGCAATGATGAATTGGGAAGGGTTCTTTTAAAAGGATTTGTTTTTGCTATTACCCAGCTTGACACATTGCCAAAAACAATGCTGTTTTACAATGGAGGAGTTACACTTACAACAGAGGGAACTCCGGTGCTGGAGGATTTGAAGTCCCTGGAAGCCCAGGGCGTTGAGATCATGTCCTGCGGTACATGTTTGGATTATTATGGATTAAAGGATAAGTTAGTAGTTGGAAGTGTAACGAATATGTATAATATTGTTGAGACACAGGCCAAGGCTGCTAAGATTATCAAGCCATAAAAGCTTTCGAAAAATAAGGAATGAAGTGCCAGGTCGATACTGATAATAACAGTGACCTGGCATATTTACGTTTGTATTTATCTTTGGATAGAAAGGGGGGAAGAAGATGGGAAAGGATATTAAGCTTACCAGCTATAGCAAGACGTCCGGATGAGCTGCGAAGATAGGTCCAAAGACCCTTGCCCAGGTTCTGGGTAAGTTGCCGAAATTTGAAGATGAGAATTTGATCGTAGGAATTGAAACTTCCGATGATGCAGCCATTTATAAGGTCACAGACGATGTTGCCATGATCCAGACTGTCGACTTCTTTACCCCTATTGTGGATGATCCCTATATGTTTGGGCAGATCGCAGCGGCAAATGCCCTCAGCGATGTGTGGGCCATGGGAGGGGAGCCGACAGTGGCATTGAATATTGTGGGATTTCCGAATTGCCTGGATCCTTCCATTCTGGGAGATATCCTTTCGGGAGGAGCGGACAAGGTAAAGGAAGCAGGAGCAGTTTTGGTTGGAGGCCATTCGGTTCAGGATGACGAGCCAAAATACGGACTCTGCGTCTCCGGCTTTGTGCATCCGGATAAGATTTTTAAAAATTATGGCTGCAGGCCGGGAGATGTCTTGGTGCTGACCAAACAAATCGGAAGCGGAATTATAAATACAGCGATTAAAGGGGAATTTGCATCGGAGACGTCTGTAAAAGAAGCCCAGATGGTTATGGCATCGCTAAATAAAAAGGCAAAACAGGTGGCAGAAATGTTTCATATATCTGCCTGCACGGACATTACAGGATTTGGCCTCTTGGGACACTGCGTGGAGATGGCAGGGGCCAGTGGGGTGACCTTTGAAATCGTGGCGGATTCTGTGGAATATATGGCAGATGCTATGGAGTATGCCAATATGGGCTTGGTTCCTGCCGGAACCTATAAGAACAGAGGCTATTCGATCGATCAGGTAGATGCTTCGGGGATTCCTCCTGTTTACCTGGATCTATTATATGATCCACAGACCTCCGGAGGCCTGCTTCTAAGCCTGGCGCCGGAAGATTTAAAGGAGATGCTTTCGGAGTTTCAAAAGATAGGAATGGAGACGAAGGTTTCTGTGATCGGTAGAGTGACGGAAAAAAGCGATAAACTGATCCGTTTATACTAAAAAGAGAAGTTGGGGAGGACCCGGGCGGTATCAAAATAATCAGGAGAAGAATCATGGATAAAAAGAAATGGTATCGAAGTATACCCAAAGTGGATATCCTTTTAGAGCAGGAGACCGTACAAAAATTGATAGAAAGCTACGGAAGAGAATCTGTAATGGAGGCTATTCGCGGAGAGTTAGACGATGTGAGGGCATATATTGCTAGCTGCCAGGATGATAAATTGGCAGAGGAAGAGATCGGGACTCTGGAAGCTAAGATAGGACTTCGGGTGGAAGAGATGCATACTCCCAATATGAAGCGGGTATACAATGGAACAGGAACCATCCTGCATACCAATCTTGGAAGAGCTCCTATTAGCAAGAGGCACATGGAGCGGATCTTCTCTTTGGCTACGGGTTACTCCAATCTGGAATATAATTTAAAAGAAGGACACAGAGGGGAGAGGTATGCCCATTTTGAAGACTTGATTTGCAAGATCACAGGGGCGGAAGCTGCCATGGCAGTGAATAATAATGCGGCAGCGGTCATGTTGATCTTAAGCTCCCTGGCAAAGGGGGGAGAGGTTATCGTATCCCGGGGCGAGTTGGTGGAGATTGGCGGAAAGTTTAGAATTCCGGATGTGATGGAACAAAGCGGCGCCAGCCTTGTTGAGGTTGGAACCACCAATAAGACCCACTATGAGGATTATGCAGAGGCCATTACAGAGGAGACCAAGGCCCTCTTGAAAGTCCATACCAGCAATTACCGGATCGTGGGATTTACAGAAAAAGTAGAAATCCAGGAATTGGCAGATTTGGCAAAAGAGCGGGAAATCCCTGTGATTGAAGATTTGGGAAGCGGCGTACTCATCGATCTTAGTAAATATGGTCTGACCTATGAACCCACGGTTCAGGATTCTATCGCAAAAGGGGCAGACGTGGTATGCTTTAGCGGTGATAAATTGTTAGGCGGCCCTCAGGCCGGCATTATTATCGGCAAGAAAAAATATATCGATAAAATGAAGAAGAATCAACTGACCAGAGCCCTCCGTATTGATAAATTTACGGCAGCAGCCCTGGAACTGGTTCTGATGGAATACCAGTCGGAAGAAGAGGCTGTTAAGAATATTCCGACCCTTGAGATGATTACAAGACCTGTGGAGGAGACAAAAAAAGACGCAGACAGCTTTCTTCGAATGCTAAGACGACAGAAACTGGCGGCCAAGGCCCGAGTGGTGGCCTGTGAATCCCAGATAGGAGGGGGCTCTCTTCCTCTGGAGCGGATTCCAAGCTTTGCAGTTGAGCTTGTCCCGGAAAAGATAGAGCTTCCGGAATTGGAGCGGAGGCTTCGAGGACTTCCGGTGCCGGTGATCGGACGGACGGTCAATGACAGGATCTTGCTTGATATGAGAACCCTGGGTAAGGACTATAAGGAGCTGGCTACAGAGCTAAAAGCCTTTGATGTATTTGAAGAAAAATGTCTGATCATGGGACATTAGGAGACATATATGAAACATGTGATTATAGGAACGGCAGGCCATATCGATCACGGAAAAACCACTTTGATCCAGGCTTTGACAGGAAGGAATACGGATCGCTTGGAGGAAGAGAAGCGCCGAGGCATTACCATTGATCTGGGATTTACCTATTTTGATCTTCCGAGTGGAGGCAGGGCCGGTATTGTAGATGTGCCGGGGCATGAAAAATTTATCAACAATATGGTGGCCGGGGTTGTGGGAATGGACCTGGTGCTTTTGGTCATTGCGGCGGATGAAGGCATTATGCCCCAGACCAGAGAACATCTGGATATCTTAAGTCTTCTTGGAATCAAAAAGAGTATTATTGTTTTAAATAAATGTGATCTTGTGGATGAAGATTGGATGGAACTGGTTGAGGAGGAAATCCGGGAAGAACTAAATGGGTCTTTCATGGAGCATGCCCCTCTGGTGAAAGTTTCTGCTGCCACAGGAGCCGGAATCGGAGAACTGGTGGATGTCATCGACCAGATGACCAGGGAGGAAGTGGAGGAGAAGGATATAAATACCATTCCGAGACTTCCCATCGACCGTGTCTTTACCTTATCAGGCTTTGGAACCATCGTGACAGGAACCTTAGTATCCGGGACCATTTCCAAAGATGACATACTGGAAATGTATCCGGTGGGAAAGGAATGCAAGATCCGTAGCATTCAGGTCCACGGAGAAGATCAGAAGGAGTGCTTGGCGGGCCAGAGGGTTGCCATTAACCTGTCCAATGTAAAGAAAAGCCAAGTAAAACGAGGATGTGTGCTGGCTCCCATCAACAGTATGAAAAATACGGATCTTTTGGATGTCAAGCTGGAGATTTTGGAGTCATCCATGCGGGTCCTGACCAACCATACAAGGCTACATTTGTTTACAGGAACCAGCGAGGTTTTGTGCCGGGCGGTGCTTTTAGACCAAGAAGAATTGGGGCCCGGAGAGAGCGGCTTCGTTCAGCTTCGCTTAGAAGAAAAGCTGGCAGTGCGCAGAGGGGACCGCTTTGTGGTCCGCTTCTATTCTCCTATGGAGACCATCGGAGGAGGCGTGATTTTAGAGCCTAACCCAAAAATCAAGCGAAGATTTAGGGAGGATGTCATCGAAGAACTAAAGCGAAAAGAGTCCGGAGGCCTTACTGATATTGTTGAGATGCATGTCAAGGAGCATGGAGATACATTGATCCCTATATCAGAGCTTGCAAAGCTTACAGCCCTTTCAGCCGAGGAGATAAAGGAAGCTGTCGCGGAGCTTAAAGAAGAGGGAAGAATTTTGGAATTTGCCCTGCGAAAAGACAGCTATTTGTGGCATGCAGATGAGAGTAGGGGACGTCTTAGAGAACTATTAAAGGCCCTGGAGGTCTATGAGAAGAAGCACCCCTACCGCTACGGCATGAAGAAGGCCCAGGCCCAGGTGGAATTTTTTAAGAAGATAAAACCTGCAGTCTTTGACAAGATCATCGATTATTACATATCTCAGGGTAACCTAAAGCGAGTGGATGAATTTTTGTGTACACCGGATTATGAGGTTAGAAAAGATGCCATCTATGAAAAGGTATCTGCAAGCTTTCTTACGGCATGGAAGGAGGCGGGCTTTGATTTTCTGCGCTATTCAGAGATGGCGCATCCTTCAGTATCTGATGAGGTGGCAGATGATATTTTGAATATTTTGCTGGAGGAAAAAAAGGCGGTTAAAGTTTTCGATGAAATGTATACTTTGACAGAATATATGGAAGAAGCCGGAGAAAAGATCAAGGAACATTTGGAGAAGGATCCGGTGATTACCATTGCGCAGGTCCGGGATATGTTTGGAACCAGCAGAAAAAGTGCAAAGCCCATTTTGGAATATATGGACAGCATAAAAGTAACAAAGAAGAATGGGTCAGAAAGTGAAAGGGTGGCATATTAATGAATTTAAAGCAGTTAGAAGCATTTGTAAAAGTAGCAGAGGAGAGTAGTTTTTCCAAGGCTGCAAGAGAATTATACCTTACACAGCCTACCATCAGTGCCCATATTACATCGCTGGAAAAAGAGTTTGATGCAAGACTATTTGTTAGAAATACAAAGGAAGTAAACCTGTCGGATGACGGTGAAATTTTATATAAGTATGCGAAACAGATTGTTGATTTAGAGAATGAGATCACTAGCATATTCAGTGACAGAAGAGACCGCTTGACAGAGGAAAAACGAAGCATCAGCATTGCGGCGTCTACCATTCCGGCCCAGTACCTTGTGCCTGAAATTTTGGCGCAATTTACTAAGAAGTGTCCGGGAGAAGAGTTTAAACTACTGGAGTCCGACAGCGCCGGCGTTGTGCAGATGATCATAGATCAAAAGGTGGACGTGGGATTTACAGGAACTGTCCTGGAGAAGAAATATTGTCAGTATATCCCTTTTTATAAAGACCAGTTGGCCATTATTATGCCTAATACGGAAAGGTATCAGAAGATCCTAGAAGAGGCTTCCGGAGACTTGTCATGGCTTCTGGAAGAAAAATTTATCCTCCGTGAGGAGGGGTCCGGTACCAGAAAAGAGATGGAAAAGCAATTAAAGCATGCGGGCATCAATCCTAACAAATTAAATGTGATTGCCAGTGTGGCAAACCAGGAAACCATTAAGAAGTCAGTCGCTCAGGGGCTTGGAATCTCCGTGCTTTCCAGACTGGCATCAGAGGAGGAAGTAAAAACAGGTAAATTGCTGGCATCCCCTATACCGGGAGCGGGAGAAGGCCGTGATATTTACGTGGTATATAATAAAAATTATCCCTTATCAAGGCTGGCAAAAAGATTTATAAAAATCGTAAAGGATATTACATTTGATGAAAAATAAAAAAGCAGGCATTCGCAAATAAATAGCGAATGCCTGCTTTTGGTTTATATACCATTTACAAAAGTATCAAGTACATGAGGCAACAAACGATCACTGTACTTGGTGAGGGAGTAAGAACCCTCCAAAAGAGCCCAGTCATATAGCATGGCTCGCTCGTACATGGCATAAATTTTCATAAGTTCCTTGGAACTTCCGGTGTTTTTGAATTCACCGGATTTTAGTCCTTCGGATATAATCTCGTTTAATAATTTGAAATAAAAACGTCCACTGTCGGACAAGGACTTGTGGTCCTTGGTAATCAGTTGTGCCGAATACAGCGATGCGAGAAGGTGAATGTCTACGCTGGTCTCAATCATATAAAAAAGCTCATGGTTGAGATACAAAAGCTTGTCATAGGCAGACATCTCAGGACTCATTTTAGCAGTCAGTTCCTCGTATTTTTCATCGAAAAGGTCAGATAAAGAATTAAGCAAAGCTTCCTTACCCTTGAAATAATGATAAAAGGTACCTTTTGATGTTTTTGACGTAGCTATAATATCTTCTACAGTTGTACCGTCATAGCCTTTTTTATAGAAAAGATTCCAGGCAGCCTTTACAATGCGTTGTTTTGTACTAAGGCGTTTGCGAGGCATAGGGGTATATCCTTTCTATATATTTTTTTGAAACCTATCCTACTTCAAAACCATACTTCAATGGATCGGTAGGATCAATCAGATAGGTTGCTGTTCCTGTCAGATATGCGCTTCCGGTGATCTGTGGGATCACAGCGTCGAAGTCTGCAACCTTAGTCGTATCTACAATTACACCCTTGAACAGAGAACCGATGAAGCTTTCGTAAATGAATTCTTCTCCGACCTTGAGCTCTCCCCAGTGGTGAAGGGTGGCAAGCTTAGCACTTGTACCGGTTCCGCAAGGAGAACGGTCTGCCATGGCATCTCCGAAAATAACAATATTGCGCATGCTGGCCTTGTCCGGATTTGGGGTTGGTCCGTAAAATTCAACCAGATCAACCGTATCAATATCAAGAAGTGGATGCTTGACAGGATGCTCCTTGTTGACAGCGGCTAAGATCTTCATACCTAAATCTTCGTATTTTCGTACATTTTTCGCACAAATTTCACCGACATTTAATTTTGTTGTATCTACAAGTGCAAAAAAGCTTCCGCCGAAAGAAATAGTAAGAGGAATCTCTTCTCCGTCCACGGTAACGGAAATGTTTTCCTTATAAACAAAAGAAGGAACATTTGTCAGGGTGACATGCTCTACCTTGCCGTCTTTTACAAGGGCTTTGGTGCGAATCAGCCCGGCAGGTGCCTCTAATACAACTTCGTTTTCGCCTTCGTGCATTTCCTTCAGTCCGGCTTCTAGGGCAACAGTTACAGAACCGATGGTACAGTGGCCGCACATGTTCAGGTATCCGCCTGTATCCATAAAGAGGACGCCGAAGTCTGCTTCCGGATTTACAGGTTCACATAAAAATGCGCCGAACATATCATGATGTCCCCTTGGCTCAAACATAAGAGCGGTACGAAGGTGATCATAGTGGGTCTCCATCCATTTCTTTTTCTCGATCATAGTCTTTCCCTGGGGTTCCGGGAATCCATCGATGACTACACGACAGAATTCGCCGACTGTATGAGCGTCCACGGCATGGAGTTCATACTCGAAACGGCTTGTGTCGACATTTGCTTTTAGTTTCATTCTTTATCCCTCCTGAAAATATAATAATATAATTTTATATAGATAAAATCTATATATAGTCTAAGGAAATAAACTGAAAATTTACCAAAAATTCTCAAATGTAGATAATAAATTAACAAATAGACCGGATTCTAGTATCGCGTTCAGTTTGTTAAGTCAATTATGACCAAAAAAGCTTGAAAAGTCAACGGTTTTTCGAAATGCAAAAGGGCAGGGCAAGGCTTGTGTTATTTGGAAAAGTGTGCTATTGTTATCTTGATATCAAAAAGATATGTGTTATGTCTATAACAATGCATGGGAGTAGTTGGGTGACTGGTGTGCCTCCTGGTCTTCAAAACCAGTGTAGGGCGTTAGGAGCGTCCTGGGTGGGTTCGATTCCCACATGCTCTCGCCAAAAAAGAGATCGCTAGGGAAGGATAGTGATTTGAATTCATAGATAATACCTATAAGACAAGGGCGCAAGAGATTCATGAGCAAAAGAAGCATTTTTGTAAATGGATCTCTAAGTAATTATAAAGAAAAATTATTAAGGAAGAAGGAGAAGAATGTCATGGGAAATGTACAAATCTTATTGCGTCAGCATGTTGGAGCGCCGTGCAAGGCCATTGTGAATGTTGGCGACCAAGTGAAAAAAGGTACACTCATTGCTGAACCTACAGGCTTAGGTGCGAATATCTTTGCAAGTGTATATGGAAAAGTAACTGAGATTACAGAGGACCGCATCGTGATCGAGCCGACAGCTGAGCAGCCGGATGAATTTGTTCCGATTACAGAATCTGTAGAAGGGATAACAGAAGACTCATCTAAGTTGGACCTTGTGAAGGCAGCCGGTATCGTAGGTATGGGAGGTGCCGGATTCCCTACAGGAGTCAAGCTTAACATTAATTTGGAGGAGACTCCTATGGGAGAACTTGATTCTTCCATTAACCCAGAGCTTCCGGCTGATTTTAAATTAGACTGTGGATATATCCTTGTGAATGCGGCAGAGTGCGAGCCGGGACTTGAGCATAATACAAGACAGATTGAAGAACAGAGCGATAAGCTGATCCGTGGTATTAAGTATGCAATGGAGATTACCCATGCAAAGAAATCAATCATTGCAATTAAGAAGAAACATCATAAAGCCATCAAGGTCTTGCAGAAGGCATTGGAGAGTGAGCCCGATATTTCGATGCATCTGATGGCAGATATCTACCCAATGGGAGAGGAGCGAGCCGTAGTAAGAGAGTGTCTTGGCGTCTTGCTTACAACCACCCAGCTTCCATCTGCGGCAAGATCTGTTGTTATTAACGTAGAGACCGTATGCAAGATTGCGGAAGCCGTTGATGAGAAGAAACCATGCATCAGCAAGAATATGACTGTTCGCGGCCAGTTAAAGGGTGGAAATGAGGCCCATGTATTCTTTGATGTTCCGGTAGGTGTCAGCGTAGAAGAGATGATTGAGAAGGCCGGCGGAATCGAAGGCAAGTATGGTGAGATCATTATGGGAGGTGCTTTCACCGGAAAGTCCACCAGTTTAGATGCTCCTACCACTAAGACAACCGGATCAATTCTTGTAACCATCGAGTTCCCGGATCTTCACGGAGCAACGATGGGAATCCTTGTTTGTGCCTGCGGCGGAAGCGAGGACCGTATGCGGGAAATCGCAGAAAAGATGAATTCAAAGGTTATATCTGTTTGTAGATGTAAGCAGGCAATTGAGAATAAACCAGGCGCACCTCTTAAGTGCTTAAGACCAGGTAATTGCCCGGGCCAGGTTAAGAATAATATGCAGTTTAAGAAAGATAAATGTGAGTATATCTTGATTGGCAATTGCTCTGACTGCTCCAATACAGTTATGGCTTCAGGACCAAAGATGGGACTTAAGGTCTTTCATCAGACTGACCACGTAATGAGAACCATCGGACATCCTCTCTACAGAACATTGAAAGTGTCAAAAGAGGTAAGCCAGGAAATAGATTTTTAAATGATTCATGTAAGTATTTTTCTAAAATAAAGGAGGAATTAATTATGTCAATTACAGCTGAAACAGCCAAAGCCCATGCAAAAGATCCTGCAGTATTATGCTGCAGAGCAGAAGGCGGTATTACCATTGAGCCGGCAAACTTAGAGGATCCGGCTATCTTTGATGAATTGGTAGACTCGGGATTGTTGAACCTAGACGGATGCCTTACCATTGAACAGGTCCTTGGCGCCAAGCTTAATAAGACTTGCGATTCTCTTTGCCCTTTGACTGCTGAAGTAGTAGATGGAATCAAAGAGGTAACAGAGGAGCCTGAGGAGGCTGCAGAGCCGGAAGAGGTAAGTGTGGAAGCTTCCGGGGCAACTAAGATGACAGTGCAGACTGTAGGGGGAGTTATTGTAATAGATATCAAGGAAGGAAAAGATATCCACTTGGAGATCCCTGTATAAATTATTTTTGTGGGCAACATTCCCGGCTGAAGTAGCAGGCGGGAGTGATAACCAATATAGCGCGAGATCGCGCAAAAGAAATACTAAGACAAGGAGGGAAAAGTATGTCAATTACAGCTGAAACAGCAAAAGCTCATGCACATGACCCGGCAGTATTATGCTGCAGGGCAGAAGAAGGCATTACCATCGAGGCTTCCAACCTGGAAGACCCGGCAATTTTTGACGATTTGGTAGATTCAGGTCTTCTTAATCTGACAGGGGCATTGACTATCGAGCAGGTACTTGGGGCAAAGCTTACCAAGACATGTGATTCCCTCTGCCCATTAACAGCAGATGTAGTGGAAGGAGCAAAAGCAGCTAGCCTTCCACAAGCAAAAGAAGAGGCTGAAGAAAAGGCAGAGGAGACACAAAAAGAGCCGGTATCTGAGACGCAGGTGCAGGCAAGAGGTGGAGTTCTTAAAATCCACATTGGAGAAGGTAAAGATATTAATCTTGAGATCCCGGTTGGCGGAGTGTCAGGCCAGACAGTGCTTGCACCGGCAAGCCTGGGAGGAGCAGTGGCGGGAGGAGCAGTAGAAGCTGCCGAGCAGGAACCAAAACTGATTCGTTCATTGACCAGAAAATATTTCAAGATTACAGAGGTTAAGAGAGGACCGGAGACTAAGATCGAAGGAACAACTCTTTATATCAGAGAAGGAATTGAGAAAGAATGTATCGATTCCCAGAAACTGGTATATGACCTGAAGATCGATATCATTACACCGGAGCAGTACCATACTTACTCAGAGACCATCATGGATGTGCAGCCAATTGCAACAAAAGATGGCGAGGATGAAGTGGGAAGCGGCACTACCAGAGTTCTGGACGGTGTTGTTATGATGGTAACCGGTACGGATGCAAATGGAGTACAGATCGGTGAGTTCGGTTCTTCCGAAGGATATTTGGATGAGAATATCATGTGGGGACGTCCGGGAGCACCTGAAAAGGGTGAGATCTTTATTAAGACCCAGGTAACTGTCAAAGAAGGAACCAACATGGAGAGACCGGGACCTTTGGCGGCTCACTCAGCAACAGATGTAATCACTCAGGAGATCCGTGAGGCCTTAAAAGCAGTTGATATGTCAGAGTCTGTAAGAGAAGAGACTTTTGAACAGTATCGAAGACCGGGCAAGAAGAAAGTCGTAATCGTAAAAGAGATTATGGGACAGGGCGCTATGCATGATAACTTGATTCTTCCGGTAGAGCCTGTAGGTGTATTAGGCGCACGTCCGAATGTAGACTTAGGTAACGTTCCGGTTTGCGTATCTCCGTTGGAAGTTCTTGATGGATGTATCCATGCATTGACTTGTATCGGACCGGCTTCTAAAGAGATGTCCAGACATTATTGGAGAGAACCTTTGGTTCTGGAAGCTTTGCACGATGAAGAACTTGACCTTTGCGGCGTTATCTTTGTAGGAAGTCCTCAGATTAATGCAGAGAAGTTCTATGTATCTAAGCGTGTAGGCCAGATGTGCGAGATGTTGGATATCGACGGAGCCTTTGTTACAACCGAGGGATTTGGTAACAACCATATCGATTTTGCAAGTCACCATGAGCAGATTGGTATGAGAGGAATTCCGGTAGTAGGACTTTCTTTCTGTGCAATGCAGGGTGCCTTGGTAGTAGGTAATAAATACATGACTCACATGGTTGATAATAATAAATCTGAGTCCGGTATTGAAAATGAGGTTCTGGCATGTAATACTCTTTGTCCGGAAGATGCTGTTCGTGCAGTGCAGATGTTAAAGAATGCGATGGCTGGAGAAGAAGTAAAGGCTGCCGAGAAGAAGTGGAATCCAAATGTAAAAGTATCTAACGTGGAAGCAATCGAGAATGCAACCGGTAAGAAACTTGATTTGGTTAAAAATGAGCAGTCCCTGCCGATGAGCAAGAAACGTAAAGAGAAATACGACTAGAATCAAGGTGAAAAAACTATGGATATGAAATACGGCGAAAAACTGATAAAGATGGAAGGTGTCATCGTAGAGGTTATGGATGGTGCGGTTGCCATTGATCTAAAAGGCAGACTGGGTTATCTGAAAATCCCTATGCGTATGCTGATCACTGACTATCCTATAAAAGTGGGTCAGGAAGTTGCCTGGAATATGAGTTTCGTTGAGCAACTGGGACCGGAAGCCAATGAGAAATATGTTAGTAACCTTGAGACCTATAACAGACGCCAGGAAGAGATGCGTCAGAAGAACCAGAAAAACCAGAAAATGATGAAGGAGGAAGACATATGAGTTTGACAGTAGCAAAAGGCATGCAGTCAGAAATCTTTGTTCCGATTACTCCACCGTCAGTATGGACTCCCGTAACAAAAGAGTTGAAAGATATGTCAATCGCCCTTGCGACAGCAGCCGGCGTTCATAAAAAGACTCAGGAAAGATTTAATCTTGCAGGAGACTTTACTTGGAGAAAGATCGAGAACACAGTTCCGTCAAGCGAGTTAATGGTATCCCATGGTGGATATGATAACAGTGACGTAAATAAAGATATTAACTGTATGTTCCCAATTGATAGAATTCATGAATTGGCAGCAGAAGGATTTATTAGAGCTTGTGCACCTGTACATGCAGGTTTCATGGGTGGTGGTGGAAACCAGGAGAAGTTTAAACATGAAACTGGTCCGGCCATTGCAGAAATGTTTAAAAGTGAGGATGTTGACGCGGTTATCCTCACCGCTGGATGAGGTACCTGTCACCGCTCTGCAGTATTGGTGCAGAGAGCGATTGAAGCGGCTGGAATACCTACAATTATTATTGCGGCGCTTCCACCGGTTGTTCGTCAGACCGGTACACCTCGTGGAGTGGCTCCATTGGTACCTATGGGTGCTAATGCCGGTGCTCCTAACAATGTTGAACAGCAGACACAGATTGTAAAGGCTACACTGGAGCAGCTGGTGCAGATTCAGACACCGGGAAAGGTAGTGCCATTGCCATTCGAGTATGTTGCAAAGGTATAATACGATCGATTGATTGTGTTGAAGCTTTTAAGCCGGAGGGTCTTTATGGGCCTTCCGGCTTTTGTTATAATATAAATCATTAGGATACTGGGGCGGGAGGTGAGTCTTGGATTGGAAAAAGAAATTGATTTAAGAAAACTGGTAATCAAAGCATTTCACGTTCATGACGTGGAATGGGGAGAGGAAAATTTGGTTACTGCAGATGGACATATGACCCTTGCGAAAGAAGGGTATAAAAGCTTGGCAGAATCGGAGGACTGTATAGAATCTGTAGATGTTCGTATCATAAAACCGGGGCAAAGAAATGTTTGGACCAATACCATTATGGACATTATTCCTATATCAACAAAGGTATTGGGAAAACTGGGAGAGGGGATTACCCATACACTGACGGGAGTCTATGTTCTGCTGACCGGAGTAGATAGCCAGGGGAAACAGTGCCATGAGTTTGGGTCCTCGGAAGGGATTTTAAAAGACCAGATGGTCCCCGGGAGAGCGGGAACTCCGGGAGAAAATGACTATATTATATCTTTTGACGTAGTTTTAAAAGAAGGTATGGGACAAAAACGCCAGGGGCCTACAGCGGCTCACAGTTTGTGCGACCAATTTGTACAGGAATTTAGAAATCAATTAAAGAAATTCCATGGAAATGAATGTACGGAAAGGCATGAATATCATGACCTGGTAAGGCCCGGGAAGAAGAAAGTTCTGATTATCAAACAGGTGGCAGGACAGGGGGCTATGTATGATACCCATTTATTTTCAGATGAACCTTCCGGTGTGGAGGGAGGTAAATCAATCATTGACATGGGGAATATGCCGATCCTGGTGACGCCCAATGAATACAGAGACGGAATTATCCGGTCCATGCAGTAAAGGAGGAGGCCGTATGGGAATAGGACCATCTACAAAAGAAACTTCGCTTCATCATTTTAGAGATCCTTTGCTGGATGTAGTATCTGGGGACCAGGATTTTGACCTGCTGGGAGTGATGCTTGTGGGAACACCGGACGATCAGAAGGACAAGATGCTTGTGGGAACCAGGGCGGCAGTGTGGGCGGAAGCCATGCGGGCAGATGGCGTGATCATTTCTTCGGACGGCTGGGGAAATAGCAATGTAGATTATGCCAATACCTGCGAACAATTAGGAAAAAGAAATATATGCGTAACAGGCTTGTGTTTTAGCGGAACCGTTGGACAGTTTGTGGTTACAAATGAGTATATGGATGGAATCAAGGATATTAATAAGAACGCGGAAGGTTTAGAAACCAATGTAGTGGGAGAGAATGCGGTGGATGAGATGGATTGCAAAAAAGTAGCTGCATTATTGAAGCTGAAAATGCGAGCAAAAGATAAAGAAAAATAAAGAGACCGAGTAAATAAAAAGACCAATGCAAAGTTTCGAGCATTGGTCTTTTAAAAAGTAGTTGTTAAAAGTGGTTTTTAATTGGAATTTTTATTAAGCTTTAAATTCATAATGACGATGGATGCCAAGACTAAAGCGATTCCTAAAAGATTTCCGAGAGCTAAATCTTCGTGAAAAACCAGGATGCCTACTATGGTTGCGGAAACTGTTTCGATGGAAGCAGCAATGGGGATCTTGCTGGTTTCTTTTACCCTTTGAACACCTGTGAAATAAATGGCATAGGCCAGGGCAGTTGG
Source organism: Clostridium sp. CAG:343 (assembly GCA_963634745.1). Lineage (GTDB taxonomy): Bacteria > Bacillota > Clostridia > Lachnospirales > Lachnospiraceae > CAKRJP01. The sequence continues at coordinate 81,418 of CAVHCX010000005.1, forward strand.
AATAATGGCATAAGCGATTCCCAGCAGAAGGAGCTTGGGTTCGAAGGCAGCCTCTACGCTATTCCAAGGTCGCAAAAGAATTCCTAAAAAGATGCTGGCAAATAAAAAGTTGTAGGTAGTTACCACCAAGGAGGAAGCCTGGCCTGAGGTATAGGTTCCTAGGATTGCACCTAAGGAATAGAAAAAGCCTGCCGCCACGCCCCAGCATACACCGACAACGCTGAAGGTAATGGCATTAAAATGTCCTCCGGTGACTGTAAAGGCACATCCTATAATATTTATTAAAAGGGCCAGGGCTTTTACCCGTGTGATCTTCTCTTTAAATAGGAAGAAGGACATTACAGATGTAAACAAAGGGGCAGTATATAATAGAACTGCTCCTAAAGAGGATCCGATATAGCCGATTGCGGTATTGTAGGAAATATTAAAAAATCCCTGGGTGAAGATGCCTAAGAGTATACAGGCGATAAGGGTTTGCTTATTGATCCGAAAAGCTTGGGGACCTTCAGATATTAATGTGATAAGTGCCAGGATGATAAAGCCAAAGAAGACACGCAGAAAACCCGTATATCCTGTGGAGGAGCCGGCGGCATCCATACTCCTTACAAAAATACTAACTGTTCCCCAAAGACATCCGGCGATAAATATATATAGGTAATTTTTGAAATCAGACTTCATAAGCAATTCCTCCGAAAATAAAATGTAGTGTTTCTTCTATATTATATATGCTATGATATAGAAGACCCTACATAAGATAGGATACCATATAAAAAGAAAAAACACGATATAAAGAATTATATATCGTGCCCTTTCTTTTTGGTATGTCATTGAGAGGTTTTTAGTTGCATTGCAGTCTATGTTTATATACAAAGCTGGGGAATGCTCCTCCTTCGTAGAGGTAGAGTATATAAAATGGAGTTTGCTGTTGTAGGACTGCTTTTGGGGGAAGCAATCGACAACGGTTTAACTGCAATCACAACTGATTGTAACTTAACAAAGAAAAGAAAAAAAGGCGGTCTCCCCGTAAAAGGAAACCGCCATTGGTTCGTTGCTTTATTAAGTTGCCACTAATATAGCACCAAAAAAAATCAGTGTCAACAAAAAATAAAGAAAAAAATTAGAAAAAATGTGTACTTGAAAAAGTACAATAAATCCAGAAAAAGCCTTGCAAAAGCAAAATAAATCTTATATACTAAAAAAGCTGTGACATTGATAGCGTAGAAGCGTGAGGTTGCTACCTGATTTGGTAGGTTTTCCGTGGAGCGAATGTCAAGTTAGGAAACTGGCGACAAGTCACTGTACGAAACTACTATAACGGCCACTGAGATGTGGCAACAACGTGTGAGTCGATGATGACACACACGGGAGAGTGTACAGTCACCACTTGTCGTACTGAAATGAAAAAGTACGAAAAGGAGGCGGCTATTTTTTATGGCAAGTCAAGTAATGAGAATCACACTGAAGGCGTATGATCACCAGTTGGTGGATGCGTCCGCAAAGAAAATTGTTGAAACTGTAAAGAAAACTGGATCACAGGTGAGCGGACCTGTACCTCTTCCGACTAAGAAGGAAGTTGTTACAATCTTAAGAGCTGTTCATAAATATAAAGATTCCAGAGAGCAGTTCGAGCAGAGAACTCATAAGAGACTCATCGATATCATCACACCAACACAGAAGACTGTAGATGCACTCACAAGATTAGAGATGCCGGCAGGTGTATATATCGACATTAAGATGAAGAATAAGTAAGCAATTATTTGCTGACTATTCAAGCTCTACGGAGCGTAATATTAAGTAAATGCAGTATTCCTACATTTAGGATGAACGCCTAGGCGTTCCGCTGTAAATCACAGGAGGTAAACATAATGAAGAAAGCTATTTTGGCTACAAAAGTCGGAATGACTCAGATCTTCAACGAAGATGGAACACTGACACCTGTAACTGTTCTTCAGGCTGGACCATGTTATGTAACACAGGTTAAGACCGTAGAGAATGATGGTTACGAAGCTGTTCAGGTTGGATTCGTTGACAAGAAGGACAAGATCATCAACAAGGATAAGAGCGGACAGAAAGAGATCGCTCATCGTCATGGTGTTACAAAGGCAGAACAGGGACATTTTGCTAAAGCCGGTGTAACAGGAAAAAGATTTGTAAGAGAGTTCAAGCTTGAGAATGCAAGCGAGTACACACTTGGTCAGGAGATCAAGGTTGATGTATTTGAGGCAGGCGAGAAGATCGATGCTACAGCAATCTCGAAGGGTAAAGGATTCCAGGGTGCTATTAAGAGACACAATCAGCACAGAGGACCTATGACACACGGTTCTAAGTTCCATCGTCATCAGGGATCTAACGGTGCTGCTTCTGATCCAAGTAAGGTATTTAAAGGAAAGAAGATGCCTGGACACATGGGAAGCAAGAAGATCACAATTCAGAATCTTGAAGTTGTTCGCGTAGATGCAGAGAACAATCTTCTTCTGGTTAAGGGATCTGTACCGGGACCTAAGAAGTCTTTAGTTACTATTAAAGCAGCAGTTAAATCTAATTAGGCTTTGACGAAGGAAGGAGGACACTTAAGATGGCAAACGTATCCGTTTATAATATCGAAGGTAATGAAGTTGGAACAATCGATTTAAGCGATGCGGTATTTGGTGTTGAGGTAAATGAGCACTTAGTACACATGGCAGTTGTTAACCAGCTTGCAAATAAACGTCAGGGAACACAGAAAGCAAAGACTCGTTCCGAAGTATCTGGCGGAGGAAGAAAACCATGGAGACAGAAGGGAACAGGTCATGCAAGACAGGGTTCTACAAGAGCTCCACAGTGGACAGGCGGCGGAGTTGTATTCGCACCGGTACCGAGAGATTATTCATTCAAGATGAATAAGAAAGAGAAGAGAGCAGCTCTTAAATCTGTTCTTACAGCAAAGGTTGAGGAGAAGAAGTTCATCGTAATCGATGAGATCAACTTCGACGAGATCAAAACTAAGAATTTCGCAAACATTCTTAAGAATTTAAATGTAGATAAAGCATTGGTTGTATTGGAAGATGGCAATAAGAATGCAGAGCTTTCTGCTAAGAATATTGCTGATGTAAAGACTGCAAAGACAAACACCATCAACGTATTTGATGTTCTGAAGTACAACACAGTAATCGCAACAAAAGCAGCTGTTGCAAGTATTGAGGAGGTGTACGCATAATGGCTAATGTTCAATATTATGATGTAATCCTTAAACCGGTTGTTACTGAGAAGACTATGGAACTTATGGGAGATAAGAAGTATACATTTCTTGTACATCCTGAAGCAACAAAGTCTCAGGTAAAGGAAGCTGTTGAGAAGATGTTCGAAGGAACAAAGGTAGCAAGCGTTAATACTATGAACTGCGACGGAAAGAAGAAGAGAGTTCGCGGAACATACAAGTTTGGTACAACAGCTAAGACTAAGAAAGCTATCGTACAGTTGACAGAGGATAGCAAGGAAATCGAGATCTTCCAGGGTCTCTAGGATTTGGAGGGCACTTGGCTCGTGAAGGACCTCGCTAAGTGCACTGTGGAAACACCGCCGAGCACTAAGCTCGTGGAGGACCTCGCCAAGTGTCGGGGTGTGCTTTCGCACTAAGCTCGTGAAGGACCTCGCTAAGTGCTCAATGCATACGGATTGAAACCGTGATAATAAACGATTTGAAAGGAGATATACCATGGGAATTAAGACATATAACCCATATACGCCTTCCAGAAGACAGATGACTGGTTCTGATTTTGCAGAAATCACTAAGACAACTCCAGAGAAGTCTTTGTTAGCTCCAAAGAGCAGACAGGCAGGACGTAATAACCAAGGTAAGATTACAGTTAGACACCGCGGAGGCGGAGCTAAGAAGAAATATAGAATTGTTGATTTTAAGAGAAGAAAAGACGGAATTGCTGCTACAGTAATCGGTATCGAGTACGATCCAAACAGAACAGCAAATATCGCTCTTATCTGCTATGAAGATGGACAGAAGGCTTACATCCTTGCACCACAGGGATTGACTGACGGAATGAAGGTTATGAATGGACCGGATGCCGAGGTTAGAGTTGGTAACTGTTTGCCACTTTCACAGATTCCGGTTGGTACACAGGTACACAACATTGAGCTTCACCCAGGAAAGGGCGGACAGATGGTTCGTTCCGCTGGTAACAGCGCTCAGTTAATGGCTAAAGAAGGAAAGTATGCAACACTTCGTCTTCCTTCAGGAGAAATGAGAATGGTTCCGATCGAGTGCAGAGCATCTATCGGAGTTGTTGGAAATGGTGATCACAACCTGATCAACATCGGTAAAGCAGGACGTAAACGTCACATGGGAATCAGACCTACAGTTCGTGGTTCTGTAATGAACCCGAATGACCATCCGCACGGTGGTGGTGAAGGTAAGACAGGAATCGGTCGTCCGGGTCCGTCAACACCTTGGGGTAAACCAGCACTGGGTCTTAAGACTCGTAAGAAGAACAAGTCTTCTAACAAGCTGATTGTAAGAAGAAGAGATGGTAAAGCGATTAAATAATTAATTCGAGGAGGTTAGAACCTATGGCACGTTCAGTAAAAAAAGGACCATTTGCAGACGCAAGCCTGCTTAAGAAGGTAGACGCAATGAACGCAGCAGGAGACAAGTCTGTAATCAAGACATGGTCTCGCCGTTCAACAATCTTCCCAAGCATGATCGGACATACAATTGCAGTTCATGACGGAAGAAGACATGTACCTGTATATGTAACAGATGATATGGTAGGACACAAGCTTGGTGAGTTCGTAGCTACCAGAACATATAGAGGACACGGAAAAGACGAGAAGAAATCAAGAGTTAGATAAATATACTGTGAAAGGAGGGTTCATCCATGGCTAAAGGACATAGATCCCAAATCAAGAGAGAGAGAAACGCGAACAAAGATACAAGACCTTCAGCTAAGTTATCTTATGCTAGAGTTTCTGTTCAGAAAGCATGCTATGTATTGGACGCTATCAGAGGTAAAGATGTAACAACAGCACTTGGAATTTTAAGTTATAATCCAAGATATGCTTCAAGTATTATAAAGAAGTTATTAGAGTCAGCAATTGCAAATGCTGAAAACAACAACGGTATGAGCGCCGAGAACCTTTATATTGCAGAGGCTTATGCAAATAAGGGACCAACAATGAAAAGAATCAGACCAAGAGCACAGGGTAGAGCTTACAGAATCGAGAAGAGAATGAGCCACATCACATTAGTGCTTGACGAAAGATAAGGAGGACAATCATGGGACAGAAAGTTAATCCTCATGGCTTAAGAGTCGGCGTTATCAAAGACTGGGATTCCAAATGGTATGCAGAGAAGGATTTCGCAGATTGCTTAGTAGAAGATCATGAAATCAGAACATATCTCAAGAAGAGATTATACAGTGCTGGCGTTTCCAGAATGGAAATCGAGAGAGCATCTGATAGAGTTAAGATTACTATTTATACAGCAAAACCTGGTGTCGTTATCGGTAAGGGTGGAGCAGAGATCGAGAAAGTAAAAGGCGAGTTAAAGCAGTTTACTGACAAGAAGTTGATCGTTGATATCAAGGAAGTTAAAAGACCGGATAAGGATGCTCAGTTAGTAGCAGAGAATATCGCAGCTCAGCTTGAGAACCGTATTTCATTCAGACGTGCTATGAAATCTTGCATGTCAAGAACAATGAAGTCCGGAGCACTTGGAATCAAGACTTCAGTATCAGGAAGACTTGGTGGAGCTGATATGGCTCGTACAGAGTTCTACAGTGAGGGAACAATTCCTCTTCAGACATTGAGAGCAGATATTGATTACGGATTCGCTGAGGCAGACACAACTTACGGAAAAGTTGGTGTTAAAGTATGGATTTACAAAGGCGAAGTTCTTCCGGGAAAGACAACTAAGGAAGGAGATAAATAAGTCATGTTAATGCCAAAAAGAGTTAAACATCGTAAACAGTTCCGCGGTACTATGAAGGGAAAAGCACTTCGCGGAAATAAGATTACATATGGTGAGTACGGTATTGTTGCTACAGAGCCATGCTGGATTCGTTCCAATCAGATCGAGGCTGCCCGTATTGCTATGACACGTTATATCAAGCGTGGTGGTAAAGTTTGGATTAAGATTTTCCCAAATAAGCCTGTAACCCACAAGCCATTGGAAGTTCGAATGGGTAAAGGTAAAGGTAACTTAGAGTACTGGGTAGCAGTTGTTAAGCCGGGACGCGTTATGTTCGAGCTGGCCGGAGTTCCGGAGGAAGTTGCAAGAGAGGCATTACGTTTGGCTATGCATAAGTTACCATGTAAATGTAAGATCGTATCTCGTGCAGACTTAGAAGGCGGTGATAACAGTGAAAATTAATGCATTTGTAGAAGATTTAAAGACAAAATCAGCTGCAGAGCTGAACGAAGAATTAGTAGCTGCTAAAAAGGAACTCTTTAATTTGAGATTCCAGAACGCAACAAATCAGTTAGATAACACAAGCAGAATTAAAGAAGTAAGAAGAAATATTGCCAGAATTCAGACAGTAATCACTGAAAAGGCAGCTCAGTAGGAATCCGAAGAAAGGAGTTACGGACTGTGGAAAGAAATCTTAGAAAAACACGTGTTGGTAAGGTTATCAGCAATAAAATGGACAAGACCATAGTTGTTGCAGTAGAGAATCATGTAAAGCATCCTCTTTACAACAAGATCGTGAAGAGAACATACAAGTTGAAAGCACATGATGAAGCAAATGAGTGCAACATTGGTGATAAAGTAAAAGTTATGGAGACAAGACCTTTATCTAAGGACAAGAGATGGAGACTTGTTGAGATTATGGAGAAAGCGAAATAGTATAAGGAGGGAAACCTGCATGATACAGCAAGAAAGTAGACTGAAAGTAGCAGACAATACAGGTGCGAAAGAGTTACTGTGTATCCGTGTTCTTGGTGGATCAACCAGAAGATATGCAGCAATCGGTGATGTAATCGTTGCGACTGTTAAAGATGCAACACCAGGCGGCGTTGTTAAAAAAGGTGACGTTGTAAAGGCTGTAGTTGTTCGTACTGTAAACAGTACTCGTCGTAAAGATGGTTCTTACATCCGTTTCGATGAAAATGCTGCTGTTATTATAAAAGACGATAAGACACCAAGAGGAACCCGTATCTTTGGACCAGTAGCGAGAGAGCTTCGTGATAAGCAGTTCATGAGAATTGTTTCTCTGGCTCCGGAAGTGCTGTAGGAGGAATTTGAGATGTCAATGTTAAAGATTAAAAAGGGTGATACTGTTAAGGTTATCGCCGGTAAAGATAAAGACAAAGAGGGCAAGGTTATTGCCGTTAACCCAAAAGAGGGTAAGGTTATCGTTGAAGGTGTAAACATGATGACAAAGCATACAAAACCAAGTATGGCTAATCAGAATGGTGGCATCATTCATCAGGAAGGACCAATCGATGTCTCTAACGTAATGTATGTACACAAAGGACAGGCTACCAGAGTGGGCATCAAGGTAGACGGAGACAAGAAAGTACGTTTCGCTAAGAAGACTGGCGAAGTGATTGATTAATTTGAGGAAGGAGGTCCAAAGCTTTGAGTAGACTGAAAGAACAGTACCAGAACGAGATCGTTAAAGCAATGGTCGAGAAATTTGGTTATAAAAATATTATGGAAGTACCTAAGCTTGACAAAATCGTTGTCAACATGGGTGTTGGTGAAGCAAAGGATAACGCTAAGCTGTTAGACGCTGCAATCGCTGATATGGAAAAAATTACAGGACAGAAAGCCGTAGTTTGTAGAGCAAAGAAGTCAGTTGCTAACTTCAAGTTAAGAGAAGGAATGGCAATCGGATGCAAGGTTACATTAAGAGGAGAGAAGATGTATGAGTTCGCTGATCGTCTGATCAACCTTGCTTTGCCTCGTGTACGTGACTTTAGAGGTGTTAATCCTAATGCCTTCGACGGAAGAGGAAACTACGCTCTTGGTATTAAAGAGCAGATCATCTTCCCGGAGATCGAGTATGATAAGATCGACAAGGTAAGAGGTATGGACATTATCTTTGTAACAACTGCTAAGACAGATGAAGAGGCAAGAGAGCTGCTTACACAGTTCAACATGCCATTTGCTAAGTAGGAGGTAAATTATGGCTAAGACATCAATGAAAGTAAAACAGCAGCGTAAAGCTAAGTTCTCTACTCAAGAGTACAGCCGTTGCAGAATTTGTGGTCGTCCTCATTCATATTTGAGAAAATATGGTATTTGCCGTGTTTGCTTCCGTGAACTGGCATACAAAGGACAGATCCCAGGAGTAAAGAAAGCAAGCTGGTAGGCACTGAACACTTGGCGAGGCCAAGCGTATAGCGCGGGCCAAGCCTAGTGAGAGCCGAATGATAAATAGAATCTCATCAAAAGAGGAGGAAACAATTCATGACAATGAGTGATCCAATTGCAGATATGCTTACAAGAATCCGTAATGCAAATACTGCTAAACATGATACAGTAGATGTACCATCATCAAAGATGAAACTTGCAATTGCCAACATTCTGTTAGATGAAGGATATATTGAGAAGTACGATCTTGAAGAGGATGGAGTATTTAAAACTCTTCACATCACATTAAAATATGGTGCAGACAAGAACGAAAAAGTTATTACAGGTCTTAAGAGAATCTCTAAGCCAGGTCTTCGTGTATATGCAGCAAGCAACGAAGTACCAAGCGTTTTAGGTGGACTTGGAACTGCTATTCTCTCTACAAACAAGGGAGTAATCACTGACAAAGAAGCTAGAAAGCTCGGCGTTGGTGGAGAAGTTCTCTGCTATATTTGGTAGGCACTGTAAGTGCAAAAAAGCAACTGAAAACAGAATGGGCGATAAGACCCATTCCGAAAATTTAAGTTTTAGGAGGAAATGGATATGTCACGTATCGGAAGACATCCAGTAGCAATTCCTGCAGGTGTTACTGTAGAAGTTGCAGAGAAAAACAAAGTGACTGTAAAAGGTCCTAAGGGAACTCTTGAGAGAGAACTCCCAACAGAGATGGAAATTAAAGTAGAAGGCGCTGAGGTTGTTGTTACAAGACCTAATGATCTTAAGAAGATGAAATCTTTACATGGTCTTACAAGAACATTGATCAACAACATGGTAATCGGTGTTACAGAAGGATATGAGAAAGTTCTGGAAGTTAACGGAGTTGGTTACAGAGCTGCTAAATCCGGAAATAAATTAACATTAAATCTTGGATACTCTCACCCGGTTGAGATGGTAGATCCTGAAGGCGTTGAGACAGTAGTTGAAGGCCAGAACAAGATCACTGTTAAGGGTATTGACAAAGAAAAAGTAGGCCAGTACGCAGCTGAGATCAGAGACAAGAGAAGACCTGAGCCATATAAGGGCAAGGGTATCAAGTATGCTGATGAAGTTATTAGACGTAAAGTTGGTAAGACTGGTAAGAAATAAGTAAGGAGAGTGTGAAGATGGTTAGCAAGAAAAGTAGAAGCGAAGTTCGCGTTAAAAAGCACAGAAGATTACGCAACCGTTTAAGTGGAACACCTGAGTGCCCACGTTTGGCTGTGTTCAGAAGTAATAATCATATGTATGCTCAAATTATTGACGATACAGTTGGAAATACCTTAGTTTCAGCATCTACCCTTCAGAAAGATGTAAAGGCTGAGCTTGAAAAGACTAACAACGTTGATGCAGCAGCATACTTAGGAAAAGTTATTGCTGAGAAGGCAATTGAGAAAGGTATTAAGGACGTCGTATTTGATAGAGGCGGATTTATTTACCAGGGAAAAGTTCAGGCATTAGCAGACGCAGCTAGAGAAGCTGGGTTGAATTTCTAGAAGGAGGAGCACACATGAGACAGGAACGTATTGATGCTAGTCAGTTAGAATTAGAAGAAAAAGTAGTATCAATTAAGCGTGTAACCAAAGTTGTTAAAGGTGGCCGTAATATGAGATTCACAGCTTTAGTAGTTGTTGGAGATGGTCAGGGACATGTTGGTGCAGGTTTAGGAAAGGCTACTGAGATTCCGGAAGCAATCCGTAAAGGAAAAGAGGATGCTGCTAAGAATCTTATCAAAGTAGCTTTAGATGAGAACGAGAGTATTACACATGATTTCATCGGTAAATTCGGCGGAGCTTCAGTTTTATTGAAGAAGGCACCGGAAGGTACCGGAGTTATCGCCGGTGGTCCGGCTCGTGCCGTTATCGAGATGGCAGGAATCAAGAACATCCGTACAAAATCTCTTGGTTCAAACAACAAGCAGAACGTAGTACTTGCTACAATCGAAGGATTACGTCAGGTTAAGACTCCGGAGCAGGTAGCTAAGCTTCGTGGTAAGTCTGTAGAAGAAATCTTAGGCTAAGGAGGTAGAGAAGAATGGCAGATTTAAAAGTAACATTAGTAAAATCACCAATTGGCGCTGTACCGAAGCATAAGAGAACTGTTGAAGCTTTAGGATTAAAGAAAGTGAATAAGACAGTTGTACTTCCGGACAATGCAGCAACCAGAGGAATGATCAAACAGGTTGAGTACATGTTGAAAGTTGAAGAAGCATAATATCATATAAGGAGGTGTCACAATGGATTTATCAAACTTAAGACCTGCTGATGGAGCAAAGCAGAGCGATAATTTCAGAAGAGGTCGTGGACACGGTTCTGGAAATGGTAAGACCGCTGGTAAGGGACACAAAGGTCAGAAGGCTCGTTCAGGAGCACCAAGACCAGGTTTCGAAGGTGGACAGATGCCATTATATAGAAGAATTCCTAAGAGAGGATTTACAAATAGAAATACTAAGACTATCGTTGGTATTAACGTAAGTGCTCTTGAAGTGTTCGATAATGATGCAGTAGTTTCAGTAGAGACTTTAATCCAGCAGGGAATCGTTAAGAATCCTAAGGATGGAGTTAAGATTCTTGGAAACGGAGAATTAACAAAGAAACTTACTGTTCAAGCAGATGCATTTAGTGCAAGTGCTGTAGCCAAGATTGAGGCTTTAGGTGGAAAAGCAGAGGTGATCTAATGTTAGAAACGCTCCGTCGAGCATTTCAGACAAAAGATATCAGAAAGAAAATCTTATACACATTCTTTATGCTGATCGTTATACGTGTAGGATCTCAGCTTCCTACACCGGGTGTAAACAGTGAGTATATTCAGAATTTCTTTGCACAGAATACTGGGGAAGCGTTTAACTTGTTTAACGCTTTCACCGGTGGCTCTTTTGAACAAATGTCTGTATTTGCTCTTAGTATTACACCATACATCACATCATCAATTATTGTGCAGCTTTTAACCATTGCGATTCCACAATTGGAAGAGATGCAAAAAGATGGTGAAGACGGAAGAAAGAAGATCGTTGCAATTACAAGATACTTGACGGTTGGACTTGCTCTGTTTGAGTCCGGAGCCATGGCTATTGGATTTGGCCGTCAGGGATTGTTGACAGAATATAATTTTGTTAATTGTGTAATTGTTATTCTTACACTTACAGCGGGTTCTGCATTTCTTATGTGGATCGGTGAGAGAATTACTGAGAATGGTGTAGGAAATGGTATCTCTGTGGTATTGGTAATTAACATTATTTCACGTATTCCAAGTGATTTATATTCTTTATATCAGCAGTTTATGCAAGGAAAGTCACTTGCCTCTGCAGGACTGGCTGCTCTTATTATTCTGGCGATTATCGTTGCTTTAGTAGTATTCGTAATCATCCTCCAGGATGGCGAGAGAAGAATTGCCGTACAATATTCACAGAAAGTAGTTGGAAGAAGAAGTTATGGCGGACAGTCAAGCAGTATTCCACTTAAGGTAAATACTGCCGGAGTTATCCCGATTATCTTCGCATCTTCATTAATGCAATTCCCGGTAATCATTGCTTCCTTTATGGGTAAGGGAAATGGTACAGGAATTGGCAGCGAGATTTTAAAGGGATTAAGCCAGAGTAACTGGTGTGATCCTGATAATATTAAATATTCATGGGGATTGGTGGTTTACATCATCTTGACAGTATTCTTTGCTTATTTCTATACATCTATTACTTTCAATCCGTTAGAGATTGCAAATAATATGAAGAAGAGCGGAGGATTTATCCCTGGTATCAGACCTGGTAGACCTACAACCGAGTATCTGACAAAGATTTTGAACTATATTATCTTTATCGGTGCTTGTGGTCTGATTATGATTCAGATTGTTCCAATACTCTTTAATGGTTGGCTTGGAGCCAGCGTTTCCTTTGGTGGAACCTCACTGATCATTATTGTCAGTGTTGTATTAGAGACTTTGAAGCAGATCGAATCACAGATGCTGGTACGTAATTATAGAGGATTTTTGAATAGTTAAGATTTTGACTCGCGGGAAGATTTTTTCGCGAGTTAAAATGCTATAAGGAGGAATACCCAAAATGAAAATCGTTATGTTAGGGGCACCAGGTGCCGGAAAAGGAACACAGGCAGCTAAAATTTCAGCAAAATATAGTGTCCCACACATTTCTACCGGAGATATTTTCCGGGCAAACATTAAAGAAGGAACCCCATTGGGAAAGAAAGCTAAAGAGTACATGGATCAGGGAATGCTTGTACCGGATGAGTTGGTTCTTGACCTTATTGTGGATCGTTTAGGAAAAGAAGATGCCAAGAATGGCTATGTATTGGATGGATTTCCAAGAACCATTCCTCAGGCAAAGGCTTTAGATGAGGCGCTCACAAAGCAGGGAGAGAAGTTGGATGCAGCCATTGATATTTCTGTACCGGATGAGAATATTGTAAATCGTATGTCCGGAAGAAGAGCTTGCCTAGGATGCGGAGCTACTTATCATTTGGTTTACGCAGCTCCTAAGACAGAGGGTGTTTGCGATGTTTGCGGAAAGGATTTGATCCTTAGAGATGATGACAAGCCGGAGACGGTTACAAAACGATTGAATGTTTACCATGAGCAGACACAGCCATTGATCGATTATTATGATAAGGCAGGAATCTTAAAGACCATTGATGGAACCATTGATATCAACGATGTATTTAATAACATTGTAGCTATTTTGGGAGAGTAATCATTATGCCAATTACAGTGAAATCAGCTCGGGAAATTGACTTAATGACAGAGGCTGGACGAATTTTAGGAATTGTTCACGACGAATTGGCCAAGGCAATATGTCCGGGAATGACTACAAAAGCGATTGATAAACTTGGTGAAGAGATTATCCGCAGTTACGGATGCATTCCTTCATTTCTTAATTATGAAGGATATCCGGCTTCTATCTGCGTTTCTATTAATGAAGAGATTGTTCATGGAATCCCCAGTGAACACCGTTTCTTGAGAGATGGAGATATTGTAAGTCTGGATGCAGGTGTGATTTATAAGGGATACCACTCCGATGCTGCCAGGACCCATGCCGTAGGTGAAATCAGTGAGGAAGCAAAGAAACTTATTCAGGTAACCAGAGAATGCTTCTTTGAAGGAATCAAGGAAGCGAGAGAGGGCAACCATCTCTTTGATATATCCGGTGCGATTGGAAGGTATGCCGAGTCCAGAGGTTACGGAGTTGTAAGAGACTTGTGCGGCCATGGGATCGGTACAGCTCTCCACGAAGCTCCGGAGATTCCTAATTATGAGATGAACCGAAAAGGCGTAATGCTAAAGGCGGGTATGACATTGGCCATCGAGCCTATGATCAATATCGGAACCTGGAAAGTAGACTGGATGCCGGATGAGTGGACCGTGGTTACCAAGGATCGGTCTTTATCAGCTCATTATGAGAATACCGTTCTTATAACGGATAAAGATCCGATTATCTTAAGTTTAGGACAGGATTTACCCTAGCAGTTATACTTACCTGTGATACAAATTTATTTGGAGAGGTGAACTGTGGATAAATATAAGATTGGAATGCCGGTGATCTCTCTTGCAGGACATGATGCCGGTAATATTTATTTGATCGTGCGAAGCCATGAGAAGTATGTAGAGCTTGTGGATGGGAAGATCAGAACCTTGGATCATCCAAAGAAGAAGAAAAAAAAGCATGTTCAGATCATTAAGGAACAATATGACATAGCTGCAGCAGATGATGTAGCCATTAAGAGAATCTTAAAAGTTAGAACTAAGAGTGCAAAATAACAGGAGGAATCGAGAAGTATGTCAAAGGCAGACGTAATCGAAATTGAGGGAACTGTAGTTGAAAAATTGCCAAATGCCATGTTTCAGGTGGAATTAGAGAATGGACACCAGGTGCTGGCGCACATCAGCGGAAAACTTCGTATGAACTTTATCAAGATCTTGCCGGGAGATAAAGTGACCTTGGAGCTTTCCCCATATGATCTTTCTAAGGGAAGAATTATCTGGAGAGATAAGTAAAAAAGACAAATAAAAAGTAAAAAATAGCTATTGACTAATACCCAGGAACAGTGATATTATATATAAGCATGTTTCTGGGTATTGCTTTGCCCAAATATCTGTGAGTTGCAGATTATATATGGATAGAAGGCAAGCTAAGACAAGAAATCATGTAGAAGTATGAAGGCAAAAGCAATGGATGAAAGGAGGATCCCCGTGAAGGTTAGATCATCAGTAAAACCAATTTGCGAAAAATGCAAAGTCATCAAGAGAAAAGGAAGCGTTCGTATTATTTGCGAAAACCCTAAGCACAAACAGAGACAGGGATAGTCGTTTCTGTAATCAATTAGGCGGCTGACAGTGGACACGCCAGGGCGTGTGTAGACTGTTTAATATACAAGGACACCTGTAGCCGGTGATTTCCTGGTATATTGCTTATAATGCCGGCTCGTCATTACCGTTTATCTTAATTGAACGGTGGCCGGAAAGGGCATGGTTACCGAACATGCCTGGATGACTTGAGATATGCATCTCAATCGCATCCCTATTTGGGACAGTATGCAAAAATGAAAGAACAAGAACAAGAAAATGGAGGAATAATCACATGGCTCGTATTGCAGGTGTAGATTTACCAAGAGACAAACGTGTTGAAATCGGACTTACCTATATTTATGGTATTGGTAGACCGAGCGCAACTCGCATTTTAGAGGAAGCAGGAGTTGATCCTGATATTCGTTGTAGAGATCTTACTGACGAAGACGTTAAGAAGATTTCAGCAGTTATCGACGAGACACAGACTGTAGAAGGTGATCTTAGAAGAGAAATCGCTCTTAACATTAAGAGACTTCAGGAGATCGGATGCTACAGAGGAATTCGTCACAGAAAGGGACTTCCGGTTCGTGGTCAGAAGACTAAGACCAATGCAAGAACAAGAAAAGGTCCTAAGAGAACAGTAGCAAACAAGAAGAAATAATTAATCATCATAAATAAGAAAGCGTAGGTTAGTTTTATTATGGCAAAGAAAGTTACAAAGAAAGTGACAAAGAAACGTGTCAAGAAAAACGTTGAACACGGACAGGCACATATCCAGGCATCTTTTAATAACACAATCGTAACATTAACTGATGCACAGGGAAATGCTCTTTCATGGGCAAGTGCTGGTGGTCTAGGATTTAGAGGTTCAAAGAAATCTACCCCTTATGCAGCACAGACAGCAGCTGAGACAGCAGCTAAGGCAGCATTAGTACATGGCTTAAAGTCCGTTGACGTTATGGTTAAGGGACCAGGTTCAGGTAGAGAAGCAGCAATTCGTGCCCTTCAGGCATGTGGAATTAATGTAACAAGCATTAAGGATGTAACACCTGTACCACACAATGGTTGCCGTCCACCAAAACGTAGAAGAGTCTAATTTTAGATATTCTTTTAATGGCGAAAAGAAATAGGAGGAACAATAAGCATGGCAGTAAATAGAGTACCAGTTCTTAAAAGATGTAGATCCCTCGGTATGGATCCTGTTTATTTGGGAATTGATAAGAAGTCTAACAGACAGTTAAAGAGATCAAGCAGAAAGATGAGCGAGTATGGTCTCCAGTTACGTGAGAAGCAGAAAGCTAAATTCATCTATGGTGTATTAGAGAAGCCTTTCAGAAATTATTATTTCAAGGCTCAGCGTATGAAAGGAATGACCGGTGAGAACTTAATGGTTCTTCTTGAGTCAAGACTTGATAACGTAGTATTCCGTCTTGGACTTGCAAGAACAAGACGTGAGGCAAGACAGATCGTTGATCACAAGCATGTTTTGGTTAACGGTAAGCAGGTAAACATTCCTTCTTACTTAGTTAAGGCCGGAGATGTTGTAGAGATCAAAGAAGCTAAGAAGAGCTCTGCAAGATACAAAGAGATCGTTGAGGTTACAGGCGGACGTCTTGTACCAGAGTGGTTGGAGGCTGATCTTGAGTCATTAAAGGGTACAGTTAAGGAGCTTCCAAGACGTGAAGCTATCGATGTTCCTGTAGATGAAATGTTGATCGTCGAGTTGTATTCTAAATAATAATCCGTAAACACCACAGGAGGTGAACTTAGTGTTTGATTTTAATAAGCCAAATATCGAGATAACTGAAATTTCAGAAGATAAGAAATATGGAAGATTTGTTGTAGAGCCTTTGGAAAGAGGTTATGGAACAACTTTGGGTAATTCCTTAAGAAGAATCATGCTTTCATCTTTGCCTGGAGCAGCAGTAAGTTCCGTAAAGATTGATGGAGTTCTTCATGAATTTAGTTCTATTCCTGGTGTTAAGGAAGATGTTACAGAGATTGTCATGAATTTGAAATCTCTGTCTATCAAGAACTCATCTGAGACAGATGAGCCAAAGACAGCTTACATCGAGTTTGAGGGCGAAGGTGTAGTTACCGCTGCTGATATTCAGGTAGATCCTGATATTGAGATCATCAATAAGGATCAGGTAATTGCTACATTAAACGGTGGAGCAGACAGCAAGCTTTACATGGAACTTACTATTACAAAGGGTAGAGGATATGTAAGCTCAGATAAGAATAAGACGGAGGATATGTCTATCTCAGTGATTCCGATCGATTCTATCTACACACCGGTTGAGCGTGTAAACCTTACCGTAGAGAATACTCGTGTAGGTCAGATTACAGACTATGACAAGCTTACATTAGATGTTTATACCAACGGAACCTTGCTTCCGGATGAGGCAGTAAGTTTGGCTGCTAAGGTACTTAGTGAACATCTGAAGCTCTTTATCGATCTTTCAGAGGTTGCACAGGCAGCTGAGGTCATGATCGAGAAGGAAGACGATGAGAAGGAAAAAGTTCTGGAGATGAGCATTGACGAATTAGAATTATCTGTTCGTTCCTTTAACTGCTTGAAGAGAGCAGGCATCAACACTGTTGAAGAACTCACAAACAGAACTCCTGATGATATGATGAAGGTACGTAATCTTGGACGTAAGTCCTTAGAGGAAGTACTGGCTAAGCTTGAAGAATTAGGTTTAAGCTTAAGCAGAGGTGAGGAGTAATCCTTAACTCGCATAGAGATTTAATGTATTCTGTCGGTAAGTCCGAAGGGCACGACAGAGCATTTGGCTAGTAAGCCCGAAGAGTATAACCAAGTGTTAATTATGGAGGAAATTTTAAAATGGCAAAGTATAGAAAGCTTGGAAGAACTTCCAGCCAGAGAAAAGCATTGTTAAGAAACCAGGTAACTGCATTACTCAACAACGGTAAGATCGTTACTACAGAAGCTAAGGCAAAAGAGATTCGCAAGATCGCTGAGGGACTTATTGCACTTGCAGTAAAAGAGAAGGACAACTTCGAAGAAGTAACTGTTAAGGCTAAGGTTGCTCGCAAGGATAAAGACGGCAAGAGAGTAAAAGAAGTTGTAGATGGTAAGAAAGTTACTGTATATGACGAAGTAGAGAAGACAATCAAGAAAGATCTTCCTAGCAGACTTCATGCTCGTCGTCAGATGCTCAAGGTTCTCTATCCTGTTAAAGAGGTTCCGACCGCTCAGGCAGGAAAGAAGAAGAACACAAAGGAAGTTGATCTTGTAGCTAAGTTATTTGATGAGATCGCTCCTAAGTATGAAGGCCGTAATGGTGGATACACAAGAATCGTTAAGATTGGACAGCGTAAAGGTGACGCTGCTATGGAAGTTCTTATTGAGCTTGTATAATCCTTCTTGGAGATTTGATTTGAGATTTAAGCGCATTTTTCTGAGGAAAGATGCGCTTTTTTGTATAATAGGAAAGTACGATGATTAGAACAAAATTAATAGCATATGATTTAGATGGTACTCTTTTAAACTCCAAAAAGGAACTGACTCCCCATACCAAGGAAGTGCTTGAGGAGGCTGCCAGACAGGGGATTGTTATATTGCCAGCTACAGGTCGGCCGGTAACGGGAATTCCTGAGATGGTTCTAAAAATTACGGGAACCAATTATGCGGTGACTGCCAACGGAGCCAGGGTTATGGATCTTAGAAGGAATGAGGCCATTATTGAGACCTTGCTCCCCAGGGAGACCGGTAGAAAAATATTGAAGATATTTTATGAGTATGATACCCTAAAGGAAATATATTTTAATGGGAAAGGATATGCCAATGAGGATGACCTTTTAAATATCGGGCATTTTCTATCCGACCCCCATATGGCAGAATATATTGTAAAAACCAGAACTCCGGTGAAAGACCTAGAGAAGATTTTTGATAAAGAATTTTCAGATATGGATAAGATCCATGGAATTATGGCCAATTTGGAAGATATTGAAAAGATCAGAGCACGTTTGCAGGAAATTCCGGATATTGAGATTACAGGAGCCTTAGGTTGTAATCTTGAAATCAATGCAAAGGGAGCAACCAAGGGGAATGCCCTTCTTAAGTTAGGGGAGTCTTTAAATATTTCCAGAGAGGAAATTATGGCCTTTGGAGATGCGTCAAACGATCATTCTATGCTCAAACTGGCAGGAACCGGAGTAGCCATGGCCAATGCAGATGAAGAAACTAAGGCAGTGGCTGACTATGTAACTGGGTCCAACGATGAAGATGGGGTTGCCAGATTCATTGAAGACCATGTACTGAATTAGGAGAAAAACAATGTTAGATGTATTAAAAGTAATCATTCTTGGTATTGTTGAAGGTATCACTGAGTGGCTGCCTGTAAGTAGTACGGGACACCTGATCCTGGTGGAGAATATTTTAAAGCCAAGTTTAAGTGACAGCTTTATGGAGATGTTTGATGTTGTAATCCAACTAGGTGCTATTATGGCGGTAGTTGTACTATATTTTCATAAGCTGAATCCATTTTCACCCAAAAAGACGGAAAAACAGAAGCTTCTTACCTGGCAGATGTGGATCAAGGTGGCCATCGCTTCCGTGCCGGCGGCCGTGATCGGACTTTTGTTTAATGACCTCTTGGACGAGCTCTTTTATAAGCCTCTTCCGGTGGCAATTATGCTGATTGTTTACGGTATCTTATTTATTTATGTAGAGGACCGAAACAAGGGAAAGAAGCCTCACGTACACAGCATTTCCGGGCTTACCATCCAGATGCTTCTCTGGATCGGCTTCTTCCAGATGCTG
Source organism: Clostridium sp. CAG:343 (assembly GCA_963634745.1). Taxonomy (GTDB): domain Bacteria; phylum Bacillota; class Clostridia; order Lachnospirales; family Lachnospiraceae; genus CAKRJP01. The sequence goes on from CAVHCX010000005.1 coordinate 100,821, forward strand.
GCCTTGATCCCGGGAACTTCCAGATCAGGAGCTACTATCGTAGGAGCGCTTCTTATTGGAGTTTCCAGAGAGGTGGCAGCGGAATTTACATTTTTCCTGGCAATTCCGGTAATGTTCGGAGCCAGCCTTCTCAAGCTTATCAAATTTGGATTTGCCTTTACAGCGGCTGAGTTTGGCTTCTTGATGTTAGGATGTATTGTATCCTTCGGAGTTTCAATCTTTGCCATTCGCTTCCTTATGGGATATATTAAGAAAAACGATTTTAAGGTATTTGGATATTATAGAATCGCCCTGGGTGCCTTGATCATTCTGGTTTCTATTATTAAACTTATAATCGGCTAGTACCTATAATCTTTTTTTAGAATTGACTTTTATTATTTAGAAGTCATGATCATCAAAGGAACAATAAAATTTATATAACAAACTAGTATTTAGAGGATACTATGGGAGGAGAAACAAAATGAAAATGAAGAAATTAGTAAGTATGGTTTTGGTAGCTACCTGCGCCCTGTCTTTGACAGCTTGTGGAGGAAGTTCCTCATCTTCTGATGAGAGCACTGCTTCTAGTTCAAGTTCCGGCGCTAAGACCGCTAAGGTCATTGACATTGATCTTACAAACGAGGAGTATGCCTTTGGTGTTGACAAGGATCAGCCGGAGCTTCTTGAAAAGACCAATGATTTTATTGCTCAGATCAAGGAAGATGGAACTTTAGATGAAATCTTTGATAAGTATTTCGGAGACGGAGAGCCGGAGGCCATTGAATCTGCAGAGTACGATGCATCCAAGGATCAGTTAGTAGTAGCAACTAATGCAGCCTTTGAGCCTTTTGAGTATACAAAGGGTGACAGCTATTACGGAATTGATATGGAGATTGCTTCTCTTTTAGCTGAGGAATTAGGAGAGGAATTAGTCATCCAGAATATGGATTTTGATGCAGTATGCTTGTCCGTAGGCCAGCATAAATGTGACATTGCTATGGCAGGACTTACAGTAAATGAAGAGAGAAAAGAATATGTAACATTTACAGATTCTTATTATGAAGCATCTCAGAAGTTGATCGTTCCAAGTGATGATACAACTTTTGATGATTGCAAGGATGCCGACGAGGTAGCAGCCCTTCTTCAGAAGCTTACAGCAAATGATTCCATCGGTGTACAGGCAGGAACCACTGCTCAGTATTATATCGAAGGTGACGATGACTGGGGATTTGATGGACTTACAGCTGAGTGTGTAACCTACAAGAGCGGTTCTTTAGCAGTTCAGGATATGCTTAATGGAAATATTAAGTATGTAATGATCGATGCTGCTCCTGCAAGTGCAATTACAGAAGCTATCAACGCAATGCAATAGGAAATGGAAAACAAGTAGATCATGGGTAATTTCGGACAAAAAGTAGATAAATTTATAGAGATATTTATTGAGCAGAATGGCTATGTAAAGGTCCTTCAAGGATTGGAAAATACTTTGATGATTGCAGTGGCCGGCCTCCTTATCGGTATCATAATCGGAATCTTAATTGCAACTGTGCGGGTGGTTCCAAAGTATAAGCTGGTTCCAAGAATTCTTAATAGAATTTGCAACTTATATGTAGCTCTCTTTCGAGGCACTCCTATGGTGGTGCAGCTCCTAGTATTTTATTATGTACTCCTTCCGATTATAGGTTGGAAGATTACAGGTGTTCAGGTGGCTATGTTAGTATTCGGACTTAATAGTGGAGCCTATATTTCCGAGATTATGCGAAGCGGAATTCAGTCTGTAGATCCGGGACAGATGGAAGCAGGACGTGCGGTGGGATTGAGCTTTACCACAACCATGAGAATGATCATCATTCCTCAGGCCATAAAAAACATTCTGCCAACCTTAGGAAATGAATTTATCTCGCTGATTAAAGAAACTTCCGTAGTTAGTTTTGTCGGTGCGGCAGATTTGTATGTGGCATTTAACTATATCGGAAGTAATAGCTATGAGTTCATGGTTCCATATTTAGTAATGGCACTGATTTATATTGTGCTGGTACTTATTATTTCCCTACTGATTAAATGCATGGAAAGGAGCCTGAAGAAGAGTGATAGACGTAATTAATCTGAAAAAAAACTTTGAAGATACGGAAGTGTTAAAAGGCATCAATATTACCATCAACAAGGGAGATATTGTAGCGGTCATCGGTCCTTCCGGCTCCGGAAAAAGTACCTTCCTTCGTTGCCTGAACTGTATGGAAGATCCTACTGAGGGAAAGATTATTTTTAACGGGGTAGATATCGCAGATATGCGGGTGGATATTAATATTCACAGACGCCATATGGGAATGGTATTTCAGCACTTTAATCTCTTTAACAATAAGACAGTCATAGAGAATATTATGCTAGCTCCTGTATATGTACGCTATGAGTCATTAAAGAAAACCAGAAAAAGCCGGGTTGGTAAGGCCTTGCTTAAAAAACAGATTACGGAAGAGGAAAAAGAACATGCAATGAAGCTTCTTGCCCGTATCGGCCTGGAAGATAAGGCAGATGTATATCCTTCAACCCTGTCCGGTGGTCAAAAACAGAGAATTGCCATTGTAAGAGCTTTGGCAATGAACCCGGATGTAATCCTATTTGACGAGCCGACTTCCGCTCTGGATCCGGAGATGGTAGGAGAGGTTCTTGAATTAATGAAATCACTTGCAAAAGAAGGAATGACCATGGTGGTGGTCACCCATGAGATGGGATTTGCAAGAGAAGTAGCAAATAGGGTCGTTTTCATAGATGAGGGAGTTATTAAAGAGGAAAACACTCCGGAGGAATTCTTTGCAAATCCTAAGGATGCAAGACTTAAAGACTTCTTATCTAAGGTATTATAAAGTATAAAAGGTAAATCATATGCGTAGTGGTCAAAGAAAGTTAGACCAGGAACATGATGAAAAGAAAATCCGGCAGATTCCAAGGGACCTGCCGGATTTGATTATTCCCTGGTATCAGAAAAATAAAAGAGACTTGCCTTGGAGAATAAACCCCAGCCCCTACCATGTCTGGGTGTCGGAGATTATGCTGCAGCAAACCCGGGTGGAGGCCGTAAAAGCTTATTATCAAAGATTCCTGGAGGCCTTGCCCCGAGTCTCTGATCTTGCGGGGGCTAAAGAGGATCAACTATTAAAGCTCTGGGAGGGCTTAGGATACTATAACCGGGTGCGGAATATGCAAAAGGCAGCCAAGCAGATTGAGATCGATTATAGGGGAATCTTCCCGGATACCTATGAGGGAATTTTGTCCCTCCCAGGCATAGGGACCTATACGGCAGGAGCGATTAGTTCCTTTGCCTTTGGAATTCCCAAACCGGCGGTAGACGGAAATGTCCTTAGGGTAATTACAAGAATTACTGCTGATGATAGGGATATTGCAAAACAAAGCACCAAAACTTCGGTAGAGAAGTCCCTGGATCAGCTGATTCCAAGGGAGAATCCCTCAGACTTTAACCAGGGCCTTATAGAACTAGGCGCCCTGGTCTGCGGGCCAAACGGAGAGCCCAAATGTGAAATCTGTCCCTTGAATAATATTTGCCTGGCTAAAAAAGAAGACCTCATCGCCAAAATTCCGGTAAAAAGCAAGGCAAAAAAAAGAAAGATCCAGGACAAGACCGTACTTTTATTTCGAGACCATAATCAGATCGCTCTTCACAAACGGGATTTAAAAGGTTTACTGGCAGGTATGTATGAGTTTCCTAATTTAGAGGGACATTTGGACGAAGATCAGGTGACAAAATACTGTAAAGAAATAGGCCTGATGCCGGTACGTATCAAAAAACTAGAGAATGCAGGGCATATTTTCAGCCATATTGAGTGGCACATGATCGGATATGAGATTCTGGTAGATGAGCTGGAAAAAACAAACGAGGCCAACTTTTTATTTGTGGGCCCGGAGGAAATAAGAGAGAAATATTCTATACCATCCGCATTTGCGGCCTATACGAAAATAATATAAACCGGTAGATATGCTGCTCCGTATTTGAAATTACAAAGAGGCCAGTCGCTTTATGATGCGACTGGCCTCTTTGTAATTTTTAAAGAATTGCTTATACCCACTGACCGGACAGTTTTGGTTCCTTGTTTCTTTCGCTGACATAAACAAATGGATAAACTACCATGGCCATTACAAATCCTGCAGTTACATCTGTCACAGAGTGCTGTTTTAAAAACATAGTGGACAAGATGATAAGGACTGTTAAAAGGTAGGCGCCCTGACAGACACGGGGATGCTTTTTTAAGGCATCTGAGTGGGAAACAGCAATGGCAATTCCTAAAGAATTATATACATGAATACTAGGAAGCACATTGGTTGCTGTATCTGTCTTGTAGAGCATTCCTACAAGAAATGTAAAAATATTATCTCTTTCAAAGCTAGTAGGCCTTAGGTTCAATCCGTTTGGAAAGACGGTACAGATAACTAAAAATGCAGTCATACCTGCTACCAAGAAGGCAGCTAATTGATAAAACTCTCTCTTATTGGTAAAGAAAAAATAAAAGGCAGCCACTGCCATATACAAAAACCATAAGAGGTAAGGTACAATGAAAATTTCCAAAAATGGAATATAATCATCCAGTGGCGAATGGATTATATAATATGTAACATTGGTTCTGGTCTCTAGATAATGAAACCAGGGTAAATAAATGAACATATATAGAAAAACCCATGCGTGATTATATTTCTTAGCAGTTCCTTTAAACTTTTCTACAAATCCCATACTAGGACTCCCTTTCATAAAAATTCATTCCTTGGATAAAATGCTAAAGAACTTTTGTTTCTGAGGGATTATAACACGAAAGTTGAAAATCAACAACCGTGTTCACCAATTGTTAAGATTTTTTACATCGATTTTCAAAAATCTGCATATCATAGTGCTTCTTCCCAGTTTTAAGAGCGGCAGGGGTTCTTAAGGTCCATACGGCCACAGGGGTTTTGTAAAATTGTTTCAAAATGCCAAGGCTTGGATTGGGAAGGTCCAGTAATTTGTAAGAAATAAAATCCGGACGGCCCAAGGCATTACACAGCATATGCTTCACGGCAAAGCGAAAGATCCAAGGCTTGTCGGGATCTGATTTCACCAAGTTGGAGGAAAGCTGTCCTCTAAGAACATGAGGCGCATGGCTTCGATACCATTTAAGCACCATAGTATTAAAGGATTGGATCAGGTAGGGCCCCGTATAATCCTTTAAAAGATCATTGACGGTGCTGCAAAACCGGTCGGCTTCCTTGGTAGATAACTTAAGTTCGATTAGGAGAGGGACCTGACCATCAACCAGGTCTAAAACATCTTTAAATAATGGAATTCGTTCTTTTGTTCCCGACAGTCTCCGGCTGGTAAGATCCTTGGCAGTAAGACTTTCAACCGTCTCCCTAGAGCCACAGATCCTCTTTAGGCTATCATCGTGAAATACTACCACCTCTCCATCGCAGGTTAGATGGACATCCAGCTCAATGCCGTAGCCATGTTCCATGGCCCGCTTAAAGGCTGGCATAGAGTTTTCAGGAATTCCCCGGTCGATATCATGATAACCTCTGTGGGCAAACATGACTCCCTCGTAAGCATTCATTCGTTTTTTGAAGGACAACCTGGGGCTAATTAAAAATAAATATAGCAGAAAAAGTAAGAGGATAATTAGTAAAATCCATTTCAAAACAAGTGACCTCCTTTATATTTTATTAAGAATGAAGAAAAAGACCATCCAGATAGGTGGAGAGGGACCGTTTCATATTTTCCTCCATGTCCGCTTCCCCACCTTTCAAACACCATTCAAATACATTTCCAATAACAATCATTCGAATGTCAGTGGTGACATCGGCAAGATCGGCGTCAAAAGAAATGACCCCGGCCTCCAAGGCCTTTTGTAAATAATCGTGTACGGTCACAATAGGATAGGGGCGTTCCGTTCGAATCAGAGGATTCAGAGACTGATTTTGCGGGGTGTAATAATTGGACATAAATCCAACCCCCAGTTCCTGACAGTAATGCACATAGTTTAAGTAAACCTCTATGATGGCATTCTTGGCCTCTTCAGGATTCTTTGGAAGATCCAAAAGATCCGGATTAATGCTGGGCTGCTCTTCAATATAATAAGAAAGGAGATCGTCCTTGGTTTTAAAATGATGATAGAAGCTTCCGTTGGAAACATGGGCTTCCTCACAAATATTCTTTATAGAAAGATGATCATAGCCTTTTTTTTGCAAAATTTTCTTTGCCGCCTTAAAAATCCGATCCTTGGTTTCCTTTGATTTTTGCTGTTGTTTTGATAGTTCTTGATTTTTTTGTTTCATATATAATTATAATCCTTTTTGGCAAGCAATTGACGCTACGAAGCTAAGTATAACATGGCAAATTTTTATTTGCAAGAAAACAGAGTGAGCTCTGTTTATTGCCTGTTTATTACGTTACTTTATAAAAGCTTTAGATTTCTTTGCGGATTCTTGCGTTGATAATGAGACGCAATTCCTGTATAATATTATACTTAACTGGAGCTATAAATTGCTTCAGTTAGATTTTTGTTCACAAAGAAAGGTACATTTTATGGATATTAATCAGAAGATCACCGAAGAATTAGGAGTAAAGAAGTGGCAGGTAGAGGCTGCTGTCAAGCTTATTGACGAGGGAAATACCATCCCATTTATCGCCAGATATCGTAAGGAAGCGACAGGAACCCTAGATGATGAGCAACTTCGAAAACTCCACGAGAGACTTCTTTATCTGCGAAATTTAGAGGAAAAGAAGGAACAAGTGCTGGGAAGCATCGAGGAACAGGGGAAGCTTACTGAGGAACTAAGGAATCAGATCCTCCAGGCAGAAACCCTGGTGGTGGTGGAAGATCTCTACAGACCTTACAGACCAAAACGAAGGACCAGGGCTACCATTGCAAAGGAGAAGGGATTGGAACCCTTGGCTATGACCATTCGTCTTCAGAAGCTAGATCATTCTCTGGAGGAAGAGGCAGCAGCCTTTGTAAATCCTGAAAAAGAAGTTGAGACCGTAGAAGAGGCTATTGCAGGAGCTGCAGATATTATTGCAGAAAGTATTTCCGACGAGGCGGATTACCGTATTTGGATCAGAAAGCAGACCATGCAAAAGGGCCTGATCACTTCTGTGGCAAAGGACATGGAAGCAGAGTCTGTCTATGAAATGTACTACGAATTTGAAGAGCCGGTGCGGAAGTTAGCGGGACATCGGATTCTGGCTTTAAACCGTGGAGAAAAAGAAAAAATCCTGACGGTGAAGGTGGAAGCTCCGGAAGAGGATGTGCTGCGTTATCTGGAAAAGAAGATTATCCGAAGAGATAATCCTTATACCAATGAGATCTTAAGGGAAACCATTGCAGATGCCTACAAGCGTCTCATTGCCCCGGCCATTGAGAGGGAGATCCGAAACGAACTGACAGAGCAGGCAGAGGATGGAGCTATTGAAGTCTTTAAGAAAAATTTAGAGCAGCTTCTTATGGCGCCGCCTATTAAGGGCCACACCGTGCTGGGATGGGACCCGGCTTTTCGAACGGGCTGTAAGTTGGCGGTCGTTGACCCTACAGGTAAAGTAATCGGAACAACAGTTATTTATCCTACGGCTCCGACTACACCGCAGAAGATCGCGGCCGCTAAGAAACTTCTGAAGGAGATCATTGCCAAGTACAATATCAGCTTGATTTCTGTTGGTAATGGAACAGCTTCCAGGGAATCGGAACAATTTATCGTAGACTTATTAAAGGAAATTCCCCAGAAGGTTCAGTATGTTATTGTAAATGAGGCAGGAGCGTCTGTATACTCAGCCAGCAAATTGGCCAGTGAAGAATTTCCAAAGTTTGATGTGGGCCAGCGAAGTGCGACATCCATCGCCAGAAGACTTCAGGATCCTTTGGCAGAGCTGGTAAAGATTGATCCTAAGGCCATTGGGGTAGGCCAGTACCAGCATGACATGAATCAGAAAAAACTGACAGAGGCCCTGTCCGGAGTTGTGGAGGATTGTGTAAACCGTGTGGGAGTGGATTTAAATACGGCTTCTGCCCCCCTGCTTTCCTACATTTCCGGAATCTCTTCGACTATTGCTAAGAATATTGTGGCTTACAGGGAGGAGAATGGAAGCTTCAAGAATCGTAAGGAACTTTTGAAGGTGCCAAAGCTTGGACCAAAAGCCTATGAGCAGTGCGCGGGATTCATGCGTATTTATGGGGGAAATGAACCCTTAGATACTACCAGCGTTCACCCGGAAACCTATGAGGCGGCAAAGAACCTTTTAAAGAAACAAGGCTTTGCGCCTGAGGATGTTTCAGCCGGAAAACTTTCCGGCCTCTCCTTAACAGTAAAGGATTACAAGAAATTGGCAGAGGACTTAGAAATCGGCGAGATTACTCTAAGAGATATTGTAAAGGAATTGGAAAAACCGGGAAGAGACCCAAGAGAAGACATGCCAAAACCGATCCTTAGGACAGACGTTTTAGAGATGAAGGATTTAAAAGAAGGCATGATTTTGAAAGGAACCGTGCGAAACGTTATTGACTTTGGTGCTTTCGTAGATATCGGTGTCCACCAGGATGGACTGGTGCACATTTCCGAAATGTGTGACAAGTTCATCAAACATCCACTGGAGGTGGTGAGTGTCGGTGACATTGTGGAAGTGAAAGTCATGAGTGTGGACTTAAAAAAGAAAAGAATACAGCTGACAATGAAAGGAATATCATAAAGGAGGCTTTTTTGTGTTACGAACATTATTAAAAGAAGTAAAAGAATACAAAGGGGCGTCTCTTGCAACTCCGGCATTTATGGTGCTGGAGGTATTAATGGAGATGGCAATCCCCTATTTAATGGCGTCCATCATTGATAAGGGCGTAAATGCCGGGGACATGCAGCATATCTACAAAGTAGGTGGTGTTATGGTTTTGGCGGCAGCCATTGGACTTTTTGCAGGTCTGGGAGGCGGCCGTTACGGAGCGAAAGCTTCCGCCGGATTTGCTAAGAATTTAAGAGAGTCAATGTTTTATAACATTCAGACATTTTCTTTCTCTAATATTGATAAATATAGTACCGCGGGCTTGGTTACCCGTATGACCACAGATGTTACAAACATTCAGAATGCATACCAGATGCTGCTTCGAATGTTTGTAAGAGCTCCCATGAGTTTGATCTGTGCCATGATCATGTCATTTGCCATCAATGCAAGAATCGCGACGGTATATTTAATCGCAGTTATCATCCTTGGAACTTTACTTGGCTTTATCATGGTTCATGCAACCCAGTATTTCCGCCAGGTATTTCCAAAGTATGACGCCTTAAATGAATCCGTACAGGAAAATGTATCCGCCATTCGAGTGGTAAAGGCATATGTAAGAGAGGAGCAGGAGACCGAGCGTTTTCATAATGCCAGTGCCAACATTTATAAATTGTTTGTCAAGGCAGAGAAAAATATTGTATATAATATGCCGCTCATGCAGCTTACTGTATATAGCTGTATCCTTCTCATTAGCTGGATGGGAGCTAAGATGATCGTGGCAGATTCCCTGACAACAGGTGAGCTTATGAGTCTTCTTACCTACTGCATGAACATTCTGATGAGTCTTATGATGATGTCCATGGTATTTGTTATGGTATCTATGAGTACCGCCAGTGCAGAACGTGTGGCAGAGGTCCTTGAAGAAAAAAGTGATTTGAGCAATCCCGACCATCCTTTAGAGGACGTGCCAGATGGAAATATTGTATTTAACCATGTGGATTTTGCTTATAATAAGGACAGTGATGAGCCGGTTTTAAGAGATATAAATCTTGAGATTAAATCCGGAGAGACCATTGGTATTATCGGTGGAACCGGAAGCGCAAAGACCAGTTTGGTCAACTTGATCAGTCGACTTTACGATGTGACAGCCGGAGAGGTCAAGGTCGGTGGTCATGACGTAAGAGACTACGACATGGAGGTTCTTAGAAATAAAGTGGCGGTTGTGCTTCAAAACAATGTCCTGTTTTCAGGAACAATCTATGATAACCTTCGCTGGGGAGATAAAAATGCCACAGAGGAGCAGTGCCAGGAAGTCTGCAGACTTGCCTGCGCCGATGAATTCATTAAGAAATTCCCTGCAGGCTATAATACCTATATCGAGCAGGGAGGAAGTAACGTATCCGGAGGACAAAAGCAAAGACTTTGTATTGCCAGAGCCCTCTTAAAGGATCCTAAGGTACTGATTTTGGATGATAGTACCAGTGCGGTGGATACAGCGACAGATGCTAAAATCCGCAAGGCATTTAGAGAAGAAATTCCTAATACTACAAAGATTATTATTGCCCAGAGAATTTCCAGTGTGCAGGATGCAGACCGGATCATTGTTATGGAAGAAGGCCGTGTGAATGGATTTGGAACTCATGAGGAATTGATCCGGACGAATGATATTTACCGAGAAGTTTATGAGTCCCAGACCAAGGGCGGCGGAGATTTTGACGAGAAGGAGGGTGCATAGATTATGGCAGGTATGAATAGAAATCGAGGAGCACGCCCCGACGTTAAAGATCCGGGAAAAATTTTAAAGCGTGTCATGTATTATGTATTAAGGGATTATAAGATCCAATTTACATCGGTTATAATCCTGATTGTAGTGAGTGTCTTGGCAAGTGTCCAGGGAACTATGTTCATGAAAGAGCTGATTGATAAATATATCACCCCTATGTTGCTTGCAGATCAGCCGGATTTTACTCCTTTGGCGCATGCTATTGCCAGAGTGGCAGGCTACTATGCAGTGGGTGTTGTTGCAACCTATGTTTATAACCGGATTATGATTACGGTTAGTCAGGGAACCTTAAGAAACCTTAGAAATGAGCTTTTTGAGCACATGGAAAAGCTTCCAATCCGCTATTTTGATACCCATCCTCATGGAGATATCATGTCCGTTTATACCAATGATATTGATACCTTAAGACAGATGATCAGCCAGAGTATTCCTCAGCTTGTAAGTAGTGGAATTACCATTCTCAGTGTATTTGTCAGTATGCTGATTTTAAGCCTTCCTCTGACTATTATTACCATGATCATGGTTGGAGTTATGGTTTATTTATCCGGCCAGGCTACCAAGCGAAGCGGAAAATTCTTCCACCATCAGCAGATGGACCTAGGTAAGGTCAATGGATATATTGAAGAGATGATGAACGGACAGAAGGTTGTAAAAGTTTTCTGTCATGAAGAAGAAAGTAAGAAACAGTTTAAAGAATTAAATGACAAACTTTTTGTCAGTGCAGACCAGGCCAACAGTTACGCAAACTATTTGGGACCTATTAATGCCCAGCTTGGAAATATCAGTTACGTAATCTGTGCGATTTTTGGAGGGGTCTTCGCTTTAAATGGATTTGGCGGTCTGACCCTCGGAGGATTGGCCAGCTTCCTGAGTTTTAACAAGAGCTTTAGCATGCCCATCAACCAGATTAGTATGCAGATCAATTCCGTAGTTATGGCCTTGGCCGGCGCAGACCGTATCTTCACCTTGTTGGATGAAGAGGTGGAGGTAGATGACGGATATGTTACTCTGGTAAATGCCGAGGAGAAGGACGGAAAACTTGTGGAGACTGACAAGAGAACCGGACGCTGGGCATGGAGACATGAGCATCAGGCAGATGGCAGCGTAGATTATATTGAGCTTACCGGAGATGTAGTTTTTGAGGATGTAGATTTCGGATATGATCCGGATAAGATCGTTCTTCATAATGTAGACTTATATGCAACTCCGGGACAGAAGATTGCCTTTGTAGGATCTACCGGTGCAGGAAAGACTACCATTACCAACCTGATCAACCGATTCTATGATATCCAGGACGGAAAGATCCGCTATGACGGAATCAATATTAACAAGATCAAAAAGGCGGACCTTAGAAGATCTTTGGGAATCGTTTTACAGGATACCCATTTGTTTACCGGAACGGTAAGAGATAACATCCGCTTTGGCAAATTGGATGCTACAGAGGAAGAAATTCATGCTGCAGCAAAACTAGCCAATGCCGATGGCTTTATTCGCAGACTGCCCCATGGCTATGACACAGTGCTTCACGGAGACGGAGCAAACCTAAGTCAGGGACAAAGACAGCTTCTTGCCATTGCCAGGGCAGCAGTAGCAGATCCTCCGGTATTGATCTTAGATGAGGCAACCAGCTCAATCGATACAAGAACAGAGAAGATTGTCCAGGATGGTATGGACAAATTAATGCACGGAAGAACAACTTTCGTTATTGCCCACAGACTTTCCACTGTCAGAAACTCTGACTGTATTATGGTATTGGAGCAGGGAAGAATTATTGAAAGAGGAACCCACGATCAGCTGATTGAAGAAAAGGGCAGATATTATCAACTTTATACAGGAAATAAGGCCAAGGCATAAAGGCCCGATTCCTAAGAATTTCCGGGGCCAGAAGGTAGCTTTACCTTCTGACCCTAGTATTATATTTTTGAAAATAAAAGGATATAAACATGAGTAGAGGCAGCAAATTTCTAGATTATGTAATCACTTGTTTAAATCAAAGATTGTCAGAAGTGGAAGACTCCATTGAAAAAGTGCAAGAAGATATTGACAGTATGAATCGCTATTATTGGGACAATTATACGGAGATGGACCAGTACGGTTACGAAAACTATGATAACCAGCAGGCGCTTTTTGCCCAGGTGGGAGCCAACCAGGAAAATGTAAAATTCAGGCATCGCTTGAAACGTATGTTAGATTCTCCCTTCTTTGGCAGTGTAGACTTTGTCTATGACGGAGATGAGGATGCAGAAACCTTTTACATCGGAATTGGAAATTTTGCAGAAAAAAGGGGCGCCCTGCCCTTAATCTATGATTGGAGAGCTCCTGTCAGCGGTCTTTTCTATGATTTTGAAAAGGGGGAAGCCTCCTACGAGGCCCCGGCAGGCCTCATGAGGGGAGAAATCCTTAGAAAGTCCCAGTACAAAATTCGACGAGGCCGCATGGTCTATGAATTTGAAAGCGACATGAAAATCGACGATGATATTTTGAAAGAAGAACTGGGAAGTAACAGTGATACCAAATTAAAGAATATCGTCAGGACGATTCAAAAAGAACAAAATGCCATTATCCGAAATGTAAAAGATAAGATTATGGTCATCCAGGGGGTGGCAGGCAGCGGAAAAACTTCTGTAGCCCTGCACCGGATCGCCTATCTTTTGTACCATGACAGAGAACATTTAAATTCGGGTAATGTCCTGATCCTGTCTCCCAACAGTGTATTTTCCGATTACATCTCCCATATTTTACCGGAGCTTGGGGAGGAAAATATCCAGGAAATGAGTTTTGACCTTTTTGCTTACAGGGAACTTCAAGATGTGGCCGGAGACTGTGAGGATAGATACCATCACATTGAAAGAAAGATTCGGGGGTTAAGCAAGGAAGATCAAAGAAGAATAGATTTTAAAGAATCTAAAGAATACGTAGATGCCGTAGAAGGCTTCCTCGTAGAGCTTGAAGACCGATTGGTGGATTTTAAGGAAGTAAAGTACAAGGGCCTTACCAGAAGCCCTTCCGAGATTATGGACTTTTTCTATGACAAATTTGCAGGAATCCCCCTGCTTTCCAGAATGGATGCAGTGAGAGAGTATTTTGTAGATGAGTATGAGACCTTGACAGGAAGAACTATTTCTGAGGAGGATCTTTTGGAAATTCAAGAAAAATTTGACCGCTTGTATGTGACAAAAGACCTATATGAAATCTATAATTGGTTCCTTGAAGACTATGATTTTCCGATGCTTCCCGACCGCCAATTAAAACGAAGAGTCTTAGAATATGAGGACGTCTACCCTGTCTTATATTTGAAAAATCGCCTTTATTCCAAGAAGGCAGGCCGCCAGGTAAGGCATTTGGTTATCGATGAAATGCAGGATTATTCCTATTTGCAATATAAGATTTTGGGAAGCATGTTCCAGTGTAATATGACCATTTTAGGAGACCGAGGCCAGACGGTAGATGATAGCTCCAGAGATGTTCTGGAATTTTTGCCGGAGATTTTGGGGAAAGATATGCGAAAAATAGAGATGACAAAAAGCTACCGAAATACTCTGGAGATTGCAGCCTACGCGGAGAAATTTTCTTCGGAATCTGATATCAGCTATATGGAACGTCACGGAAAAGAAGTGGAACAGATAAAAGTAGGAAGCATAGAAGACGGTCTTGCAGAAATTAAGCAGAGGCTTTCCCTGGGAGACGATGCCTACGAAACAGCCGCAATTTTAACACTCTCAGAAGGGCTGGCAGAGAAGGTCTATGAGCGTTTCAAAGACCAGGGGGAAAATATTTCCTATATCGACCGGGATAGTTCGAAATTTAATAGCGGCCTTAGCATTACCACATTTTATATGGCAAAGGGCTTAGAGTTTGATCAGGTATTTTTGCTGGATGAGAATAAGGAAAGTCCCCTGTATCAGCAATTTCACTATATCGGAGCAACCAGAGCCTTGCATGAATTATATGTGGTGGAGCTTGAAACGTAAAATTATAAAATTAACTTTTTTTCTATAATAGCTTGCAATCCATAGGAAAGCTTGCTAGAATAACAAGCAAATATTAAGATTTCTTCGGGGTAGGGTGACATCTTAAAAAAGCAAGATGAATTCCCAACCGGCGGTAAAGTCCGCGAACCATCAACTTATGATGGCCGATCCGGTGACACAGACAGTGAATTCCGGAACCGACAGTACAGTCTGGATGAGAGAAGGAGCAGATAAGATTGGACCCATTGTGATTCAATGATTGTTTTGGATTTATACCCCCGATGCATTTTCTGTATCGGGGGTTTCTTATATCTAAAATATTTCCTTCAAGATGAAATTTTAATGTGTAACTACAACATTGTATGAAAGAAGGAGAAAACACAATGAAACAAACACAAACAGGAACACAGACCAAATTAGTCCAAGGATCCTCCAAAACAAGGGTGAGGATTATGGTACAGATCGGAATGCTCACAGCAGTAGCAGTCGTGCTGATGGCTTTTGAAATTCCGCTTTTCTTTGCACCGGCTTTTTACAAAATTGACTTTAGCGAGGTGCCTGTGCTGATCGGAAGCTTTGCCATGGGCCCCCTTGCAGGAGTGGTCATTGAGCTTTTGAAAATTTTAATTCACATGTTGATCCAGGGAACCAGCACCGCAGGAGTGGGCGATCTTGGTAATTTTATTGTGGGTTGTGCCTTTGTATTGCCTGCAGCCTTTATTTACAAACATGGAAAAACAAAAAAGAATGCAATCATAGGAATGCTGACAGGAACTATCGTAATGGCAGTATCCGGTTGCTTTATCAATGCTTTTGTATTGTTGCCTACCTATGCGGCTGCCTTTGGAATGCCTATCGATGCCTTGGTTGCTATGGGAACAGCTGTAAATTCTCATATTACAAATATATTTACCTTTGTAGTTCTGGCGGTGGCACCCTTTAACCTAGTAAAAGGAACACTGGTATCGATTATTGTATTCCTTGTCTATAAGAGAATCAGCCCGATTTTAAAGGGAACGGTTTAATAAAAAAATGTAAAAGAAGGGTTGAAGTAGCGATTTACCAAGTCGTTGCTTCGGCCCTTTTTTCGCATTCTTTATTCTTTTTAAAACTTGTGTTATAATCAGTAGACGATTGAGGGGACTTATAAATATAAATGGAAGAAGATGAATGATATGACAATCGAGAGTAGAAGTGAAAAAGAAACTTACGATTTGGGATATAGAATAGGTATGGAAGCTAAGGCCGGAGATGTCTTTACCCTGGTGGGAGATTTAGGGGTCGGAAAGACCATATTTACCAAGGGACTGGCAGCAGGTCTTGGGATTAAAGAGGCTGTCAGCAGTCCAACCTTTACCATTGTGCAGATTTACGAAGAGGGGCGGTTGCCATTTTACCACTTTGATGTTTATCGCATCGCAGATGTAGATGAGATGGATGAAGTGGGCTATGAAGATTATATTTACGGAGACGGGGTTACGCTTATAGAATGGGCAAACCTTATAAGCGACATCCTTCCGGACCATTATACAGAGATTACCATTGAGAAAGATTTGGAAAAAGGATTTGATTATCGGAGGATTCAGATATGCGAATACTAGCATTGGACAGTTCGGGACTGGTGGCCAGTGTGGCCCTTGTGGATAGCACAGAGTCCGGGGAAGAACTGGTAGCAGAATATACAGTGAATTATAAAAAGACACATTCCCAGACCCTTCTTCCTATGTTGGATGAAGTAGCCCGTATGATCGAGTTGGATCTTCAGACGGTAGATGCCATAGCCGTAGCAGGAGGACCTGGATCTTTTACAGGACTTCGCATCGGTGCGGCGACGGCCAAGGGACTTGGATTGGCTTTGAAAAAACCCTTGATCCATGTGCCGACCATCGCAGGATTGGCCTATAATCTGTGGGGAGCCAAGGGGCTTATCTGTCCGATTATGGATGCCAGAAGAGGCCAGGTCTATAC
The DNA here is from genome assembly GCA_963634745.1 of Clostridium sp. CAG:343. Taxonomy (GTDB): domain Bacteria; phylum Bacillota; class Clostridia; order Lachnospirales; family Lachnospiraceae; genus CAKRJP01. The sequence goes on from CAVHCX010000005.1 coordinate 117,265, forward strand.
AGGAATCTACACTTTCGAAGATGGAAAGTTAAAAACCTTGGAAGATCAGATGGCCATCAGCATAGAAGAACTGGCACAAAAGCTTAAAGGTTACCGGGAGACGGTAATCTTCTTAGGTGATGGGGTTCCTGTATTCAGAAAACGGCTGGAGGAGGAACTTATGACAGATTGTGAGATTTCCTTTGCTCCGGCAAATATGAACCGTCAGCGAGGAGCTTCTGTGGCGGCCTTGGGCTTGGAATATTATAAAGCAGGAAAAATAGAAAGTGCCATGGACCACCAGCCGGACTATCTAAGAGTTTCCCAGGCAGAGAGAGAACGCAAGGAACGTTTGGAAAAAGAAGGGAAAAGCAAGTAGAAGCTTATGACAGAAAAAAACTCTGTAACAGTAAGAGATATTTTAGAAGAGGACCTTCCGGAACTTGCAAGACTGGAGGCAGACCTATTTTCTGATTGCTGGAGCCGGGAATCCCTGCTTGATTCTCTGGGCCAAAGCTATGTCCGTTTTTACGGCGCCTACAAGGGAAATGAACTTGTGGGCTATTTAATTTTCTCTCACATCGTGGATGAACTGGAAATATTTAGGATCGGAGTGAAGCCCTCCTGCCAAAGAGAGGGGATCGCAAAGCTGCTAATAGAAAAGCTAATCAGTTTCGGAAAAGAGGAGAAAGCCGCGCGCGTGCTCCTAGATGTAAGGCAGAGCAATAGGCCGGCAAGAGCCCTTTATAAAAAAATGGGTTTTTTGGAAGATGGCAAGCGCAGGGATTTTTATGAAGATCCAAGGGAAGATGCCCTACTTATGAGTATGGATTTGACCTAAAAATAAAAGAAATGAATAATATGAAATGGAGAAAAAAGCATGTTAGATGTATGTTTATTGGGAACTGGAGGGATGATGCCCCTGCCTTATCGCTGGCTTACATCCTTGATGGTTCGATATAACGGAAGCTCCCTTCTGATTGATTGCGGAGAAGGAACCCAAATAGCAATTAAAGAGCGGGGATGGAGTTTTAAGCCCATTGATGTGATATGCTTTACCCATTATCATGGAGATCATATTAGTGGCTTGCCGGGGCTTTTGTTAACCATGGGAAATGCAGACCGAACAGAGCCATTAACTCTAATTGGGCCCAAGGGACTGGAACGAGTGGTAAATGCCCTGCGGGTGATCGCACCGGAATTGCCATTTCCTATTCGTTATATAGAAATCAGAGAGCCGGAAGAGACCTTTGAGCTTAATGGTTATCGCCTGACGGCCTACCGGGTCAATCACAATGTACTTTGCTATGGTTATACCATGGAAGTGGATCGGGCCGGAAAATTTGACGTGGAAAGAGCAAGGGAAGCGGAGATTCCGCAAAAATATTGGTCTCTCCTACAAAAAGGAGAGATCGTTGAGGAAGAAGGTCATACCTATACACCGGATATGGTCTTAGGCCCGGCAAGAAAAGGCCTGAAGCTTACCTATTGTACCGATACCAGGCCTACAGATTCCATTAGGAAATATGCACAGGGATCCGACCTATTTATCTGTGAAGGCATGTATGGGGAGAAGGATAAGATAAAAAAAGCCAAGGAATATAAGCATATGACTTTTTATGAGGCGGCAAGACTGGCAAAAGAAGCCGGAGTAAAAGAGATGTGGTTAACCCACTATAGTCCCTCACTCAACTATCCGGAAGAGTATATGGATGATGTGCGAGCGATTTTCGAAAATTCTATTGCAGCCAAGGATGGACGTACAGTGGAATTGACATTTGAAGATTAAAACGGCTAGAAAGGCAAGTTTATGGAAGAAAAGAAGGATATTTTAATTCTTGCAATCGAAAGCTCCTGCGATGAGACGGCAGCAGCGGTAGTAAAAAACGGAAGAGAGGTATTATCCAATGTGATATCCTCCCAGATTGCCCTTCATACGCTCTATGGCGGGGTAGTGCCGGAGATTGCATCCAGAAAGCATATAGAAAAGATTAATCAGGTGATAGAGGCGGCCTTAGAAGAAGCTCAGGTGACCTTAGATGAAATAGATGCCATCGGTGTCACTTATGGACCCGGACTTGTAGGCGCACTCTTGGTGGGGGTGGCAGAGGCCAAAGCCATTGCCTACGCCACAGGAAAACCCCTGGTGGGCGTGCATCATATAGAGGGGCATATTGCAGCTAATTTTATTGAACATAAGGAGTTAGAACCTCCCTTCTTCGCCCTGGTAGTTTCAGGTGGACATACCCATTTGGTGCGGGTAAAGGATTACGGAAAGTTTGATATTCTTGGAAAAACCAGAGATGATGCGGCAGGAGAAGCTTTTGATAAAGTGGCAAGGGCCATTGGACTGGGATATCCCGGGGGCCCTAAAATCGATAAGGTATCAAAAGAAGGAAATCCGGAGGCCATTGCATTTCCACGCGCCCATATAGAAGATAATCCCTATGATTTTAGTTTTAGTGGAGTAAAATCTGCGGTCCTTAACTATATCAACGGTTGCCAGATGAAGGGGGAAGAATACAGCCAGGCAGATATTGCAGCCTCCTTCCAAAAAGCAGTCACAGATGCACTTGTAGAGCGGGCCATGCATGCAGTAGATGAATTTAAGATCGATAAATTTGCAATTGCAGGGGGCGTGGCTTCCAACAGTGCCCTTCGGGCAGCTATGAAAGAGGCTTGCGAGGAAAAGGGAGTAGCCTTCTATTATCCGTCACCTATTTATTGTACAGATAATGCAGCCATGATCGGGGTGGCTGCCTACTACGAGTATATTAATGGAACAAGACATGGATGGGATCTCAATGCAGTGCCAAATCTGAAGCTGGGAGACCGATAAAATTCAGAATTCAAAAAAGAGGGCAAAGAATTTGGGAGAAGAAAAAAAGAAAAAATGCACAGCTATTCTGCTGGCAGCAGGCCAGGGAAAACGAATGGGGACCAGTGTGCAAAAACAGTATATTGAGTTGAAAGAAAAGCCGGTGATTGCCTATACCCTGGACCAATTTGAAAATTCTAAGTTTATTGATAATATCATTCTGATCGTAGGAGAAGGGCAGGAAGACTACGTAGAGAAAGAAATCGTGGGAAAATACCATTTTAGAAAAGTTTCTGCGATCATCCCAGGCGGAAAAGAACGCTATCATTCCGTGTGGGAAGGCCTAAAAGCCCTGGAAGAACAAGAGGCCGATCTTTCGGAAGAAAATCGAACCGCTTATGTTTTCATCCATGACGGGGCAAGAATGTTTACAGATGAAAAGATCCTAAAACGAGGCTATGAGACTGTGGAAAAAACCGGAGCATGTGTAGCAGGAATGCCTAGCAAGGATACGGTGAAGGTCGTAGATGAGAATTGCTGTGCTACCGAGACCTCGGATCGAAAGAGGGTTTGGACCGTCCAGACACCCCAGGTCTTTGAAAGAGAATTGATTACAGATGCCTACAGACGCTACATGGAAAAGGAAGAAATCTTCGTGACGGATGACGCTATGGTGGTGGAGCAGATGTGTGGCCGCCCTGTAAAAATGTTTGAGGGAAGCTATCGGAATATAAAGCTTACCACTCCGGAAGACCTGGATATTGCCGGTATATTCCTAGAAAGCGGACAAAAGTAAGAGTGTAAAATATTGCAAAAATCAAGCAAAAAACAATTGTGAAAAAACAATTGAAAAAAATCAAATTTCCTGTTGACAGGATGTAAAAGCCTATGCTAGAATACATCTTGTCGCGGGTGATGCGACAAAAAACAAAATAAATGGAGAGGTATCGAAGTGGTCATAACGAGGCGGTCTTGAAAACCGTTTGTCCGCAAGGGCGCGTGGGTTCGAATCCCACTCTCTCCGCTGTTGAGAATAAAAACTTTTGAAAAAGTTAAAAAAGTTCTTGACAAATGAAAAACAACGCGATATAATATAAAACGCTTCTGAAAAACACAGAGGCGATTACGTAGGGCGATTTGGAGAAGTACCCAAGCTGGCCGAAGGGGCTCCCCTGGAAAGGGAGTAGGTCGTTAATAGCGGCGCGAGGGTTCAAATCCCTCTTTCTCCGTTTGCTGATATGAGGTTACATGTCGGCGCAAGAATATCATCGAAGCTGAGATGGATCGACGCGTGTAAAAATCTTGTCAAAGATAAGTAAAAAAACTTTTAAAAAAGTTCTTGACAGATTAAGATGTGAGATGGTATTATAAACAAGCTCTCGCAAAAAAAAGAAACAGTTTTGCGAGACAAAAAAACTTTAAAAACTTCTTGACAAGCTGAATAAGATGTGATAATCTATTAAAGCTGTCGCGAAGACAGACAGAACCTTGATAATTAA
>CAVHCX010000006.1:0-107875 GCA_963634745.1 Clostridium sp. CAG:343
ACCATCTACTACACAACAGATGGCTCTACACCTACTGCCGAATCTGGAACTAAATATGGCCGTGATAAAGGTATCGAGCTGTCAGAAGAGACCTATGATGCACTGAAAAAAGACGGAGAGGTTACCATCACAGTTAAGGCTATGGCCGTCAGAGATGATTGGGTTGATAGTGAAGTTTCTACTGTCATCATTAAGTTCTCTAAAAAAGAAGATGTAAAGGTAACCAATGCAACGATCAAGGATCGAACAGAAGAAGAAACCGAAGGCCAGGAAAAAAACACTCATATCTATAAGATTCGTCCAAAAACCAGTATTGAACTAGTTCCGGAGGATAAGAGCAGCGAGGGTAAGGAATATTCGGGTTGGACGATTAATACCGTTATGACAGAAACAACCGATAATCCTTATAAATACGAAACCAAGGGTGCGGATACCATAGAAGCTACATACACAAACTTCGATGCCCCGACGGTTGAAAAAGGTCCTAAGGATGCCAAGGTTACTGATGGCGAAGATGCAAGCTTCTCAGTCGAAGTTGCTGTTCCTAAAAAGTCTAAAGACAAGTATAAAGACATCAAGTATCAATGGCAGGTGAAGGCAGCTGGTGCAGATGACTTTACGGATCTTAAGGACGCAGAGGGTTCTATCTCCGGAGCTACCACAGATACGTTGAAACTTACAGGAGTTGCTTACTCCCAGAACGGAGAAGTTTACCAGTGTCTGGTAACTTATACAGAAATCGACGGAAAGACTCCTAAGACAGCGGCTTATGGAACTGGTGTTGCTCAAGATGCTAGCCTAACTGTCCTAAAGGATGCAAGTAAGTTAAAGATCACAACAGATCCCAAGAATGTATCTGTAAAAGAAGAGGAGTCTGCTTCCTTTACTGTGGAAGCTACACCTGGATATGATGGAGACCAACTGACCTACCAGTGGCAGATGGCTAAAGATGATAAGGAGAAATTTGAGGATATCGAAGGTGCTACGGCAGCCACCTACACGATTGAATCTACCACTGAAGATCAGACCGGTACCCAGTACAGATGTAAGGTTACAGAAGTAGACGAGAATGGAGCTGCAATCACCTGGGGTAAAGACACTGGAGATGGTACTCTTACATCTGAAGCTGCTGAGCTTACAGTCACAAAGGAAATCCTTTACAAGGTGACTGTTGAGAATGGTATTTTAGATGACGGAAGTACTTCCGGATCTTACAAGGCCGGTACTTCGGTTACCATCACTGCTAACGTTCCGGATGGTCAGCGTTTTGTGAAGTGGTCTTGTGATAATGATAAGGTCAAGCTTAAGGATACATCCAGTGAGACGACTTCTTTTGAGATGCCGACCTTCGATAAGGAAGATACAGCGTTTACCATCAAGGCTGAGCTTGCTTCGGCTTATGGTATTACGATTACTAAGGAGCCGGAGAATGCTACGGTTTCTGCCGGTAAGTCTGCTACGTTTTCTGTGGAGGCCTCTTCTGACTATGAGATGGTTTATGAGTGGCAGGCTGACTACCATAATGGCAATGGTTATCAGAAGGTAGGTAAGGATAGTTCTTATACGATTAAAAAAGTAAACAAGGAATTGAGTGGTACTACCCTTAAGTGTATTATTTCTCTTAAGGAGAATCCGGATACGACGGTGACTTCCCAGGAGGTTGTTTTGAATGTTGACGCTGAGGATTATAGCGTTACTGTAAATAATGGTAGTGCCAGCCCGGATTCCTGCAAGGCGGGTGATACTGTTACTATTAAGGCTGATGATGCCGAGGAGGGTAAGGTATTTAAGAAATGGAAGGTTGTGAAGGGCAGTGTGAATTTGGAAGATGCTTCCAGCCCGGAGACTTCTTTTGTTATGCCCAAGTCGGATGTTGAGCTTACGGCTGAGTATAAGGAGGAAAATGGTATCCAGATCACCAGCCAGCCGGAGAGCGTTTCGACTCCGGAGGGTGGAAGTGCTAGCTTTAGTGTAGCGGCTTCTTCATCCCATGAACTTAGCTACCAGTGGCAGGAAGATAAGGGAGACGGAAATGGTTTCCAGAATGTCGGTAATGAAGAAAGTTATAGCATTTCTTCTGTTTCTTCCGGCTTAAACGGTGCCAGATATCGATGCGTTATCACTGCAAAGGATGATGCGGAGGTTACGATCACCAGTAATGAGGCCCTGCTTACTGTTACGGCTTCTACCTATACCATTAAGATTAATAACGGTAGTGCCAGTGCGACGGAGAGTGTTGCAGGCCAGGTAATTACTGTTACTGCTAATGATGCCCCGGAGGGCCAGGAATTTGAAAAATGGGTAGTGGTTAAGGGTAAGCCGAATCTTGCAGATGCCACTTCCAAGGAGACTACATTTACTATGCCGGCAGCCAATGTCGAGTTGGATGTTAAGTATCAAAAGCAGATCGGCGCTCCGACAATCGATAAACAGCCGGAGAGCACGACGGTATTTGCCGGATCCAGCACTAACTTTAAGCTTGAGGCCAGTGGGGATGAGTTGTCTTACCAGTGGCAGCTGGACAAGGGCGATGGAAATGGCTTCCAGGATATTTCGGGAGCTACCTCCGCAACCTACAGGGTTTATACCGAAGATTGTTCTATGAACGGATATAGATACCAGTGCCTGGTAACTAACCGGGCTGGTTCTGTAACTTCTGATGCGGCAGTCCTTACGGTGACTTATAAGATTACCCAGGGAGCAGGTGCTTCTTGGCAGAAGAATAGTAGCAATGGTCTTACCTTTAAGGGAAGCGGTGCTTATGACAAGTTCAAGTCTGTGAAGGTGGACGGCGAAAGGTTAAGCGGAAGCAATTATACCAAGAGCTCTGATCCTACGGTTATTACCCTGTCTGCCAGCTATTTGCAGAATTTGACCAACGGAACCCATACCCTGACCATTGTCTGGGAAGATGGATCGGCAGATGCTGAATTTTCTATCGGCGGTACAGCTGTTAGCAGTAGTTCTTCTACGGCCTCTACAAGCAGTACAGGCAGCAGTAATAAGACAAGCAGCGGATCTTCTTCCGCGAGCACAGGTTCTTCTTCGAATAAGGCAAAGACTTCTGATACAAGCAGTTCTAAGAATAGCGGAACTACAGATATGCCAATCGTAAGTAAGAGTAAGAGCAGTACGGATGATAAGACTACAAAGACCACAGGAACTACAAACAAGGGAACCAGTGGAAATTCTAAGATTGTAGGAACAAGTGACACCAGTAAATCAAGTTTGTTGAACCGCTATGCGGCCCTCATTTCTCTGGGTGTTGTTGGCGGAAGTGGAATCGGAGGAGGAATTTTCGTAGCGATTCGAAGAATTCTTCGCCGAAAAGCTGAGGATGAATTGCTCTAAGAGAAGTAAAACTTAAGAAGAACAAAGAAGCAAAAAGCATAAGAAACTACAAAGAAAGGTAGGAGCCGGATGGTTCCTACCTTTTGTAAAATACTTTTGTAAAATAAATTATAAAATTAAAATTGAATTTAAAACATAGAGTAAAGTGTGGTCAGCATCTCTGAAATGGTTGCGTAGCTTATGTCTCCTTGGAGATAAGCATATACCAGGCTGCCGATGCCGGCGAATAAATATAGAATCAGGAAGAAGATGTAAACTGCTTTTCTGTTCATAGGTCAAATCCTCCTTCCTAAGAATTTACGGGAAGATGAATGTAGATTCCCATACCGTTGGAGCTGTGAGCGTAGATGGTTCCGTCATAGTGCTCCACAATTGCTTTTACCTGTGCAAGACCTAAGCCGTTGCCGCTGACCCGGTTGGATCCCTGGAAGTTCAGATCAAAGATATTTGGCAATTCCTTTTCCGGAAGGCCCAGGCCGTCGTCCTTAAAGGCGATAAAAATATTGGCGCCTACATTGGAAATGGTAATTACAAGGGTTCCGTTCCGCTTCATATATTTGATCGAGTTGTCGATGATATTTCGAATCATCAAACTAATATAGCGCTTGTCTGCCTGATAGTTAATGGCTGTGGAGGAGGTGGAAAGCTCCAAGCGAACTCCCGCAGCTGCACAGGCGGCCTGCATTTGATTTACAATCCTCTGGCTCAGGGCGATGAGGTCTAAGTCTTCCACATATTCTTCTCTGGGAAGGATACTGGCGGCTAGTCTTGGATCCAGAGCTTCTACGGATTTAAGTTCTGCCTCGGCAAGCAGCTGGGTCAGGGTATTTACCTGGCTGCTGGACTTATCAAGTTCCCCGGACAGCTGCTCATTTTCATAGGAGAGTTGATCTTTCTCCTTGCGAAGCTTGCTGATCAAGGAATTGTCGTGCTCGATTAACTCCATAGTGGTCTTGGCCGGCTTGGGGACCAGTTCCTCGGATGGGGAAGCCACTTCCTTGATGGTCAGTCCCTTGCGGCTTAGCAAAAGATTGATGGGTGTCAGGAAACCGTGAAGGATGATAAAGCCCAGAGAAAGTAAGAAGCTTCTCTGGAGCAGAAATGCCAGGGCTCCAATGAAACATAGGAAGCTGGCCAGCAGAAGAAAAAACTCCAGAATACTGATTTTGTCCCGAGGCTTTTGTTTAGAGGTATTCTCATTATCAATAGTATCCATAATTTGTTTGTAACTCCTTAAAAAAATAATTCATTTACAGTTAAAAATAGTGTAAAATATCCAAGAGAAACTTGTCAAGAAAAAGAGAAAATATAGATGGAGAAGGATAGATTGATCAAAGATAAAATAGGTAAGAAAGAAAAGAAGAAAAAGAAGCGACTCTCTCTGAAATATCGTATTGATGGAATTATTATTTCGGTTGCTCTTATTATGATGCTGGTAGCGGTCGTGATCAGTACCAATCTTTATGTGGACCATTATCTGTCGGAAAGCCAATTGCTCTTGTCCTATATGACGGACGGCTTGGAGGAGACCATCGATCCGGAGAAGGTGGAGATTATCAGAGATAAAGTTATGAAGGAATACCATAAGGCCTGCAAAACCTATGGAGACAGTTTCGCCAGGGATTATTCCTTGGAAGACGGTGACCACGAGGACTATTGGGAGGGGATGGAAGCCATCATGCAAACTTCGGAATATAAGGAATTGACCACGGCTATGAAGAAGTATGCCAAGGCCAATAAGGATTCCAAGATTTACATTGTCTATACCGATCCTCTGACCAACAATGAAGTCTTCCTTGCGGATGTCACCTATAAGGAGAATTACTGGGCAGGCTCCTTTGGACAAAATCAAATCAGGTACGGATATGATTTTTTGCAAAGTTCAGAAACCGATGATCGCTTTTATATTACAAGAGATCCGGGATCCCAGACGAATTTATTTTATGGAACGGCTATCAGTATTACAACAAAAACCGGGAAGGTAGTGGGAGGATTAAGAGTTGCCCTTTCTATGGAAAACGAGATGAAGGCATTTTCTGTTTACCTGCTTAGACTTCTTGCCAATATTGTCTGTGCCACAGTTGTTGTACTCCTTGCGGCCCGTTTGATTACCAACGATAAGATCATCAAGCCTATTAAGGCTATAGATGAGGCGGCTTCTTCTTTTGTAAAGAATAAAAGAAAGCAGGAAGAAGAGGGATATTTGGAGGTGCCGGACCTTAAGATCAGTACCGGGGATGAGCTTCAGACTCTGGCGGAATCTATTGAGCAGATGGCAGAAGATATCAACAACTATATGACCAACCTGGCATCTATTACGGCCGAGAAGGAGCGTATCGGGGTGGAGCTTAGCATGGCCAGGGAAATTCAGACGGGAATGGTTCCAAGAAACTTTCCGGCCTTCCCGGACCGAAGGGAATTTGATATTTATGGCAGTATGAATCCGGCCAAGGAAGTGGGCGGAGACCTCTATGACTTCTTCTTAATAGATGAGGATCATTTGGCAATTGTCATTGCGGACGTTTCCGGGAAGGGAATTCCGGCGGCCCTCTTTATGATGGTGGCCAAGTTCTTGATTAAGAATACGGCAGAAAGCGGTGTGGGACCGGGAGCGGTCTTTGAGTCTGTCAACCACCACCTGTGTGAGAATAACGATGCCAATATGTTTGTAACAGCCTGGATGGGAGTTCTTACCATTTCTACAGGAAAGATGGTATGTGCCAATGCCGGCCATGAGTATCCGGTGATCTGTCGTGCAGGCGGCGCCTATGAGCTTTTAAAGGACAAACATGGATTTGTCCTGGCAGGTATGGACGGAATTTGTTATGAAGAGTATGAGCTAAACTTTAACCCGGGAGACAAGCTGTTCGTATATACTGATGGAGTACCTGAAGCGACAAATGCCGCAGAAGAGTTTTATGGAATGGACCGCATGGTAGATGTCTTAAATCAAGTGCCGGGCCAGTCTCCAAAGGAACTTTTAGAACAGGTAACACAGGGTATTGAGGAGTTTGTAGATGGCTCTGAACAATACGACGATGTAACAATGTTGGCCTTTCACTATGTTGGGAATTAATACTTGCAAAAGTGTGATATAATGAAAACATATGTGAAAAAGATGTAAAAACAGTTTAGAAACTATAAAAATGTGTTAAGATACAAGTTAACGATGATTGAGCGAAAAGCTTAAGATGAAAAGAGAGGGATAAGCTGGTGAAGAGCAACGATTTATTATCATTTAGCAGAAACAGATACTACAAAGGAAAGATGCTGACATCCGCGGACTTTGAGGCGGAGCAGCTCTACATGAACAATAAGCGCCGCTTTGTGAACCGTACCATGATGGGAGCGGGAATCGCATGTGGGCTGAATGTAATTAGTTTGGATGATTTGTCCTTGATGGTGGAAAGTGGAGCCGCTCTTGATGACATGGGCAGAGAGATCGTGGTCAACAGTTCTGTGGTAAAGAAACTGTCAGCCATTGCAGGCTTTGAGAGCCTTACTACCAATGTGGCAAGCCTGTGCGTTCGCTACAAGGAGAAGGAAGAGCAGCCGGTTTATTCTATTAATCGCCAGGACAGCGATAAGGAATTTGAGTACAACCGTATTGAGGATGATTATGAGCTGGTACTCATGGACAGTGAATCCTTTGAAGAAGACTTTGAGATGGAGACCGAATTTTATACCGGCGGAGTCCTGATGGAGAGTCAGGATTATCAGGTTCGTCTTCGTATGCCGGCCAATGTTTGTGCCGGCCACTATGTGAAGTTGGAAGTCACTGCCGAGAAGTTAAGTGCCCAGGACGGAACCCTTTTCTATGAGGGAATCCTTCAGACACCGGTCATGACTACCACCAGCGGAAGCCAGGAGCTTTCTATCAGACTCGAGGGCGTGAAGTTAGAGAAGGGGGAGACCCTTACAAAAGAATATTGGATGTTAGCTCAGACAGAGGCTTATGAGGATACCGGTATTATGATCAAGGCAGGAAGCGCAAGTGCTTCTGTCAACCAGGTAGACTGCCCTGTAGCCTTGGGAACCACCTATAAGATCAATGTGGTAGATATGAAGCCGGAACTTTTGGCAGCCAGAGAGTCCAGCAGGGTAAGTTTAGAGCTTCGTACCTTGGGAGCAGGCAGTGGCCTCATCCGCCTGGCAGATATCTCCTTGGTTCGTACAGATTCCGCTTACTTAATCGAGAAGGTGGATGATACCGTAAGAGAATATATTGAGACCCCGAGCGACGACTTTAGACGTAAGGAATATACCGATTGCTTCTTTGCAAATTATCCTTTCCTTACCCATACAGGAGAGAGCGTGGGAGCAGCGCCGCAGGTTAGCGATGTAAAGCAGGACCTGGTGGAGGCACCTAAGATTGCCACAGGTATTGTGGAGATCCCGGTAGGAGACCATGCAAAGAGAGGCGATATTTGCTACTCCGGCGAGGTTATGCATGGACTTGGCTCCGGAAATGTATATGTAGAAGTAGGTTATGAGTATCTGGAAGAGAATGTGATGCTTGGAACCAATACCAAGACTACTATTTACGGAGACTTATCACTCTTTGATGAGGGTAACTTAAATGTAGCGGCAAAAACAGCGGTCAAGGTATTTAATGACAAGGGAAGCTTCCAGGTAGCATTACAGCTGGAAGAGGATGTCAGCATGTTAGTCCTCACCTATCGTTGGGTGGCGATCCGCTACGATTCCGACCAGCCGAGTGAAGATCTGGATGTCAACAATGTTCAGTCCATCAGCCTGGTAACCCCAACCGTAGTTATGGGAACCAGAGAGAGCTATTGCTTCCAGGTGAAGTTCAACAATATGAAGGATTGCTCTATTTCCTACGAGCTTACAGAGCCGGGAAGCGGAGACATTTCCGCAGATGGTATTTATACAGCACCTGGCAAGGAAGGTGTATACGAGATCCGTATTTACTGCACCGACAAGCCGTTGATCTGCACCTATGCATATGCCATTGTTAAGAAGAAGGCATCCTCTGATTCTTCCAATGAGATGAAGGCAGGAGCGCAAGCGGAATTGCCGGAGGAGACAAAGGAGGCAACCGATGCTCTTCCCAATATTGGACTTAACGGACTTAAGAAAGGGTTGTTATGATATACCAATCAGATAGATTAGCTTATCGTCCCGTCATGACGGTATTTCGTGGGGAAGTTAATGATGTTCTCATTTGCCGCGATGCCGAGACAAACAGAAATAATTTTTATACCTTATGGGTTTTGAAAAATCACGAGATTGTCAAGAAGCTGATCCGTATCATGGAAGCCTCTCCCAGAGGTTATGAGAGCTGTCTGGATTTCTTTCAATATGAGAACCAGTACTGCGTCGTATTTCCTCATGTGAAGGAGAGAAGGCTGGATATATTCTATATGAGTTCCCAGTTTTCTCTGGAGAGGTGTACCAGGATCTGTCAGAATCTGGTGCTGCAATGTCTGCTTTCGGGGCTGCCGTATCCTTTGCTATACCTGGTACTTAAGCAGGAGCAGATCCATCTTTTAAAGGATTACGATATTGCCCTGGGCTATTCTTTGAACCTGGCAGACTTGGATGAGAATATCAAAGAGAAAGACTGTGCAGCGGAATGTGCCTTTTTAGCCAGAGAATTTCTGAAGGAAAAGGATACAAAGAAGAATATTGCTTATAAGCTTCTGACCAAGAAGATCCCAAGAGAAGGATATGACAGCTTACAGGTCCTCTATAGGGACTTGAAGGCTACTTCCGTGGCAGGCGCACGCCGAAGCCTGGTGGAGAGAATTAAGATATGGTGGGACAATGAGCAGGGAAGAGTATTTCGAATATTTTTGATTATTTGTTTGCTTCTTCTGATATTTGCCGGGATTTGTCTCATTTCCAGAATTTTCTTTGGAGACATTCCTCTGCTTAGAATTTTTACCAATCATTTTAAACAAATCGGAACGGAATCCATGATTTCGTAGAGGAAGGGTTTATGAATATTATCATACTATTAGGCCTGGTATTTTTGCTGATTCTAATGATCGCCATGTTGTATGGACGGTCCCAGGCAATTCAACGAATCGGGGCAGTCGGTATTATCCTGGTGCTCACTATAGGAGGCGCTTCTTTATATGGCTTCTTAAAGGCATCGGAATATGCGGAAGAGCAATTTGAAGAAAAATATGTCCTTGCCATGGGAGGAGTTTATTCCTACATGGAGGAGCTGGAGTCCAACGAAGAGATTTACTCTTTTAACAGCGATGATTCCTTAAAAGAAGTGGCAGATGCTGTCAATAGTTCCCTGCCTGCAGTGGAAGATCAAGAAGAAGGTTATCTTGGTTTTAGTCTGGTAAAGAGTGATGATACAGGAAATTATTACGAGAGCTATCAGGACGGGCAGGATAAGAACCTGTGGGATGATAATAAGCAGGTGGCTAAGGACTTGATCACCAAGTCTGTTACCAATAAGGGCTGTGCTGTTACAAAACTCTCTGATGATAATTTCCTTTTGGCAATTACAGACAATACAAGAGTTTCTCCTTCTTATGCGACCCTGGTGGAGATTTCTTCCAGCCCTTTAAGGGATAGTATGAATAGCTTGAAAATTCAATATGCAGTCTTAAGCCTTTTCTTCCTGGCAGCAGGCATGGCTCTTACAACCCTGATTGTTAAGCTTCAGGAAAGAGAGATCAAGGGCTACATTCGTCTGGTGACCCAGGTGGCAGAGGGAAAGAAGAACTGGAACAGTTTTAAGGTAGACTGTAAACCCATTCTTAGAGAGAGCACCGAGATGCATACCCTTCAGAGTGCCATCCGTCAGATCGCTTCTAATATTGATTGGATGAATTATTCTAAATATCGAATGCTTCAGGCTTATTATCGTTTTGCACCTAAGCAGATCGAGAAGATCCTGCATCGGGAAACCATTATGGAAGTAGGACCTTTAGACCGGGTCAATACAGAGGCAACCTTGGCTTTTGTATCCTTTACGGAGGATGAGTCCTTGACAGAGAAGGAATACCTAAGACAGATGGTGGAAAACTACTCCAACTTAGGAGAGATCCGAAAAGAACAGGACGGCATTATCATTGCCGGCAGCAGTGATCTTAGCAACGTGAAGCTGATGTTTAACAAGGCAACCAAGAAGGCCCTGGAATTCGGTACCCGATTGGTAATGAAAGAATCCCAGGATGATGTGGCAGGAGATGCCTTTGTCCTCCTCCACCGCACCAGCTTTGTCTATGGTGTGGCCGGTGACGAGGAGCAGGCCTTTACCTATGTTCACTCCAATGAGATGAAGGTTTTAGACCGCTATGTCAGCGACTTAAGAAACATGGGTGTTCGTATGGTAGTTACCGACTATGTACATGAAGTAGTCGGAGATGATGTGGCTACCAGATATATCGGCTATATTGAAAGTGCCGATTACACCTTTAAATTATATGAGGTACTGGATGCTTACTCTGTTGCAGAGCGCAGAAAGAGAGTGGAACTTATGCCGAAATTTAAGAAGGCATTGGGACTTTTCTACCAGAGTGATTTCTATCTGGCAAGAAATACATTTTCTGAGATCCTAAAGAGCTGCCCGACAGACGAAGTGGCAAAATGGTACCTGTTTATCTGTGAGAATTGTTTGAATAACCAAGATGTGAACCATCAATCCTTTGCAATATTTTCACAAAAATAAGGAGCATAATTTATGAATCAGTTTTGGAATGTGATAGTCCAAGCGATTAGACTTAGGCTGAATCGATTTGTGACAGTCCTTAGACGACTGTCATCCCCCACCTATCTCTTGCAGATGGTGTTTATTCGGGTCCGAGAGCTGTTTACAAAGCTTCTGGATGTTAAACCGAAACATAAAAAAGATTATTATACTGTTTCGCGGTGGATGATCAGCCGGAGACTTGCCAATCTGATTTTGATTGTGGCCGGTGTGGCCTGCGTGGTCTATCTGGTAAAGATCAGTCCTTTCAAAAGTGAATCCCAGCAAGCCAGCACTGTGAAGGTTTATAAGTATTCGTCTATTCCTTTGCGTTTTACAAAGGGCCAGGTAAAGATTACTGCAAAAAGCGGTTATGTAGCTTATGAGGGTCATGTGAGCGATGGCTATGTAAATGGAGAAGGTAAGCTCTATAACTCAGAGGGTGTCCTCATCTACGACGGAGAATTCAAGAAGAATGTCTACGACGGAGAGGGAACCCAGTACCGGGAGAGCGGGGCTAAGCTTTACAAGGGAGAATTTTCCGAAGGCGTCAAGGAAGGCCAGGGAGAACTCTATGGAACTTCTGATAATAAGGTTTTTTCCGGAGAATTCCATTTAGACAAGATTGTTTATACCCAGCTTCTTGATAAGACCGCCGAGGAGATTTCCGAAATCTATACCGGCGACCAGTACATTTTCCAAAATGGAGATGAAACAGAGAATGCGGCTGAGGCAGGGACTGCGGAAGAGAGTTCCGATGAGGAAGAATCTGATTCCGTAGGAAGCGTTGCAGGAGCCGGAAATGCGGTAGTCCTGTCAGATATCAGCGCTATCTATTATTCAAAAGATACCTCAGAGAGTATTGAGGATACGGTAAAGTCAGATGTCCTTCTTGTAGGAGAATCTAATTTTGTATATGGCAACAAAACCATTGATAGTCTGGAGGGCTTAGAGGAGACTCTGGGAGAGCCGGAGTATCAGGGAAATAGTTATTTAACATTTTTGGAGGCAGTGGGAATCAACTGGCTTCAGAATCAGGGAAAAGAGATCAACATTGATACAGGCATCGATTTGGAATCTGTATTTGATGAAGTAAGTCTTGTAAATGGTTATAACGCAGATAAGACCCTTTATCTGCATACCTATAAGATTGGGGAATTAACTTATACATTTTACTCAGTTGAAAGAACCGGAAGTTTCTTTATGTATGAGATTGAGTAAACACCGGGGAGGATAATCTATTGAAGAAACGAATCGTTTCCTTGTTGCTGATTGTTGCCTTAAGCGTGACAATTACCCCTGGATGGATAAGGGGAGGACAGGTAGAGGCAGCCGATAAAAAGCTGACTATCAGTACCGTGAAGTCCTCGGCACTTACAGTCAGCGATGATTATACCAAAATTCAAAACAAACTGGCCTTGGCGAAGGTGAAATATACCCAGTCGGTAAAGAAGCTGAAGCTTAAGGAGAAGAACCAAAGGTCTTTCAGGTGGTCCGCTCTTTTGAGCTTTAAGCTTCCGGAGAGCCCCAACCTGACAGACGAGTCTTCTTACAACTACGAGCCATTGGAACTGCAGTCGGAGATCGACCAGCAGGAGCATAAGTTAAATGATACGGTCTACAGTGTCTATGAGACCGTGGAGCTTCAATTTGTGGAGGCCTACCGCCTGCAGGAAAAGATTTCCTATAACGAGAAGCGGTTAACTACCGCAAAAAAGACCTTGAAGAAGAATCAGGCAAAGCTTTTGCTGGGGGAGGCCAGCCAGTCGGACATCGACTCTATGGAATCTAAGATCAGCACCTTGGAGACTACGATCGCTTCTGATGAGCGAAGCTTAGAGGCAGCCTTGGATAAGCTGGGAACCCAGACAGGGCTTGACTTAAGCAGTGGATATACGCTGTCATCTCCTTTTGTGGATGCAGACATGGAGCGGGAGGACTTGGATACTCTGATTGAGACCACCCTAGACCGCAGTGATACCTACTATCAGGCCCAGCAGACTTCTGCAAATGCCCTCTTAGAGCTTAATACCAATTATGATCTTATGAAGAACCAGTATGGATCTTCGAAGATGTCTATGATTGACAGCTATATCAATCAGGCCAAGAACGGGGAGACCATTAATTCTTCGGCCTTCAAACAGCGTTACAATGAATTCTTAACCGCGGTGGATGCCCCTTGGACAGGAAGCTTTAATATTCTCTTTATATCGATTCCAAAGGAGTGGATTAAGGGAGAGATCGACGGCGTCCGCTATGTGGAGGATGAACCCTATGCCCTCTATGAATCCGCTTTGGAATATCAAAGCGCCCTGGCGGATGAGACGGCTACAAAGAATGAGATCACACAATCGGTAAAAGATAGTTTTGAAAATTATATCTCTGCCAAGAATGCCTGCGAGACAGCTAAGCAGAGTATTAAGGATAAAAAGAAAGAACTTACCAAGGATTCTTACTTAAATGCCAGCAATAAGATGACCTACGAAGAGTATGCAGAGGTTCAGGAGGAATATGAGGAACTTCAGGTAGATTACCTTCAGGCCCAGGCTGATTATGCAGGTATCCTATATAGCTATGACCGCTTGACCTGCGGTAAGGTTTCCGAATATATGACAGGAGAGGGCGTTGAATTATCTACCTCTTCAGGTGGTAACAGCTATGTGGTGGAAGATGACGGGGACGGTATTTACTACTACATTCGGTCTCTGGTTTCGGGAAATCTTTTCGAAGTAGGACTTACCAAGACCGAGGATTTAGACACAGATGTAGATTCCTTTGAACTTTGGATTGACGATGTGCAGGTGGGAGACAGGACTTCATTAGATGGAACCATCAAGCACTTAGCCTTTGATACCCAGGAAGCGGGTAAGGTTGTTATAAGACTTTATTCCGGAGATGATTTTGTAGATGACTGCGAGATCGATCCTACCGTCTATTCCGGCAAGCTTTCTATTACAAACTATACGATTAAGAAACATAACAGTAAGGAGTCCGTTGCTTCCTACACCATGACCAAGAATTCTTCCGGAACGGTTGAATTAAGTATCAGCCCGAAAGAAGAAGGAGAGATCGCATCCTTCGTGGTCAAGACCAGCGACGGAAAAGCTTTAGTAAGCAATAAGAAGATTTCGATTGATAAGAGCTTTAAATACTTGTCAGCAGCTAATAATAGCCTGGAAGATTTGCTGGTAAGCTTCTATGATTCCAGTGGAGACCACCTCTACGATGGAACTTTTGATAGCAGCGATCAGATGATTTACAAAGTAACAGACGATGAGGACCAATAAGAAAGGAGGGATTCTATGAAAAAGAAAGTTGTAATAGCACTTCTGGCCTTGGCGCTTGGAGGAACGGCAGTATTCCAGAATATGGATCTTATTGCTGAAGCTGTTATTAGTAACCGGGATAATGGCGTCAAATCCGTCCACGTTTCCGATAATGATATTGAGAATTCCACCTTGGTAATTGGTTCTTATCTCATTCATATTGATGGACTCACAGATGAGATTTATGAGCTTGCAGAAGCCTCAGCCAATGAGTTTAATCAAAATATCATGTACTACAAATCAGAGCTGGCGGACGGCCAGTGGTATGAGATTACAGATGCTTCTTCCATTGCGGATATTACATCCGGGGGAAGCCCGGTAGATGCTTCGGAGATAGAGGCCTTAAATTTCACGCACAAGGTGGATTCTACAGGAACCATCACAGACCTACGTACCGGCAAGACCGTGGGGGCTTATGATATTAATGATCCCTATGATTTGGAAAATCTTGAGGAGTTAGAGCCTTTAAAGATCCGCTACCAGGCCATGGAAGCCAAGGAAGATAAGTCCGACGAGGACGATACAAACATTGCTACCATCGCTAATTTCTTTGGTATCAATGTAAAAAATTCCGTAACCAATGATTGTGACAGCAAATTAAGTGCCCTGGAGACCTACAAGAACGGCTTGATCACCAGAGAGAAGCCTTCTTCCTGGACATCGGCGGTAGATACAGTATCTGCTTCCGTGGATGCCACCAGGAGGCTGGAGGTCTTAAATACCATAGAAAAGCAGCTGACGGCCCTTCAGAATGATGCCACCGTCCAATCGGACTCCGAACTCATTCAGGCCATTGCCGAGTCCCAGTCCAACGTAGAGACCAGCATTACCTCTTATACCGCAAAGGAGTTGTCAGAGGGAACTACGGTACTTACCAAGGCAGTTTATAATTACAGCAATGATTTAATAAGCTGTGCCAACAGCGGAGATCTAGATGGGGCAGATACAGCCACAGAGAATTTAGTAAATCTCCAAAATATTATGCAGAGCACCATTGCCAATTCCAGCAGTGAGCTTGAGACCCTAAACAATGGTTTGGTGGAGGACGCCTTTAGCGAGTGGAAGAGTAAGTTATCTTCCGGGGCCTCTTCCGATTACCAGAAGGCAGTAAATAAGGGCTCTTCCGAATCCGTAAGAACCAGTTATTTAACCAGCCAGCAAAATGATACTAATTCTGCAAGGCAGGATTATCAGACCGTACTTTCCGAGGCTTGGAAGCGAATGTCCAACGAGAAGGCCCAGAAAGACTGTATGGACCGCATCGACGGAGTGGCAGACCTAGAAGCCTTGGTTCCGGAGGATGCAGCCCAGTCCTATCAGTTAGAGACGGTAGAGGAGCATTTAAACTGGCTTCGAACCGAGCTTGCAAATTTGGTAGCAGAGTCCGGGGATTCCTCAGACCTTGATAATTTGAACAGTCAGATCGAGGATCTGGAGACAGAAAGGCGGAATGCCTTAGATAAAAATGATCTTGCGACGGCCAAGAAGCTGGAGACAGAGATTGAAGCCAAGCAGCAGGATGTAGATGACCTTACCAAAGAGTTGACAGATGTGTTAAACTCAGATAGTAGTTCTGAATCAGATAAGGCCAAGGCGGCGGCAGGACTTTCCGACGGCAGTGCGGCTAAGATGTTAAATACCCTAGCTTCCGCTATTACCTCAGGTATCCGGGATGGATCCGATACCTCCGGTACGGAAAATCAGATGGCAGCCTTCCAGGCCTTAAGTAGCTATGATCCTTCGGCAGCAGCGGCAGGACTTTCTGACATTAAGGATGCCTTGGACGGAGCCACTTCAATCGACGATGATTTGAAAGACCAGCTAAGCCAGGCAGTCAGCGAGGTCGAGCAGGAGGTAGGAGACGGAAGCAGTTCGGCTGAAGACCTTACCACTGACCAGCTTAAGAATCTCTTAGCAGACTATTTTGGATCTTTGTTAGGAAACGGAACTTCCGATGTTTCTGATAAAGACATGGCAGCAGCCCTCATCGCCCTGTCCATGTATGCAGAGGATGCAGACAATTCCGATGCAAGAGCCCTGGCAGTATCCATTGCGGATAAGATGAATACGGCAGGTAATAGTTATATTTATAAGCAGTACAAACAATCGTCTGATGAGTACATTTCCCTGAGGGCAATCTCAAAAGTTTTGGGATATCGATATATTTTTGATAGCGCACACTATACCGTAACCCTGCGTCAGTCGTATAATTATTACAGATTCACAAAAGATAAAACAGAGTATACTTATACGGAGAAGGCTGTAGGCAGTATGCAAAAGGCAGCCGGCTTGATGGAAACCCTTTATATATCAAGCCTGGATGGAGAATCCATTTTCAATTGTACGGGTTACTATATACCAAAGAGCAGCTACGCATCGGTGAAGACTTCCAACATGGAATCCTTGATCCAGGAGGTTTATCAGATGCTTATGGAAGGAGGCGCATAGGACAATGGCAGATTATACAATTATATCTGACGTTAGTAATTACATATGCAAGATGCTCCGTGAGAAGATGTGTCCGGAGCCGGTGCCTTCACCGAACAACATCGAAATATCATCCCCTACTTCTCAGGATGTAGACTACATTATCGGTTTATACCTCTATGATGTAAAAGAAGAGGGAGTAACCATTCAGGCCCCCAGAAGATCTGCGGGGGGAACGACTTTGACAAAGCCGCCAATACCATACAGTCTCTACTATATGGTATTTATAAACGGTTCTTCCCAGATGGGACTAAAAGCACCGGATATACAAAAAATCATTGGAAAGGTAGCACAGATTGTCAGTGATAACAACAGTGTCTACCCCCATGAACTGCAACCATGGTTAGATGCAACAGAACCTCCTATCGTGCTGACTCAGGCGAAGATGGCACTGGAGGAGAAAGTTCGGGTGTGGCAGGCGATCAACAAACCATACGAGATCAGCTTGTTCTATAAGGCGGCACCTGTATATGTATCTAGTGAAGTTGTTGCTGATCCTCCACGTGTCAATGAAGCTGTATTTGGTATTGACATGATTGGCCGTGAAAGGAGGGAGAAAGGTTAAGTGGAAGCTTCAATTTCATATTCTGTAGATCTTATTATACGTTTGATCGACACAACCACCGGATATCCGGTGACAGACCGCCAGGTGATTTTCACGGAAGACGGAAACCCCGTGGCATTCCTGGGAAAAGAAGATGGCGTCTATGTTGGCATGAATATGGGTAAAACAGACAGAGAGCTTCGAGTGAAAGTAAAGGGATATTTGGAAACAAACTTTTCGGTGGTATACGCAGATATGGTAGGACGTTATCCGGAAGTTTTCGTATATTTGATTCCTGAGATTCCAAGTTATGGATTTACCAATATTTTGGAGATAAAAGGAAATCTCCCGGGAATTGAATCGATCGATGCGGTTTCCCTGACAGACCCTTATGGAAAAGCTCAAGCTTATCAGCCCCAGAAGCAGCAAATGAAACTTCTCGATTCCAAGAGACTTACGGAACGAGCTTATGCCTTGCTCCACAAAGATCCGGAATCCTTCGAAGAGTTTCACATTTACCCTGCTAAGAATAAGCAGATTTTAAAATTAAAAGATCCTCTTTTGACGGAATGTAGACCGGAGGAGATTATCACTCGTATAATTAAGGGAAGGGCCGATGAATCTGGGAACTATACCTTAAGAGTACGCGGAGATGGACGAGGAACCGATTATTTGGTTCGATATGTCGTAAATGGACAGACTGAATTTAAAAGGATTGTCTTTGACGACAATTAAGACAGGAGGTTGTAAAAGCAGATGGGAGTATTAACAGTGGCAGGGGCGACCTGCACTTGTTCCTTTGGAACCGCACCTTGTAGCTTGCAGGTGACATCCCAGCTTAGCTGTATGGCAGAGGGAAAACCCATGGCTACCATACAGGATATGCAACCGGGAGCAAATTTACCCACCTTCGGAATGTGCACATCACTGGCCAATCCGGCAGTGGCCGCAGCTACGGCAGCAGCCCTTGGAGTGCTGACACCGCAGCCTTGCACTTTGGTCCCGGCAGGAACATGGATTTCATCCAACCCAAAGGTATTAATTAGCGGAATTCCCTGTCTGACAGGTGATGCAACCCTCATGTGTGGATTAGGGGCCGGAACGATTAAAATCGTCAACCCTGGACAAGCAAAGACAATTGTGTAATATTAGAAAGGAGAACTAATTATGGCTCAGTATTTTTCACCGGGAGTATATGTAGAAGAGTATGATAACTCCCCTAGAGCAATTGAAGGAATTGGAACATCCGTAGCAGGATTTATTGGATTCGCAGAAAAAGGACCTACAGAGGGGGCACCTACTCTTGTAACAAGTTACAGAGAGTTTGTTCGTCTCTTTGGAAAACCTCTCAGCGAATTTGAATATGGAGAGTATCGTTATCTTGCTCCATCTGTAGAGCAGTTTTTTATCAACGGAGGCGCTAGCTGCTATGTAGTACGTGTAGCAGTTCCGGGAGCAAAGAAGGCAGCTGCACAGAAGGGACTTCTTTCTTTAGAAGCAGCTAATGCAGGTAAGTGGGGAAACCGCATCCAGGTAACACTTACTTCTGTAACAAAGCGTAAAATGCAGATCGTTGGAAAGAATGGCGAGTCATTTGTAGCAAAATCCATCGACGGATTCCGCGAGGGAGATCTGGTATTCTGCAACGGTGAGTATAACAAGATCAAGGCAATCTTTGACAATACTGTAATCTTTGAGAAGCCATTTGAAGGAAAGATCGTAGATACCGCATTGGTTCCAAAGACTGTAATCTACTTAGTAGAGACAGACATTTCTGTTCGCTGCGGAGAAGAAGTAGAGACCTATAGAGGAATTAGCTTCAATACTGCAAATCCAAACTTCGTTGCTTACCGTATGGCAAACAGCGAGTTAGTAACCATCGATGTAACAGCCGGTGAAGACTTTGTAAATCCTGTATCTGCAATCCTCGGAGAGGAAAGCGAGAGCGGAATGTTCACATTGGAAGGTGGACAGGACGGAACTGTAAGCCAGGCAAATGCAGGAACATTTATCGGAGAGGACAATGGCCCGGGACAGAGAACCGGACTGGAAGCTTTTGTTGAATCTCAGAATGTAAATATGTTAGTTGCACCTGGAATCACAATTCCTGAGGTACTTGTAGCAATGGTTGGACAGTGCGAGAACTTAAAGAACCGTTTCGCAATCTTAGATATGCCAAAGGATACTACAAAGGTAAAAGACCTTCTTGAGTACAGAGAGATGATCGATTCCAGCTACGCAGCAATGTATCATCCATGGATCCAGGTATTTGACCGTGCATCTAATAAGCAGGGAATCGTACCTCCTTCAGGAGCAGTTGCCGGTGTATATGCAAGAACAGATGCAACAAGAGGTGTACATAAAGCACCTGCAAATGAAACAGTATTTGCAACTGGCTTAAGTGTCAATTATAATAAAGCAGAGCAGGATTACTTAAACCCGGCAGGAGTTAACCTGATCCGTACAATTCCTGGACAGGGAATCCGTGTATGGGGCGCTCGTACAGCCAGCAGTAATTCTAACTTTAAGTATGTTAACGTTCGAAGACTCTTCATCTATGTGGAGGAGAGCATCAAGGCAAATACCAACTGGGTTGTATTCGAGCCAAACGATGCAGCACTTTGGGATCGTGTAAGAATGACAGTTGCAGGATTCTTAGAGAATATGTGGAGAGCAGGTATGCTGGCAGGATCTACCGCTGCAGAAGCTTATTTTGTAGAGATTGGACCAGAGACCATGTCAAGAGAAGACATTGCAAATGGACGTTTGGTATGCAATATCGGTATTGCACCTTCTAAGCCGGCTGAGTTCGTTGTATTCCGCGTAACACAGTTTACAGCAGAAGCAGAGGCGGCAGAGGCTACAGAAGAATAAGATTTAAGTGATAAGAAAGGAGTAACGATATATGCCTATAACAAATAATACAGCAACAAAAGATGCAAACTCCATGAGCGAAGCATACCCATGGACTAAAATGCACTTCCTCGTAAGTCTTACAAACGACGCTAGTGCACAGGCTGCATTCAGCGAGGCAAGTGGACTCGAGGCAACCATCGATGTAATTGAATTTAGACAGGGAAATTCAAGAAGTTTTTCACCGGTTAAGGTTCCGGGACTTGTAAAGCACGGAAACTTGACATTAAAATTTGGATATACAGCAAGCAACTCATTCCGTAACTGGGCTTCAGCTTGTACATCAGACAGAAGAGATGTGGCTATGCCACGTCAGAATGTTCTGATCGAGCTCCTTGACGTAACCGGAGGTATTGAGGCTACAGCTACAGCTACCAACCAGTATCTCTTAGAAGATGCTTGGGTTTGCAAGTATACAGCACCGGATATGAATGCTCTTCAGAGTGAAATCGCGATCGAGACACTTGAGATCGCATTTGAGAGACTTTCACTTCCTGCAGCACAATAAAATTTCACGCTAGTTTGGAGTAGTGATCTGGCGGCGAGGCAACTCGCTGCCGGATTTTCTACTATAGATTTAACTTGGTTATGATGTTGAAAGTTGGAACCTTCGCTAGGCGCGCATGACGTTGGGGAAGGCTTTGTGGCATGGAAACCACAATTATATAGATGCCAGGGAAAAGGTTGCGGGGCTTTTTTCTGCGTGCAGGCAAGATCATAAAAGAACTTCAGCCTGGAACCTGGTGCCTTATAATTGCTCAGAGCCAAATGGAAAAGGGCTTTTTTTATTTGGCTGTGAACAATTATGACCGAGAGGGAGGATAATAAGATGCAAACAGTATATGATTTTACATTACCCAAGGGATTTGTAGATGCCAATGGAGAAGTGCATAAGAGAGGTAAGATGCGTCTTGCCACTGCAGGGGATGAGATCGGAGCAACCAGAGATCCCCGTGTTCTTAGCAATCCTTCTTATTTGACCATTGCATTGCTTAGCCGTGTGATCGTGGAGATCGAAGGACTCCAGGTGATCAGCGGAACTACGATTGAAAGCTTTTTTACAGCAGACTTGGCATTTTTACAGGATATGTACCAGAAGATCAATGATGTGGAGCCGCCGGTTATGCGCGTACACTGCCCGGACTGCGGCAAGGAGATTGAAGTTCCTGTAAATTTTACTACGGAGGGTTAAATCTCTATCCGGAGGATTCTATGTATCAGGAGATGTCCTTCATTTCCTATTATTTTCATTGGTCAGGGGATGAGGTCATGAACCTGGACCACAGAAGCAGGAGAAAGTGGTGTCAGGAGATTTCTGATATCCATAAGAGAATTAATCCCTCAAAAGAAGGAAGAAAAGAAATACCATTAACGGAGATGAAACCGACTTCGTTTTATAGATAGTATTTGATAGATTGTATTCTTCTATAGCATAGAGGAAGGAGGTTGGAAGATGCCAGCAGATAACAGCGCTAGTACAAGTGGAGCGAGTCAGGCGGGAGGAAAAGCCCAGCCTAGCTACCGGGAGGCCCAAGGGCCATCCAAGTCAACAAAAGCTGCTACCTATCGAGCAGTGAGAGGAAAGTCAATACCAAAGAACCCTCCTACCTATCGGTCCGGAGGAAGCAGTGAGCGAGACAGCGGCATTCCTTTTATACAGGAAGACGGTACCTCGGTACTGCCAAAATTTAACTTTGTACTTCGGGTGGAGGGAGCCATCAATGTTCCCTGTAAGGCCATTAAAAATCTCCGAAGAGAAAATGAATTCGAATATATTCAAGAGGGTGGATTGAATGATTACGTCCATATGAAGAGAAAGCCTATTTCCAAGCCCTTTACCTTTCAGGTAGAGCGGTATGCAGGAATCGATATTGTAGACCCCCTCTCACTTGGAACAGAGCTTACCCTGCCCTTGCTTCTTCTGGTTTATGACAGACCGGATATGGGAAATATGGGAGTAGATGCCCACAGATACTATGCCTTTATGGGATGTACGGTAACGGCCAAGGAATATGGAGACTTAGATTCCGAGAATAGTGGATTGGTGGTGGAGACGACTACCATCGCTTTCAGGGAGATGGTATGCATTGATAATCCTACCAGCACCGCCATAAACGGTGACCGGCTCTAGTGATGATAGAACAAAGGGATGACGAAAATTCAGTAACGATAGAATTCAGCAAGGATATACATAAGGGGAGATAGAATCATGCTGACCATGGGAGATCCGATACAATTAAAGACAGTAAAGCCCATGGGAACTTTGGGAGATGACTTCTCTGAAAGGATTTATGGAAATTATGGAATGCTGGGAAATCTTAACGTTTCCCCTTCTGAGATGCTCCATTTTCTTTCAGCTCCTCCGGAGATGTATGTGGAAGAGGGGGGCATGGCTCCTCTGGTCAATCATATTTCGGCAACTAATAACCAGAATGTCACCATGCAGCTGATCAACAATGTTTTGAACCGGATCCTGGTTTCTGATACTTACGATATGACCTATCAGGACCGGGTATTTGTGGAGAATATTTTAAAGAAGATCGGTATTACAGACGTACAGGAATTTATGCGGCAGGTACAGCTGGTACAGCAGGATACCAAGAATACCAAAGAACTTTTGACTTTATATCAGTCAGGGGATGAGATTTTTCAGACCATTCGTGAATACCGACAGGAGGAAAATCGAAGAAAGAGTCAGGACGAGACATCTGAAGTTGCGGAGGAGGAAACCAATGTATATTGGCTTCAGCAGGAGGTCCTAAAAAGGCTTCAAACCGAGAATATTTATCAGGAAGTGTCAAAGATGGTATCCAATACCTACGGTACTTCTCCTAAGATCAGCAGGCAGGAGATGCAGTTGAGCGAGCAGACCATCAATGCAGACCATATGACGGTCAACCGACTGCGAAACCAGACCTTCCTGCAGAAGCAGAACCTGGTATACAATCAAATCAATACTTATGAGGCAGGAGACTCTGAGTTTAGCTCTGAGACCTATGAAGAGACCGTAAGCAACCTGGTTCAGGCAGTGCTTCTAAATGCGATCCATCAGATTTATCATACCAGATATCAAGATCTAACCACCCATGCTTCCAGCTGGAAGTGGCTCACAGATGCCCTTCATGTGAATGCTGAGAATACCTTTCAGCGCTTTGAAAGCTATCACAATCGATTGAATCTCACAAAACAAGAGAAAAATGAATATTATGAGACACTACAGAATTTTGAAAATCGTGAGATCACAGCCTTAAGGCAGCTGGTGGAAAATAAAGAAGAGGTGGAGATTTCTGCTCCACAGATTACAAATTTGGAAGAAAACCAACTCCAGTACCGGATAGAGGAAAATCTGACGGAGGAGAAGGAATATATAGAGAATACCCTCAACGAGGTGGTGCAGCAACAGGAAGCAGACCACAAGCATGTCTTTAAGATTTCCGAGAAGAAGAAAGAAGAAGAGATCTTAAAGCAATTAGAGATTGTGAACCAGCAGAATATCGAACGGATTGAGAAGCTTCGCACCTATGAAAAAGAAAAGCAGCCGGCTCAGTTAGGAAAAATCAACCGGGCCAAGGCCATGGAAGATGGACTGCGAGCCCTGGAGAATCCGGAAGAAGTGGTGATGGAATATTTGCAGACGACCACCAACCAGATGGAGACAGAGAGAATCGACAGGGAGCGGCTTACAGAGATCATGGGAGAGGATACGGTTCGTATTTTCGAGACCCTGAAGGATTACAAGGAACATCCGGACCAGCATCCAAATATTAGCACTTCTGAGGGTCAGGCCATGAGCTACCTGATGCGGGACATTTCCCAGGGTCAGGAGGCCAGGGAAGAGTTAAACCGGATCGAGCAGGAACAACTGATCCATAGTCACGTCCGGGAGGAGAGCTCCAAGGAGGTGCAGAAGGTCCTGAAAGAAACGGTCCGTTACCAGAAGGAGAAGGCTCCTCTGTCAAGAAGGCAGACAGAGACGGTAAGGCAGCAGGTAGAACTCTTCCACAAGCAGAATGAGACTGCTATTAACGAAGAAATTTTGGAAGAGCTGGAAAATAGAAACCAAAGAACCACCCAGAGTGAGACCCGCACCAATGTAGAGCAGGTGCAGGAGAAAAATCAGGTTACACAGATTGTCACCAACAAGGTAAATGAACTTCGTATAGAACAAGATCAGCAGATCGAGCGGATCGTGAGCCAGAATGTGAAGCAACAGCTGGACCATTTGTCCAAGGAGGTCTTTAACAAGTTGGAGAGACGCATGGATTCTGAGAGACGAAGAAGAGGAATCTAAATAAGCAAAGGAGGTGGACAAGGCCATGGGAGTAGGACTAACCAAAGCGACCCTAACCTTTAGCTCCAAGATAAAGGATAGCGCCATTACGATAGATCAACAGACAAATAAAAAGAGCTATATCAGTCAAATTGATGCTCTTCAGGCCCTAGACAGCAGACAAAATGAAATGACAGGGAATCACAATCTCCTTAATGTCGGAGAGAAAGTCGCCGGAAAGGATAAGAAAGCCCTTGATGGATTATATGGAACAGATGCAAATTTCCTTTATGGTGATGAAGCGACAAAGACCCTGACCTTTCAGTTTAATCCGTCCACCTTGCGAATATCCGGCTATGGCGGTGGTATGACTACCATTGCCAAGTATAACAAAGATGATAACGACCAGGGTAATGGATCAGAAAGTCAGATTGAGTACGGAGCCTTGCCAGCCAATATAGCTGTGGATTTCAAGGTGATCTTTGATGCAGAGACCAATACCGACGCTTTTATGAGAGATCGTTATAATGTGAATGTTTCAAACCTTTCCAAGGAGGCAGTTGAGCTGGCTACCGGTGATAGCTGGCTAGGAGAAAATACCTATGTGCGGCAGATTGTGGAAGGATTTTTGGCTACCCTCCGTAATGCAAGGTATCGAAAGGTAACATTTACTTGGAATCATTTGCAATATGCCGGAGATTTAAACTCTGTCCAATGTAACTATACTATGTTTAATCTCAAGGGAGAGCCAATCCGGGCGGAGGTGGGGCTTCGAATCTCAGCTACCGGCCAGCAAGACGGAAACGGATATACCCGCATATGGAAAGAGCGGTATGAGGAACTGATAAAGGCAGTAGATGAAAAAGGATCTTCCAGCCTGACTGGAAATTGGTTTGGAGATAGCCAGGCCTTTAATCCGATCAGCTGGTAAAGGAGGGAGACTTATGGCAGTCGGAGATGCTTCCATTGCAAGATTTGGAACAGGAACTAGTAAAATTGATGTTGACAAGGCATATATTTTATTTCATAAAAAACCCGTTGGCAGCATTTCTGATGAAGAGGTGATAGAGAAAGACGAAAAAGGGGAACCTGTGAAGGTTAATGGGGTAGTGAAAAAAAGCGACTATGCTACTCAATTTGAAAAGTTAGGAAGTAAAGTGACGACTTTTGGAAGAGGATTAGCCAGTATGTCCGGCGCTGAGCAGAAAACGGCATTGTCAACAGAAAACGATGAGTCTGAGGAAGGCTTTATCCCTATCAAGGTACAGTATAATCCAAGCACCCTTCAATTTGTCAGTAGAGAGGGTCGAAGCTATGACCGCTATTCCGGAGTGGGAGGCAGTGGTACCTTCCAAATTATAGATGTGCCTTATGAAGTGGTCCTTAATATGGATCTGATTTTTGATGAGACGGTCAATTCCAATGCCTTTGCAACTTATGATGCTTCCAATATTGGATCTGTGACGGGATTGGGAAAGTCTATAAAAACAGGAATCCTCGGCTCGATCAATTCAAAAAGTAACTTGTCTGAGAATGCGGGGAGAAGATATTCGGTGCAGGCTATTTCGGAGCTTTTTGTAGCAGCCATTGCCCATCCCTATACCCGAATGATCTGTGTGGTTTGGAACAAGACCGTTTTTTGGGGAGAGTTGGTGGGCGCCACTGTGGAATATACCATGTTTAATCGAGACGGAGATCCCATTCGCTCCAAGGTTCATATAGAAATCCGAAAAGACCAAAGATTTGATACAGCTGACACTGCTTCGGACTGGGAGAAGACCTATGATGCCTTATTTGAGGCAGGAAATAAATTGGCCCAGAAGTCGGTCTACAGCAGTACCAGTGCTGCGGAAAGTTCTCTGGGGCAGCAGAATCAATCTTCCATTGCCCAGGGATCCAAATTTATCGCCTCGAATTTATTTCATATATAAGTATCATAAAGGAAACTAGTATGGCAACTTTTAAATTTGATGATCTTAGAACTACATATGGAGGCTTAGAGGAAGCCATTACCGTGATCAAGGTGGGAGGTAAGACTCTGGGGGATGGGACCAAGGGATTCCCGGTATCAGATCTTTACGTGGACCTTACCAGCGGATATGAAGCTTCTATGGCGGAATTTTCTATCTATAATGTTTATGATAAGGCGGCTGCCACCTTCAATATCGATGATAATCTAAAGCGTTTTCTTACAATGGGAGCCAAGGTAGAGATTTCTACAGGCTATGGCAACCAGGCCAAGATTATATTTGTAGGTGCCATTATGCGGGTGGATTACCATCATGGTATGGATGATGTTCCCTATATCCGGATCACAGCCATGGATGTCAAGGGAGTTATGATGGCCAGCACCTATTCCAGACAGCTAAAAGCCACCTGCTATTCCGGAGCTGTTCAGGAGATTTTGGAGAAGAGTGTTTATACCAACATGCAGTCCTCCGGCATTATTGAGGAGATTCGAGTGACCGATACGCCGGACAAGGAAGGTTCCGGCTTAAGTGCCAAGGAAGATAGCTCGGTCGGAGGGGTTGGGTCCCTGTCAGGGGGAAGCAGCACTTCCGGCAACTCCCAGGTGACAGACCGAACCATTGAGATGGTGGCGGAAAGTGATTATGAGTTTATCGTAAAGGCAGCCAAGCGTTACAATTATGAATTTTTTACCGAGTGTGGAAGCGTTTATTTTCGGAAGGCAAAGTCCGATACCGATACTAGAATTGTAGTGACGCCCGCCATGGGAATGTACAGCTTTGATGTTTCCTATGATGTTACGGGAGTGGCAAATCAGGTGACTGTAAGAGCCACGGATGCTTCCAAGGCCAAGCTGATACAGGCAGTGCAGAAGAACCAAAATAGCCTGCCCAACAAGGCTAAGAGCCTGATTAAGGGCAGTGAGAAGGTTTATATCGATGCCACAGCTACCTCCAAGGAGGAGGCTGAGTACAGGGCCCAGTCCATTATGGACCAGGTAGCCTACAGGTTTGGATCCTTTGAATGTGAGATTCAGGGATTGCCTGAGTACCTGCCGGGATATTTTATAGAGCTTTCCGGTTTGGGAGAGGGCGTTGATAATATCTTCTATATCAACCGCGTCATCCACCAGATGACCAAGGATGGAAAGTATTTAGTGAAGTTAGAAGGAAAAGCAGCTGGATTAAAGGAGTAATCATACATGGGTTTATACGATATTATGGATGAGATTGCCGCCAAGCAGGTGACCAAGACAGAAACCGGGGACAATCGGATGCCGGGAGTTGTGATCGGAATTGTCCAGTCCAACTATGCCCAGGAAATGCCGGGCCGGGTTTGCGTGGAGATCCCTGTCAGGGACGCCTCCGCAAATGAACTAAAATGGGCCAGAGTGGCCATGCCTTACAGCGGTACCAAGTGGGGCTTTTATTTCCTGCCGGAAGTGGGAGACCAGGTCCTTGTAGCATTTGAAAACGGAAATATCGAGAAACCCTATATTATCGGTTGTATCCCCAAGGACAGCAATAAATTTTTGACAGGCTCCGTCAAGGAGAAAAACGACTGCAAGCGGATTGTCAGTAAAAATGGAAATACCATAGAATTTGCAGATGTGCCGGACAAGGAGGGCGAGGAGGATAAGATTTTAATCCATACCTCCAACAAGACCCACAGCCTGACCCTGGATAATGAGAAGGGGGTCATGAGTCTTAGTGATAAAGAGGGAAAGAACCAGATCGAGATTAAGACGGCTGATGGAAATGGCAAGATCAATGTGAAGACCGAGCAGAAGATGACCATCAATGTGGGAGATTCCATTGAGTTGATCCTAAATGGCGAAACCGGAACCATCAGCATCAAGTGCAATAAGCTGAAGCTGGAGGCAGACCAAAGTGCCAAGTTAGAGACCAACGGAAAGTTTGGTATCAGCGGAGGAAATGTTGCAGTGGACGCTTCGGCCTCCTTTAAGGTGAGCAGCAGCGGAATCAGCAGCATCGGTGGCTCACCGGTAAAAATTGGCTAGTAGGGAGGTAGATGCATGAGAGAAAATACATTTTTAGGAAGAGGGATGAAGTTCCCGCCTCAGATCAATCCCGCTACCGGGCGGTTTGTTACATCGGAGAATGAGCAGAGCGTGAAGGAGAGCATTTACCTGATCCTAATGACCCAGAAGACGGAGCGCTTTATGCGTCCGGGCTTTGGAAGCAGGGCTTCCAGTTACGTCTTTGGAGAGACAGACCTTACCATGTTGAATCTTATGGCCAGCCAACTTAAGTCGGACATTTTAACGAATGAACCCAGGGTGGCCAGCGTAGATGTAAAACTAGACTACAATAGCAAACCGGGATGTTTGTTTGTAAATATCGCATGTCAGATCAGGGGCAGAAATGTGACGGAGAATATGGTATTCCCGTTCTATCTTGGAGAAGCGCCTAAGGAAGAGGAAACAGAGTATGAAGCAGTGGAAGACGATAACATCCAGTGATTATATAGTTGACAATCGAAAAAGAAAAGAGATCCTAGATAAGATCAAGAGTCTGGCCAAGTCCTACACTCCGGAGTGGCAATTTAATGAGGATGACCCGGATATAGGTTCTGTCATCGCCCTGCTTTTTGCGGACCAGATGCAGGAGAATGTAAGGCGGTATAATACCACCCTGGAGAGAGATTATGTAGAGCTTGTGAATATGCTTGGAATTTCTCCCAAGGCTGCCTACCCGGCCCACAGTATCGTGCAGATGAATATGATCCCGGATACCATTCCCGGCCAGAAGATAAAAAAAGGCACCAAGCTCCTAGGAGGGCTCGATGAGGAAAAGCCCATTATATTCGAGACGGCCCACGGGATCTATATTACAGAAGCCAAGCTAACGACTATGTTTATGGCTTCCGGACTTACAGGTAAGGTGATCCCCTTAAAGGGATCCTTCCCCAAAGTAGAATTTATTTCCAAGGATATGGAAGTAGTGGAGGACAGGGAAGAGGAAGAGCAGGTGATGGAGCTTGCCTCTGAGACGGAGAAAACCGATCTTCCGGTAAGCTCGGAACTTCCGGAGCCTTCTAAGCCTGAGGAGGATGAGGAGGAGAGTCAGTCCTTCCAGGAATTTTCCATGTTTGACTTTTCGGGCGAGGGCTATGGAAAGACCGGACTTGTCATGTATCATACCCACCTCTTTGATGAGATTGAAAATGACATCTGGATGGAACTTTCCGGAGCTTTTAGTTTAGTAAACGGAATCTTAAAGGGAGATTACAGCCTTTACTATTACGGAGAGAATGGTTTTGAGAAGATTACAGATATTCGCGCGGAGCGGGGAAGATATCTGGTATTTAGAAAATCCAAGGCCTGCAAGAAGGTTCGCCTCGGAAATGAAGAATATTCTGCCCTTTTATTAAAGCCGGAGAAGGTAGTAGAAAAGAATGTCACTGTTTCAGATATTCGTTTTTCTTCTTCCGGAAAGCCCGCGGCTCCTGACTATGTGATGGACAGCTTCTCTGAATTAGATGTAAATAAATTTTATCCGTTTGGAAAGCGTCTATCCCTATTTTCTGATTTATATATCGGCCATACTTATTTTTCCAATCCGGGATCTATGGTTACCATTGATTTCGACCTGGAATTTGAAAAGCATTTAGCATCTCTTCCGGAGGCAAAGGAAGAGGACGTTTTAAAGATCATTAAGAAAAAGCCCAAGCGAGACGTGGTTGGCGCTGTGGCAGAGGTCTATGCAGACGAGATCACCATTGAATATTACAATGGCTTAGGTTGGAAGAAGCTTCCGGTCAATCGCCCGGTAGCAAATCTTTTCCAGGATGATACAGCCGGACATTGTAAGTTAGAATTTCAGTGCCCGAGGGATTGGAGATCTACAGACACCGGCGGATACCAGGGCCTTAGCATTCGCTTGCAGCTTATTCGGTCCGACAACTGCTATTTCCAGCCGGGATTGCATCACTGCCCGGTGATCAAAAATCTGAAGGTAGCCTATAGCTACGAAAAGCAGTATGAGCGTCCGGACCGCCTTATTAGTTTCCAGGGCAATAAGCGCTGGGATATTACCAATCGACTGGCAGAGGATGAGATCTGCCCGATTTTATTTAGAAGCAATTACAATGATACGGCCCTCTATTTGGGATTTGATAAGAAAATGTTAGACGGTCCTGTGGGACTTATGTTTAAACTGGGAGAGCTTGAAAGAGAGTCTCTAGGAAAACTAATTTTCCAGTATTCCACCAGGGACGGATTTGCAAGATTAAAATTAACAGACCGCACCGACGGGATGAATCATACAGGCATGGTCCTCTTTATGCCTCCTTCTGATATGGCAAAGAAAACCCTAGAGGGAAAGGAAGCTTATTGGATCAAGATCATTGATGAAGATTCCTATCTGGAGAAACATCCGATCCGCCGGCCCCTGATCCAGGAGATTGCCTTAAATGCGGTGGAAGTGGACAATATTGAGACCATGGACGAGGAAGAGTACTATATCGATGCCTTCCAGCCGGACATGAGTTTCCCTTTGACAGCCAGCAATATTTTGCGGGTAGATGTGTGGGTCAATGAAAAGACAGAATACTCTGTCAGCGAGATGAAGCGGCTTTTGATTGAGGAGCCGGGAGACACCTACGCAGAGTATGATATCCGAGGAGAGATTCGAGATTTTTATGTTAAGTGGAAGGAAGTTGATAACTTCGACAGTTCCGAGAGCGGAGACCGCCACTATGTGATCGACCGTATCAACAACCGGATCCACTTTGGAGACGGCGTGAATGTAAGGATTCCTAAGAATACCTCAGGCGCAGCCTTTAAGACCGTGGTTCGGTGTTGTGACGGAAGCAAGGCCAACGTTATGGCCGATGAGGTGGACGAGTCCCTAGCCAACCTCCAGTTTGTGGAGGAGATCCACAATCCAATCAGGGCCTACGGCGGTATGGATATGGAGACCATGGAGGAAGCCCTAAGACGAGGCACCACCATGTTAAATACCAGGCGGAGACTGATTTCCACGGTAGATTACGAGCGGGAAGTCCTAGACTATGCCCACAATGTTTCCCAGGTAAAGGTGATTGTAGGAAATAAAAAGGACGGAAGCTTTGACCCGGAGGCCGTCAGCGTCGTACTATTAATGGAAGACTATAAAGACGGACGCTTCTCCTTTGTCAATATCCGAAGACGTTTGAAGGAACATTTGTTAGACCACTGCGAGCTTACCATCAATCCTGCCAAGCTAGAGATTGTGGAACCACTCTTTGTGGAAGTATCTGTGGAAGCATGGATCAAGGTGGTTAATCAGGACGATAGCTTTGAGATCCAGCAGGGAATCATAGAGATGCTCAAGGACTATTTAGATCCTGTAAAGAATAATAACTGGGAAATCGGCCGAGATGTGGTAGAAAGCCAGATTGAGCTGAGATTAAATATGGAAAAGGGAAGTGCCCTGATCCGTAAAATGATGATCATCTGCCAGTACCGGGATGAGGACGGCGTTCACGAGACAGAGCTTAGCGCTCTCAGGGGAAATCCGTATACCATCGTTACCAGCGGAGAACACAAGATTCATTTTGAATAAAAAGGGAGTAATATATGCTGAATCCAAGAAGCATGCCATTAAAATCATATGACGAATTAATGGAAGAAAATCTGAATAAGATTCCAATCTATACCAATGAGTGGACCAATTTCAATCCGGCAGATCCCGGAATTACCACTTTAGAGAATCTTTCTGCCCTTCAGATTCTGCAGCAAACTCAGATCGATGAGGTGACACCTTCGGTTCGGGCCAAGCTTCTGGAGATGATGGGTTACACACCCAGAAGGGGAAAAAATGCAGAAATTTATCTGGAACCGCGGGGTATCAAAGAGTCCTTTGACATCCCGGCAGACCAGAGATTTCTGGTGGGAGATATCAGTTTTGAGACCAGCCTTCCCCGCCATATTACGGCCAGTCATATGGTGGGCTTATATCGGGAGACCGAAAAAGGCATTAAAAACATCAGCTATATTTTAGAAGAAGACGTCACCTTACAGGCAAAAGTATTTGGGAAGATTCCGAGAGAGGGGTCTGCCCTTTACTTCGTTATGGATAAACCTTTAGGAGAGGGTGAATATGGAACCATCTATGTAGATATTTCCAGTCACTGCATCAGAAATCCCTTCCAGAGGGACAGAAATCTTTCATTTGCTAGCATTGAGTGGGAGTGCTATACCGAAGAGGGCTTTGTTCCCTTGGATGTAAAGGATGAAACCCATGGCTTTATCCAGGGGGGCTATATCAGGTTCAGACAACCGAGCACAAAAGCTGCCTGGTATGAAAAGGACGAAATCTCCGGTTATGTTTACAGGGCGACCCTAAAGGAGAACCAGTATGACGTAGTTCCGGTCATGACCTATATGTCAGGCTTCCTATTCCCGGTTTATCAGAAGGAGACTATGATCATCGCCCATTCCTTCCAGAGTCCTGCCTCTGTAGTCCTAAACAGTGCCATGTTGGAGAATGGCTACATTAAGGTTTATGGCAAGGAACAAAAGGGTACCTCCTATATGGAATACCAGGAGAGCATGGGAGGAGAAGAAAGGGGCCGTTTCTATCGCAAGAAGCGCTTGGGAATGGGCCGCTACGCCTTTGAATTTGACAAAGAAGCCTTCGGATATGCCCCGGGCCGTGTGAAAAATGCTGTAAAAGTGGTAATATATAACGAAGAGATGATGCGTCAATATTTCCTGGGAGAGATCGGAGGCTATGACAATCAGGAGTTTAATCTTCCCAAGGAACATATAGTGAGCGCAACCTTTTCTGTGATCGCAGAGCGGGAGCTTCCAAACGGAGAGAAGATCTATGACTTCCTGAAACCGGGCAGGGGAGGAAGCAGAGAGATGACCTACTCTCTTTATGAGAGCAGTGGAAGGATCAAGATTGCAAACCCAGGCTCCTATGTAGGAGCAAAACTGTATCTGGGATCCTTGGCAGTGACCCTGGGACCGGACGGAAACGTTCGTCAGGGAAATCGATTCTTCCCGGTAAATTTGGAGAATAAGCAGGCGATTCAGTTTGTAAATCCGGCGGTAGGAACGGGAGGCTGCTTTAAGGAGACCCTTGAGGAAGTTCGAAAGCGTTTTGTCAAGGATATCAATACTCCGGAGACAGCTGCAACT
This sequence comes from Clostridium sp. CAG:343, assembly GCA_963634745.1. Lineage (GTDB taxonomy): Bacteria > Bacillota > Clostridia > Lachnospirales > Lachnospiraceae > CAKRJP01. The sequence goes on from CAVHCX010000006.1 coordinate 33,688, forward strand.
CCGGCAGATTACGAGAGCCTAATCAAGCGGACCCCGGGACTTTGCATCCGAAAGGTAAGAGCCTGGATGGATTATGCAAGAAACGAAGTGCAGGCCGTGGTTCTTCCGGATAATGAGGAGAACTATCCAAAGCTTTCAGAAAAATATCGTTTGGAAATTGAGAGCTGGATGGAAGATCGAAGACTTCTTTGTACCAGACTTCGGGTGCGTCAGCCTGTTTATACGCCTGTATTTACCAATGGGACCATTTATGTAAAGCCACATTATGAAGGCTGCAGGCAGCAGATCCAGGAAGTAATCCGACGCAATTTAGACTATATCAATGGAAATCAACAGTTTGGACAGACCCTTCGCTTTGACAGACTTTTCCATGAGATCGAGAGTTTGGACTGTGTGTCCTATATTTATGAATTAAGTGTAAATCCACAGAATGCAGCCTATGCTATGGTGGATGGAACGGATATCGTTCCTGTAGAAAATTGCTTGCTCTATCCGGGAAGCATGAAGCTAGATATTTTGCCGCTTCCTAACAGAGAGAAATAATTGCGCAAGAAAAAGGGAGGTATCGTAGATGGCCGGAGTGGTTTTTTCCATTAAGAAAGGACAGCTTAAAAGTGCATTATATAAGAGAATGTCTTATAAGGAGGATGGAAGCATCACCTGTGATGAGGAGGGTGGCGTCCATTACTTTATTCTCCCTGCCATAGACAGCGGCATGGAGAATTGCCCTTGGGGACGTTTGAAATTTTCCATGGATCTGCCTGAAAATAGCGTATGTTACCTTTACGCGGCAGCTTGCAACCAGGAGGGGGAAAGAGACTATCTCATGGACCCGTCTGTGGAATTAATTGATAAAAAAAGATATTTAAGCAGCTTGGGATGCCTGCGTTTCATTAATAAGCCGGATGTTCTCCTCTACGAGATCGAGGGAAGATATCTCTGGCTTGCAGTGGAAGTCATCGGCAAGGGAGCTACTTTATCCGATATGGAGATACAGGTTCCGGGAGACAACTTCATGGATGTATTCCCGGAAGTTTACAGAGAAAAAAACAGTTTCTTCCATCGTTACCTTTCCATTTTCTCAAGCATTTATAATGATTTTCAGGGAAATCTGGACGAGAGAGAAAAGATGCTTGATATGGAGAAGGCACCAAAGAATTTGCTGGTGCTCTTCCTAAAATGGATGGGAATCGATGTGGATGGCGGATTCTTGGAGGAGGAAGACCTTAGGGCCCTGCTTAGGGAATCCGGAGAATTGATTAAATATAAGGGAACGAAACGAAGCGTAGAGAAGCTTTGCGAATTGTTTGTAGGGGAGAAGCCCACGGTATTGGAGCGTAGCCTCATGCAAAAGTATATTCGAAACAGCGAGCAGGACCTTTACGACAGCCTCTATGGAGACAGTCCTTATGATGTGACCCTGGTGATGAACAACATCGTGGAGGAACATAAAAAAGAACAGCTCTTGCATTTGCTTCGTCAGTTTAAACCCATCCGGTGTAAGTTACATATCCTCTTCCTTAAGAAGCGAGGAGTACTGGATGAGCATACTTATCTGGATATGAATGCAGTTACCTTTACCCAGGAAGCAGGACAGATGGATTACTCTACATTACTGGATGGAGCCATTGTTCTTAGCTAATGGGGAGTAGACAAGTAGACGAACAGTAATTAGAAAAGGGAGAATGACAGGATGAATATCATTTCAACAGATTGTGGGACCCATATTCGCCTTATGGTTGAGGGACGCGTGGATACCAATACAAGCCCACAGTTCCAGCAGGCGATACTGAATGCCTTTCAGAAGAAAAATGACGTAGTGATTGATTTTTTAAATGTTCCGGCAATTTCCAGTGCAGGCCTTAGGGCCTTGCTGATCGGCCAGAAGACAGCAGCTTCCAAGAGGGGAAGTATGAAACTTACCAATGTGGGAGATGTAGTGAAAAATGTCCTGGATATGTCAGGATTTAGTTCGATTCTTACAGTGGAGTAGAAAAGTTAAAGTATGATTTATTTTGAGAAAGTGACGAAAGCATATAAGGAGGATGAAGAGCCGGTATTAAAAAATGCAAGCTTTCACATTCGTCCCAGAGAGATGTGCTTTCTAACGGGAATCAGTGGAGCCGGAAAAACCACAGTATTAAGGCTATTGCTTAAGGAGATTCAAGCCGATCAGGGCCTGATCCGGGTAAACGGAACGGATATCAGCAAGATCAGCGCAAAAAGAATTCCTGCCTATCGACGAAGACTGGGAATTGTTTTTCAGGATTATAAGCTGATCCAGGACCGGACGGTATATGAGAATATTGCCCTGGCAAAGATTATAGCAGGAGCTCCTGACAGGGAGGTCCGCCACCAGGTAGCCATGGCCCTTCGTATGGTAGGACTGGAGGATAAGCATAGAAGATTTCCCCAGCAATTATCCGGAGGAGAGCAGCAGAGAGTGGGAATTGCCAGAGCCATTGTAAATAATCCCTATGTGATTATTGCAGACGAGCCTACCGGCAATCTGGACCCAACCAATGCAAGAGAAATCATGCTTTTATTGGAACGTATTAATAAAACTCTTGGAGTGACGGTTTTGATAGCAACCCATGATACAGACGCCATCAAGGATTTGCATCATCGAAACTTAATGATAGAAGAGGGTAAAATAGTCGAAGGAGATATATTATGGAGAGAAAGTGGGTTGTAAAGACCAAGAGAAGCCTCGAGATCGAAGCACAAAAATCTCTTTTAGAACCACTGCTGGACGTGATAACCAGAGACCTTGCAGATGGAAACTGCCCCCAGGATAAGATCGAATTAATCAGAATTTGTGCCGAGGAGGTTTTTATAAATATTGCAAGTTATGCATATCCGGAGCAAGACGGATTGGTAAATATCGAAGAAGAAGTGGGAGACAACAAGATAGAAGTTGTATTTAAGGACGAAGGCATTGCCTATAATCCCCTGGAGAAGAGGGACCCGGATGTGACGGCGCCTCTCTCGGAGCGGGAAATCGGAGGCCTTGGGATTTTTATGGTAAAGCAGATGGCAGATGAACTAAAATACAGCTATGAGAACTGTAAAAACTGCCTATATATGAAATGTTCCTGGTAGAACCAGTGTAAATTAAGAAGGGAAAGACTCAATGAATCAAAACAGAAAGTTTCGGGAAGAACTGAGAAATAAGCCATTTGAGAGTTATGATGAATATATGGATTATATTTTCGCCTGTATAAACTTTCGATTGTCCGACTATATCGAAGGCCTGATGAGTAAGTATGATGCAGGTCAGGGAAATTACAAGAATGTAATGTATCCTGATATTGAGATTGCCCATGATCTTTGTAATGATCGAATGATGCAATTTATGCACGATGGCACGGAAGATGGGGCGGATGACGGGACAGAGCAGGAGGAAGAAGAAATTCCGGAGATTGAGCGAGAGCTCAATGAGCTTTTGTACGCCTTCAGCATGGACGACGATGACGAGGACGATCAGGAGGACGAAGAAGAAGAGCAGCGAAGGGCAGCCCTAAAGATCCCTATCGAGGAGATGATGGATTTTATCGATTCCAGAATTGCTGCAACGGATGTGGATTCCTTGAATCTTCCATTCTATAATCTCTGTAAAAAATTAGGATTCGGCCACTTTACAACCTTTGCCTTAGCAAGTGCCATCCTTTCTTCTACACAGACCAGCTATGCATCGGTTTATCAGATTGTAAATGAAAATGGTAACTTCACCGCCCCGACCATCGAATCTACGGGACGGTTATATTTCGGTAAGGACTTCTCTATTACCACAGCCTATGGAGAGATGTCCGTATGTTTGGAAAAACTCCAGCCCATCATGGACCTTAGGATCAATACAAACATGCCATTTTCTACGATCTTGACACCGGACAAGCGCTTGATCGATTTCTTGTTCGGAAATAATCCGTTGAGACTGGATAGTAACTACAGCCGATTCTTCCAGATGCTGACAGATAAGAAGGAATTGGATCCGATTATGGCCAATACCACCCAGCTCGAGGCTATGAATATTTCCTATGAGCAGGGCGTTCGTATCTTCAGCTGGATGGGAGACGAGGGAAGCGGACGAAGATTCTTTATTCGTCAGTTCTGTAGAGAAAAAGGCATCAATGCCATTACCATTAACTGTAAAAAATTATTTATTTATGATTACAGCTTTGTTGAGAAGGCCCTCTGGGCTGTCAACAGGGAGTGTATTTTTACGGATTCCTGCTGTTGCCTCAGTGAGTTAGACTTCCGTGAGGATGAGAAGGAAAAATATATCGGATACATGGACCTGGCGGTTTCAAAACTTCGGGAATATGACATTCTGATTTTCCTTATGAGTAGGGAGAAGCTTCCGCTAAAATCTGTTACCGATCTTGATTTTACGGAGCTGGAGCTTCCAACCCCAACCACCCAGGAGAGGGAGGAGTGTTGGAAATACTTTGCCAAAGATTATTCCCTGGCGGAGGAGGTTGACCTTTTGGAGATGGCAACCAAGTTCCTCTTTACCCCGGGTAAGATTAAGTCCGCCCTCTATCAGGCCAAGAGCTTCTCTATCATGAACCATGAGATCTTGATCTCCAGGGCCAAGCTTTTCGAGGGCTGCAACAATCAGATGAGTTCAGAGCTGACCCAGAAGGCTACCAAGGTTAAGGCGAACTTCGGTTTCGAGGATATCGTCATGAACCAGAATCAGAGGGAGACCCTGCAGCATGCCATTGACCAGATGAACTTTAAGAAAAGGGTCTATGACAACTGGAATTATACAAAAAAATATCCTTACGGCCGCGGACTTTCCATTCTTTTGTTCGGAGCTCCCGGTACCGGTAAATCCATGTGTGCCCAGGTTATTGCCCACGAGCTGAATCTGGAGCTTTACCGTGTAGACTTATCAAAGGTTATTGATAAATATGTTGGTGAGACCGAGAAATCTATTTCCATGATTTTCAGGGAAGCGAAAAAATGTAACGTCGTCCTCTTCTTCGACGAGTGTGATACCTTGTTTGCAAAGCGTTCCGACGACGGAGGAAGTAACCAGGCTTCCAACAATAATAAAACTGCCCTCCTCTTGCAGGAGGTTGAGGCCTACGACGGAGTATCTGTCCTGGCCACTAACTACAAGCACAACATTGATCCGGCTTTCTTTAGACGTATGAAATATATCGTAGAATTCCAATTCCCGGATCCGGATACCCGTGAGATGCTCTGGAGAACCACCATTCCTAAGGGAACACCAATGGGAGATGATGTGGATATCAGGTTCTTGGCAGAACGTTTCGAATTTGTAGGTGGTAATATTAAGAACTGTATCTTAAATGCGGCCTTCCTGGCTGCGGCAGACGGAGAGGGAGATAAGGTATATATGAGACATTATCTTCAGGCCATTAAGTATGAGTTCGTAAAGACAGGAAAAGTATTCACCAAGGCAGACTTCGAACCTTATGCCTACATGGTAGGTTTGGGAGAGAAGGAAGACGAGTGGTTATAGGAGCAGAAGGCTTATGGAATACATAATGCTAAACAAATCCCAGACAGAGGCTCTTGCTGATTTTCTGCCTGAAGATATCAGAAGAAAATTAAATGATGGAAATGCCTGCGTGATCGGAGGCGCTAAAAACGAGATCCTGGTCTGTGTGGGAGTCTTCGCTTTTGATGAATTTTCAGAGAATAATGGAGAGTGTCTCTATCTTTATACCAATCCGGACAGCAGAAATCAGGGCTATGCTACAGGCCTTATCCTTTATGCAGAGGACCTGTTTATGAAAAAGGGATTAAGACGGATGTGTTTTAATCTCTCTGCTAAAGAAGGAACTCTGGAGGGATGGGGCGCCTTTTTATCAGAGCTTGGATATTTGCCGGTGGATTTAGACTGGCAGATCTTTCAGTATGATTTCTCCGCGATTGAAGCAAATCCACAGGTTCAGCGATTTACGGGAGATGAATTTTCCTTTCACAACCTAGACCGCAGACAGATTTCCTTTATGATCAATGAGGATGCAACGCTTCCCAGGAAAATTAAGGACATTATCCGAAGGGAAGCGGATTGGGACAGGAGCCTTTTCTATCCGGTGCAGGGACACTTGGCAGCAGGAGTCATGATCCAGGACAATGGGGAGGAAGACTTGTCTATACATGCCCTTTATATCAGCTCCCATTTAAAGAACCGCAGCATTCTTTTGGTAATGCTTGCCAAGGCTGTGGAGAATTTGAAAACCGGGAAGAATTATAAGGCCAAGGTATATTTTTATATAGAGAAGAAAAATCAGGCGGAGGCCTATGGGAAACTATTCGGACTTCCGAGAGAGAGCTACCAGGTAAGGCGGTTCGAGAAAATTTTATAGATTCGAAGGGAGGATACTTCATGGATGACGAAATGGATTTGATGATACAAAGGAAAAGCTTTGTGATGGAAACCGGAAAGCAGGAGTACGACACCCGGGAAACGAATGCTTTTTCCTATGAAGAAGGAGAGCAGACAAAGAATTTTCGGCAACTTTTAATGGAAGGAACGAAAGTTCAGGAAATAGCCGACCTTTCATTGACGGCCCTTGCCAATAATATAAAAGGAAGTTTTCAGGAATTTGAAATTCCAAGACAAAAAGGGCGCATCTTTATGGGCCGTTACGTAGCTTAAGGCTAACCTGGAATACGGGAATTTTTGTATCAACCAGGAAGGAGTAGTAGAAGATGGACAATATTATTTTAATCGGAATGCCGGCAGTAGGAAAAAGCACCGTTGGTGTGGTTGTGGCTAAAAGATTAGGTTATAAATTTATAGATACAGACCTTTTGATCCAGGAGCAGGAAGGAAAGCTCTTAAGAGAGATCATTGCCGAGAAGGGCACAGACGGCTTCCTTCAAGTGGAAGACCAGGTAAATGCCGGGGTGAATACAAGCCATAGCGTAATTTCTCCCGGAGGAAGTGTGGTCTATTGCGAGAATGCCATGAAGCATTATCAGGAGATCGGAACCATCGTATATTTGCAGGCATCCTACCAGACCATAAGTCGAAGACTTCGGAATGCAAAGAAGAGAGGCGTGGTCCTAAGAGACGGCCAGACCCTTAAAGACCTTTACGACGAGAGGGTCAAGCTTTTCGAAAAATATGCCCAGATTACCGTGTGTGAAGATGGATTAGAGATCGAAGAAACCATAGAAAAAGTTCTGAATGCCTTAGAACAAGACTAGGGAAAATGTGGAAGAAAGCACAAATTCGGAAATAAAGCGTCAATAAGAATAGCAGAAAAAAATTCATAACCGATAAAATTGGCAGCTATATCTTCGTGAAATGTTACAAAAATCTTACGGGATTGTAAAAGAAATTTACAAGACATGATTTTGTGGTATAATAAGAGGTGCGCAAACCGCAAAGAAGCTAATTTTCCCGATATTATGAGGAAAGTTTGATAAGAGGGTATAGTATAACTAATAGTTACGAGGTAGATTATGGATCAGTACATTATTAAAGGTGGCACTCCGCTGGTTGGAGAGGTTGAGATTGGTGGAGCCAAGAATGCAGCATTGGGATTGCTTGCTGCAGCGATCATGACAGATGAGACTGTCTTGATTGATAACCTTCCGGATGTAAATGACATCAATGTTTTGCTAGATGCTATTGCCGGAATGGGGGCCCAGGTAAGCCGCATTGACCGCCACACAGTTAAGATTTGTGGAAAGACCATTCAGAATTTAGATATTGAGTATGACTATATTAAGAAGATTCGAGCTTCTTATTATTTACTGGGAGCTATGCTTGGCAAGTATAAGCATGCAGAGGTAGCTCTTCCGGGCGGATGTAACATTGGAAGCCGCCCCATCGATCAGCATTTGAAGGGCTTTAGAGCCTTGGGAGCTGATGTAGATATTGAGCACGGCAAGATTATTGCAGACGCCGACCGCTTGGTAGGTAAGCATATTTACTTTGATGTAGTTACAGTCGGAGCTACCATTAATGTTATGATGGCAGCTGTTATGGCAGAGGGACTTACCATTCTTGAGAATGTGGCAAAGGAGCCCCATGTCGTAGACGTAGCCAATTTCCTGAACAGCATGGGAGCCAATATCCGTGGTGCAGGAACTGACGTTATCAAGATCCGTGGAGTTGAGAGACTTCATGGCACAGAATATTCGGTGATTCCGGACCAGATTGAGGCAGGAACCTTTATGTTTGCGGCAGCCGCAACCAAGGGAGATGTTACCGTTCTCAATGTAATTCCTAAGCATTTGGAGGCAACCGTTGCCAAGCTTGTGGAAATCGGATGTGAGGTAGAAGAATTTGATGATGCGGTAAGAGTTGTTTCCAAGGGAAATCTTACCAGCACTCATGTAAAGACCCTTCCTTATCCCGGATATCCGACCGATATGCAGCCGCAGATCGGTGTGACCTTGGCACTTTGCAAGGGAACCAGTGTGATTACAGAGAGTATTTTCGAGAATCGTTTTAAATACTTAGACGAGCTTTCCCGTATGGGAGCCAATGTGAAGATTGAAGGCAATTCCGCTACGATCACAGGTGTGGAGAAGCTTTCAGGAGCCAGAGTCAGTGCTCCGGACCTTCGTGCAGGTGCAGCCCTTTGTATTGCAGGACTGGCTACCGATGGAATTACCATCGTAGATGATATCGTATATATCCAGAGAGGATATGAGCGCTTCGAGGAGAAACTTCGCGGCCTTGGCGGTATGATCGAGAGAGTATCCACCGAGAAGGATATTATGAAGTTTAAACTGAAAGTCAGCTAATTATTTTGCTAAAGACTTAGCCAATAATTCAGCAAATAATTCAGCAAATAATCCAGCCAATATTATATGGCGATTATATAACAAACAAATGACAATCAAATATAGAAGCTTTCTCTTATTCAGAGCAGTGGAGATACAAAGGATCTAAGAAGCTGCGGCAACCCCCGCATGGGAAGGTGCCAACCTGAGCGAGTGATCGAACAATAAGAGGATTGGTTTATGTTATTAATAAAACAGTCCCTTTTTGGGGCTGTTTTTGATTTTTATAGGAGGATATTACAATGGAAAAAAGATTATTTACTTCAGAGTCTGTTACAGAAGGACATCCGGACAAAATGTGCGATCAGATTTCTGACGCCATTCTAGATGCCTTGCTTGAGCAAGACCCAATGAGCCGTGTAGCATGTGAGACAGCTACAACTACAGGAATGGTATTGGTTATGGGAGAGATCACGACCAATGCTTATGTGGACATCCAGAAGATTGTCCGTGATACCGTAAAAGAAATCGGATACACCAGAGGAAAATATGGATTTGATGCAGAAACCTGTGGCGTTATCACAGCTATCGACGAGCAGTCTCAGGACATTGCCTTAGGTGTAGATAAGGCCTTAGAGGCAAAGGAAAATACCATGTCTGATGCTGATATTGATGCTATCGGTGCCGGAGATCAGGGTATGATGTTTGGCTATGCTTCCGATGAGACACCGGAGCTTATGCCATATCCAATCTCTCTGGCTCACAAGCTTTCCAGAAAGCTTACAGAAGTAAGAAAGAACGGAACCCTAGACTACTTAAGACCTGATGGAAAAACCCAGGTAACCGTGGAATATGACGAGAATGGCCGCCCCTTCCGTTTGGATGCGGTGGTACTTTCTACCCAGCATGATCCGGAGGTAAGCCAGGAGCAGATCCACGAGGATGTAAAAAAATATATTTTCGATACCACAATTCCGGAGGGAATGGTAGATGAGAATACAAAATTCTTTATTAATCCTACCGGACGTTTTGTAATCGGAGGACCTCACGGAGACAGCGGACTTACCGGACGTAAGATCATTGTAGATACCTACGGTGGAATGGCTCGCCACGGCGGTGGTGCCTTCTCAGGAAAGGACTGCACAAAGGTAGATCGGTCTGCAGCTTACGCAGCCCGCTATGTTGCAAAGAATATTGTAGCAGCAGGCCTTGCCAAGAAGTGTGAGGTACAGTTATCCTATGCCATCGGTGTTGCTCATCCGACCTCTATTTTCGTAGATAGCTTTGGAACAGGCCTTCTTAGCGATGAGAAGTTGGTGGATATCATCCGCGAAAACTTTGACCTTCGCCCGGCCGGAATCATTAAGATGCTGGATCTTAGAAGACCGATCTACAAGCAGACAGCAGCCTATGGACATTTTGGTCGTACAGATGTAGACCTTCCATGGGAGAAATTGGACAAGGTAGAGGATTTAAAGAAATATCTCTAGGCTGATTTATAAAATTTTTAGAAATGTTTATGGGTGCTTCCTGTGAAGCGCCCTTTTTATTTGTTATAATTTGTTTAACTGTTCAGAAACAAGGATTATAGAAGCTTGGATCTGAACAATTTCTAATATTTTTAACAAAGAAAGACGTGTGCAAACCCACGGGGGAGGTTTCTATGAAATTCAAAACGCGATTGATCACGTCCTTTTTGATTGTTATATTGATACCGGTAATTCTCAGTGTCAGTTTGGTAGTCCTTATAGGAAAATACCAGATTAGCAGCATAGAGAAGACCTATGGAATTACGGGGGCTACCATAGACAGCCTTTCCAATTCCGTCCAGGTCCTGTCAAGACTGACAGAATCCTCCTTTAAAGAGCTGGAGGACCAGGTAGAGAAGAATAGCAAAAAAATGGAGGATGCCACCTACTTAGGCGAAATCAATGAGGAGCTTAATAATCGCAGATCCTATTTGCTGGTTCGAAAAAATGATACCATCGTATATCTGGGAACGGACAGCGGGGATATTGAAAGCCTGGTATCTATGCTTCCTGCCTATGGTGAAAGTATAGCAAATAAGGACAGTGAGTTGTATTTAGGAGGCCAGGTCCAGGCCCTGGTGCGGCAGATTGATTTTACCTACCAGGATGACAGCGAGGGAAGCGCCTTTATAGTAACCAGTGTGCAAAATATGATTCCGGAGGCCAAGCAGTTTATGGTGGATATTGTAATCTGCGTGGTTTTGGTCTTGATTCTCACAGCCGGACTCCTTATTTTATGGATCAATCGTGGTGTTATGATACCTATTAATAAAATGCGGTTGGCGGCCAAAAACATTAAGGAGGGCAACCTGGACTTTGAGTTAAAGCCGGATGCAGACGATCAGCTGGGAGGCCTTTGCCAGGATTTGGAAGAGATGCGGCTTCGCCTAAAAGCCAACGCGGAGGAGAAGCTTAGAAACGACCAGGAGAGCAAGGAACTTATCAGCAATATTTCCCATGACTTAAAAACACCGGTAACCACCATCAAGGGTTATGCAGAGGGTATTATGGACGGGGTTGCAGATACTCCGGAGAAGGTGGACCGCTATGTCAGGACCATTTATAATAAGGCCAATGAGATGAATACCCTTATCAATGAGCTGACCCTTTATTCTAAGATCGATACCAATCGCATTCCTTATAACTTTAATACAGTCTCAGCCTTGACCTATTTTGATGACTGTGCAGAAGACCTTTCCATGGAGCTTAAGGATAAGAAATTCGATTTCGGATATTACAATTATGTGGATTCAGATGTGAAGATCATTGCCGATCCGGAACAGATCAGTCGGGTCATCCACAATATTATCAACAATTCCGTAAAGTATATGGATAAAGAACAAGGCCGTATCAACCTTCGGGTCAAGGATGTAGGAGATTTTGTTCAGGTAGAATTAGAAGACAATGGAAAGGGCATTGACGCTAAAGACCTGCCCAATATTTTCGATCGCTTCTATCGAACAGATGCATCCAGAAATTCCTCAAAGGGAGGAAGCGGAATTGGTTTATCTATTGTAAAGAAGATTGTGGAAGAACATGGAGGAAAAATCTGGGCGACCAGCAAGCCGGAGACCGGAACGACCATGTATTTTGTACTTAGGAAATATCAGGAGGTGCCTTTGAATGAATAAGATATTGATAGTAGAAGATGAGAGTGCTATTGCAGATTTGGAGAAGGATTATTTGGACCTTAGCGGCTTCGAAGTTGAGGTGGCCAATGACGGAGAGACCGGACTGAAAAAGGCCTTGGAAGAAAATTATGACCTCTATATTTTGGATCTCATGCTTCCGGGGGTAGACGGTTTTGAAATTTGTAAGCAGATTCGTGAGAAGAAGGACACCCCAATCTTAATGGTATCTGCAAAGAAGGATGATATTGATAAGATTCGAGGCCTGGGATTGGGGGCAGATGACTATATAACCAAGCCCTTTAGCCCCAGCGAGCTGGTAGCCCGTGTGAAGGCCCACCTTGCAAGATACAGCCGCTTAACAGGCAATGCGGCGGAGAAGAATAAGGTGATCGAAATTCGTGGCCTTAAGATCGATAAGACCGCCAGAAGGGTTTGGGTCAACGGAGAGGAGCGCAACTTCACCACAAAGGAATTTGATTTATTGACTTTCTTGGCCAGCCATCCAAATCATGTATATTCCAAGGAAGAGCTCTTTAGGGAGATCTGGGATATGGAGTCTATTGGGGACATTGCTACAGTAACGGTTCATATTAAGAAGATCCGAGAGAAGGTGGAAGTGGACACCTCAAATCCACAGTATATAGAGACAATTTGGGGCGTGGGATATCGCTTTAAAGTATAAAGAAAAAAAGAGCTAGCTTGCAATTTCTGCAGGCTAGCTCTTTTCGCTAGGGGAACTTTTGATCATCAGATCAAAGTTTATTTATCCAAAATATCTCTTTAAAAGTCCTTCAAATGCTTTTCCGTGACGAGCCTCGTCTCTTGCCATCTCGTGTACGGTATCGTGAATTGCGTCAAGACCAGCTTCTTTTGCACGCTTTGCAAGGTCAAACTTACCTTCGGTTGCGCCATGCTCTGCATCTACACGAAGTTCCAGATTCTTCTTGGTGCTGTCGGTTACAACTTCTCCCAATAATTCAGCGAACTTAGCTGCATGCTCTGCTTCTTCGTAAGCAGCCTTCTCCCAGTAGAGACCGATCTCCGGATAGCCTTCTCTGTGAGCAACTCTTGCCATAGCAAGATACATACCAACTTCTGTACACTCTCCTTCGAAGTTAGCTCTAAGGTCTGTTAAAATGTCCTCGCTAACGCCCTGGGCAACACCAACCACGTGCTCAGCAGCCCAAGTCTTGTCTCCGCTTACTTCCTTAAACTTATCTGCAGGAACATGACAGACTGGACATTCTGCCGGTGCTGCGTCTCCCTCATGAACATATCCACATACTGAACATACAAATTTTGCCATAATCTTATTCTCCTTTAATTAAAAATTTTTGAAATCAATATTAGTAACTATTACTGATATTAAGATAACAGATAAGATTAGGATTGTCAACAAGAAATCCTAATCTTTAGAATTTATTTTTCTATTATCCTTTTGCCTGGCAGTTTCCACAGATCCCATAAAAAAGAATGCTGTGAGATTCGATACTGCCGTCGAAGTGTTGGTTGGCCATCTCATTAATCTTATTTACCTGAGAAATGTCGGGAAAAAGATCATCAATCTTTCCGCACTCTCTGCAGACTACATGGTAGTGAGGATTGGTATTACCATCAAAATGGGCACTGCCATCAGGTGCGTCAATCTTTAAGGCCTCTCCGGTGTCCGCCAGTAAATTTAAATTCCGATAGACAGTTCCTAAACTAATATTAGGGAAATCCTGCCGCACATGTAAATACACGCTGTCAGCGGTAGGATGGGAAGTGGTATGGGCGAGATAATCTCGGATGGCTTCCCTCTGTTTGCTATATTTTTGTGCTGCCAAGGGGGAGACTCCTTTCTTAAATTTAAAATAGTAATTATTATTATATTCACCAATATATAGTATCTCGGATTCTTTGTCAACGAGAATTATATCGATAAGATAGAAAAAAGGCGACCTATACAATTTATACAAAAATGTAGAAAAAAGTCAAAAAAAATTCCGGATCGCAAAAAAGAGTTATCCAAGTTATCCACACCGAAATCCCGAAAAAAGGTGGAAAAAGCGTGAAAAAAGCGTCAGTTTCCCCCATTTATCCACATTATCCACATAGAATTATCCCAAAACTGTGGATTATTTTGGGGTAAAAAAAGAACGAATGTTTTGTGTAGATATAATAAAAATGGCTTTTTGTCGAGAAAAAACGGAAATAATATTGACATTTAAGTATTCAAAATTAGGAAGAAATTGTCAGAAAATGTTTACACAATGGCGAAAACCGTCTATAATGGGAAGCACTGAAAAAAAGAAAAGGAGGCGTCGAACATGGCACAGATTTCAAAAGACATGACATTTGGCGAATTGCTTAATACATATTATGAGAAATGTCCGGATGTTGTAAGAGTTCTCATGGAAGCTGGAATGGGATGTATCGGTTGTCCACATTCTCAGATGGAGACCATCGAGGAAGGTGCACTTGGACATGGAGTTGATCCGGAACCTTTGGTTGCTCAGATCAATGACCTGTTAAAAGATATTGATTAATAAGAAAAAATCCGGCTGTCAGGCCGGATTTTTTTAATCTTAGAATAGAAGTTACTGTGTTAGTTTCTTCATCCACTTGTTATGGTTATTTGATACTTGTAAAGTTGTGGGTTTAGCTTAAGCATTTGGCTTTGCATTCTTGCGCTTGGCGTCTGTCAGATAGGCAAAGGTATTGAATCCTTGCTTAAAATTACCGCCCACACCATATTTGTAATAATTATAGTGCTTGACTGCCGCATCCTCATCCGGGATTTCATCAATCTGATTGCCATGCTGCAGATTGTCCTCTTTGTCGTAATATAAGAGGTAATCGCCGTCGTTGGCAACGGTGCGTTCTCCGTTTACTTCCTCCGGCTTATCTTCCAGCCAGTAAACACCGGAATTTTCGCACTTTAAAATCTGCTCTGCTATGTCCGATGCATAAAGAAACTGGGTTTCGTTCTCCATGGAATCATGCATATATAACATATTGCCGTCTCTTCCATAGATGGTTCTGAAATGTCCCTTATAAAGGATTACCAGAGGAGTCTTATGCATGTTGATAGCATGGTCGACAGCAGCCAAAATATTATCAGCTAATTTGTTCTTGGTTTGTCCGTATGTATAAAATACCTTCTGGTAGAGGATCTGGTCCGGCATAAGCTGGGCAATCAGATTCATGTGATCTGTGATACTGCTTACACTGTTGGTATTCTGATAATAGCTGTCTGCATAATGATTCTCTTTTTGCTCATCAATAGCATATCGATAAGAACGTAGTTCTTCCTGGCTAAGTTCAATGCCCTTGCTTTTGAGCATGGCTGACATGGCTACGGACCAGCATCCCTGTCCACTCGTTTGCCTATTTAGCTTATATCCTTCCAGCTCGTACTTGGTTGGGCTCTCTTTTACCAGCTTATACTTGGAATTATCAGAAGAGGCCTTCTTTTTACTGAGCTCATTTATTTTATTGATCACGCTGATCCGGTAATTGACATGCTTCTTGAGATAATAGTAAAAGTCATCAAGTATGGGATCATGATTTTTATCGCTAAGTCTTTCTTTGAATTTTTCAACGTATGCTTCCAGGACCTGTGGATTGTTGCTGTCAAATACAGTGAAATCATCACGCTTGAAAAGTCCGGGCTTATCACCTATATGCTTATCATAGAAATGGTTGCTCTTGACAACTTCCGAATTCATAAATTCATAATAAGGAAAACTTTCCGGATGGTCATCCGATACCTTCTTTAAGGTATTTCTGCGATGCTCAATAAATTTGGCATTCATATTGTCAATTTGCTTTCTTTTTTCCTTGTCTTTTTGCAAGTCTTCCTTGAGGGAAGCGACTGCTTTAGATAATGCAGTCTGGCCTTCCGGGAATAAATTATTCGAAGCATATACCTTGCTCAAGCGGTCTGTGATGGCAATTAACATATGTTGCCAAAAAAGTTGCTCATTTTCATTCATCAGGTATTGAACACCGTAATTTGAGTCATTAAGCCAGCTTGATTTGGATTTGGCGATCTCTGTAAACTGTCCAAAGTTATTAAAGCAGCCATTTTTTTCGAATTTTGCAATTAATTTTCTTAAGTCCTCATCTTCTAGGGTCCGCCATGATTCCCTGCCCTCTGCATAAGCTTTGCATTCATCATAAAGATTCCATATCATTGCAACCGGACTATTGGCATACTGATGCTGGATCAGGGTCTTGTTCATCTTATCAGCGGCTTCAAGTTTCTGTAGGATCTTCAGATACTTGGAATTTTCTTTGGCCTGGATTTCCTCTTTGGCCTGGACTTTTTTCTCTGTATGAACTTCCTTTTTGACCTGGACAGGTTTCTCTGTATGAACTTCCTTCTCGACCTGGACAGGTTTCTCTGTATGAATTTCCTCTTTGGTCTGGATATTATTCTCTATATGGAAGTCCTCGTCTTCCTTTGTCTCATCGGCCTGTGATTTATTGACGAACCGATTAAATTCCTCCAGCAGCTTTTCTCTGCCATTTAGAAGTTCCGCAAGCAGGCTGCCGGTAATCTGTCTTTGAGAATATAGTTGGGCATACTCGCCGGGGACGATCTTGTTTAGGCCAAACATGTCCGTTCGAATCAGCTTGCCGCATTCGTTTTCGGCCTTCTTAAGCAATACCGAATAATACATCATGCTTAGGATCTCGGGATGTTTCTCCTTTAAAAATCTCATTCCGTCCTCTGTCGGAATATCTCCGAACACTGATTTTAGGATGGGTACCATCGACTCTTTCACGGGCCCGGCAATTAACTTCTCTAAAGAGGCCTTTTTATCATCATCCCAGTCGCCGCTCCCTTTAATCCTCACATCCATTTTCAGTTTGCGATAAGTAGAAAGATCCTTCTTTAACTCATCAAAGGATTCTTCGCTTATATTTGTTGTCAATAATTTATCGAGCGTAAAGACATCCTGCCGCTTTGATATTTCCTCGATGTCTGCCGGTTTGTTAGGCTGGTTTGTTTCACGTTTTTCCTTCAATTCATTCTTTATGTCTTCGACCTCTGTGCTTGCCGCATCCATTGTTTCAAGATCAAAGACATTATTATATACAGTCCGCAGTTCGTTGATTTCTTCCTGCTTTTCTGCCTTATAGCTTTCTTTTTTAAAAACCCATTTGGGTGGGTGGGCGATTTTGCTTTTAAGCTGATTCTCTTTGACTTTCTCTTGCTTGTAAAAGTCAGACAGCATCAGATTCTCATTAGATATCATCTGTGTTTTAATCTGATTGGTCAATCTTTGTTTTGTTAGTTTCTTTGAAAATAATCCCATATGTTATTCTCCATTCCTACCTATATTTTTATATAACTATAACCAACGTCGTCCGCTTACAATACTGTCCCGGCTTACATGGCAGTCGGGGAAAATATGTTTAGCAAACTGCACGATTGTATCGTCCACACATGAAAATTCCAACCATTTTAAATTTTTTTCCGTTTTCAGAAGATTGTCTATGGCTGTTTTTATCAGACCTAGAAATTCGAAGTTATGATTTTTTTCAACACAGCCTAGTTGAACAGAGAATACTCCGTCTTCAATAACATCAGCCAGCAGGACGCCGGTAATCCTGTCTCCTGTCATAAGGACCATACTTTTATCTTTGTCAGCGCCACGGTAATCCGCCTTGCTTGCCAGATAATTTTTGCTTTTTTCGCTTTTCTCTATAAAATTGGATATTTGTCGCTTTGTAAGCTTGCGCAGAGGGCAGATGCTGGCTGAAAATCGGTTCAACTGACTTTCTAGCTTGGAATCTGTGAAAAAGATTGCTTTTGCTATCTGCTCTTTTGTCACTCTGATTCGGGCCATTGACTCAAAATCCAAGATAAAGTTCCTTCTCCCAAGCATGGCTGCCATGATCCGGCCACCGGAAGAGTTGGCGTCAACAGCTGCCTCAATACATAAAGCATTGCTTTTTCCTGCCTCGATAATTGCCGCATCTAACAGTGCGTTACCATAACCTTTCCCGCGCATGGATTCTTCTATGTATAGCCATGACAGGAAGAGGATCTTATCTACCCTGGTAAGTACTGCTACTCCGGCCAGTTGTCCTTCTGCCTCACAGACGAGCACGCATACGGCCTTTTGAAGTATATATTGCGGAACAAGTTCTCCGGCTTGGCCAAATTCTGAGTCCGATAAATTTTTTATTTGCATTTTAATCTCCGTTCCACATATTTTATTTTTCGATATCAACTTATATTATGCACAAAAACTTCCCACACCAAAAAGCTGCGAAGCCTATTTGGAGAATGGGAAGTTTTTTGTAAATTAATAAGAAACTTGTTTTAGATGGCAGCTAATTGTTGGAGGGCATTCTTTTCCAAAATCACCTGGCAATGCTCCTCTAAGAATGCCAAGTTAGCGCCGCTAGCCTTTTCGATGTTGCCATACTCGGACAGCATGTTGCAAATTCGGTTGAAATCCTTGGGCTCATGCTGAGATCTGGTGAGGGCAAGGAGAAATAAATCCTCTTCCTCGTCCTTGTAGAGGGTATTGGAACCGTCGTAGAAATCTGCCAGAACTTGGGATGCTTCTAATATGGTATCCATGGTGGAGAAGGAGAATAATCGAAGGGATGGAAGGGATTCTTCCGGATCCTTTTCTTCTTCTTTTAGCTCCTGTGTATCTTCCTCCTGGGAGATGCCTAACTTTTCATTTATCTTGCCTAGAAGATCCATAACCGTCTCGGCTCCGGCCAACTTGGATGGCAGAGTAGGGGTGAGGCTATCGCCGTCATTGCCCTGGGAAGGGGAGAATCTGGAAAATCTGGTATCCAGTTCTTCGGGATCTTCAACCTTTGTAATTATAAGCACAATAGAGTCGGAAGAAGAGGGGATGGCCTCGATCATAAGAGGCATATTCTCTGCTTCAAATCCAAACTCTTTGGCGGCTTGTTGCATCATATCATGGAAAAGTGATTTGGCTTTCTCGGTACCATATGCAAGTTCGCTTAGATGTAGCTGACGTTCAGCCAGGTCTGCTCTTGTTAATGTGCAGCGAATCTGATTATCATTGATTTTTTCAATCTTCATTTTATCACTTCCTTTTGGCTTAGTATAGCATAGAGACTCGGACAAGTCCAAATAAAATAAGGCTAAAATTTAAAAAGTACTTGCGGATTTTTCCCGGCCCTCGTATAATAGCTGTTACCAGAAGATGGTTTCACCTGATAACACAATTTTCATTTATCTTATCTAAAGGTGAATCTTTTAAAAACAATCAGACCGTCCGATTCGGACAAGATATCACAGGAAGTTTTATAGGAAAAGTTAATCATGAATGTTGCTGCAGCGCCAGAACAATCTTCTGCCGTGCGCATTTTTAATGCCCATAGCATCGGTCAATGTATCACAGCATCTCGCGAATGAATCATGGGGGTTAGTGCGATTTTTTGTTATCAGGGCTTTTGCAGGAACCGGTAGATGAGGAAAGGAGGAGCTATGGGAAATAGGGAAGAGCAGCGCCTATTTCGAGAGCTTACAGGTTATGAAAAGAATAGTGTTGGATTAAAAATGAACGGAGCATATGCCAGTCCCATGCAGATTGTGCAAGCACATATGATGCGGGAGGGGAATGTATATATGCGAGATTATGTCTTGAACGATCTGGGAGATATTCAGGAAGTGAATTTTAATCAGATTGAATCTATGAGCTCTTGAGGTGATTTTTTTAAAATATACTTTTGGAGATTTGTTTGTATTTAGTGAAAGAAAAAAATAGATAGGCAAAGAGGAATGGGAAGTGCGCATACCCCGCGTAGATTCTAGAAGAAAAAGTTAATGACGTGTCTTTTTGGGTTTGCTATAATGGCTCTATAGGAGGTAGAGAATGGAAGAAAACGAAAACCAAAAATTGAAGGAGATGCGTCGCAGACAATTGGCCAGACGAAGGCGCCTTCAGCGTAAGCGAAAAAGACGAAGAACGATTACCGTAATTCTTTTTATTATATTATTAGCAGTAATTGCCTTGGCAGCATTTCTTTGGAAAAAATATAGTCCCACAAAAGAGACTTATGATTTGAATGATTATTATGGAATAGAAGAAGATGGACAGATGGCGGTTATTGTGGATAATCACATTGCCGGCGGCACAGGACTAATCGCAGACGGCAAGGCCTATATCAAGTATGATACAGTGAGAGATTCTATTAACAGTCGTTTTTACTGGGATTCTGAAGGACAGCAAATATTATATACTTTGCCGACAGCTACAATTTTTATCCCTGTAGAGAGCAAGGAATATTCCGTTGCTAAAGACAAGCAGAGTGAAGAGTATATATTAGTAAAGTTAGAGAATGATACACCCTATATTGCATTAGATTTTATAGAGCGGTATACCAATATTGACTATGAGGTATATGAGAATCCAAGTCGTGTCATGATCATTAGTGATTGGGGCAAGACTTCGGTTGCTACTGTAAAGAGAAATACCCAGGTTCGTTACCAGGCAGGTGTAAAAAGCCCTGTTTTGACCCAGATCAAGAAGGGGGATGAGGTCACCTGGATGGAGGATGAAGGCCGGTGGAAGAAGGTTCGGACCAAGGATGGATTTATGGGCTATGTAAAAAGTTCGGCCCTGTCTAAGGTCAAGGAAACTACCACAAGCAGAGATTTTGATGAGCCTGAATATACCAATATTTCAAAAGACTATACCATCAATTTGGTTTGGCATAATGTTTCGAATGAGGATGCCAACGATGGCTTGGAAGAACTTTTGGAGAAGACGGATGGCCTGACAACCATTGCCCCAACCTGGTACCATGTGCTCAATACCAAGGGAGATGTCAATTCCATAGCATCAGAAAGCTACGTGACCTATGCCCATAAGAAGGGCTTAGAAGTTTGGGCAACCCTGAGAGATTTCGATAGCGACAATGGAATTAATTCCTATGACGAAACCTATGAGCTGCTTCAAAATACAGAGGCCAGAACCAATATCATCAACTCGGTAATCAACGAGGCCGTGGAGATGGGAATTGATGGTATTAACTTGGATTTTGAGCATATTTCCACAGATTGCGGAGAACATTTTATTCAGTTTGTCCGAGAATTATCTGTAAGATGCAGACAGAACGAGATCGTATTGTCTGTAGACAACTATGTACCAAAGAGTTTTAATTTACAATACAACCGTACCGAACAGGGAGTTGTTGCGGATTATGTGATTATTATGGGGTACGATGAGCATTATGCAGGATCGGATGAGGCAGGATCTGTGGCTTCTTATGATTATGTAAATGATGGCATTACCGAAACCTTGCAGGAGGTTCCTGCCAACAAGATCATCAGCGCGGTTCCTTTCTTCACTCGGCTTTGGAGTGAGAAAAACGGTACAGTAGAAAGTAAAGCCCTGGGCATGGAGGATGCAGCGGATGCAGTAAGCGCAGCCGGAGCAACCACCAGCTGGGATGACACCACCAAACAAAATTACGCCACATGGAAAGGAGAGGATGGAACCAAATATGAGATTTGGTTAGAAGATGCATCTTCCCTTAAAGAGAAACTTCAGATTATGAAGGATAACAAACTGGCTGGAACGGCAGCCTGGGCATTGGGTCAGGAGGACTCAAGCATTTGGTCGGTGATTAAAGAATATACAAGCGATACAAAAGAGTAAGCCATGGGACATCCCCTTTTAAAATCCGCGGAGTGGGCGGGTTTTAAGGGGGATGTCCTTTTTTGTTTGTGGATTTTAATAGGGACCTATGAAGTTCTAAAAAAAAAGCATAGGCAAAACGTGCGCTATAGGGTATATTGTTAGCTATAGAGGAAATAATAATTTGAATTTCGAAGGAGGAATGCTATGAAAAAGAAATTATTAGCCATTCTGTTGTCGGCAACCATGGTAACAGGCCTGTATGGCTGTGGAGGATCGGCTAGCAAAACGACAGAGGACAGCACAGGATCAGTTGCTGAAGGTAGCATGGATTATACCGGCGGAAGTCCATGGATCAATTCCAATATAGTCAGTAATGTGGAAAGTGTGTCAGATGTGGATCTAAAGGATAATTTTGACCTGGCCATTAATGGAGACTGGGTTAAGGAGCATGAAATTAAATCCGGAGAGACCAATTATACGATGTTAGTGTCATTTGGAGATACACTGAATCAGCGACTTTTGGAGCTTATGCAGTCGGATTCTGAATCGGAAGACCATAACAAACAACTGGTAACCACACTATATCAGGAATTTATGAATTGGGAGGCCAGGGATGCAGAAGGCACAGAGCCTTTGATGCCCTATCTGCAGGAAATTGAGTCGCTGCAAAATCAGGAGGATCTGGAAGCTTATTTTACAAAAACGGACTATAAATTTTCCAATCTTTTGATGCTATATCCTGCCGTGGCTCCCGATGATACATCTTTGTATATTTTGGGAGTTTCCTCTCCGGAATTATTCCTGGATGATACTGCTGATTATGAGGATCTGGAAGATTTGTCTGCTTATTCCCAGCAGACCTATGACTGTAAAGAGGAAGCTGTAGAAACTGTACTGACTCAGTGCGGTTATACAGAAGACGAAGTAAAGGAGATCTTCGAGGGAGCCATTCAGTTTGAAAAAAAGATGGCAGAATTTTGTTATACCAATGATGAGGTGGCTCTCAGTGAAACTATGGAGCAGGTCTATAAGCAGGTTTATTCTCCTCAAGAATTAGAGAAGTATCACTGGTACTCCCTGGTGGATGAACATTGTAAGGCCAATGGTATGAAAGAAATACCGGCTGTATGGCTTGATCAAAAGGAAGAATATTATGAGCACTTGGATGAACTTCTTTCTGAGGATAATCTAGAGCTTATAAAAGACTATTTGCTGGCACATACAGCAAGCAGTGCTATTGAGAATCTAGACAAGGAGACCTTCTATAAAGCGAAAGATATTAAGAATAAGCTAAATGGTTCCGAAGGATATAGGGAAGAGACGGAGTATGGGGTTGATCTGGTTAGCGACAGTCTAGGCTGGCCTCTTTCAAAACTTTACTGTGATCGTTATGTTACGGCGGAGGATAAGCAGACGATCTATGATCTTATAGAAGAAATTATAGATGGATATAAGGCAATGCTTGAGGAGGAAGATTTCCTTTCCGAGGCTACAAAGGAAAAAGCAATCGAAAAACTGGATAAGCTTCGGATCAACTGTATGTATCCGGATGACTGGAGCGATTATAACTATGATGACTTGGAACTATCAGATAGCTATTTTGAGTCAATGGTAGCAATCAAGGAATATGAAACTAAGAAGTCAGTAGAGGACTTTAATGAGCCTGTGAACCTAGATGAGTGGGCAGATATTCCAATTGATCAAAACTCCTGCTATTTGTGTACAAATAATTCCATCAATATCTTGCCCGGACTTTTGGGAGATGTATTGTATAATAGCGATATGTCAAAGGAAGAAGTCTATGGTATGGCTGGAGGGGTTATCGGACACGAAATCTCCCATGCCTTTGATGCAATAGGGGCAACCTATGATGCGGATGGAAATTACGCAGACTGGTGGACCAGCGAAGATAAGGAGGCCTTTAAGGCCATGACGGATGAGCTGGTAGCTTATTATAATGATATTTCTGTATGGGAGGGCCTTTCTTGCAACGGGGAGCTGAATAAGACAGAGGCCTGCGCAGACATGGGGGGAATGGCAGTGCTTCTTCGCCTGGCTTCGGAGGATCCAAAGTTTGATTACCAGAAATTCTTTGAATCCTTTGCAGAAGCATGGGCGCAAAATATTACGCCGGAAACAGCCAGCTATTACTGCAGCTATGATTCGCATCCTTTGAACTACCTTCGCGTAAATGTTACGGTGGCACAGTTCCAGGAGTTTTATGATACCTTCGATGTGAAGGAAGGAGATGGTATGTATATTGCTCCGGAGGATAGGGTAAAGATTTGGTAAAAAAATAGAAGAGAAAGTAAAGCATGGGACATCCCCTTTAAATCCGCGGAGCACATGGATTTTAAGGGGATGTCTTCTTGTTTCTAAAAATGGACTGTGTTAAAATTAGACCGAAATAAAGATAGAGAGGAAATCAGATATGGGAAGTCAAAGAAAAGATTATATCAGCTGGGATGAATATTTTATGGGTGTGGCTAAGCTTTCAGGTATGCGGTCTAAGGATCCCAATACCCAGGTGGGATGCTGTATCGTCAGTCAGGATAATAAGATTTTATCTATGGGATACAATGGATTTCCCATTGGATGTTCAGATGAAGAATTTCCTTGGATCAGGGAAGGGGAGGACCCTTTAGAGACCAAGTATGTTTATATTGTGCATAGCGAACTGAATGCGATCTTAAATTACAGAGGGGGGAGCCTCGAGGGGTCTAAGTTATATGTTTCCCTTTTCCCATGCAATGAGTGCGCCAAGGCTATTATCCAAAGCGGGATCAAGGAAGTGATTTACGATAGCAATAAATATGAAAATTCTGCCTCTGTTATGGCCTCTATGCGGATGCTTAAGACCGCAGGGGTGAAGGTGCATAGATATGAGAGATCCGGCCGAGAGGTATCGATCGAGTTATAGGGAGAGTAAGATGAAGACCATTTATGGATATGTAGACCGGGAGGCTCTTGGGCGGATGAATGCAAAGGAAGAGCCCCTGGGAGAAGAGGATAAAAATAAATTTAAGACAAGCAAGAAGGCCCTTGAGGAAGCCGGAAGGATTCTAAGGGAAGGGGGCCTGGTGGCCTTTCCCACGGAAACGGTATATGGCTTGGGGGCAGATGGCTTAAATCAGGAGGCTTCTAAGAAAATTTATGGGGCCAAGGGACGGCCCTCTGACAATCCTTTGATCATCCATATCACAAATATGCAGGATTTGGAAAAGATTGTGGAGGAGATCCCGGAAACTGCCAGAATGATTGCAGAAAAATACTGGCCGGGACCCTTGACTATGATTTTTAAGAAGGCGGCCTGTGTGCCATACGAAACTACGGGAGGCCTTGATACGGTGGCTGTTAGAATGCCTAGTGATGAGGTGGCGAAAGCGGTGATCCAGGCCGGCGGCGGCTATATTGCGGCTCCCAGCGCCAATACGTCCGGAAGGCCCAGTCCTACGACAGCGGCCCATGTAAAGGAAGACCTTGAGGGAAAGATTGATATGATCCTGGACGGAGGTGCCGTGGATATTGGGGTGGAGTCCTCCATTCTTGATGTGACGGTGGATCCGCCTATGATCTTAAGACCGGGAGCTATTACAAAAGAAATGTTGGAGGAGCTTATTGGCCGGGTGGCCATAGACCAGACCTTGATCAAACCGGATAGCAAGGTGACACCCAAGGCGCCGGGGATGAAGTACAGGCATTATGCTCCAAAGGCTGACCTGACCATCTTTGAGGGAGATATGGAAGCTGTGGTGGAAAAAATCAATGCCCTGGCCGGCCGGCAGTTGGCCTTGGGAAAGAAGGTTGGCATCATAGCTACAAAGGAGACCCAGGCAAAATATATCCCGGCAGCAGATCTTAAAGTGGCAGGAACCAGGGAAGATGAGGCAACGATTGCCAACCGCCTCTATGGAATTTTGAGGGAATTTGACGAAGACCGGGTGGACTTTATTTATAGCGAATCCTTTGACAGAGAGGGAATCGGAAGTGCTATCATGAACCGTCTTTTGAAGGCGGCGGGCCATCATGTGGAGAGGGTGTAGGCCTTTGGCTATTGAAAATCAAGACTGTTTTGACAAGAAAAAACCGCGGATTTCCGCGGTTTTTCTTTTGTCTTGTCGAGGTTAGATTGGATGAATTTGTGAGGCTTTCACAAAGATTTGCAAGTTCTAAAAAGCCTATTGCCAAATAAAAAAGCCAAAGTTATAATCATCCTACAAGTTGCAGACAGCAACTTATCTGATTGTTTTTATTCTAAAGATTCAAAGAGTTCTTATAATTTTTCTTTTGGTTTGATCAACCGAGATTCATTGTAAGCAAGTGGAAAAATTGCATATGGGAGGGAGGTTCTTATGTGAGCAACCGTAGTTTAGTAATCTGTGACAAGGAGGAGGCCTATGCAACAGCTTTTGCGAATTATTTAACTAAGATTAAAACATTTCCCCTGCAGGTAAAGGTCTGCACGGACCTTGGACAGGTGGAGGATATGTTGGAAAAGCAAGAAATTTATTTACTCTTAATTCATGAAAAATACCAGGGAAGAGATTTAGAAAACCTGGATGTGAAGAGACAGATTTTACTGGTGGAGCGTGAGACGGATAAGGATAGGGATGGAATAAGATGTCTCTATAAATATCAGTCGGCAGATGCTCTGCTGGCAGAAGTTTTAGAAGCATGTGCAGGGGAGAAAGGAGTTTTCGTTCAGCCGGGAAGTAGAAGTGGCTATGGAAAGACCAAGGAAGTGATTGGGATTTTTTCCCCGGTGCATCGATGTGGAAAAACAAGATATGCCTTAAAGTTAGGGAAAGAGCTAGCCCATTCCGGGAAGGTCCTTTATGTAGGGATGGAATGCTACGGTGGATTAGAGGGCTACTTTAAGGAAGGCTCCTTAAGTGTGGCAGATGCCCTATATCATGTGCGACAGGAAAATCAAAACCTGGGATCCCTACTTTCAGTGACAGTGGAGTCTATGGAGGGGCTGGATTTTTTGCCTCCGGCAAAGATGTCGGAGGATATGCGAAATATCAGCAGCAGAGACTGGATAGAATTAATCCGACAGATTGTAGAAAGTGGCATTTACGAGACCGTGATTTTAGATATGGATGATGGGATTTCCGGGCTATATGACATTTTAAGAAACTGCACCCAGATACACCTTCTCTATGTTAAGGAGGAGGTGGCCCTGGGGAAGGTGAGACAATTTGAAGGGGAGTTGCAAACCATGGGATATGATGACGTGAGACGTAAATTAATCAAGAAGGAGCAATCCTTATGATTTCTATTGAAGAGCTTCATGGCAGAGTTTTAAATTGCTTGGATATGACAAGGGATATTTCCGATGAAGAACTGACGGCCCTGATCTATGAGATTTTGCGGGAAGTTTCGGAGGAAGAGTATTTATCCTTGGACCGGATGTCTGAGCTTGGAAGAGAGCTTTTTAATGCCTTTAGGAAGTTGGACCTTTTGCAGGAATTTCTGGAGGATGAGGAAGTGACGGAGATTATGATCAACGGTACCCAGGCTATATTTTATGAAAAAAGGGGGAGGATCTATCGGTCGGAGAAAAGATTTCTGTCCAAGGAAAAATTGGAGGATGTAATCCAGCAGATTGTGGCAGGGTCCAATCGATTGGTAAACGAAGCCTCCCCCATTGTAGATGCCAGATTATCGGATGGTTCCCGTGTAAATGTTGTCCTAGACCCGGTAGCCCTTGACGGACCGATTGTAACCATTCGTAAATTTGCAAAGGAAGGGATCAGCTTAGACAAGTTGGTGGCCTGGAATTCTCTTGACCAGAGGACGGCAGACTACCTGATCTCCTTGGTGGTGGCAGGATACAATATTTTCATCAGCGGAGGAACAGGATCTGGGAAGACGACATTTTTAAATGCCTTATCAGAATATATTCCAAAGAAAGAACGCATTATTACGATAGAAGACAATGCAGAATTGCAAATTCGAGGCGTGGAGAATTTGGTGCGCTTGGAAGCAAGAAATGCGAATGTGGAAGGGGAGGGAGCCATTAGCATAAGGGATCTTATAAAAACAGCCCTGCGTATGCGGCCGGACCGAATCATCGTAGGAGAAGTGCGGTCCGATGAGGCCATTGATATGCTGCAGGCTCTAAATACCGGTCATGACGGGAGCTTGAGCACCGGTCATGCCAACAGCCCTAAGGATATGTTTTCTCGTTTGGAGACCATGGTGCTTATGGGGATGGACCTTCCCCTATCAGCCATCCAAAGACAAATTGCCTCGGGGTTGGATATTATTATTCATCTGGGGAGACTTAGGGACAAAAGCAGAAAGCTTTTGGAGGTGGTAGAAGTTTTGGGATATGAGGATGGAGAAATTCTGACTCAGACACTAATTCGTCATGAAGAAGTGGAGGAGAGGAAGGGAGGAATAAGAAGTGCCTGGAAGCAAGTTCATGAACTTACCCATTGTGAGAAGCTTGAGGCGGCAGGACTTAAAAGAAGGGGAAAAGAAGATTTGGAAGGAAGCCGGGAAGAAACAGAAGTCCAATCGGAAGCTGGCTCGGTTTATACATCCCTCCTGGCTGGACTTTAGCAAGTTGGAATGGGCAAGGCTCATAGCTAAGGCTATGGGGGTCTGGCTGATTACCACTTGGTTATTTTACAGAAATGTCATAGCCCTGATTCCCTTGCTTCCGCTATTGGTATGGAGGACCTATTTGGGGGCCATAGAATTGGAGAGGGAGAAACAATTGGATTTACAAAAACAGTTTAAAGATGCGATTCAATCGATTTCTTCTTCCTTAAACATTGGATATTCCCTTGAAAATGCAGTGATAGAGTCGAAAAAAGAGTTGGCCCTGATTTATCCGGAGAATGCCAGAATCTCCAGGGAGATGCAGATTATGGTCCGACAATTGCGGCTACAGATGGCCGTGGAGACGGTCTTTGAGGAATGGGCGAAACGCTTAGATCTTTCCGATGCCAGAAGTTTTGTGGAAGTATTTGTTGCGGCCAAGAAAACCGGGGGCAATATGGTGAAGATTATTCAGAGTACGGTGCGCCAGATAGGAGACGAGATTGATGTTCGCAGGGAAATTGATACCCTTTTGGCTGCAAAAAAATATGAGTTTCGTGTCATGTCAGTGATCCCTTACGGAATTATAGGATATATGCAGCTTAGCTTCCCGGAGTTTATGGATAGCTTATATGGCAATGCCATTGGAGTTGGAGTGATGAGTGTATGTTTGGCAGGATATATGGGAGCTTATTATCTTGGGCTTCGGATCATAAAGATCGATATGTAAAAGTGCTCCCGCTTTTGTTCTTGCTTGTGCTGGGACTGGGCCTGATCCTATATGATTTCCATGCTTCTATGAAAGCCTCGGATGGAATTATTAAAAGAAATGATTATGGCCAGGGAAGCAGGACAGAGAATCTTGAAGCAGAGGTGGAGGGAGAATCTGAAAAAATTCCCTTGGAAATTGAGGTCAAGGAAAGGCAATATCAGGCTGAGGAGGTTCAGGATTTTTTTGATAGGATTCTTGGAAAATTAGACAAGAAAATTTTGGGAGATAATGAAAGCTTTCAGCATGTGGATCAGAATTTGAATCTTATCACAAGTATAGACGGGGAACCGGTAGAAATTTCCTGGGAGTTAGACAGCTATGATCTTATGAATGTCAAAGGGGAGATTATGAAGGAAGAGATCAATCCGGAGGGTGAGATTATTAACCTGCAGGCGGTTCTTACTTATACAGAGAATGAGGCCTATCAGGCAAGCTATCAACAGGCGGTGTGTGTCTTCCCCAAAACTGCAAGCAAAGAGACGGAAGTTGCCGGAGAAATCAATGCGAAAATTCAGAAAAATCAGGAGAAAAATGCATCGAAAGAAACATTTACATTGCCAAAGACAATAAATGGGAAAAAGATCAGCTACTATTTGCCCTTTGACAGCAGGGGTGTGGTCCTGGTGGTTATGTCGATTTTGATTCTGATTTTGCTGTGGCTTCTTGGGAAGCAGCGGGGGAAGGAGTTGGAGGATCAGAGAAAAGAAGAGTTGCTTTTAGACTATCCGGAGCTGGTAAATAAGCTGACTTTATTTTTGGGAGCCGGTATGACAGTCAAGAGGGCTTGGAGAAAAATTATACAGGACTATGAAGCCTCTCTTAAGGACCAGACTCCCCGCTATGTATATGAGGAAATGAAACTCACCTTGCGTGAAATCGAAAGTGGAGTTCCTGAGACAGAAAGTTATGAGAATTTTGGAAGGAGATGCAATCTTCCCTGCTATTTGAAGCTGGGCGCCTTGTTATCTCAAAATCTACGAAAGGGTGTAAAAGGCCTAGGGGAAATGCTGCATATAGAATCCTTGCAAGCTTTTGAAGAGAGGAAGGCAAGAGCAAAACGCAAGGGGGAAGAAGCAGGAACCAAATTGCTGCTTCCTATGTTCCTTATGTTGGCAATTGTATTAGTGATTGTGATCATGCCGGCTTTTTTAACCCTGCAAATTTATTAAGTAATATATAAAAGAAAATAAAAAATTGCTTTAGATTGTTTGAAAATAGTTTTGAAATGGTTTTGAAATGAAATATAGGAGGAATGAATATGTGGAGATTGTTATACATGAAGAATACGTTGAGAAACAAGGATGGCGTAGGGGTTGTAGAGGTAATCCTGATTCTGGTGGTCTTGATTGGCTTGGTTATTATTTTCAAATCCCAATTGACAGATCTGGTACAAACGATCTTCGAGAAGATCACCAGCGAAAGCTCCGGAATTTAAAAGCTCTAAGCTTGGCGAGCCTTTCCGGAGAGGTGGTGGCTTATCTAAGCTTAATCTTTATCTTGATGCTTAGTTTCTTTGCCTCGGTTTTGGAGAGCAGTTCTCTTCAGGTGGCTAAAAATTACCGTCGCACTGATATGAACCGAGGCATGGAATGTGTATTTGCAGAATATCAGAAAGAGCTATTAGAACATTACGATATCTTTGCCCTGGATGGGACCTACGAGACTGGAAACTATGCAGAAAGTAATATTTTTGATCGCCTGGATTTTTATGGAGTCACAGATACAGATCAGGAGGTCTTGCGGATTCAGCTTTTGACAGACAGTAGGTGTGATAGTTTTTATGATCAGGTCAGCAGATATATGGAGAATAAATATGGGATGGATTTTGTGAGGGATTTAGTAGGAACCACCAGTATATGGAATCGGCAACAGGAGCAATCCTGGGAATATAGGCAGGAGGAAGCAGACCAGGAAGACTACCTGGATGATCTTTTGGCAGACCAGGAAGAGGGTTTGGCGCAGGAGAATAATCCCATTTCTCATGTAAGCGCATTAAAGCAAATGGACCTTCTTGCCCTGGTGGTTCCTTCGGAGCAAGGAGTCTCTGAGAAAGCACTTTCGCAGGCCGACCTTCTGACGGACAGAAATAGGCGCGAAGGTTACGGAGATTTTTCTGATGTGGCCAGTGGAAGCAGCACCATGTCGGGACTTTTGTATGGGGAATACTTGTTGGAACATTTCCCGGCCTATATAGATAGTGGCTCATCGGAAAGTGGGACGGCAAGCTCCGGAGAAAATCGAAGGGTGCTGGAAAGTGGGAGTGCGCCCCTTGATTACCAGTTGGAATATATCCTAGGTGGAAGAGCTTCCGATAGGGAAAATTTAAAGGCTGTAGTTAATAAATTGATGCTGATTCGCTTCGTGCCAAATTTTACTTATATCATGTCGGATGCGCAGATGAGAGCGGAGGCTGAGGCGGCTGCGACAGCCCTGTGTACCCTCTTGGTGGTTCCGGAAATTATAGCTGCAGTGACCCAGGTGATTTTATTCGCTTGGGCCTATGGGGAAACCGTTATGGATCTCAGGGCCTTGCTATCAGGAAAGCATGTGGCAACTATAAAATCCAGGGAGACCTGGCAGCTTTCCTTGGAGGCCTTGATGCGGTTGGGTACGGAGGAAGATCCGGGGGAAGGTATGGATACAGAAACTGAGACTGAGACTGGTATGGATTATAAGGATTATCTTCGGATGCTTCTATTTTTGGAGAATAAAGAAGAGAGGTCTCTTAGGAGTCTTTCTATCATTGAACAAAATATGCGCTACGCCTATGGGCAGACTTATTTTCAGGCAGATGCTTGCATCAGTAGGGTAGAGGTGGAAAGTACTAGTAAGCTGCGCAGAGGAATCCGTTATAGCTATAAAACTTATTATGGATACAACTAATATTGCGATATCTTGCTATAAAACATTCAGACATGAAATATTCCGACAAGACGTGTCTGTTAGGTCTGCCGGAAAAGCTACAGAAACAGATGAAGATGCCTTTTCCCGGCATCTTATACAAAAACCAAACCCAAAAATTTTAAGAAAGGAGTTGGATTCGTTCGGCATGGCAATGAACATAAATAAATATAAATTCCCCCTCAAAAAAACATTTCTAAATAGCCGGGGAAGGGCATCTTCATCTGTTTCTGTAAAGGCAAGTATTACTGTGGAGGCGGCCCTGGCGGTTCCTATTTTCTTTCTTGCTATGGTAACTATTTTGTATCTTTTTGAAATGGCGGCTATACAGACGACGGTGCGGGCAGGACTTCAATATGCCGGAAAAAAAGCCGCAAAGGAAGCCTATTTGACAAAAACCATTCTGCCTGCATCTATAGAAGAAGACCTGGTAAGTGCCATAGGAAGTGACCGCTTGTCCAGAAGTATTGTAATAGATGGAAGCAGCGGGATTAGCTGCGAGAAGTCCTGGATGTCGCCGCGAACGGGGATTGGAACCTTAAAGGCTACCTACCGTGTCAGGCTGCCCATCTCATTTTTTGGGACCCTATCCAGAAAATACGAAGTCGGTATGAAAATAAAGTCCTGGGTAGGCTATGAAAAAGAAGCCTTCGGCAGTGATTCCCAGGAGGTTGTATATATAACAGAGACGGGGCTGGTATATCACAGGAACTACCATTGCACCTATTTGGACCTATCTATACATGCAGTGTCGGTGGCAGATCTTACGAATCTTAGAAATGCAAGTGGCGGAAGATATAAAGCCTGCAACAGGTGCCACCCTTCTGGTTCCGGTCAGGTATATATTGCAAATTATGGTGACAGCTATCATGGAAATATATTTTGCAGCGGAATTAAACGAACGGTTTACAGCGTACCCTTGTCAGAAGTAATGGGAAAAGGAGCTTGTACAAAATGTGGACAATAGTAGTGGGAGTCCAGCTTTGTGGATTATCGATTTGGGATGTCCGAAAAAAGAGTCTGCCGGTGCTAGGTATCCTAGCGGTCCTTGTTACCGTGCTAGCCCAGCGCTTTGCCGAGTCGGTTCCTTTTTGGGACTGTGTCGCAGGGTGCTTGGTGGGAGGAGGATTTCTCATGATCAGTAAATGGTCAAAGGAAGCCTTGGGTTATGGAGATAGTCTATTGATTATGATCTTGGGCCTTCAATTGGGCTTTTGGGCCTTGATGGAAACCCTTACTTACTCCATGTTCTTACTGGGAGTGATTTCTCTGATCTTTATCGTCTTAAAAGGAAAAAACAGAGAGATGAGCCTTCCCTTTGTACCTATTCTAACCCTTGGCTATTTGCTGACAGCATATGTGTAGAGAAGTGGATATGCAGAGGAAATGTGCAGAGGAAATGTGCAGAAGGAATGTTCATATATAGGGAGTGAATGTGTGAATGGTAGCAGAAATATATGTATAGAGGGAGCGTGTGCCCGTGAATAAAAAAAACAAATGGAATTTGAAGGGAAGTTTTACAGTGGAGGCTTCCTTCATAGTACCCATGATATTGTTGCTCATTATGGCATGTATGTTTGCTGTATTTTATTATCATGATAAAAACATTTTATTAGGAGCGGCCTATGAAGCCTCGGTAGTAGGAAGCACCATGTCCAGGGAGGTAAATGGGGTGGATGCAGATGAGGTTCAAGGCTTGGCTTATGAGAGGGTTCAGGGAAAGAATATTTTCTTGAACCATACACAGATTGATGTGGAAACTTCTGAGGAAGAACTGCAGGTGAGGGTGACGGCCTCGGCAAGGAAGATGAGGATGTCAGGGGAGCAAAAAGCATCGATAACAAATCCAGAGAAATATATTCGTGACTTACGGAAAATAGAAGGACTGGTGCAATAAGGAAAGAAGGAAAAATTATGGAACGAAAAATAACAATTGAAGAAGAGGGAAGCTATGAGGGAGATTATCAAATGGCTATGCTAAAAGCTAATTCCATGAAGTATCTCCTACCTATAGGGAGTCGGTGGATTGACGAATCCAGCTATTTTGATTATGACGTGACGGGTAAGGTCTCCATGCAGGCCATTTATGAGAAAAATCTATTGACAGGCGAAGAACTGATGGCTTTTTTGGAACAATTACTTTTAGTGAGAAAAGAAATTGAAAAGTATCTATTAAAGGAAGATTGTTTGCTTTTGAAGCCGGAATACATATTTTATGAAGAAAATCAGTATTATTTTTGTTATTATCCCTTGGCAAAAGAATCCTTTTGGGAATCTTTTCGAAAAATAACAGAATATTTTGTTAAAAAAATGGATTTTCAGGACTCCCAGGGGGTTCAGATGATGTTTGCCCTTCATCAAGGGGTTATGCAGGAAAACTATAGCTTGGAAGGTCTTGTAAAGGACTGTCAGAAGCTCTTGGATGCAGAACAGGAGGTTCCCCGGACCATAGAACTTACTGATGAGAAAAAAGAACCAGAGGGCAGTCCATGGGTCATGGAAGCGCATTCCACAAATCTGATCCGAGAGAACAATGATATGTGGACACCGGTAAAACAGTTTTTAAATAAGCACAGAAAAAATAAATGGGGAGACTGGGAGGATCTACATATTGAAAATCTAGTGCTGTAAAGAGAATCATTTCACGGCCGTTGATAGCCCTCCGGCAATGTACTATAATGAATTGTGCCAAATTTGCTTATAGTTCAGGAGGAGAGTGAGATGAAATATCTATCGAAGTATATCGCCATGTACAAAAAGGAGAGCATATTGGCCCCTTTGTTTAAGATGCTGGAGGCCTTGTTTGATCTTTTTGTTCCTATCGTGGTGGCTCGTATTATTAACGTTGGAATTGCACAAAAAGATACAGGATACATTCTAGCCTGCTGTGGGCTTCTGATCCTAATGGCAGTGATTGGTTTGCTTTGTAGCTTTACGGCTCAGTATTTCGCGGCAAAGTCAGCAACAGGATGTGCGACAGAACTTCGCCATGAGTTGTTTGCCCACATTCAGCAGTTGGGATTTTCGGAAGTGGATACCATAGGAACCAGTACTTTGATTACTAGGATGACCAGTGATATCAATCAGGTTCAGAATGGTTTGAATTTATTTTTAAGATTATTCCTAAGAAGTCCATTTATTGTTTTCGGTGCCATGATCATGGCATTTACGATTCAGGTAAAGATTGCCTTGATTTTTGTGATCACCATTCCGGTCCTGGCGGTTATTGTTTTCGGGATTATGCGTTTGACCTCGCCGATGTATAAGCAGGTCCAAAATCGCTTGGATAAGGTGACAGGAATTACGAGAGAAAATTTGTCAGGGGTACGTGTGGTGCGGGCCTTTGGTAAAGAGGAAGATGAGGTTGCCCGATTTAAAGGGGCCAATACAGATCTTGTGAGTCTTCAGATGGGAGTCGGTCGGGTATCGGCACTTATGAATCCCTTGACCTATGTTGTAGTAAATTTAGGAATTATTGCAATCCTTAATTCCGGTGCGGTGGCTGTAAATAATGGAAGCCTTTTAAGCGGTGATATAGTAGCCTTAGTTAATTACATGAGTCAGATCTTGGTTGAGTTAGTGAAGCTTGCCAACCTTGTTGTTTCGATCAGTAAAGCTATGGCCAGTCTGAGTCGTGTGGAGAATGTATTAGACACAGAAAATTCCATGAAATTTTCAGAGGATTCTAAGAATAATCTAGATGAGGTCCTGGATGAATCGTCGGATGAAGCCATAAGATTCCAAAATGTTTCTTTAAGATACGAAGGAGCAGGAGAGGAAGCCCTGACAGATATTTCCTTTTGTGTAAAGAAGGGTGAGACTGTGGGCGTGATCGGAGGTACCGGAAGTGGTAAGTCTTCCTTGGTAAATTTGATCCCAAGATTTTACGACGCAAGCAGTGGTCAAGTCTTTTTAAATGGCCAGCCCATACAGACTTGGGGCAGGGAAGAGCTGCGAAAGCAGGTATCTGTGGTTATGCAGCGTGCCCAAGTATTTGCAGGCACCATCCGCTCTAATATGCAGTGGGGAAAGGAAGATGCAAAGGACGAAGAAATATGGAAGGCCCTTAAGATTGCCCAGGCGGAGGAATTTGTAGAGTCAAAACCAGGAAAATTAGATGAAGAAATCGAACAGGGAGGCCGTAACCTTTCCGGAGGACAAAGACAGCGACTTACCATAGCAAGAGCTCTTGTGGCAGAGCCAAAGATCTTAATATTAGATGACAGTGCCAGCGCCCTGGATTATGCCACGGATGCGGCTCTGAGAAAATCCTTAAAGGAATTGCCGGAAGATACAACCGTAGTGATCGTATCTCAGCGTACTTCAAGTTTGCAGCATGCAGATCAGATTCTGGTCCTGGATGACGGAAAACTTGTGGGAGTGGGAAGTCACGAAGCGCTTCTAGAGTGCTGCCAGGTGTATCGCGAAATTTATGAAAGCCAATTCCAGAAGGGAGATGAGAGCCGTGCCTAATCAGAAAACTGAAAAAAATAAAGCTTCAAAAAAACAGAATAAAGAGACCATGCTGCGAGTATTAGGTTATATAAAGCCCTATGCGTGGTTGGTAGTGATAAGCATTCTCTGTGCAGCAATCAGCGTGGCGGCCCAGCTTTTAGTCCCCATCTACTGTGGAAATGCCATTGATTACATGATCGGAAAAGGGGCAGTGGATATGGCCGGTATCCGAGGAATTGTAGCTTCTATTATCATAGCCACAGCGGTCACAGCCATTGTGCAGTGGATTTTAGCATCCAGCAACAATCGTATAACCTTTTGTGTGTCCAGAGATCTTCGAAATGATGCCATAGAGAAGATACAGAAACTTCCGCTTAGCTATTTGGACGGACATGCATCGGGAGATTTAGTGAGCCGGGTGGTGGCAGATGTTGATACCTTTGCCGATGGTTTGCTGATGGGATTTACCCAGCTTTTTACGGGAGTCTTAACGATCTTAGGAACTTTGGGCTTTATGTTGTCGGTAAACCTAGGAATTACCTTGGTGGTGGTTTGTCTAACCCCTATGAGCCTATTTGTGGCAAAATTTATTGCCAGCCACACTTACGAATTTTTTAAACAGCAGACAAAGATT
Organism: Clostridium sp. CAG:343; assembly: GCA_963634745.1. Classification (GTDB taxonomy): domain Bacteria; phylum Bacillota; class Clostridia; order Lachnospirales; family Lachnospiraceae; genus CAKRJP01. The sequence continues at coordinate 70,518 of CAVHCX010000006.1, forward strand.
CGTGGAGAAGAGACTGCCTTAGTAAACGAATTAATTGAAGGCCAGAAGATTGTAAGAGCCTTCGGCCATGAAACGCAGAGTCTTCGGGACTTTGATGATGTAAATCTTAGACTCAGAGAAATCAGCTTAAAGGCAGTATTTTTCTCCAGCCTTACCAATCCGAGTACCAGATTGGTCAATAATATTGTATATGCAGGAGTAGGACTAGCAGGAGCCCTCTATGCAGTGGCTGGTGGAATTACCGTAGGTCAGTTAAGTATTTTCCTAAGTTATGCCAGTCAATATGCAAAGCCGTTTAATGAAATTTCCGGAGTTGTAACAGAGCTTCAAAATGCCCTTGCTTGTGCCGGCAGAATTTACGAACTTTTGGATGAGCCGGATCAAGTGGCGGAGGCTTCAGATGCTGTAGAATTAGAAAGCGATGGCCATGTGAAGCTTTCCCATGTGAAGTTTAGCTATGTAAAGGACAGGCCCTTGATTGAAGATTTTAACCTGGAAGTAGAGCCGGGGCAGAGAATCGCCATCGTAGGACCTACAGGTTGCGGAAAAACTACCTTGATCAACCTTCTAATGAGATTTTATGATGTGGACGGTGGAGAGATCCGGGTAAAAGGCAGGGATATCCGTAAGATTACAAGAAAATCTCTGCGAGCTAACTATGGAATGGTGCTCCAGGATACCTGGTTAAAGGCTGGCACCATCAGTGAAAATATAGCTTATGGTAAGCCGGATGCTACGAAAGAGGAAATCGTCCAGGCAGCTAAGGCAGCCAAGGCGGATGGATTTATCCGAAGACTTCCCAAGGGATATGATACAGTCATTGCAGAAGATGGTGGAAATATAAGTCAGGGACAAAAGCAGCTATTGTGTATTGCCAGAGTTATGCTTTGCCTGCCCCCCATGCTTATTTTGGATGAGGCCACCAGCAGTATTGACACCCGTACGGAAATTAAGATACAAGCAGCCTTTGCCCATATGATGAAGGGAAGGACCAGCTTTATTGTGGCACATCGACTGTCCACCATTCGGGAGGCGGATGTGATCCTGGTTATGAAGGATGGCCATATAATCGAGCAGGGAAATCATGAAAGCCTCATGAAGGCTCAGGGGTTCTATGCGAATTTGTATAATAGTCAGTTTGCAATCTAAGGCCCTTTGGCATTGCAAAAATAAAAAGAAAAAGAAAAGGTTCCAGTACACCGGTGCTGGGACCTTCTTTTTCCCAGGATGCAAAATTGTACTGTTAAAAGTGCACAAAAACTGTTATGATAATTGGGAGAAGTATACAATAAGACGGATGTTAAAAAAATAACGTTAAAGTATTGACAATCTAATATCCGAGGATTATACTTCCAAATGTAATCACAAATGATTCAAAAATGATTCTAAACTATGGGAGGCATAATCATGGCAAAGAAGAAAGAAAACACAACAGTGGCACCAGAGGCAGTAGCTGAGACAGTCGTACCTGAAGTGGTAGACAGCGTTGAAAGCTTACATGCAAAGCTGAAGGCAATGAGAGAGGCTCAGGCAAAATTCGCTACCTATACACAGGAGCAGGTAGATAAGATTTTCTACGAAGCAGCAATGGCAGCGAACAAGATGCGTATCCCTCTTGCTAAGTTAGCAGTAGAAGAGACCGGAAGAGGTATTGTAGAAGATAAGGTTATCAAGAACCACTACGCAGCAGAGTATATCTACAATGCATATAAGAACACAAAGACTTGTGGAGTAATCGAGGAAGATCCGGCATACGGAATTAAGAAGGTTGCAGAGCCAATCGGTGTAGTTGCAGCTGTTATTCCTACAACAAACCCGACTTCAACAGCAATCTTTAAGACCTTGATCTGTTTGAAGACAAGAAATGCAATCATCATCAGCCCACATCCGGCAGCAAAAGCTTGTACAATTGCAGCTGCAAAGGTTGTTTTGGATGCGGCAGTAAAGGCCGGAGCTCCGGAAGGAATTATCGGATGGATCGATACACCATCTCTTGAGCTTACAACAACTGTTATGTCAGAGGCTGATATCATCCTGGCAACAGGTGGTCCCGGAATGGTTAAATCTGCATACTCTTCAGGAAAGCCGGCATTAGGTGTTGGTGCAGGTAACACTCCTGTAATTATTGATGACACAGCAGATATTAAGGTAGCAGTTAACTCTATCATTCATTCTAAGACATTTGATAACGGAATGATCTGTGCATCAGAGCAGTCTGTAACTGTACTTGACAGTGTTTATGATGAAGTTAAGAAGGAATTCGCTTATCGTGGATGCTACTTCTTAAAACCGGGCGAGGAGCTTGACAAGGTAAGAAAGACAATTATTATAAATGGAGCATTAAACAACAAGATTCCTGGAAAATCAGCATATGAAATCGCTAAGTTAGCCGGTGTTGATGTTCCGGAAAGCACCAAGATCTTAATTGGTGAGGTTGAGTCTGTTGATATCTCAGAGGAATTCGCTCATGAGAAATTATCTCCGGTACTTGGAATGTACAGAGCAAAGACCTTCGATGAGGCTCTTGAGAAAGCAAAACAGTTAGTAGCTGACGGTGGATACGGACATACTTCTTCTCTCTATGTACATCCTGCAGAGACAGAGAAGATCGCAAAACATGCAGAGGCTATGAAGACCTGCCGTATTCTTATTAATACACCTTCTTCACATGGTGGAATCGGAGATCTTTACAACTTCAAGGTTTCTCCATCCCTTACACTTGGATGCGGATCCTGGGGCGGAAACTCAGTATCTGAGAACGTAGGTGTAAAACACCTTCTGAACACCAAGATTGTTGCTGAGAGGAGAGAGAATATGTTATGGCTTAGAACACCTGAGAAGGTATACTTTAAGAAGGGATGTATGCCGGTAGCTCTTGATGAACTGGGAACAGTTATGCACAAGAAGAAAGCATTTATTGTTACTGACTCCTTCTTATATCAGAATGGATATGTAAAACCGATTGAAGAGAAGTTAGACCAGATGGGAATCAAGCATACATGCTTCTATGAGGTTGCACCGGACCCAACACTTCAGTGCGCAAGACGTGGTGTAGAGCAGATCCGTGAGTTCGAGCCGGACACTATCATCGCACTTGGTGGTGGATCAGCAATGGATGCAGGTAAGATCATGTGGATCATGTATGAGCATCCGGAAGCAAACTTCGAAGATATGGCTATGGACTTCATGGATATCCGTAAGAGAGTATTTACCTTCCCTAAGATGGGTGAGAAGGCTTACTTTGTAGCAATTCCTACATCTTCAGGAACAGGTTCTGAGGTTACACCTTTCGCAATCATCACAGATGCTGATACCGGTGTTAAATGGCCAATCGCTGACTACGCATTGATGCCAAACATGGCAATCGTAGATGTAGACAACATGATGACCCAGCCAAAGGGCTTAACAAGTGCATCAGGTATTGACGTAATGACTCACGCAATTGAGGCTTATGTATCAATGATGGCAACAGATTATACCGATGGATTTGCTATGAAGGCAGCAAAATTAGTATTTGATTACCTGCCATCTGCATATGATAATGGTGCAAAAGATCCAATCGCTCGTGAGAAGATGGCAAACGCTTCTTGCCTTGCAGGTCTTGCATTTGCAAATGCTTTCCTTGGAGTAAACCACTCTATGGCTCACAAATTAGGAGCTTTCCACCACTTGCCACATGGTGTTGCTAACGCAGTCATCCTTACAGAGGTTATGAGATACAATGCAGCAGAAGTTCCAACAAGAATGGGAACCTTCTCACAGTATGCATATCCAAAGACCTTATCAAGATATGCTGAGCTTGGACGTTTCGTAGGCTGCACAGGTAACACAGATGAGGAAGTATTTGAGGACTTCATCGCAAGATTAGAAGCACTCAAAGAGAAGATCGGTATCAAGAAGACCATCAAGGATTACGGTATCGATGAGCAGTACTTCTTAGATACATTGGATGAAATGGTAGAGCAGGCATTTAACGATCAGTGTACAGCTGCAAACCCAAGATATCCACTTATGAAGGAAATCAAAGAGATCTACTTAAAGTGCTACTATGGCAAATAAATTGTAGACATAAAAACTGTATTATACACATGCAGTGAATCCACTGTATGTGTGTAATAGAAATATAGGATATGCCTCCTATATGGATATATAAATCCCTCCAAATTCATGGATTTGGAGGGATTTTTGTGTTAAAATATAGACATGTATGGAAGGAGAAAAAGCATTGAAAGTAGAAGCACATAGAGCACCTGCAACCTTTGTTCTTGTGGCGGTCAACGTAGTTGTCTTTTTCGCCCTTTCTTTTTTTGGAAGAACAGAAGATGCAGGCTATATGATACAGCACGGTGCGGTATATTTGCCCTTGATGGAAGAGACCGGGCAGGTCTATCAGTTTTTTACCAGTATCTTCCTACATTTTGGATTTCAACATTTGATGAATAATATGTTGATGCTCCTTGTCATGGGGATTGTGCTGGAGCCGGAGCTTGGAAGCGTAAAATATTTCATCTTATATATGGTCAGTGGACTTGGTGGCAATCTGCTTTCCGCAGGATTTGAGACCCTGACCGGACAATATTCTGTATCTGCAGGAGCTTCCGGGGCAATCTTCGGAGTGGTGGGAGGCTTGATCTACCTGGCCATTTTAGGGAGAGGCCGAATAGGAAATCTGACAGAGAGAGGTTTGATTTTCCTGGTACTCATGAATATTTACTATGGTATAACAAGTACAGGGATTGATAATATGGCCCATATTGGGGGCCTGGCAGCAGGTTTTGTGATGGCAGTCATCTTGTATCGCAGGCCGAGAAATTTTTAAATAAAAGAGCAAATAGGGAAGGAGAAGATTAAGATGAAAGATGATAATTGTATTTTTTGTAAATTGGCAAATGGAGAGATTCCGACATCCACTTTATATGAGGATGAAGATTTTCGCGTAATCTTGGATGCCAGTCCCGCTACAAAGGGTCATGCATTGATCTTGCCAAAGGAGCATTATGCAGACTTGTATGAGTTGGATGATGCCCTTGTGCCAAAGGTATTTGCGCTGGCCAAGAAGATGATCACAAAATTGACACCCATCCTTGCCTGCGATGGATATAATGTAGTTCAGAATAATAAAGAGGCAGCGGGCCAGACAGTATTTCATTTTCACATGCATTTGATTCCAAGATATAAGAAGGATAAGGCTGGATTTGGCTGGAATATGGGAACTTTAAAAGATGCCGATCGAGATGAGATCCTGGCAAAGATACAAGAGTAAATTAAAAATATAATAAAATTCCATTATTGGAAAAAAGGATAACGCATTGGGGAAACGACGGAATATGGATCCGGAGGACATGGAGATGCTTTATGAAAAGCATAAAAACCGGATCTGTCAGAAAGCAAATAAGTCTTCCGTCAACGAATACATTGCAGAGGAAATTGTACAAGAAGCCTTTCTTAAACTTTACTGCGAAGAAAGTGATATTCCCGCGGAGGCTGTTGGGAAATGGTTGTCCGTAACGGTGGATCACATGATTATCGATCATATTCGACATTCCTACCGAGAGGACTTGGTAAGTGATTCCCGGTGGGAATATGGAATCGAAAGGACGGGAAAGAATCTTGGGGATGATCTTGGGGAGAGCCCGGAAGAGACTTTTTTAAGAAAAATGCAGGATAGGGCCACCTGCCTGTTTTTACAGGAATTTTTGGAAGACCTTTATTCTCATAATCAACAGTGGTTTCAGGCCCTGTGGCTTACATGTGTACAGAAAAAATCTCAGAAGGAAGTAGCTGATATGATGCAGATTAGCATAGGTTCTGTCAAGGGATTGCTTTATAGAGCGCGACAATGGATTGGTTGTAATTACGGACAAGATTATCGCCAACTGCGTAATGGTCAATGGCGTGACGATTCGTCACATCTATAATGGAATTTGTCACAAAGTGTCTTTACTTGGAAAAAAATATATAAAGAATAGGATAAAGACGAATAAAAGGCCCATGGCGGGATTGGAGTCTGCACTAGATGCTTGCAGATTGCCATCCCCCATGGGCCTTTTAATAATTATAAGAAAGCCTTAGTTGTCTATTTTTTTGCCAAGCTTTCAATAAGGTCGATAATAATATCAATAGAATTTTGCTGGGCAGAATGCTTCATAGCTTCAATGTAGGTCTCTCTGTGATCATACAGATCGTGAATGGTTTTTAAGAGAAGCTCCGGAGATAATTCTTCCTCCTCCAAAACCTTGCTATAGCCCTGGCGCTCGAAGGACCTTGCATTCAAAATCTGGTCTCCGCGGCTGGCGTTGGCTGACAGTGGAATCAGGAGCGTAGGCTTATGCAGGGCCAAAAGCTCGCAGATTGCATTGGCACCGGCTCTGGATATTACGATATCTGTCAAAGCAAAAAGATCCTTTAACTCGTCCTGGATATATTCATATTGAACATAACCGTCCAGTGCGCTTAGGGTAGCGTCCACTTTTCCGCGACCGCAAAGATGGATGACCTGGAAATCCTTCAAAAGTTCCGGGAGGATGCTGCGAACCGCTTCGTTTACCGCCACGGATCCAAGGCTTCCGCCCATAACCATGATTACAGGTTTGTCGGAAGTAAATCCAACCATTTCTTTGGCTTTAAAAGCATTTCCGGACAGGAGTTCCTGCCTGATAGGGGAACCGGTTAAAACCGCCTTGTCCGCAGGAAGATGCTCCAAAGTCTCCGGGAAATTGCAACATACCTTAGAAGCGGATGGAATGGAAATCTTGTTGGCCAGTCCGGGTGTCATATCTGATTCGTGGATAATCGTAGGCACGTGTCGACTCTTGCCTGCCAGCACCACGGGAACAGATACAAAGCCGCCCTTAGAAAAAATAACATCCGGCTTAAGGATCTTGACCAAACGCTTGGCTTCCTGAAAGCCCTTGATCACACGGAAGGGATCGGTAAAATTCTGCCAGCTGTGATAACGTCTAAGCTTTCCGGAAGAAATTCCGTGGTAGGGGATCCCCATCTGCTCGATCAGATCTTTTTCCATTCCATTATAAGATCCAATATAATGGATGTCATATTGCAATTCCTTTAGTCGTGGCAATAACGCGATATTTGGCGTCACATGTCCGGCCGTGCCACCACCAGTTAAGATAATACGCTTCATAAAAACCTCCAGTAGTACCTCTTAAGTACAAAAAATGATATATATAGTTCTATTATACGTTTCTTAAAAAAATGGTCAAGTCTTGAGTCAGACTTTATGAAAGCCTTAAGATTCTCGGAAAAACCGTGACTTTTTTGGGAGAAAAACGTCTTTATATATGAAAGGGGAAGAGTATGAAAAAGAATGGAGGCGATGAGAATGATAGGCGTGTCTTTTGCTGTTAAGAGCTTTTTTAAAGATCATGCAAATAATTCGAAAAAAACAGAAAAATTAGAAAGAAGGAGCGTAGGAGCAGATAGTCAAAAGGAATCTTCAAGATAATCTCGTAATTGAAAGGGCACGTGAAAATGAAAAAAGAGGACGGTCGTAGGTTGACTGTCCTCTTTTTGGATGGATCTTGAAATTCTTATATTATTTTCCCTGCTCCTTTAAGGCAATCTCCAAAGCCTGAGCTAACTGATCCGGGCAGGAAGTTGGTCTGAATCCGCAGGTGATTCCCTTCAAACGCTCAATGGCATCTGTGGCCTTCATTCCACGAACCAAGCTTGCAACACCCTTAGTATTACCGTTGCAGCCACCTTCAAATTCCACGCTCTTAACCACGTCTCCGTCTAATTCTAAATGAATCATTCGAGAACAGACTCCGGATGTCTTATAATCCATAGTAAATTCCTCCTTATAAGAATTTTTGTAAAGCCTTCTTGCTCCTTGTCCTTGTATCATACCAAAGGCTAGGAATTCTTGCAAGTTTATGTTATTATGAAGAATACGGTAACTGTTGAAAGCGAGCCTATGGAATACGTCACTTTTGACAGGTACAGGATACGATATGATAGAAAAGCTTTTTTTGATGGGAGGCAATATAGATGATAGGAATCATAGGAGCAATGGAAGCGGAAGTTGCGGCTTTGAAAAATGATATGCAGATCACAGAGACCTTGGAGCAGGCATCCATGACCTTTTGCAAGGGCCAGCTTTGCGGACAGGACGTGGTTGTTGTTAAAAGTGGAATCGGAAAGGTGAATGCCGGAATCTGCGCACAGATTTTAATTGATAAATTTGGAGTAGATACCCTCATTAATACAGGAATTGCCGGTTCCTTGGATGCAGCGATTGATATTGGAGACTTAGTAATTTCTTCAGATGCAGTGCACCATGACATGGATGCGGTGAATTTTGGTTATCCCGTGGGACAGATTCCCCAGATGGATGCATTTTCATTTCCGGCAAATGAGGACCTTATAAAGAAGGCCCGCATCGCCAATGCCAAGGCCAATCCGGATATTAAGACTTTTGTGGGAAGAGTGGCCAGCGGAGACCAGTTTATCGCGGACAAGGCTACTAAGAATCGGATCGTTGAAAATTTCCATCCTCTCTGTGTAGAGATGGAGGGAGCAAGTATTGCACAGGCTGCTTATTTGAACCATGTGCCATATGTTATTATCCGGGCAATCTCCGATAAGGCAGATGACAGTGCCTCCGTGGATTATCCAACATTTGAAATCCAGGCTATTGTGCATAGCGTTCGTTTAATGAAGGAATTACTGGCTTTAATGTAAGAAATATTGGCTCTAGTGGAAAAGGCTGTATTTATATAATAGGAAAATATGTCAAATTTATATGAGAAGCTAATTGCATATAGTAAATCCGATGCCTATGGTTTTCATATGCCTGGGCACAAGCGGAATTCGGACCTTCAAAAAAGATTGGGAGAGAAGCTTCCCTTCTCTTATGATATTACGGAGATTACAGGTTTTGATGACCTGCATCATCCGAAGGGCTGTCTCTTAGAGGGAGAGAAGCTGGCGGCCGCCTTGTATGGGGCGGAGGAAAGCCATTTTTTGGTAAATGGAAGTACCGTGGGCATCCTAAGTGCCATCCTTGGAAGCACAAAAAAAGGGGACAAGATATTGGTAGGGCGTAACTGCCATAAATCAGTCTATCATGCCCTGGAGATGCATGAACTTTCTCCGGTCTATGTCTATCCTAAATATGAGGATGATGGAAGGTTGGGAGGAGAGATTTTGCCGGAAGATGTGGCAGCGGCCTTAAATGAGCACCCGGATCTTGGGGCTGCCATCTTGGTATCCCCTACCTATGAAGGGGTGGTTTCGGATATTTCTTCCATAGCAGGGATCCTTCATGAAAGACAGATCCCTTTGATAGTAGACGAAGCCCACGGGGCGCATTTTGGTTTTCATCCCTATTTTCCGGAGCGGGCCTTAAAGCAGGGGGCGGACGTGGTGATCAATAGTCTCCACAAGACCCTGCCATCCCTGACCCAGACGGCTCTAATCCACATTCAGGGGCCCTATGTAAATAAAAAAGGTATCCGAAAATATTTGCATATGCTGCAGTCCAGTAGCCCTTCTTATGTACTGATGGCTAGTATCGATGCCTGTGTGAGTTTCCTGGCGGAAGAGGGGGAGGAGGTCTTTGGAGAATATGCAAGCCTTCTTAAAAATACCAGGGACGCCTTGAGCGGTCTTGAAAAATTGCGGCTCCTAGAGGGGACTTGTTTTGATCCTTCCAAGCTTGTAATTTCTGTGGACCGGGCAGATATTTCCAGCCATGAGCTGACCCGAAGACTTTGGGAAGATTATCATCTGGAAATGGAAATGACGGCGGGAAAATATGTACTTGCCATGACTGCTGTGGGGGACACGCATGAAGGAATGAAGCGATTGGTGGACGCCCTCTTTGCCATTGATCAGGGGCTGGAATTTTCCGGTCAAGATAGAGGATCATCGCGCCAGGGAAAGATGGAACTTCCTAGCCAGACAGAGATTTGCCTTAGACCCTATGAGGCAAGTGAGTTTTCCGGAATTTCCAGGGAGTGGCAGCAGGCTGTGGGATGCATTTCTCGGGAATATGCCTATTTATATCCGCCCGGATGCCCGCTTTTGGTTCCGGGAGAAAGGGTGTCACAAGAGACCGTAGATATGTTACAATGGTACAGAAGAGAAGGATTTGATATCGAAGGTTTGGAACAAGAAGGCTTCGTGACAGTCTTAGAAGACATAGAGATATAGAATAGAGGAGTAAGGTCATGGGAAAGATCTATTACATGATGGGGAAAAGCTCTTCTGGAAAAGACACTCTTTTTAAAATGTTAAAGGAAGCCTTTCCGGAATTTAAGGAAATTGTTTTATATACCACCAGGCCCCGAAGAGAGGGGGAGACGGATGGGAAGGAATATCATTTTGTGGCAGATGAGATTTTGGAAGAATTTCAGAAGGCCGGGAAAATGATTGAACTAAGAGCCTACGATACCATTCATGGAATATGGAAGTATGCCACGGTGGATGATGGGCAGGTGCGTTTGAAAGAAGCGGATTACCTTTCCATTGGAACTTTGGAATCTTATGAGAAGCTTCAGGAATATTATGGAGCAGACCGGATGGTTCCCCTTTATATAGAGGTGGAAGACGGGGAAAGGTTATTTCGGGCCCTTTCTAGGGAGCGGATGCAGGAGAAACCGAAATATGCAGAGATGTGCAGGCGGTTTCTGGCGGATACCGAAGATTTTTCCGAGGATAAGTTGTTGAAACTTGGAATTCAAAAGAAATTTATCAATGACGATAGAAATAGATGCTTGAATGAGCTGATAAGGGAGATACGTAATGGGAACATTTAAGGATGTAATCGGACACAATGACATAATTAGGTATATACAGAATGCGGTAGAGAACGATCAGGTTTCTCATGCCTATATTTTGAATGGACCGACAGGATCAGGAAAGAAGCTTTTAGCACAACTTTTTGCTCAGACCTTGGAATGTGAAGAGCATGGTGCGGATGCCTGCAACAAATGTCATTCTTGCATACAGGCAGAGAGTGGAAATCATCCGGATATTATTTGGGTTACCCATGAGAAGCCTACGGTGATCAGCGTAGATGAGATCCGTGCCCAGGTGAATGCGACGGTAGATATTAAGCCTTATCAGGGCCCCTACAAAATTTATATCATCAATGATGCAAATCTTATGAATGTTCAGGCCCAGAATGCGCTCTTAAAGACCATCGAGGAGCCGCCAAAGTATGTGGTGATTATGCTCCTTACAGATAATGCAGAGACATTTTTGCCGACCATCACTTCCAGATGCGTTATGCTAAAGCTTCGCTATATTAAGGATAAGCTTATTAGCAAGTACCTGATGGAGAAGCTTCAGATCCCGGATTACAAGGCAGAGGTTTGCACTGCATTTGCCCAGGGAAATCTTGGACGGGCCATTATGCTGGCAGAATCTGAACATTTCAATGAGATCAGAGAGGCTGCCATTAAGCTGCTTACAAATATTCATGATATGGAGATCAGTGAGATTTCTAAGGAAGTGAAGCAGATTACAGACTATAAACTGGAAATCAGCGATTATTTGGATGTCATTATGATCTGGTACCGAGACATTCTTATGTACAAGGCAACCAGAGAGGTGGACCGGGTCGTATTTAAGGATCAGATTTCTTCGATTAAGGAGGAGGCGAGAAAAACCTCCTACGAGGGAATTGAATCCATTTTAAAGGCCCTGGAGAATGCAAAGTCCAGATTGGCAGCCAATGTTAATTTTGAATTGACTATGGAATTATTATTCTTGACCATTAAGGAGAATTAAGAAAGGATTTTTCCTTTTTCGTTTGGAGGAATTTATATATATGACAAAAGTAATAGGTGTGAGATTTCGTACCGCCGGTAAGGTCTATTTTTTCTCTCCGGGGAAATATGAGATAAAGACCGGAGATAAAGTGATTGTAGAGACCGCCAGAGGGGTGGAATTTGGGTCCGTAGTAACGGGGATCCGAGAGGTGGAGGATGAGAAGATCACCCAGACCCTTAAAACCGTTATGCGGATTGCCACAGAGGATGATATCCGCAAGGAAGAGAAGAATCGGGAGAAGGAAAAGGAAGCCTTTGAAATCTGCAAAGACAAGATCCGCAAGCATGGTCTTGATATGAAACTGATCGATGCAGAATATACCTTTGACAACAATAAAGTATTATTTTATTTTACCGCAGATGGCCGTATTGATTTTCGTGAATTGGTAAAGGACCTGGCCAGTGTCTTCCGCACAAGAATTGAGCTTCGACAGATTGGAGTCCGAGATGAGACCAAAATCCGAGGGGGCATTGGAATCTGTGGAAGACCCTTGTGCTGCCATACCTATCTTACCGAGTTTGCCCCGGTATCTATCAAGATGGCCAAGGAGCAGAACCTGTCTTTGAATCCTTCAAAGATTTCCGGCGTATGCGGAAGACTCATGTGTTGCCTGAATAATGAGGAAGAAACCTACGAAGAGTTAAATAAGTCCCTGCCTTCCAACGGAGACCATGTGACGACTCCGGAAGGATTGAAGGGAGACGTACAGGCAGTAAATGTGCTTCGTCAATTAGTGCGGGTTGTGGTAACCTTGGATAACGAGGAGAAGGAAGTTAGGGAGTATCCGGCTTCCGAGCTTAAATTTAAACCAAGACGAAGAAAGGGCGCGAAGGTTTCGAAGGAAGAACTGGAAGAGCTGGGAGCCTTGGAGGAAAAGAAGGGAAGCAAGTCCAAGTTAAATGACGACTAAGGGCTGGATTTTTTCAGTGATCAGATTCCCTTGATCTTGGAATGAGGATTGTTTATGGAGATTGAAGTGAAAGCAAATGAACGCTTGGATGATTTGCAGATCAAGGGATATCAGATTATCCAAAGTCCCTCCAGGTTTTGTTTTGGTATGGATGCAGTCTTGCTTTCCGGCTTTGCTCAGGTAAAGCCCGGAGAAAAGGCGCTGGATCTTGGGACCGGCACGGGAGTGCTGCCCATTTTATTGGAAGCAAAATATCCCGGAGATCATTATACGGGTCTGGAGATTCAAGCAGAAAGCGCCGACATGGCCAGAAGAAGTGTAGCCTTTAATCATCTGGAAGAAAAGATTGATATTGTAGAAGGTGACATTAAGGAGGCGTCGAAGATCTTCGGAAGTGGCTCTATGGATGTGATTACTACAAATCCACCTTACATGATCGCGGACCACGGCCTTAAGAATGATAATGAGGCCATGTATATTGCAAGACATGAGGCTTTGTGTAGCCTGGATGATATTCTAAGGGAGAGTTCTAAAATGTTAAGATCAAAGGGGCGCTTTTATATGGTCCATCGGCCCTTCAGGCTTCCGGAGATCTTAAGAAAGATGTGGGAATATAAGCTGGAACCCAAGCGGATGCGGCTGGTACATCCTTTTGCAGATAAGGAGCCCAATATGGTTCTAATTGAGGGTGCGAAGGATGGAAGACCTCGGATGAAGGTGGAGCGGCCCTTGATTATTTATAAAAGGCCGGGAGAATATACAGAAGATGTTCTGAGCATTTATAATTGATATCGAAAAATAAAAAGGAACTGGGACTTAAAAAAGCCCGGTTCCTTTTATATTATTAGTTTAGCCTATTTATTTTCAGAAGGTTTTTTGAGGTAAAGGTACCAGTAAATGCAGCCTACAAAAAGCCCGCCAACGATATTTCCAAGTGTGACAGGGATCATATTGTCCACAAGGAATCCTTTTAGGCTAAGACTGTTTAAATTTACGCCGGCAGCTTTGGCAGCTTCCATGTAGACGGGATTAGTTTTTGCCAGTAATCCGGCGCTGATATAATACATATTAGCTACGCAGTGTTCGAAGCCGCAGATGACGAAAATCAAGATTGGGAAGAATAAACCGATGATCTTGTTGGCAACATCCTTGGCCGCAAAGGAGATCCATACTGCAATGCATACCAGGAAGTTACACATAATTCCGCGGATAAAAGCGTCGCTGAAACTTAAGGAACATTTTGTGGCAGCAGTGGAGATAATAGAAACTGCCAGGCCATTATCGAACATTCCCACTTGATGGGAAAATACAATGGCGGATGCCACCAGAAGACTTCCGATAAAATTACCTATATATACAAATGCCCAATTTTTAAAAACCCCGCTAAGTTTAATTTCCTTTTCTAACAAAGGGATCACCAGTAGTGCATTTCCGGTAAAGAGTTCGCTTCCGGCTAAGAGTACCATGGTGAGACCGCCCGGGAAAATGCAGGCGCCTAAAAATTTACCAAAAGAAGCTTCGGATAAAGATACAGCCACTGCAGTGGATGAGACGCCGCCTAAGGCCACAAAGGCACCGGCCATAAGGCCCAGTACGATAAGTTTTACAATAGGGATATTAACTTTTCCTTTGCCGATGGCTACGTAATTTCTTGCCACCTCGGCAGGGGTGAATAAATTCATGAGTAAGGTCCTCCTGTTTTCTTTTTGACAAGGCATATTATACATGCTTTCTATCAAAAGTATGCCAAAAATTTATCAAAATCATGGATGTATGAAAAATAATACAAGTAGCCGATGAGGCACATTTGTATAGAACGTGTTATAATAAAGTGAAAAAATAACGCAAAAGGAGAATCGTTATGCCAGTAAATGTAAGAGGAAGACATTTTTTAAAATTATTAGATTATACACCGGAAGAAATCCGTTACCTTTTAGACCTTGCAAAAGAATTTAAGAATATGAAGAGAAACGGAACGCCTCATAAGTATCTTGAGGGAAAGAATATTGTGCTTTTGTTTGAAAAAACATCTACCCGTACCCGCTGCTCCTTTGAGGTGGCAGGACATGATTTGGGACTGGGCGTGACTTATCTGGATCCGGGAAGCTCTCAGATGGGCAAGAAGGAGAGTATCGCAGATACTGCAAGAGTTCTTGGCAGAATGTATGATGGTATCGAATACCGCGGATTTAGCCAGGAGCTGGTACAGACCCTGGCAGATTATGCGGGAGTGCCTGTATGGAATGGCCTGACAGATGAGTTCCATCCAACTCAGATGCTGGCAGACCTTTTGACCATGGAAGAGAAGTTTGGATACCTTAAGGGACTTCATTTCACCTATATGGGAGATGCCCGCAATAATATGGGAAATTCTCTTATGGTAGCCTGCGCTAAGATGGGAATCCATTTCACAGCCTGTGCGCCAAAGGAACTCTTCCCGGCAGATGATCTGGTGGCAACCTGCAAGGCCATTGCGGCAGAACATGGAAGCACCATTACTTTGACAGAGGACGTTGAAGAAGGAACTAAGGGAGCCAATGTTATCTATACCGATATTTGGGTATCTATGGGAGAGCCGGATGAGGTATGGGAGACCCGTATTAAGCTTCTGACTCCTTATCAGGTAAATAAGAAAGTAATGGAAAATGCGGATAAGGATGCAATTTTCATGCACTGTCTTCCATCCTTCCACGATACAAAAACCACTATTGGAGCGCAGATTGCCGAGAAATTTGGCATTGAAGAGATGGAAGTAACCGATGAGGTCTTTGAGTCTGCCCAGTCTGTGGTATTTGATGAGGCAGAAAATCGTATGCATACTATTAAGGCAGTGATCTATGGAACTTTGTGTTAAGAAATCCGGGACTTTATATTTATGTGCGACTCCTATTGGAAATCTGGAGGATATGACCTTTCGGGCGGTCCGGATATTGAAGGAAGTGGATCTTATAGCAGCGGAGGATACGAGAAACAGTATCAAGCTTTTGAACCATTTTGAGATCAAGACGCCCATGACCAGCTACCATGAGTATAACAAGATAGAAAAAGGCCGCAAATTGGTGGACAAGCTTTTGGAGGGGCTAAATATTGCCCTAATCACCGATGCGGGAACTCCGGGAATTTCTGATCCGGGAGAAGAGCTGGTGAAAATGTGCCACGAGGCGGGAGTTACCGTAACGGCGCTTCCCGGAGCAGCGGCCTGTATCACGGCCTTGACAATTTCCGGTTTGAGCACCAGAAGATTTGCCTTTGAGGCCTTCCTCCCTACGGACAAGAAGGAGCGAGCAGCGGTTCTTGAGGAAATGAAAAACGAGACAAGAACCCTTGTAATGTACGAGGCACCCCACCGATTGGTTCGGACCCTGGATCTTCTTTTGGAAAGTCTTGGTGACAGAAGGGTTACCATTTGCAGAGAGCTTACAAAAAAACATGAGACCCTCTTTAAGACTACATTTTCAGAGGCCTTAGAGCGTTATAAGGAGGAGCCGCCCAAGGGTGAGTGTGTCCTTGTGATTGAGGGCCGAAGCCGTAAGGAATTAGAAGAAGAAGCGATCGCCAAATGGGAAGATCTTAGCATAGAGGAACATATGGACCACTATTTATCCCAGGGAATGGATAAAAAGGCTGCTATGAAGCAGGTGGCTAAGGATAGAGGGGTAGGGAAGCGAGAAATTTATCAGGCTCTCTTGTAGAGGGCTTGGGTGAAGGAAACTGTTATTGGGCGCTTTTTTAAAACGTTGGATGAAGAAAGTTGGCAAGTGACTTAGCGAGGTGGGAAGATATGAAAATATTTAACATTTTAGGCAAAAATTCAGAAGAATATCATACAGTAGGGACTCGGATCGCTGAGGAGCTAGAACGCAGGGGCTACAGTGTGGCGGTTGTGTCTGAGGAAGACTATAGGGAGTTTGTATCCAGAACCGGAAGTAATTCTTCTGAAATTGACAGGATGCTGGACTTCTATAAGAAGGATTATCTGGTAATTAAAGGACGGTGCAAGGTCAACTGCCCCCATGTCCTTACGGCGGCAGATACAGAGGAAATCCGCCAGGGTAGAACCGATCTCACTGTGGTGATCAGCGGATCATTTGCAGAAGAATTTATGATGCCGGCGGAATTTGAGGGGTTGCCTATTATTAATGCATATACACTGATCGGAGAATTGGTGGACTATCTAGAAAAAAAGGTTCCGGAGCGTATGCCCAACTATTCCAAAGAGCATTGCACAGCCTGCGGAACGGATTGTAGAGGACTGACCAAGCGGATCATCAGAGGCGAGGCAACCATTGAGGATTGTGTCCTTCGCGGAGGGGATGTTCAGGTAACTGTAGGTGGAAAAGAACTTAACATGGTTCCCTTTGTAAAGCGGATGGTAAGAAGTGTTACGACTTCCGTGGTGCAGGAGCTGGATGGTTATGCCGAAAATCAGGAAATTGTAATCCGGGTACGCCCAAGATAAAGAAGAAGCCCTTGTAGGGTTGTGTAGAGACATGCAAAGATGTGCAAGTTTATAAAAAAGGTTTGAGATGAAAGATAGAGAATATATTGTAGTATCGGATGCCTGGGAGAATAATTTAAAGCATGTATCTTTGGAGATTCCCAAGTATCAGCTGACCGTATTTACCGGTGTATCCGGTTCCGGAAAATCTTCTATGGTCCTGGACACGGTGGCGGCCCAGTCCAGACGGGAGTTAAATGATACCTTCCCGGGATTTGTGCAAAATTATTTGCCCAAATATGGACGTCCCCATGTAGGCAGTATTGAAAATCTTCCGGTGGCGATTGTGATTGATCAGAAGAAGCCGACCACCAATCAGCGTTCCACCGTAGGCACCTACACAGATACCTATACCTTATTGCGACTTTTGTTTTCCAGAGTCGGGGAACCCTTCGTAGGGTATTCCGACTCCTTTTCTTTTAATCATCCCCAGGGAAGATGCGAAAGATGCGATGGTTTAGGCGAAATCATGGAGTTGGATGTCTATAAACTGGTGGATTTTGATAAATGCTTAAATGATCCGGGAGTGATCCACTATGTTGCCTTTGAACCGGGGAAATGGCGGTGGATTCGCTATGCAAAGAGCGGCCTCTTTGATCTAAATAAAAAGATTAAAGACTATTCCAAAGAAGAGCTAGATTTATTTTTATATTCGCCCCAGATTCGCTTAAAGAACCCGCCCCAGGGCTGGCCAAAGACAGCGAAATATGAAGGCCTGGTTCCTAGAATGTACCGTAGTGTTTTAAGGTCTGAGGAGGGAAAGCTTCACAAGGATCTTCTGGAACCTATGACCCATCAGGGGGTATGCCCGGATTGCGGAGGAACCAGGCTGAATGAAAAAGTTCGGTCTTGCAAAATCAACGGATTAAATATTGCGCAGGTGGTGGCCCTGCCTCTGCCGGACCTCCTTAAATGGCTGTGGGCCATTGAGTCTCCTTTGGCGGAAGATATTAAACGGACCCTGTCTACAAGAATTCAGGCCTTAATAGATATTGGTCTGGATTATCTGACATTGGACCGGGGTCTTCATACCCTGTCGGGAGGAGAGGCCCAGCGGTGCAAGATTGCAAAATACTTAAATTCCTCCCTGTCAGATATCCTGTATATTCTGGATGAGCCCAGCGTTGGTCTTCACAGCCATGATATCCATAGGATGTTGGCGGCAGTGAAAAAGCTCCGGGATGCGGGAAATACCGTGGTGATGGTGGAGCATCATGCAGAAATGATCTGTGAGGCTGACCATATTGTGGACATGGGCCCGGGTCCGGGTGCCGGCGGAGGCCAGGTGCTTTTTGAAGGCAGCTATGAGGACCTGCTAAAAAGCAATACCCAGACAGGGACCTATTTACGAAATCGCTCGCAGTCTAAGATAAAGACACAAGTTCGAAAACCCACCGGCTGGTATGAGCTTAAGAACCTAACCCACCATAATTTAAAGGGTATTGACGTGAACCTCCCCAAGGGGGTCTTGACAGTGATTGCCGGGGTGGCAGGGTCGGGCAAGAGTTCCCTGATGGAGAGCTTTTGCGTGAGAAATCCCGAGGCGGTTTATATCAGTCAGAAAAATATAGGAATCAGCCTGCGTTCTACACCAGCCACCTATCTGGGGATTGCAGACGAAATAAGAAAAATTTATGCTAAGAGGTGCAAGGCTCCTGCCAGCCTGTTTTCCTTTAATGGGAAAGGCAAATGCCCGGTTTGTGGCGGTAAGGGAGTGATTGTCTCCGAGATGGCCTTTATGGATTCCATAGAAACCGCATGTGAGGCTTGCGGAGGTCTTCGATATTCCAAAGAAGCCTTGGCCTACGAAGTGGATGGAATGAACATTGCTGAGCTTATGGATCTTAGTATCGAGAAGGCTATGGAATGGTTTGAAGGTACGCAAATTGAAGAGATGCTAAGGCCCTTATCTCTTGTGGGATTGTCCTATCTTCACTTGAATCAGTCCTTGTCTACCTTGTCAGGAGGTGAACTGCAGCGTATGAAACTGGCCTCCTACCTAAAAAGTCAGGGAGAGGTTTTTGTTCTGGACGAACCTACGGATGGTCTTCATATGAAGGATATACAGAACATCCTGGACTTATTTCATCGAATGACAGACCAGGGGAATAGCCTGTATCTTATAGAACATAACCTTGAAATCTTAAAAGAGGCAGATTATGTCATAGAACTTGGCCCCGGCGGGGGAAATGAAGGAGGAAATCTTTTGTATGCAGGAGAGCCTGCTGGCTTGCTTCATTGCGATGCTTCTGTTACAAAGAGATATTTATAAAAATAGCTATAAAGCTAAAAAAAGTGCCGCACCATGGGCTGTGAGCCCACGGTGCGGCTTTTTTAGAGGATCCCAATAGTAGGAAAAAATCAAATATATTTATGAATTAGAGAATTACAATCTATCATTTCTCTTTACATATTCCGGATTCTCTGGATCTGCAATTAACTCTTTTGCACGAATTACACTTGCGTGCTTGTCTACTACAATATTCTCCAGGTGCACATCGGTTCCGATAATAACATCCGGAAGAACGATACTATTCTTGATAACAGCACCTTTCTTGATATGGCATCCTCGACCGATAATAGAATTCTCTACAGTTCCCTCGATGAGGCATCCATTTGCGATCAATGAGGAGCTTACCTTGGCAGTATCGAAATACTGGGTTGGGCAAGAATCATTGGTTCTTGTATGGATGGGCCAGTTGCTGGAAAGAAGAGATGTAGCTGTCTTATAATCTAAGAGTTCCTGGTTAGCTACATAGTAGCTCTTGAAATCTGTGATTGCTCCAAAATAACCACGATGAGCAACACCGCGAACATCCAAATCTGCACAGGATAGGTTCACAATATCAGACAGGGAGTATACAGAAGAAATCTTCTGTGCCTGCTTGATTAGTTCGATGAAAAGAGCGGTCTTCATAACATAAGTGTTCATGAAGATATTGCGGTTCTTCGCATTGCCTTTGTTCAACTCGATGGAATCTACACCCTTCTGCTTGTTCAGATTCAGAACATTACAAGAAAGATATGCTTCCTTGGCATTGTCTACGGAGTGGTATAACAGAGTGATGTCTGCTCCTGACTCAATATGTGTATCTAATAGCTTCTTATAGTCTTGCGTGAAAACCATGCACTCGGAAGAGATGATTACATACTCTTCCTTTTTGTTCTCGATATGCTCGAGATTCTGCAAGAAAGCTGCGATGTCTGTATTGTAGAAATCGTGGTCTCCTCGGTTGTCAGAGAAGAGAATGTGCAGCTTGCCGCGCTTTGAATTCAGGTTGTAGTGACGTCCGGTTCCTAAATGCTCTACTAATGAACGAGGATGACTCTTTACATATACCTGAATCTGATCGATTCCGCTGTTGGTCATATTGGAGATCGGGAAGTCGATACAGCGATATCTTCCCATAAATGAAAATGCTCCAATTGGACGGTAGGACTGGAGTCCCTCCACCCATACATTAGATCCTGCAAACGTAATAATACCAAAAGCTTTAGCCATCTTATTCAACCCCCTTTACACGTTTCGCAACGAGCTCGATGTGCTCGCTGTCTGCGCTGCCTACTTTCGCGCCCTTCTCAATCTTGACGTTATTGGCAACCAGTGAACGGATAACGGTGGCATCCTCTGCAACCTCTACACCCGGCATCAGCACGCTATCAATAACCTTTGCACCTTTGCCGATCTTGGCATTCGTGAATAATACAGAATGTTCAACTTCTCCCTCTACAACACAGCCCTGTGTGATGAAAGCGCTGTTGACGCTTGCGTCAGGTCCGATATAGTGAGGTGGCTCTGTAACATCCTCTGTATAAATCTTCCAGGAAGAATCATTAAGATCCAATTCGTTATTCTTTCCTAAAAGATCCATGTTAGCCTCCCAGAGGGAGTCGATGGTTCCTACATCCTTCCAATATCCTTTGAACTTGTATGCAAAGAGAGACTTACCGTCTCCTAACATCTGAGGGATAATGTCCTTACCAAAATCATGGTTGGACTCGTCATTCTTCATATCTGCAGTCAGATATTTGCGAAGAACCTTCCAACTGAAAATATAAATACCCATAGAAGCTAAGTTGCTCTTTGGATTCTCCGGTTTCTCTTCAAATTCAACAATCTGTCCGGTGCTGGTATCGGTATTCATGATACCGAAACGGCTGGCTTCCTTCATAGGTACT
Organism: Clostridium sp. CAG:343; assembly: GCA_963634745.1. GTDB lineage: Bacteria > Bacillota > Clostridia > Lachnospirales > Lachnospiraceae > CAKRJP01. The sequence continues at coordinate 91,904 of CAVHCX010000006.1, forward strand.
TCGATAACTGCGATGGTAGCATCTGCGCCATTCTTCTTATGATCTTCCAGCATCTCGGAATAATCCATCTTGTAAATGTGATCTCCGGAAAGAATTAATAAATAATCTGGGTCATAAGAATCAATAAAGTCGATGTTCTGGGAAATGGCATCTGCAGTTCCGCGGTAAACATCTAAATCGGCATCTGCCTTTTCTCTAGGTGGTAATACGAATACACCACTATCTTTAGCGTCAAGTCCCCAACGACCACCAGCAGCTACATAGCTGTTCAACAGTACGGACTCATACTGAGTGAGAACTCCTACGATGTTAATTCCGCTGTTCGCACAGTTGCTGAGGGGAAAGTCTATGATGCGATATTTTCCCCCATATGAAACAGCGGGTTTGGCAACCTTACTGGTCAAGTCGTGTAATCGGCTTCCGCGACCGCCGGCCAATATCATTGCAAGCATATTGTTATGTTTCATATATGGATCCTCTCTTTCAAATTACTCACATACATTATATAACATTGTAGTGAATTTAACCATAGTTTTGTGCAAAAAAGTTAAAAAGATTTAAGCTTAATTAAAAAAGAAGTGCAAATTAAACAAAAATCAAGGTAAAAAGATTGTTAAAAATCAAGAAAAGATTAAAAAAGATCAAGAATGCCATGCGGAATATAAAACTTGCACGAGAAAAGAAGTCTTGTTATTATTTTATAGTACGAAGTTTTGTTCGACAACAGATTTTTTATTTTATAAAAAATAGGAGACTAGAGATGAAAAAATACGATTATTTGGTAGTAGGAGCCGGTTTATACGGAGCGGTATTTGCCCATGAAGCTAAGGCGGCGGGGAAAAATGTTCTCGTGATCGATAAGAGGCCACAGATTGCGGGAAATGTGTATACGGAAAAAGTAGAAGGGGTGCTGGTCCATAAATACGGCGCTCATATTTTCCATACCAACAATAAAAAGGTGTGGGATTATATTACACAGTTTGCTGAATTTAATCGCTTTACCAATTCCCCGGTAGCCAACTATCATGGCGAGTTATATTCTCTGCCTTTCAATATGTATACTTTTAACAAAATGTGGGGAGTTGTAACGCCGCAAGAAGCAGCGGCCAAGATTGAAGAGCAGAGGAAGGAAGCAGGAATTACAGAACCAAAGAATCTGGAAGAGCAGGCGATTTCTTTGGTAGGTAAGGATATTTATGAAAAACTTATTAAGGGTTATACAGAAAAGCAGTGGGGAAGACCTTGCGATGAGCTGCCTTCTTTCATTATAAAGAGACTTCCGGTAAGACTTACATTTGACAACAATTACTTTAATGCCCTGTATCAGGGAATCCCTATGGGAGGATATACCAAGATGGTAGAGAACCTTTTGGAGGGAATTGAGGTGCAGTTGGAAACAGACTATCTGGCAGACAAGGCTAAATTTGATGACTTGGCAGATAAGGTGGTTTATACAGGAGCCATCGATGCATATTTTGATTATAAGCTAGGATACTTGGAGTATCGGTCCGTGCGATTTGAAAATGAAGTATTAGATCAGCCGAATTTCCAGGGAAATGCAGCGGTAAATTATACCGATCGGGAGACTCCTTGGACCAGAATTATCGAGCACAAGTGGTTTGAGTTTGGCAAGGACGAAGATGGAGAGGATCTGCCCAAGACAGTTATCAGTAGAGAGTACAGTTCTGAGTGGAAACCGGGAGATGAGCCTTACTATCCTGTAAATGATGAGAAGAACGGAAAACTTTACCAGGAATACAAGGCCCTGGCAGAAAAGGAAGACCGGGTGATTTTCGGCGGACGTCTGGGAGAATACAAATACTATGATATGGATGCGGTCATTGCATCTGCCCTTGATCTTTGTGAGAGGGAATTGTAGATTGCAGACTACAGAATTATAACTACAGATTATGAGAATCATAAATGAAGGATCATGCAAGAACCTATGAAGCTGAACCTATGAGCATAAAAAAAGACTTGCTTTTGAATCTGGGATATGATACACTGTCCTAGCGAATGGAAGTAGGTCTTTTTTTTATGCCTAAAAACAGGCAGTTTCGCAAACTGCCAACGCAACAATTAATAAGACATGTAAAGCGAGGTGGAAGTTGTGCGTACAAGAATTACATTAGAATGTACAGAATGCAAGCAGCGTAACTACAACATGACTAAGGATAAGAAATCTCATCCTGAGCGCATGGAGACTAAGAAGTACTGTAAGTTCTGCAAGTCACACACATTGCACAAAGAGACAAAATAGTCATTGCAAAGGAGTGGATGTCATGAGTGATAAGACTCAGAAGAAGAGCAGCTGGTTTAAGGGAATGGAAGCAGAGTTCAAAAAGATCATCTGGCCGGACCGTGTAACCGTTGCAAAGCAGACTGTTGCAGTTGTATCCGCATCTGTTGTATTGGGAGCGGTAATTGCAATTGTGGATTTTGTCGCCCAATATGGAGTGGATTTATTAGTGAAATAACTAATAGATTTAAAGCAGGAAAGGTGAGTTTATGTCAGAGGCAAAATGGTATGTAGTTCATACTTATTCAGGGTATGAGAACAAGGTGAAAGCCAACATTGATAAAACCATTGAAAACCGACATCTGGAAGACCAGATCTTGGAAGTTCGCGTGCCGCTTGAGGATGTTGTTGAAGTAAAGAACGGCGTTCAGAAAGTGTCACAGAAGAAATTATTTCCGGGATATGTACTTCTCCATATGATTATGAATGATGACACATGGTATGTGGTTCGTAATACAAGAGGAGTTACAGGTTTTGTAGGACCGGGATCTAAGCCGGTACCCCTTACAGATGCCGAGATGCTTCGTCTTGGAGTTGCAAAAGAGAATATCGAAGTAGACTTCAAGGAAGGCGACAGCATCCGAGTAATTGCCGGAGCATGGGCTGACACAGTTGGCGTGATCCAGGCAATGAATATGCAGAAGCAGACTCTTACAATTAATGTTGAGCTGTTCGGTCGCGAGACACCGGTAGAAATAAGTTTCGCAGAAGTTAAGCAGTTATAAGAATTGTATTTATAACAAGATGACAACAATAATCACGTGGGAGGAACCCGCAGGGGCTCCGCCATCACCACAAGGAGGTAATTGAAATGGCAAAAAAAGTAACAGGTTATATTAAATTACAGATTCCTGCCGGCAAAGCAACACCGGCTCCACCGGTTGGTCCTGCTCTTGGACAGCACGGTGTTAACATCGTTGAATTCACAAAGCAGTTCAACGCTAAGACAGCAGATCAGGGAGATCTTATTATTCCTGTAGTTATCACTGTATACAACGACAGAAGTTTCAGCTTTATCACTAAGACACCACCGGCTGCAGTTCTCATCAAGAAGGCTTGTAACATCAAATCTGGTTCAGGTGTTCCGAACAAGAACAAAGTAGCTACCATCACAAAGGATCAGGTACGTCAGATCGCAGAGACAAAGATGCCAGACCTTAACGCAGCTACCATCGAAGCAGCTATGAGCATGATCGAAGGTACTTGCCGTTCTATGGGTGTTACAGTTACAGAATAATTGAAGTTGAACAAAGTGGGAGGGGTATCCCGACAATACCACAAGGAGGTTTATTTAGATGAAAAGAGGAAAGAAATACGTTGAGGCTGCTAAGTCAATCGAAAGAGGTACTCTTTATGATGTAAACGAGGCAGTTTCATTGGTTAAGAAAACCGCAGTAGCTAAGTTCGATGAGACTATCGAGGCTCATATCAGAACCGGATGTGACGGACGTCACGCTGACCAGCAGATTCGTGGAGCAGTTGTATTGCCACACGGAACTGGTAAGAAGGTTCGTATCCTTGTATTTGCAAAGGATGCTAAGGCAGAGGAAGCTAAGGCAGCCGGAGCTGACTACGTTGGAGGAATGGAGTTAATCGAGAAGATTCAGAAAGAGAACTGGTTTGACTTTGACGTTGTAGTTGCTACACCTGATATGATGGGTGTTGTAGGACGTATCGGTCGTGTACTTGGACCTAAGGGACTTATGCCAAACCCGAAGGCCGGTACAGTAACTATGGATGTTACAAAGGCAGTTGAGGAAATCAAAGCCGGTAAGATCGAGTACAGACTTGACAAGACCAACATTATTCATGTACCAGTAGGTAAGTCTTCATTTACTGAAGAACAGCTTGCAGACAACTTCCAGACGCTTATTGACGCAATCAACAAGGCAAGACCGGCAGCAGTTAAGGGTCAGTTCTTAAAGAGCGTAACTCTTACTTCTACTATGGGACCTGGTGTAAAGGTTAACCCAATGAAGCTTGTTTAGTATATTGCTAAATATGAATTAAAAATTAAGGCCCTTGCAGAGAATTCTCTGTGAGGGTTTTTTTGAATAATTTCTCGGAAATAAAACAAGTCGGAAAAAATCTGCATAAAATAAAAAAAGTAGTTGACAAAAATGAACCGGGTATGATATTCTACCCAAGGACTGCCGAAGACAGTAGGTGCTAAAAAAGCGTAAGGACATAAGCATGGACGCCTACCGAGGGAAGATCGATACAAAATGAATGTATATGATGCCTCTGTGTCTACGGATATAGAGGCTTATTTTATATCTATCGGCGGTGCGAACTTACAAATCTAACAAGGAGGTGCACCATTCGTGGCAAAAGTTGAATTAAAACAACCAGTTGTACAGGCTATTGCAGAAGACGTAAAAGACGCAGCAAGCGTTGTCTTAGTTGACTACCGTGGACTGACTGTTGCGCAGGATACAGAACTTCGTAAGCAGTTAAGAGAAGCAGGCGTTGTCTACAAAGTTTGTAAGAACACTATGATGAAGAGAGCTTTCGAAGGAACTGACTTTGCAGCTTTAGATGAGCACTTAGAAGGACCTAGCGCTATCGCAATTTCTAAGGATGACGCTACAGCTCCTGCAAGAATCCTTTGCAAATTCGCTAAGGATGCTCAGGCTTTAGAGCTTAAGGCAGGTGTGGTTGAAGGAACTGTATATGATGCTGCTGCTCTTACAGAGTTATCAAAGATCCCTTCAAGAGAAGAACTTCTTTCCAAGTTACTTGGAAGCTTACAGTCACCGATTACCAATCTTGCTCGTGTGCTTAATCAGATCGCAGAGCAGGGTGGAGAAGCTAAGGCTGAAGAAGCTCCTGCAGCAGAAGAGGCTCCGGCAGACGCTGAGTAATCAACAGAATTTATTTAAAAAACAATATTATTAAATGGAGGAAAATAAGATGGCAAAATTAACAACAGCTGAGTTTATTGAAGCAATCAAAGAGTTATCTGTATTAGAGTTAAATGATTTAGTAAAAGCTTGCGAAGAGGAATTTGGTGTTTCTGCAGCAGCAGGCGTAGTAGTAGCAGCAGCAGGCGGAGACGCAGCAGCAGCTGAAGAGAAGGACGAGTTTGATGTAGAATTAGTTTCTGCAGGTGCTTCTAAGGTTAAGGTTATCAAGGTTGTTCGTGAGGTAACAGGACTTGGACTTAAGGAAGCTAAGGCATTAGTTGACGAGGCTCCAAAGGTAGTTAAGGAAGGTGCTTCTAAGGCAGAGGCTGAGGAGATCAAGGCTAAACTTGAGGCTGAGGGAGCAGAAGTTACATTAAAGTAATCTTCTCCTAGAATTTGATTATTATCTATATTTGATATTTAGTTATGATTATGAAAGGGTGTCGGATCCGGTTGGATCTGGCACCCTTTCGCATATATCTTTTTATTTTGTAAGGACTTCGATACCCTTTTCTGTCACTAGGACCATATATTCTACCTGGGCAGATAAACCATCATCTATGGTATATACTGTCCATCCGTTGTCTTCGTCTACAAAGAAGTCGGGGCTTCCCTGGTTGATCATAGGTTCTATGGTAAACATCATTCCGGGTACCAGTACCATTTCGCTTCCCTTAGGAGTGACGTAGCTTACGAAGGGGTCCTCGTGAAATTCCAGGCCAATGCCGTGACCGCCGATTTCTTCTACTACGGAATAGCCATTTTTTTGCGCATGTTTGTTGATGGCATAGGCAATGTCCCCTAAATGTCCCCAGGGTTTTGCGGCGGCAAGTCCCAGTTCTACACATTCTTTTGTTACCCGCACGATACGCTCGGCTTCGGGATCGGTTTCTCCCATAATAAACATTCTGGAGGCATCTGAAAAATATCCATCTAATATAGTAGATACATCTACATTGATAATGTCTCCTTCTTCGAGGATTTCATTTTCATCCGGGATTCCATGGCAAATCACGTTATTGATGGAAGTGCAAACGCTTTTAGGGAAGCCTTCGTAGCCAAGAGGGGCCGGAACTCCCCCGTGGGATACTGTAAAGTCGTAAACTAATTTGTCGATTTCGGCAGTGCTCATGCCAATGTGTATATGCTCTGCAACGTGATCCAGCACAGCGGTGTTTAGGTCTGCGCTTTTTTTGATCTTTTCTATTTGCTCCGGAGTTTTAAGGAGGGAGCGATCGGGTACAATCTGACCCTTAGAAGCCAGAGACCATAATTTGATGTCCAATTTATCCATATGCATACCTGCTTTCTATAATATTCCGTAACGATTCGGCGCCCTATTTGCAAAATTGCTTTTGTATGGCTTTTGAATCCTTACCTATTTCCGTTACAAGTATAGCACCGCCTAACTTCCTTCGCAATTTATTTTGTGGAAGGGAAGGCTGGGATGTGGCCGAAAAGCTTCTGTGCCGGTAAGAAAAGGGCCTCCGGATATTTAACAAAACTCTTGCCTGCTATTTGTTGTGCCGGTCAGAAAAATAAGGTATAATTTTTGAGTATGGATACATATTTTTTAGGTAGATTTTATTTGAAAGGAGAGCGGTTATGTTAAGAATCGGTATGCTCACTAGTGGTGGAGACTGTCAGGCCCTGAATGCAGCTATGAGAGGCGTTGTAAAGTGCGTGTGCTCCCAGAGAGAAGACGTTGAAATATATGGATTTCAAGATGGATACAAGGGACTCATGTATTCAGATTTTAGGATTATGACACCCAGAGATTTCTCGGGAATTCTTACAAGAGGAGGAACGATTCTGGGAACTTCCAGACAGCCTTTTAAGCTTATGCGGGTGCCGGATGCCAATGGCCTTGATAAGGTTGAGGCTATGAAGCAGACTTATCATAAGCTGAACCTGAATTGCCTGGTGGTTTTGGGAGGAAACGGAACTCACAAAACAGCAAATCTCTTAAGAGAAGAGGGCTTAAATGTGATCACACTTCCAAAGACCATTGATAATGATCTTTGGGGTACAGAGATGACCTTTGGATTCCAGAGTGCGGTTGACATTGCCACAGATACCATTGACCGGATTCATTCTACAGCAACCTCTCACAGCCGTGTATTTATTGTGGAAGTTATGGGACACAAGGTAGGCTGGGTTACCCTTCATGCAGGTATTGCCGGTGGAGCGGATATCATTCTTCTTCCGGAGATCCCTTATGATACCGATGCAATTGTAGAATATATCAACAGACGCAAGGCTGCAGGCAAGAGCTTTACCATCATTGCGGCTGCGGAAGGTGCTATTTCCAAGGAAGATGCCAAACTTTCTAAGAAGGAACTGGCAAAAAAGGTATCTAAATATCCATCGGTCGCTTACCAGCTGGCAGAAAGAATTCAAAGCCGCATGGATCAGGAGGTTCGAATTACAGTGCCTGGTCATACACAGAGAGGTGGGGAGCCTTGCCCATATGACCGAGTGATTTCTACAAGGCTTGGAGCAGAAGCCGGAAGTGCCATCCTTCGCGGTGAATTTGGATTCATGGTAGGACTCAAACATGATAAGATTATTCACGTGCCTCTTGAGGAAGTGGCAGGAAAATTAAAATGCGTAGATCCGGAGTCTGCGATTATCGAAGAGGCAAGAAATATCGGAATCAGTTTCGGTGAGATGAGAGACTTGAAAGACCCAAAAGATCGGGAAGTAACCGAGGAGACGGTAAGTCCTGAAAAGGAGAAAAAGCCTAAGAAAGAAAAGAATAAATAATTATTAGGATAAGGGAGTGTAATACATGTCGTATACGGCATTATACCGTAAATTTCGTCCTAGCACATTCGAGGACGTTAAGGGGCAGGATGCCATAGTAAAAACATTGAAAAATCAAATTAGTGGGCAGCGCACCAGCCATGCCTATCTATTTTGTGGAACCAGGGGAACCGGCAAGACAACAGTCGCGAAGATTCTTGCAAAGGCAGTAAACTGCGAACATCCCGTTGATGGAAGTCCCTGCGGAGAATGCAGCATGTGTAAGGCTATTGCTGAGGGCAGGTCGATGAATGTTATAGAGATCGATGCTGCCTCCAACAATGGCGTGGACAATATCCGTGAGATTCGCCAGGAGGTTTCTTACAGACCTACGGAGGGAAAATACAAGGTATATATTATTGACGAGGTGCATATGCTGTCGGCGGGTGCTTATAATGCTCTCTTAAAGACCTTGGAGGAGCCGCCGGAGTATGTCATATTTATCTTGGCGACAACGGAGGCTCATAAGATTCCTATTACTATTTTAAGCCGTTGCCAAAGATATGATTTTAAACATATTTCCTTGGGAACCATAGAGGATCGTCTAAAGGAGCTGATTGGCAAAGAAGGCTGGGATGTGGAAGATAAGGCGGTTCGTTATATTGCCAGAAGAGCAGACGGATCTATGAGAGACTCTTTGAGTCTCTTGGACCAGTGCGTGGCTTTTTATTTGGGAGAGCGGCTTACTTACGATCATGTGCTGGAAGTTCTGGGGGCTGTGGATACAGAAGTTTTTAGCAGGCTGTTGAGACAGATTTTAGACATGGATGTGCGAGCTGTGATCTCTACGGTAGATGAATTGGTGATCCAGGGACGAGAACTTTCCCAGCTGGCTACGGATTTCACCTGGTATCTGAGGAATCTTTTGCTTGTAAAAAGTTCCGAGGATATGGAGGACATCCTGGATGTGTCCACAGAGAATCTGGCCAGGTTAAAAGAAGAAGCTCAGATGATAGAGGATGATAGCCTGATGCGTTTCATCCGCATCTTTTCGGACCTTTCTAACCAGTTGAAATTTGCGGTACAAAAGCGGGTCCTGTTTGAGGTAACCCTGATCAAGCTTTGCAGGCCGGCCATGGATCAGAATGAGGATGCCTTGTCAGATAGGGTAAAGGCTTTGGAAAAACAGGCGGAAGAAGGGGCCTTTCAGCCCAAGTTAGTGTCCGTGCCTTTTGTGGAGGAGCAAAGGGCTGTCCCGGCAGAAAAACCGAAACTACCGGATGCCTTGCCGGAGGAGGTTGCCCAGGCTGCCGCTGATTTTAAGCGGTGGAGAAATAGCGAATGTATATCGGGTATGCTTCGCGGTTTTCTGGGCAGAGCCAGGGTTAGTGCCGATGACAATGGACGCCTCCTTCTAGTATTTGAAAATCCCGTAGATACACAATTTTTGAATACAGAAGAACGCAAAGAGGAGATTAAAGAAGCCATTGCCCAGTATACGGGGAAAAATGTAGAGATTGATGTTCGAACTGTAGACCCGGGGCGAAGCTTTGAGGACCAGTATGTAGATCTTGAGGGCTATGAAGGAATTAATTTTGAAATCACCCAGGAAGATTAAAAAAGGTTAGATAAAAGATTAGATAAAGAGGATAAATAGGAGGAAAAACAGAATGGCAAAAAGAGGAGGATTTTCCGGGGGAATGCCGGGGAACATGGCGAATTTAATGAAGCAGGCGCAGAAGATGCAGCGTCAGATGGAAGAGCAGGCAAAGGAAATGGAAACAAAAGAATTTTCTGCAACAGCCGGTGGCGGAGCTGTGGAGGCAACGGTTTCCGGAACTAAGAAGCTCTTGAAATTATCCATCGATGAGGATGCGGTAGATCCGGAAGATGTGGAAATGTTAGAAGATATGATTATTGCAGCTGTAAATGAAGCCTTAGAGAAGGTGGATGAAGAATCATCCTCAGCCATGGCTAAATTTACAGGCGGTGCAGGAATGCCGGGGTTATTCTAATGGATTACTATAGTAGTCAGATTACAAAGCTCATCGAGGAGCTGTCCTGCCTGCCGGGCATTGGCTCGAAGTCAGCGGCCAGGCTGGCGTTTCATATCATTCATATGCCAAAGGAAGATGTGAAACGTCTGGCTAATACTATGGTAGAAGCCAGAGACCATGTAAGATATTGTAAGGAATGCTATACCTTAACCGATCAGGAGCTATGCCCCATCTGTGCCAGCGCAAACAGAAACCATAAAACCATTATGGTGGTGGAGAGCACCAGGGACTTGGCGGCCTATGAAAAAACGGGAAAGTATGATGGGGTTTATCATGTGCTCCACGGAGCTATTTCCCCTATGCTTGGAGTAGGGCCGGAGGATATTAAACTCAAGGAACTGATCACCCGTCTTCAAGGAGATGTGGAGGAAGTTATCATCGCCACCAATTCCAGCTTGGAGGGGGAGACGACTGCTATGTATATTAGTAAGTTGATCAAACCTACAGGCATTAAAGTGAGCCGTATTGCCAGCGGTGTTCCCGTAGGGGGAGACTTAGAATATATTGATGAAGTGACACTTCTTAGAGCTTTGGAAGGCAGAACGGAATTGTAGAAATTTAATAGAGGCAAATTGTAGAGATGTAACGTATTGACCGCCTTTGGTCGGTACGTTATAATTTTTGTATAAACCAATAAGGAGGGTTTTTTACATGAACAAGGTAGAGTTGATGAAGACAGCGAATGAGATTCGCAAGGGCGTGATCACAGCTGTTCACAGTGCGAAATCCGGTCATCCGGGTGGATCTTTATCCGCAGCAGATATCTATACATATCTGTATTTCGAAGAGATGAATATTGATCCAAAGGATCCTAAGAAAGAGGGACGTGACCGTTTCGTATTATCAAAAGGACACACAGCGCCGGGTTATTATTCAACATTGGCACACAGAGGATTTTTCCCGGTAGAGGATCTTAAGACACTTCGTAAGGTGGGATCTTATCTTCAGGGACATCCGGATATGAAGCACATTCCGGGTGTAGATATGTCCAGCGGATCTTTGGGACAGGGAATCTCAGCTGCAGTCGGAATGGCAATCTCTGCAAAATTATCTGGGGAAGATTACAGAGTATACACGCTTTTGGGAGACGGAGAAATTCAGGAAGGACAGGTATGGGAGGCATCTATGCTTGCTGCTCATAGAAAACTGGATAACCTGGTAGTGATCGTAGACAATAACAATTTACAGATTGATGGGGAGATCAGTGAAGTTAACTCTCCTTATCCGATTGACAAGAAGTTTGAAGCTTTCAATTTCCATGTAATCAACGTTGACGGACATGATTTTGACCAGCTTGCAGCTGCTTTTAAAGAGGCTAGGGAGACCAAGGGCCAGCCTACAGCCATTATAGCTAAGACCGTGAAGGGCAAGGGAGTATCCTTCATGGAGAACCAGGCTTCATGGCACGGAGCTGCTCCTAATGATGAGCAGTATGAAATTGCAATGGCAGATTTGGAGAAAGTAGGTGAAGCGTTATGTCAGAAGTAAAGAAGATTGCAACAAGAGAAAGCTATGGTAACGCTTTGGTTGCCTTGGGAGAAAAACACCCGGATTTAGTTGTTTTAGATGCGGACCTTGCCGGAGCAACAAAGACCGGTACATTTAAGAAAGCATTTCCGGAGCGCCACATTGACTGTGGTATTGCTGAGTGCAATATGGTAGGCGTGGCAGCAGGCCTGGCTACCACAGGAAAGGTTCCTTTTGCAAGTACATTTGCAATGTTTGCAGCAGGACGTGCATATGAGCAGATTCGTAACTCTGTGGGATATCCGAAGCTCAATGTGAAAATCGGAGCAACCCATGCAGGTATTTCTGTAGGTGAAGATGGAGCAACCCACCAGTGTAATGAGGATCTTGCCCTTATGAGAACTATTCCGGGTATGGTTGTGCTGAACCCTTCTGATGATGTGGAAGCAAAGGCAGCAGTTGAGGCTGCATATGAGCATGAGGGACCGGTTTATCTTCGTTTCGGAAGATTGGCTGTTCCGGTAATCAATGATAATCCGGATTACAAGTTTGAGATCGGTAAGGCTATTACCCTCCGTGAAGGAACAGATGTTACTATTATTGCAACCGGACTTACCGTTGCAGAGTCTCTTGCAGCAGCAGACAAGCTGGCAGCAGATGGAATCAGCGCAGAAGTGATCAACATGCATACCCTGAAACCTTTGGATGAGGCAGCGGTTGTTGCAGCGGCAGAGAAGACAGGTAAGATTGTAACTGTTGAAGAGCATTCTATTATCGGTGGACTTGGAAGTGCAGTCAGCGATGTAGTAGCTGAGAAAGCACCTGCAAAGGTAAAGAAGATCGGTATTATGGATACCTTTGGAGAATCAGGACCGGCAGTAGAGCTTATTAAGAAGTATGGTCTGGATGCAGACAGCATTTATGCATCTGTAAAGGAATTCGTATAGGAATTTGTATTGAAATTGTACAGAAATTGCAAAATGAGCAATGAATAAATATATAAAAGAAACTCTTGAATATATAAATAAAGATATTCATGCTTATGGCAAAGGTGTGATGTGGGTGATTATTATAATAATCGCCCACATTGTGCTTTTAAGCAGGTATTTGGCAAGTTTATGTCCCCTGGTCTGGATCACGGGCTATCCCTGTCCGGCCTGCGGCCTTACCCGGGCGAGCTTTTTTTGTGTACACATTTTTTGAAATATGTTATACTGACCCCAAATTAGCAAAAAGGTCGAAGATCAAATGAAGAACCATAAGAATACAAATCTCCATGTGGTGCGGGAGGATGAGGATCCTTCTGACATCCTTGTGGAGAATTTAATCAAAGAATTAAATGAGGAAGATGGATTGGAAGATCCGCTGTTGAATGGCAAAGAAAGACGTATGAAGCGGCGGAAACGAACTGCGGTGCGACTGGGAATTTCAGTGGTGGTGGTCGTGGGAATTTATTTATTTATAACCCTGCAGACCTACACGAAGGTTCGGATTTCTGACAGCTTTGCAGTGGGGGAAGCCTCATCCAGCAGCTATGTAGAATTCGAATCGGGACTCTTAAAATACAGTCGAGACGGTGTTTCTTATTTGAATCAAAAGGGGGAGGAAGAGTGGAACCAATCCTATCAGATTAAGAAACCAACGGTTGTGGTTGGAAACTCGGCAGCTCTTGTTTACGATCAAGGGGGCAATGCCATTGAGGTTATCACCAAGGATGGCATAAAGGGTGAAATGGAAACTAATATGCCCATCGAACATGCGGCAGTATCCAGCCAGGGAATTGTAGGAGCCATTCTTAAAAATTCGGAGTCTGCCATGGTAATGTGTTACGATGCCAAGGGCAATGTTTTGGTGGAACATAAAAGTTCTATTTCCGGGACCGGATATCCTGTAAATATAGCCATGTCCAATGATGGAAATACAATGGAAGTCCTCTATCTTTATACCCAGGATGGAAAGATTACATCAAAGATCCTTTATTATAATTTTGGAAGTGCGGGAGAAGATAAAACAGACCATATTGTTTCGGAAAAAGAATATGACAATACTATTATGGCTAGTGCATTCTTTATGGATGAGAATACATCTGTAGCAGTAGGAGATAATCTGCTTGCAATCTACAGCGGAACAGAAAGTCCGAAGGAAAGTACTACAATCAAGATCGATGGAGAAATTAAGAACATCTTTCATAATAGTAAATATATTGGCTTAATTGTGAAGAACAAAAATGCCTCTGAATATGAATTGCAACTCTATAATACTTCCGGGAAGAAAGTATTAAGTAAGTCTGTTGCAGATACTTACGATAAAGCGAAGATCAGCAAGGGGTATATCATCTTATATGATGGAAAGAAGTGCAGTATTTATAAGATAAATGGAATTCACAGATTTGAAGGAAGCATGGACGATGATATCCTGGAAATACTTCCGGTATCAGGAGTGAATCGATATGTTGTTATGACAGCGGATGGCTTAGACCTGGTGCGCTTGGTGAAATAAAGAGTGTATATATTGGAGCCTGTTTATATGGTGAAAATAAGGAGAGTTTATGAACTGGTTGTTGGGAATTGTAGGAGCGTTATTTTTAATAGGATTTTTCATAGGAATCTATAGAGGGGCGATACGAATCGCAGTTTCTGTAGCTACCACTATTGTAACACTGGTGCTAGTATGCTTTGCCTCCCCTTATGTGGCGGAACTGGTAGAAACCTACACGCCTATCAACGAGGTGATTGAGGATAAGGTATCTTCGGCAATTACTACAGCTGCCTTGACTCAGTTAAATTTATCCCAGGAGGATACTACTAGTTCTGTAGGACTTACCAGGGAAAGGGTGGAAAAAGTCTTAAAGGCTGCCGGAGTAAGTGAAGAAGACCTAGAAGAACATGGTATTTCTATCGACGATATTGTAAATGGAAATGTTACCAGCCAGGATCTGGCCAAATATGGGATTTCCAGCAGCGTATTGGGAGGGGTGAGCGGCAGCTCGTCGGAGAGTGACTCAGATTCACTGAGTGAGATCAATATTCCTTCAGACATTCAGGGGCAAGCTATTGAAGAAGCGGATATGCCTCAGATTTTCAAGACCCTTCTTGAAAAAAATAACAACAGTGATGTATATGCAGAACTGGGTGTCAAGACCTTTGCAGAGTATGTAGGGAAATATTTGTCTAACCTCATCATATATTTGGTTTCCTATGTAGTAACCTTCTTGGTCGTGACCTTGATTCTTCGGGCCATTATCTTTTCTTTGGATATAGTAGCAGACCTGCCGGTATTAGGATTTGTAAATCGTTTGGCAGGGGGTGTCATAGGAGTGCTGTGCGCTGCAATCGTCGTTTGGATCCTGTTTATTATCATTACCCTTCTATATACAACAGAGGCGGGGAAGGCCCTTTATGACAGTATACAGGCAGAGCCTTATTTGAAAGCTTTGTATGATTTTAATCCGATTTTAAATATTGCAATATTTTTCAAATAAACTATTGACAAACAAAGGCTAGAATGATAATCTATACAAGCTGTCGCGTGAGACAAGTCTGGAAAGCACTCTGACTCATGAAAACGGCAAAAAAAGAATAAAAAAGTTGTTGACAAATGCAAAACAACATGATATTCTAGATAAGCTGTTTCGCGAAAACAAATCGCCGAAACAAAAAAATAAAAAACTTCTTGACAAGCCGAAAGAGATGTGATAATCTATTAAAGCTGTCGCGAAGACAGACAGAACCTTGATAATTAAACAATAGACAACAAACCCTGAAAATTCTTAAAGAATTATTCAGAACGGACATAAAATATTATGTCAACCTTAAAACAGTAATAAAGGGATAGGAAAGCTAGTAAGTTTTTCTTGATCTTGGAGAGAATGAAGCTTCTGCGATACTAAACTCGCGATTAATAAATCGCTCGTTAAGTCATCGAGAAGCGTATACGTACTAAGGCTTGTGAAAGACCAAACCTAAGTACTTTATACGAGAGTTTGATCCTGGCTCAGGATGAACGCTGGCGGCGTGCTTAACACATGCAAGTCGAGCGAAGCACTTAAGTTTGATTCTTCGGATGAAGACTTTTGTGACTTAGCGGCGGACGGGTGAGTAACGCGTGGGTAACCTGCCTCACACAGGGGGATAACAGTTGGAAACGGCTGCTAATACCGCATAAGCGCACAGTACCGCATGGTACAGTGTGAAAAACTCCGGTGGTATGAGATGGACCCGCGTCTGATTAGCTGGTTGGTGGGGTAACGGCCTACCAAGGCGACGATCAGTAGCCGACCTGAGAGGGTGACCGGCCACATTGGGACTGAGACACGGCCCAGACTCCTACGGGAGGCAGCAGTGGGGAATATTGCACAATGGGCGAAAGCCTGATGCAGCGACGCCGCGTGAGCGAAGAAGTATTTCGGTATGTAAAGCTCTATCAGCAGGGAAGAAAATGACGGTACCTGACTAAGAAGCCCCGGCTAACTACGTGCCAGCAGCCGCGGTAATACGTA
>CAVHCX010000007.1:0-102474 GCA_963634745.1 Clostridium sp. CAG:343
TATTAAAAAAAGGAAATTACAATTCTTGGATAGCATCTGTCAAAGAAAAATTTAATCTATAAAGACTGAACGAAGGCATCTGTCAGAAATGGCAGGTGCTTTTATTATGCTGCAAAGGAGGTGACGCTTTCATGGCAAGCAGAATAAAAGGAATTACGGTTGAGATCGGTGGAGATAAGTATGATGCTCTGCAAAGAGAGATCATTGAAACCGAACAAGAGTTACAGAAACTTGCCCAGGAAGCCGTAAACTCCAACGCTGCTCTTGCTAAGATTGAGGAAGTCGGCGGCAAGCTTGAAAATGTAGGTAATACAATCTCAGGAGTTGGAACTAAGCTTCTTCCTGTCACTGCCGCTGTTACCGGACTTGGTGTGGCTGCTGTAAAAACTACTTCGGATTTTGATACAGCCATGAGCCAGGTACAGGCTACGATGGGTGTAACTAAGGATGCAATGTCTGAGGTAGACGGGCAAACAGTCAATACAGTGGATACCCTTCGTGATCTGGCAAAGGAAATGGGTGCAAAGACTGCCTTTTCTGCATCTGAGTGCGCTGAGGCTTTAAACTACTTAGCCCTTGCCGGATATAATACGCAGCAGATGTGCGATACCTTGCCTACTGTTCTGAACCTTGCAGCCGCAGGTGATATCGACCTTGCTTCTGCATCCGACATGGTTACCGATGCTATGTCCGCCTTAGGTATGGGAACTGATGAAGCTACCACGATGGTAGATCAGATGTCAAAGACAGCATCGACTACCAATACCTCTGTGGCACAGCTTGGTGAAGGAATCCTTGCCTGTAATCCTTATCCACTCTCTTGAATTTTCTTTTTTGGCAACGATTTGAATATTGCCATTATCTCCTAACTGTTTATGCGCACTATTCCCATCATTAGTAGAGATGTATAATTTATCTCCGCATTCCATAACTGCACCGAACGGTCTTCCAGCCGGAAAATCTCCGACATCCAATCCACAGTCTTACTACCCGTTTTAGGATTGAAACTACAGTTTGGTTGTCAAAGCCTGACATCTAAACTGGTGTCTCAATTTTGTATCCAATTTCCGACTCTCCAAAATCACCCAAACACCCTCGTAGATAAGTTCCCACAAAGATAATCTCCGGAAAATCGGTAAAATTCCAAACTGATGCAAAGTCCCGAAAAGCCCAGAAAACAAGGCTTTTTTCGTGCCTTACTTCTGAACCCGTGACATCAATACTACCGTCTCAACATGTAACTGTTAGGCTATTCGGAAACATATCCAAAAAACTGCCGCAAAGCCCCGTATTTCCAGTGCTGATGGCATTTATCAAAATCCTTTGACATCCGTTCAGCCCACTCGCAAAAGTAGGCTATTTTAGCTTTTTTGCTCTTCTTCCAGTTCCTGAACCAGGTATTCATCACTCATGCAATGCATGTCGGAAACGCCCTCACTCATCAGCATATACAGCTCCGAATGATAAAATATATCCAGTGCCTTTTCCAGTGTAAGACCATTATGCTTTGCAAAAAGCTCTACGACACGAGCATATTTCTTTTGTAAAAGAATAGGATTTGCATTCATAGCTTCACACTCCCTTCAAACCTCAAATAAGAAAGTGCATTCTTTGTTCGAAAAGCCATTTGGAGATTTGGCTTCTCATATCGCAATCTGTTAATCGCTTCCTTTTTGTCGATCAGGCCGTCAAAATAAAGCTCCACTGTATTAAAAACTTTATCATTTGCAACGCCACCGATAGCAAGATCGTAATCCGTACTATCCTGCCCTCTGCGGCAATTCAGAATAAAATCCAGCCATTCTTCGGAATAAGCATCAAACTTAAGCACCTTCAATGCTTCATATGCTGTTTCATTAAATTCATAACTTGTTATAATACCGTCTTTGCCACGCCTTTTAAAACGGCCACACCATTTTTCAGCCTGCTCGTAGATTGGCGTTGTATAAAAGCCTTTACCAAAATCAACATTTGGTCTGGAGTGTGTCAGATCCGGCTTATCTACTACCACAAAGGATCCGTGATATAAAATCATAACATCACACCCCTTTCCTTCATAATATCAATAATATCATCCACAATATAATCCTTGCTCTGGGTATGCAAAACCTCATACTCCGGAATGATATATCCATTCAAAATATCCGTTTGTTCTGTCAAGGCAGCATACACTTTCTGTGCATCAACATTTAGCCTGGATGCTACATTTTCAATGCAGAAAATAGCAAATTCTAATTCTCTGCTGCCACACTGACCTTCTTCCGTTTTCATCTTGTATGCAGACCTCCTTTTGATAATTTACAGCTATTTGACCTCTGCTGGAAAATCACTCCATCAGACCTCTAATTTTACGTTTCGAACTATATTTTGTGCTTTTTCTGTGCACTGTTCCATCTTCGTCACGGACAACATTACTTCGTTCTTCTCTGGCTTCCTGCACTGCCCGAAATTCACTCTCTGTAATGATCGGTGGATTGGCTTCCGTCATGCGATATTTTTGTCCCGGTACAAGAGAATCTTCTAATGTAACAATGCCCATGTACTTTTCGTTCTTTAGCATTTTGTCAATGGAAAGCTTGCTCCACTTTTCTTTCCCTGTCGGTGATGGAATTCCTTCATCTTGCAGTTTTTTGATAATACCTACTACGCTCATACCATCCAGGTACCAACGATAAATATTACGCACTACACGAGCCTGTTCCTCGTCAATAACAAGCTCTCCTTTTTCACTCTGTTTATAGCCATACGCTTTGCGTTTATATAGCCTTGAAGAGCCTGTTGCCGCACGCATGGTTAAACCTCTGCGAATATTGTCACTGCGGCTTTCGTTTTCTGCTTGAGACAAAGACTCAATAATAGAAATCAGCAGTTCACTATCTGCCTTGCTGGCTGTACTTACTCTACAGTAAATACATACATTCTTTTCAATATCCTCGGGATTTTTGGCCGGGATACGATGTATTACTTTTTCCAGAAGCTTCACCTCCTCGTATCTTTTAGACTACTTATCTTTAATATAATTCATTATGATAATTAGTCTAATTGCATGCTACTAAAATGCGATTTTCACAATATATTGTATTTATATTTATTTATCACTACCAGATATGTGCGACATCAATACTACCGTCTCCACATGATACGTCCCCGGAAACAAATCCACGCATGCGATCTTCTCCACCTTATATCCTCGTCCCTGTATCATCTCTAGATCTCTGGCCACGCTGGTAGGTTTGCATGCGATATATACCAGTCGCTCTACTCCGAAATTCAATATTTTCATAAGCGCTTTTGGATTTACGCCGTCTCTTGGGGGATCCAGCATAATAAGATCCGGCACTTCTCCTAACTCATCTATGACTTTAAGCACATCTCCGGACCAGAATTTGCAATTATCCAGACCATTTAATGCGGCATTCTCTCTGGCCGCCTTTACTGCTTCATCTACGATTTCTACTCCCACTACCCGCTTTGCAACCGGCGCCAAGATCTGGGCGATGGTTCCGGTTCCGCTATATAAATCAAATACTACCTTATCCTTAGTATCACCTATATAATCTCTGGCTGTCTCATACAAGACTTCCGCCCCCAGGGAATTGGTCTGAAAGAAGGAAAATGGTGTGATTTTAAATTTCAATCCTAAGAGTTCTTCATAGAAATAATCCTGGCCGTAAAGCACTTTCGTGCCCTCATCCTTCACTACATCCGCCAAACTGTCATTGGTGGTATGAAGGATTCCGGCTATTTTTCCTGTAAGTTTCAGGTTCAATATTTTTTCTGTCCAGTCCCCCAGTGCCGTCTCAATTTCCGGAGCTGTCACATGCAGCCCCAATTCCGGCTTTGCTGCACTGGTAGTTACCAGATCCAATAAAATCTCCCCGGTCTTTACTGCCTTACGTACTAAAAGATGCCTAAAATATCCGGTATGGCGCATTCTATGATAAAAGGGAAGTCCCGTTTCTTCTGCCCAGTCCCTGGTACAGCTAAGTATCTTCCTGTAATCCTCGTCTATGATCTGACACTTTGGAACGTTTACAATATCGTGAAAGCTTCCTCTCTTATGCATTCCCAAAGCCAGGGGACCGTCCTTATATTCGTCTCCGAAGGAAAATTCCATCTTGTTCCGATATTCTGATTTTGCAGGGCTTGGCTTGATTCCCTCCCAAATGTAATCTCCACAGACTGCCTGATCCATCATTTTCTTTATCTGGCTTTCCTTTAGTTTTAACTGGTCTTCATAGGGCAGGCTCTGATAGCTACAGCCTCCACACTGACCAAAATGCGGACAGGATGCCTCCACTTCATTTGGGGCCTTGTCCAAGACTTCCAGAATTCTACCCTCTGCCTTGCCTTTTCGAATCTTGTTGACTGAGATTCTTACCTTCTGGCCTGCAATTGCATTTTTGACCTCTACCGTTTTTTCTTCCCCATCTATGACAACTTTCCCTTTGGTAGGAAAATCTACACTCTCCACTGTGCCTTCATAAATCTGGCCCTTCTTCATCTTTTCGTACCTCAACCCTTCTTATCTTTATTCTCTATACAAAACAAAAGCAGGTAAGATGCCTGAATCAAATAGTTACAGCTCCTGCCTGCTTTTTTCTTATTTCTTTAATAAATGTTCTGTCTCTTACCCGATCTTAGACTTCGTCAGCATCACTGAAAAAATCATCTTCGAAATCGTCATCGAAATCATCTTCAAAGTCTTCCAAATAATCCGGTGTAAAGAACATGTAAACTGCATATGCGATTGCTGCAACTGCTGCTACAGCTCCAATCACTGCCAATACCCAAAGGATTGCTTTGCAAGGTGTCTCCTCTTCTTTTTTGTTGATTAAATCGTTCAATTTGGAAGCTGCGATAATATCTTCTACTCTGCTCATACTCCCACGTCCTTTCTTTTATTTTCCTACGGTGCCTTTCCTTAAAGCACCCCGAATGATTGTCTACATTATAACACTATCAATTTCTAATTACTATAAATTTTTTTGTTTTCCCAAAGAATTTCCCAAGGGATTTTTCATAAGGCTCTTCATCGGATTTTAAGAGGATACTTTCTTTAATTTTGCAAAGGCTGCGAACATTCTCTTAGTTCCTGCAGTGTCAAAGTCTACCGTTACTTCATAATCCCGTGGACCTTTTTCAATTTTTGTAACTCTTCCTTCTCCGAACTTTCCATGAAGCACTCGGTCTCCGACTTCGTAGTCTATTCCCTGTTTTCCTACATTTTTAAAGCCCTTACTGATTCCTGCAGCTTCCAAGCTTTTGGTGCCGCCAAATCCTCCGACTCCTCCATAGGCTTTACTCTTAAAAGCTGTTTTGGCCTGCTGGTAAGCCACCTGCTTTTTTGGTTCTTCTTTTTCTTTTGCAGAAAGTTTTTTGAAAGTTTCTCCGGTGGATAGAAGTTCATCAGGGATCTCTTTTAAGAAACGGGACATTTTATTAAATTGCGTTTCTCCATGAACCATCCGTCTTCTGGCGCAGGTTAAAGTTAAATGGTCCATAGCCCTGGTAATTCCTACATAACAGAGTCTTCGCTCCTCCTCTACTTCATTGGGATCATCTGCTGTAATAGTCATATAGCTTGGGAAGAGTCCATCTTCCATTCCGGCTAAATATACCCTTGGAAATTCCAGTCCCTTGGCACTGTGAAGGGTCATAAGTACAACGTAATCGCTGTCCTCATCCAAATTGTCCACCTCTGCCACAAGGGCTACTTCCTCTAGGAATCCGCTGAGGGTTACAGGCTCATCTTGCTCGTCGCAGCGTTCCTCATAGTCTGCGATTTTATTTAAAAGCTCATCAATATTTTCTAAACGTCCCTTGGCCACTTCCGGATCTTCGTCTTTTAAGCTCTCCTCATATCCAGTCTCATCTATGATTTCTCTCATAAGGTCTGATAGAGCTAAATCCTTAGCATCTGTCTTAAAATGCTCGATTAAGGCCACAAAGGATTCTAATTTAGATACGCCTCTTCCGATGTTAGGAATCAAGTCCGCCCCTAAAAGGGCATCATAAAAACCGATTTCACGGTCTGCCGCATAATCCTGTACCCGGTTAATAGAGGTCAGTCCGATTCCTCTCTTGGGCACATTGATAATACGCCGAACGGCCAAATCATCTTTTCCGTTATCTACTGTTTTTAAATAAGCTAGGAGGTCTTTAATTTCTCTTCTTGCATAGAAATTGATGCCACCTATGATTTTATAGGGGATATTTGCATTTACAAATTTCTCTTCAAAAAGTCTGGACTGGGCATTGGTTCTGTATAAAATAGCGTGGTCATTATAAGTACTACCATCAGAATTTACATGCTTTTTTATATCGCTTGCTATATATTCTGCCTCATCAAATCCAGTTTCAAACTGCCTAAAATCAATCAGATCTCCCTCTCCGTTATCTGTCCAAAGAGTTTTATTTTTTCGACTCTTATTATGCCGAATGACTGCATTGGCAGCATTTAAGATATTGCCGGTGGACCTATAGTTTTGTTCCAGTTTTATAATCTTGGCATCCTCAAAAACATCCTCATAATTTAAGATATTTTTTATATCTGCTCCCCGGAATTTATAAATGGACTGATCGTCATCTCCCACTACACAGAGGTTTCGATATTTGGCTGACAGAAGTCGCACAAACTCAAACTGTACGGCATTGGTATCCTGGTACTCATCCACCATAATATATTTAAAGCGTTCCTGATAATATTCCAATACGTCCTGCTGGCTTTTAAAAAGCTCTACCGTCTTTAAAAGAAGATCATCAAAATCCAAGGCATTGTTGGCCCGCAGCTGTTTTTCATATTCTATATAAATCTGTGCAATCTTCTCATTCCCAAAATTCCCTTGATGCTCTGCCTGGTATTCTTTTGGTCCAATAAGGTCATTCTTGGCCTTGGAGATACTTGCAAGAAGCATCCGCTCTTTATACTTCTTCGTGTCAATCTGCAGGGATTTGCAAATATCCTTCATGAGAGTCTTCTGATCATCTGTATCATAAATGGTAAAATTATTATCATATCCCAGCAGATTAATATGGCGCCGTAGGATTCTTACACAGCAGGAATGGAAGGTACTTACCCAGATGCTCTCAGAGCCAAATCCCACCAGCCTGTCAACACGCTCTCTCATCTCCCCTGCTGCCTTGTTGGTAAATGTAATGGCCAGGATATTCCAGGGATTGATTCCCATCTCTTCTATAAGATATGCGATCCTGTGGGTCAATACTCTGGTCTTGCCGGAGCCGGCCCCCGCCAAGATCAGCAGTGGCCCTTCGGTGCAAAATACTGCTTCTTTTTGTTGTTCATTTAAGCTATCGTAAATACTCACTGTTATGAATTCCTTTCTAACTTCAATGTTTCCATTATATCATGACTCAACTTTAATCGGGCGCTTTTTAATCGAATTCTTAAGGCAGAAAATAATTGCCAAAATCCGAGATTATTTTATACTTTTTTTAGAAATTTGCAACAAAATATTTGTAATCGCTAACTTTTCGCTAATTTTTTATTTACAAATCCTCTTATAGCTGTATAATAAGTAACAACAAAACGAAGGCGTTTTCCCAATAGGGAAGGCGTCTCTTTTTTGTTATACAACCAAAGGAGCTGACCTTTGTTTGCTCCTTTAGTTTCCCCCTAATGAATGAATATTGGCAGCAATCCTTATTCCCCATAATATAAAGAAGGATTGCTGCAACTGCGGAATATCAAAGGAGATAGTTCAAGAAGGTCTTGAGCTATCTCCCTTTGTATTTCACAGGAATCATTCGTTAAATTTTTTAGTCACTAATGTAGGAATGAAGAAAAGGAGGATCTTATTTATGACTGAAGAAATCTTAAGCACAGTCAGCTCTCAGATTTTCGGTGTCTGGTTCCTGATCGGAGCCGCATTGGTATTCTGGATGCAAGCTGGTTTTGCAATGGTGGAGGCTGGTTTTACCAGAGCTAAAAATACTGGTAATATTTTGATGAAGAACCTGATGGACTTCTGTATCGGTACTGTAGTATTTATTATCATTGGTTTTGGCCTGTTACTTGGCGAAGATATGATGGGAATCATCGGAAAACCAGGTTTAGACATTTTTACAAATTATGCTAATTTCCCATGGTCATCATTTGTATTTAACTTGGTATTCTGTGCTACAACAGCAACCATCGTCTCAGGAGCTATGGCTGAACGTACAAAGTTCTTATCCTACTGCATTTATTCCGGAGTCATCTCCGCTGTTATTTATCCGGTAGAAGCTCACTGGATCTGGGGTGGCGGCTGGTTATCACAGATCGGCTTCCATGATTATGCAGGATCCACAGCCATCCACATGGTTGGTGGTATCTCAGCCCTCATCGGTGCTGCAATGCTTGGACCTCGTATCGGTAAGTTCTCAAGAAACAGCAAGGGTGAGATCACTAAGGTAAATGCTTTCCCTGGCCACAACCTTCCGCTTGGATGTTTAGGTGTATTCATTCTCTGGTTAGGCTGGTACGGATTTAACGGTGCTGCTGCTACTACTGTAGACGAACTTGCTTCTATCTTCGTTACTACAACAATCGCACCGGCAATCGCAACTGTCGTATGTATGGTATTTACTTGGGTTAAATATGGTAAGCCGGATATTTCTATGTGTCTGAATGCTTCCCTGGCTGGTCTTGTAGCAATCACAGCTCCTTGTGATGTTACCGATGCCTTTGGTGCTATTGTAATCGGTGCAGTTTCCGGAGTTTTAGTAGTCTTTGGTGTATGGCTCTTAGACGAAGTCTTAAGAGTGGATGATCCTGTAGGTGCTGTAGCTGTTCATATGATGAACGGAATCTGGGGTACCATTGCAGTTGGTTTATTTGCAACTGATACTGCTCCTGGATTTGTAACAGCCGGCATCAAAGAAGGTCTTTTCTATGGCGGCGGTTTCGCTCAGTTAGGTTTACAGCTTGTAGGTTTCGCATCTGTTGCCGCTTGGACAGCTGTTACTATCACAATCGCTTTTACAGTCATCAAGGCTACCGTTGGTCTTCGTGTTTCTGAGGAAGAGGAAATTATTGGTCTGGATCCTGTAGAGCATGGTCTTCCATCTGCTTACTCTGGATTTAGTATCATGGATGTATCTAACACCATGACAATGTCTGTAAATGAAAATACAGATTTAGGCGAGAGCAATTACCTGAATGCATCTGATGTTCAGAAGGCTGCTGCAGTTCCTGTAACAAATACAAGGCTTACAGCTGACACTGGCATGTATAAGGTTGTAATCATTGCTAAATTATCTCGCTACGATAAGCTGAGAAAAGCAATGAATGACCTTGGTGTAACCGGTATGACTGTTACACAGGTTATGGGTTGTGGAATCCAGAAGGGTGCCGGAGAACTTTACCGTGGAGCTGAAATTGATGCTACCCTTCTTCCAAAGGTTAAGTTGGAAGTTGTTGTTGGTAATATCCCGGTAGAAAAAGTTATCGAGACTGCAAAGAAAACTCTTTACACCGGTCACATCGGTGATGGTAAGATCTTTGTTTACAACGTAGATCGCGTTGTAAAGGTTCGTACCGGAGAGCAGGATTTAGCTGCATTAAAGGATGTTGAATAAAATCCATTATAGCTAAATCAAATCCTATAAAGATAAAAAAAGATCTAATGTCCGGATGGACATTAGATCTTTTTTATTTACTGGATTTACTTAAGAGATTTACCAATCTGTATAGATATCAATATTTCCCGATCCGCTTCCGCAGTCATAAACCTTGGCCGTTCCAAGAGAAGTTTCTACTACTGTACCCTTGGCATAATCATCACTTGCTACTACGATATAACCATCTACATCTCTTACGGTTCCGTCACTGGCTACATGCCTTCCGGGAATATTAAGTCCTCCGCCCGGAAGTACTCTCTGGGAGTAATAGGTCTCTGTATGATCTCCAAAGGTGATTCGACCTGCCGAAGGAGTAAGGCCTCCTGCCGGTATCACATAGTCTCCATAAGAAGTACCTTCTGTACTGGTATTGGTATTCACCTGAGTAGAGCCGCTAGAGCTTGCTGAGCTACTAGAAGAATTTGAAGCTGCCTGGGCTGCCAGTGCCGCTGCCGCCTGGGCCTTGGCCGCTGCCTGCCTTTCTGCCTCTTCCTTAGCCGCCTTTTCCTTGGCCGCTGCTTCCTTAGCTGCTGTCAGCTTATTTTGAAATTCCTTCAAATTGGTAGATGTTGCATCTGCCTTTGCCTGGAGAGCATCCTGCTCCTTTTCCAGTTCCTCCTGAAGGCTTGCTAATTCTTCCTGCTCTTCTTTAAGGTCCTCTTCCTGGGTCTCAATACCTTCTCTGACTTTCACTAAATTCTGCAGCATCTCTCTGTCGTACTCTGTAATATTCTGAATAAAATCTGCTTTATTTAGAAAGTCCGACATACTGTCTGCTTCACACAGCATGGTTAGCAAGGTCGTGGATCCGTTCTCGTACATGAACTGGATCCTGCTTTTCATATTTTCATATTGGGTTTCTTCATTATTACGCGAAATCCGTAGAGAGGCTTCCAAACGGTATACCTCGTTATCTGCCGCCTGGATCTTATCCTCTGTATCTGAAATCTTTGTTCCAATCTCCACCAGTTCGGAATTATAACCCTCCAGCTCCTTTTGCAGGCTGTTGGTTTGTTTTTCCAAGCTAGAAACATCATCCGCTGCATACGCCGGCATAGTGGCCAGTGTCATACCGAATGCACAGACTAGGGATAGGCCCAAGCTGGTCATTCGCTTCCTATGCATACTCATATAAATATTCGTTCCTTTCTCTTTTTGCATCGAAGACTTTCTTCCTCGATCATTAAAATGCGAAATTCAAAAGTTAACAACGGCTATTATAAAGCATTTGCCCCAAATATGCAAGTCTAAGGGGCCTGGCCTTTAGCGGTCTAAAGCAGGTTCTCGCGTTTCGCTTCTATTTTTTACTTGTCATATAGTTTTAAAAACTATATAATAAACACATCGAGGTGATAAAATGAAAACAGATACAAAAGACATGTTAAGAAAGATCCTCTCCGGTATCTCAAATATTGATTATGTGGAGGCAGGAGATATTCCTAACATTAACCTATACATGGATCAGGTAACCACATTTATGGATGAAGGTTTTGCTTCCACCAAGCGGTATCCGGAGGATAAGATTCTTACAAAAACTATGATCAATAATTATGCAAAGAACAATCTTCTGCCGCCACCTGTAAAAAAGAAGTATTCCAAAGAGCATATTCTTGCTATGATCTTTATTTATTATCTAAAGAATATTCTCTCTATTAAAGATATCGAAACACTTCTCAATCCCATTACAGAAAAGTATTTCCATGATGATTCCACTTTCGGAATTTCTGATATTTACCAGGAAATCCTGGATATGGAAAAGGAGCGGATACCTTCGGTTCAGAAGGATATTATAAAATCCTACAAAAAAGCACTGGAGCAATTTAAGGATGTAGAAGAACTGACAGAGGAAGAACTCGAGGAGCTTCAAACCTTCGCCTTTATTTGCAATCTCAGTTTTGATGTCTATATTAAGAAACAGCTGATTGAACAGCTGATTGATGAGCTCCCGGAGCCTCAACACAAGAAACATAAATAAGAAAGTCATAAATAAAAAAAGTCATAAAAAAGGGAACTCCTGCGAGTTCCTTTTTTAATCTCAAATATTTTAATCTTCAGTTATAATCTAGAGACCTTCTCTTAAAAATCTCATATATAGTTCAAAGTCTCTGCTTCCGTAATATCCCAGAGAAAACTTACCTTCTCGGATGCACCAATCCATCAAAATGCCTCGATCGGTAACCAGGACCATATGGGCGATTTCTTCCACTGTCAGATCAGATCGAATCTGGTGGCGTTTCTGTCCTTCCTCAATAATATTCTTAACCAATTTCACATAATACCTATCAGGGTTCATAAAACAATCCTGGCGCTTGTACAAAAGCTGTGCCTGGTAAAGTCTCCCTAAAAGCTCCGGTGCAATATTGGTTTCTGTATAATAATATGCATATTGAGCGATTTGCTGAAGCTGTACATAGCAATCCAGATTCTTATCCATATTGTCATAGAATTTCTTATATTCCCCATCCCAAATGGCATATAAAGAATCCAAAAGTTCGTCCTTCGCACTGAAATAATAATAAAAACCACCCTTGGATGTATTGGCCTTTTTTATAATATCATTCACCGTGGTCTTCTCATATCCTTTTTCATGAAACAGGTCCCAGGCTGCATCTACAATTCTCGCTCTGGTATCATCTTTATAATCTTGTTTCTCTTGATTTTCTTGACTCATTTTGTTCCCCACCTTTAAATATAATATCTAATTCCCCAAATAGGTAGCATACATGGGTCAATTATAACACATTCATTTCAAATTAAAAAGCAACCTTTCAAATATTCAACCAGTCTATCAACTAGTAAATATTTGAAGGGTTGCCTTCTCATCCTTTGTCCTACTCTTCTGATTTCTTGTCAATCCGCTCAAATACCATATCATATCCATCATTACCATAGTTTAAGGATCGATTCACACGACTGATGGTTGCGGTGGAGGCTCCTGTCTGTTCAGCGATCTCAAGATAGGTCCTGTGTTCTCTAAGCATCTTTGCTACCTCAAATCTCTGAGACAGGGACAAAAGCTCATTGATGGTACAAATGTCCTCAAAAAATGTATAACACTCTTCCTTACTCTCCAAACTTAAAATCCCCTGAAACAAATAGTCTACCGCTTCAGTTCTGATTTTCTTACTCATACCTTATATATCTCCTTCACGAACGTTACATACAGTGACATTTTAGCACATTAAATTCATGAAGTCTATATTTCGAGATATATTTTCTAAACTGTATTTCTAAGCAGCCTTTTTTAGAAATTCTCAGGATTCCAGCAGCTGCCTTAAGATTTTAAGTTTTTCTCTGCTGACGGGCAACATATTCTTTTCATAGCCATGCATTCTTAGATTAAAGCTATTATTTCCCCAGGGAAATACCTCCGAAACTTTATCTATATTGATCAGATAACTTTTATGGATTCTAAAAAATCTTCCTCCCCTTAGCTTCTTTTCATATTCTCCGATGGTCCGACTGTCACTGTAGGCATTGGTTCCTGTATAGACCATGCAGCCACGGTTATAGGTTTCTATGTAAACAATGTTCTCCACGTCTTCAAAAATGGTTTTGCTACCTATGTTAATAGCAATCCTTTTGGGTGGTGTTTGATTCTTTTTCTCTTCCTCTTCCTGCTTTTTTATCTGTCCCTGTTTTCGCTCTTGCAAGCGATCTACTACCTTCTGCAAACGTTTGGAAGAAAATGGTTTCATTATGTAGTCGTCCACTCCCAGCTCAAAGGCCTGGATTGCATACTCCGAGTATGCTGTCACAAATACAATCTGCAGTCCCGTCTGCATATTTTTGATAGCATTCACCAGCGCTGTTCCCGAGATATCTCCTAGATTAATATCCAAAAAGAGAATATCTAGGGCTTCCTTTTCTATAAGCTCCAATGTTTTCGCCCCGCTGTCAGCCTCAAAAAATTCTGCCACGGGCATAAGCTCTGATAACTGGTGTTTTAGCTCACTTCTTGCCGGTCGTTCATCATCTATAATTCCAATTCTCATAGCTTCCTTCTCTTTCTTTTTTAAATTCCATGCTAACGCTACTTCCCTTGCTGCCACTGACGATTCGAAGGCCTTCCCCTTCCCCGTAAATATTTTTCAAACGTTTATCAACATTGCTAAGCCCAATACTGTTTCCGATGGGCAAGCCCTCATGTAAGCGCTCCAGAACTTCTTTAGGGAATCCTCTTCCTTGGTCGCTGATTTCTACCAAATAACTTTCCTTCAGTTCCTGAATCTTAATTTTCACCCTTCGTTTTCCATCCGGACTGATTCCATGGCGCACTGCATTTTCCACAATAGGCTGCAAAATCAAAACCGGAACCTTTATGTCTATTCTAGGAGAAATTTCATAGCTTACGATTAACTTATCCTCAAATCTTGCTCTCTCAATTTCCAGATAATCAATGACATGGGAAAGTTCATCCGATAAGGACACCATATAAACCTCGCCGTGTAGGTTATAACGAAAATAATCTGCCAAGGTAACAAGAAGCTCCCTGGCCCTATCCGGGTCTTCCCTACAAACACTGGATATAGTATTAAGCGCATTAAAAAGAAAATGTGGATTCACTTGAAATTGCAAGGCCTTAAATTCTGCCTTCTGGAGCATGAGCTGTCTTTTTTCTAATTCCCCTACGGCCATCTGATAAGATACAATGGTTGCCAGATTGCCAATCATATCCAACTCGCTTTTTCTTCCTGTCCATTGCTTTTTCATAAATACCAGCAAACACCCCTTAGGTTTTCCCTCTATCATAAAGGGAGCGGCTACCACAGAGCACTCTCTCATGGTTCTATACCAGGGACTGCTTTTGGGGATGGGAAAGACTGTAACCATCTCCCCTCTTTCCATAGCTAAGGCAGCAATTTCCGGAATATTCCACAAACGCCTAATATTATTAGCCGCCTCATTTTGCTCTTTATTTTGCTCTTTATTTTGCTCTTTATTTTGCTCTTTACAGCCTTCTTTATATAATCCTTTACTTCTTATAGCCTCCTCTAATTCTTCTGAATTTTCCCAGGCATTTTCCGGCAATCCCAAAGCCTGCCAGGACTCTTTTAGGTCTTCCATATGGTCCATGGGACTTTTAACATCCATGTCTGCCATGATTTTCCAGGCAAGCATTTCTTTACAATCCATGATCATGGCTCCAACCCATCCGGTTTCTTCAATAATTAAATTGACCAGACGATTCATTGGCTCGCCTTTTACCAGATCATTTTGAAAAATAGGCATGCAATGCTTGGTCAGTTCCAGCATTTGCTGCAGCTGTCTGCTATTTGCAATATCCTGCCTTACAAATACGGTATTAAAGCATGATACAAAGAGCAAGATCCCAATGGAATTCATAAGGATCATAGGCACTGCCGCGTCAACAATGGCTGAGACAGCTACCTGAATGGAAACCGTAACGCGGATCAAGGTAACCATCTCCACCACTTCCCCAAAACAGGCCAACACAAAAAGATCTCTATATTTCCACCGCCCTCTCTGAAAGTAAGGATAAAATCCGGCTCCCAAAAGGCCGCACAAGAGGGTGGAAAAGGCAGCACTTTTTGCAAAACTAGTGGGGATAAAAAAAAACAATACGTACAAGGCTCCGATACAAGAAGATAAAAAGCCCACCACCGGACCGCCCAAAAGTCCAGCCGCAATGGCTCCTATGGCCTTTGTATCTAAGCGGTAACTTCCTATATTGACGCCAATAGCTGTTGATAAAATAATAATTCCACCAAAAATCAGGGATAGCATTAGAATCTGTTCCCACCGTCTTCGCTCATTGGAAATGGCCTCCTGTATGGGCCGAAATCTGGAAAGGATCTCCGCTACCAATGTCAATACTGCAATATTACTAACTAATTTTGAAATTAATTCCTGGTTGGTCATTTTATGGCTCCTATGGTTTTTTAATTCCTTACACCTATTCTAAAACCCTAAAATAAAAAATTCAATTCTAATTACCGTCTGTCTTCCCTAGTCTTCTCTATAAAAATGGAGAGGAAAAAGCCCCTGACATGGGCATCCCACATCAGAGGCTCTTTCCTAGTTATGTATGATTTTTTCGATAACGGCTAATTAAATATTTTATTTTTAGTAGCTAAGGCTCTTCTTCTCATCAAACACATCATGGTCTAACTCTCCAAGTTTATTAGCTACCAACATTCCAACCATAACATCTACATCTACATTCATTAAGGTACGGAACATTCCTGCAAACCAGTCGATTCCAATCAATACTGCGATGCTGTCTAAGGACAGGCCTAGGGAACTGGCTAAGAATGTATAGACAATTACTGAACCACCCGGAACAGAAATAGTTCCCAGACACATGAGGCAGGAAAGCAATATGGCCATTCCCATCTGATAAGGGCTCATAGTGGCTCCTGTTGCCTGTGCCATAAAAAAGATTGCTGCCACATAGCACTGGGCTGCACCACAGCTATTCATAGACATAGTAATGGGACCCGTAAAATCAGCCACCTTACGGCTTA
The DNA here is from genome assembly GCA_963634745.1 of Clostridium sp. CAG:343. GTDB lineage: Bacteria > Bacillota > Clostridia > Lachnospirales > Lachnospiraceae > CAKRJP01. Next base: position 16,110 of record CAVHCX010000007.1, read on the forward strand.
CACCAAACTTTGTAACCTCATCCTCGATTTTCGTCGGAAGGCAGATGGCTCCGGAAGTCGTAGTCACAGCCATAATAGACATTTTCGCAAATTTCTTTGGCATCTTAAAAAGATTTACTTTACACAAGGCTGCAGTAAGGGGCGTAAATAATATAAATTGAATGGCATCTCCAATTAAAAGAACCAACAAAAATTTCAGCATTGGAATAATCACCTTGATTCCGGTAGATCCGGCAACATTTGCTAATAAGCAAAAGATACCAACAGGTGCTACTAACATAACATTTTTAATAATGTTTGTAATAACTGCATTGAGGCTTGTTACCCAATCAACAATGATGCGATTTCCCGAATCTTTTGCATATGCTCCCATAGCCACGCCAAAGAATAAGGCAAATACAATACAAGGCACCATAGAACCATCCGCCATGGATGATACAATGTTGGTAGGTACAAAATTCAGGATGGTTTCCTGAAGGGAGGTCGATTCCACCGTCTGCTCTGCCAACTGATCTGCACCTGATAAAGTAATTCCAAGTCCCGGCTTAAAGAGGATCGATAGAATTGCTCCTAACCCTGCAGATACCAGGGTAAATCCGATGATCCATTTAAATGTATGAAATCCCATTTTTCCAACATCCTGTCCGTCACCGCTTCCTACTGCCCCTGCCACGGCAGACATAACCAGCAATACCACCGACATCTGGATCAAACGAATAAAGATATCTCCGATAAATTTCAAATTAGTGGCCCACTCGCCAACCACGCTTCCAAACACAATTCCGCCTACAGTGGCAATCAATATCTGAGTGGTAAGGGACACTGAAAATTTTTTCTTTTTCTCCATAAACTTCACCTTCTTACCCTTTCCTTTTTATTAATCCCTCTCAAATCTATAGGTTTATTTTATACTTTTTTTATAATCCCTCAATAGATTCTGCATAAACCGTTCTTCTGCATGTATAAAATGCAAATATTCATGCATAAACTGTTTTCGCGCTGTAGGCAAAGAATCCTTACAGACTTACCGTTTTTTGTTGCTTTAATTATTCAGAAATTATATACTCATAAAAAAGCTTTTGTTTTTTATTTATACTAGAAAGGATTTTTTATGAAGACCAAATTAATTGTATTACTTGGTGTAATTGGCGTTTCCTTTTCAGCCATCTTTGTAAAGTATGCCTCTGCACCTTCTGCGGTATTAGCCTTCTATCGAATGGGCTTTACCACCCTATGTCTCCTTCCTGTGGTCCTTTTAAAACACCGGGAAGAATTAAAATCTCTTACAAAGAAAAATATTCTCTGGTGTATTGTAAGTGGATTTTTTCTAGCCTGCCACTTTACCTGCTATTTTGAGTCGATCCGCTATACCAGCGTATCCTCCAGCACGGTTTTGGTGGACACGGAAGTATTTTTTATCTGTATCTTCTCTTATGTTTTATTCCGGGAAAAATGTTCTCGTTCCGGCCTTTTAGGAATTGCTATTACCTTTGGGGGAAGCGTAGTTCTGGCTATGGCGGACCGGTCCGGGGGCAGCGCAATTATCCGAGGAGACAGCTTAGCTTTGATGGGAGCCTGCTTCATGGCCATCTATACGATGATTGGTTCCAGACAAAGAAAGGGATTATCCACAACAGTCTATACATTTTTTGTATATGGAACTACAAGCCTTACTTTATTGGTATTTAATCTCATTACAAAGACCCCTGTCTACGGCTATGGCGGCATGAATTATCTCTGGGGATTTTTACTTTGCATCTTCTGCACCTTGATGGGACATAGTATTTTCAACTGGGGATTAAAGTACCTTCCTACTGCTCTGATCTCTAATATGAAGCTTGGAGAACCTGTATTTGCCTCTATTCTAGCTCTTTTCCTCTTTGGACAGGTTCCCGGAATCCAGCAGATTATGGGTGGCATCCTTGTTATTTTAGGTATCTATATCTATCTAAAAAATGCAAATAGCATCCCCCAAGAAGAAAATAATTCATAAAAAATTCATGCATCGTTTTTATTCAGAAAAAAAGGATTTCCAAGGCAAATGCCCCGGAAATCCTTTTTATTCTTTTTCTTCTTTTCCTAACTTTTAAAGGCTAAACGACCAGTAACCAATCCTACTTATAAAAGAGTCGGGATCAAATCCTGGTGTGGATGTGGAAGTACTACCTGGCTTATAAGCAAGCCATCCTCAATTGCCTTCTTGCATCCTGCCTCAACAGCCGCCTCAACAGCTGATACATCTCCGGTTAAGGTCACAAAGGACTTTCCACCGATACCGGTTCCTAAGCGAACCTCCATAAGAGTAACTCCGGCTGCTTTTACTGCTGCATCTGCGCCAATTACGGCCTGTACAACAGAGAAATATTCCATAACACCAACTGCCTTGATTTTCTCAGGCATAGTTGATAAATTAATGGCCTCAATAACCTGAGGATGTACTCTTGGAATTACCAGCTCATCGATCAATGAGCCTGCAATTTTCTCCTTGCCGGCATCCATGGCCGACTGCACTGCGGATACCTCTCCGCTGATCATAATATGATATTTTCCCGGACAGCTTGGACGAGCCGCTACCAGACGGATCTCTGCTGCCTTGAGCATAGCATCTGCGGCCTCAATACCTCGGGCTATGCTATTACTTTCTAAAAATCCAATCGTTATCATGTGAGCTCTCCTTATATTCTTTCAATTTCAACGATGCCGTTCTCAATCTTACGAACAATTCCATCTATTCCACAATGAATATTTGCTCCCAGACCTTTCTCCGGCAACTTACCAATAAGACTACCTTTTGAAACCTTGTCTCCTACCTGTACCACAGGCTCTGCCGGAGCACCGATGTGCTGCTGCAAGGACAAGTTTATTTTCTCAGGAGCCAGCTCACTAAGCTCTCTGATTGTATAATCATAGTACTGCTCAACTCCCAGTCTTGCAGCGATTCTATGAGATGGGATTCTTCTATACTCTCTGTCTTCTCTAGACTTGAATGTAGTCTGGGTATCTTTCTGATATCTGAATCCACTTTGTCTTAAAGCATTCTTCACCTGAACATTGACCTGTCTCGGAGCAAGTCCCATAGGACAGGCATATGCTTCACAGACACCACATTCACTACAAGTCATTGCTTCCTTAATGTCCGGATCATCCAGGACAGATTCAATGCTGTCTGCATAAGCAAGCTTACGCATGATCTTATGAGGTGCCAAAGGATGTCCGCTTAGGTATCTCGGACACATCTGTGTACAAGTCTGGCATTGGATACAAGAACCTTTTGCCCGCTTCATAATGCTCCTTATGGATGTCTCCCTCATCTGCACCAAGCGCGTATCATCCGGCACAATAACGATACCGGAGGTAGTTTTTGTTACAGAATACTTGTCCAAATCTGACTTCGGATACAATTTACCCATCATAGGTCCACCTACCAAAATATGGTAGTTTTCTGTGGTAGTTCCACCGGCAGCCTTTAAGCAGTCTGCAAATGGAGTTCCAAGAGGTGCCTTTACAATAATAGGATGTGCAACAGCTCCGGTTACTGTAAGATACTTCTGGGTAAATGGGATTCCCTGAATCGCCTCGTAAATTCCATACATAGAAGCAACGTTAGAAACTACAGCACCTACATCCAAAGGAATTCCTGTCGGCGGCACTGTACGTCCTGTTACTTCCAGTACCATGATCTGCTCGTCACCTGCAGGATAAAAGTTCTTAAGCATAAATAACTGAACCCGACTCTTCTTGGCATCTATTGCAGCCTGCAGGGATGAAATCTCATCCCTGTAGGTCTCTTTTAATGCTATATAGATTTTCTGGGCTTTGGTTAATTCTGCTACTGCTTCCAGTGCTGTAATAATTTCTTCTGCTTTATTAAGCATCAGGTATCTGTCAGTACGGAGCAAAGGCTCGCACTCAGCCGCATTCACGATCAGGTACTCTACCTGGCAATTCAACTTCACATGGGTCGGGAAACCTGCTCCTCCGCAACCGACAATACCGGCATCTTTAATTTGTTCTAAAACGCCCATACAAAAACCTCTCTTTATCTGATATGTAAGGCATCAGCCATTACACACTTTCTCTTTCTGCAGAAGGAACGAGCACTTGTCAGGCCCTCTCCTGTCGGTCCTGCAATTGTAAAGGTTGTATGGCCCTCTCCGCCTACACCGATTCCGGCATAGGAAGGAGCATTCTTAACAAAGATTGTTGTCTCAAGCAGTCTTGCCATCTTTGTAAGCTTATCTACATTCTTTGAATGCATCATAGCTGTATGACGGTTGCCATGCTCAGCCTCATATGCATTGTCAATGGCCTCATCTACATCATGACAACGTACAATCGGAAGAATTGGCATCATCATTTCCTCAGTTACCAGGTGATGGTCTTTCTTTGCTTCCATAATGATTACACGAACATCATCGCCAACCTGAATACCCATTTTATCCAGGATATAAGGAGCGCTCTTTCCTACAAACTCTACCTTCGGGCCACCCTTTTCATTAGTAACCAGCTGGTCAAGCTTCTCGATCATTTCCGGATCGGTCATCTCAAAAGCACCGTTCTGCTTCATGCAGTGAATGAGGTAATCGCAAATCTGGTCTACAGCAAATACTTCCTTCTCAGCGATACAAGGAACGTTATTATCGAAGGAGCATCCATCAAGGATATCCTTTGCTGCCTTCTCGATATCTGCAGTCTCATCAACAACTACCGGCGGATTACCGGCTCCTGCTCCGATTGCTTTCTTTCCTGTGGACATTACCTTTCTTACAATAGAAGGTCCACCGGTTGCTACCAACATTCTGATCTTTGGATGCTCGCACATTGCATTTGTATTTGCAATGGATGGCTCCTTAACAGTTGTAATCATATTTGCCGGTGCTCCAACTTCCTCCAAAGCCTTATTTAAGAGCTTTACCAGAAGGTGAGAAACCTTTGTTGCTCTTGGATGTGGGCTAAATACGACTGTATTTCCACCTGCAATCATTGAAATAGAATTACAGATAATGGTTTCTGTCGGGTTTGTAGTTGGAGTGATTGCTCCAATAACTCCAAACGGGCAATACTCAATCAGTGTAAGACCATGATCTCCGGTTTTTGCCTCGGTAACAAGGTCTTCTGTTCCCGGTGTCTTCTCTGCAGCCAAACGGTTTTTGATAAGCTTGTGCTCATATTTACCGATCTTTGTCTCCTCTACAGAAAGTAAGGACATCATTTCCAGGTTTTCTCTTTTTAAAACGGTTTCTCGGATAACATCTACATATTTTTGTCTCTGAGCCATCGTTGAATGTAAGAGCTCTTGCTGTGCAATCACAGATGCCTCAATCGCTCCATTCATAGTATCGAAAACACCATAATCCCCTGCTTCTACTACAGGAGCTGCAGGTTTAGCTTCTGAAGCCTGCTCTGCAATTGCTTTTCGAACCATCTTTTCAATAACATTTACATCAATATCCATGATATTTCCCTCCGATTCAAGTATTATTTTTTGCAATTCATTGCAATTCCAAGCGGTGTAACCAATAATGGCTGATTAGATTTAACAGTTGTAATTCCGATTTCCTTCTCAAATACTGCAGTAAATTCAGAGAAACTGCATGCACCACCTACCACGTAAATGGCCGGCACATCGTAGCCTTCCACGAAGCGCTTTACAATGGATGCCATCTTCTGGACAACCGGCTTTACAATTGGAAAAATATCCGACTCTTTACTCGAATCTTTTTTCATCGCTTCTGCTTCTTCCATGGAAACATTATAATATCCAGAAATTACCAAAGACATATGGGTGCCGCCGGTCGGTTCATCTGCTGTATAAATGACTTTGCCGTCTTTTAGAATACTGATACCTGTGGTTCCTCCACCCACGTCTACCACTGCTCCGTCACTAATTTCAAGAACCGTAGCCGCCGCAGTAGGCTCATCCACAATATTGATGACGTCAAATCCGGCACCTTCCACAACATTGGCGATTGCCTTCACGCTTCCATCCACAACCCCCGGTGGGATCGCACAGGAAGCTTCGGTAAGTTCTACTCCCAGGGTTTCTTCCACCTGAGCTTTTAGATTTCTTACAATACGAATGGCTCCCATATAATCTACGACGATACCATCTTTTACAACGGAAGAAGGATATGTGGCCCCGGCAACCGGGGTATCATTCTCATCAACCACAGCAAGGACGATATTCGCAGTACCTAAGTCCACGCCGACTTTAAGTTTTCCTTCAAATTGATTTCCACTTTTCTCTTCTACCAGCTGGGCAAAAGAATCTAATACGTCTTTTTCTAAGATCACTGCTTTGTCTCCATTACTTTTATTACTTCTTTATTACTACATAATCTTTATTTCTTAAGGAACATGCATTTGCCTCGTCAATGTCCACATGCATCTCCAGCGCAAATTTGTCTGAAACTCTAACAAGAACATTTCCCAAAACACCGGCACGTTCGCCAAAGGTTTCAACCTCTACCACGTCTTTATCCTTAAGACCCATAGAAGCTGCCTGCTCCGGAGTCATATGGATATGTCTGAGAGCTACGATAGTTCCTCTTGGCATCTCCACGGTGCCCTTTGGTCCGATTAAAGTAACTCCCGGAGTATTATCCAAATGTCCGGATTCTTTAATAGGAGCCTTTACTCCGATTTGGAAGCCGTCAGTAAGAGAAATCTCCACCTGACTTTCTGCTCTTAAAGGACCTAAGATACGAACCTTCTTAAACTCTCCCTTGGGGCCTCTAACCACTACGGTCTCGTTAGCAGCATATTGTCCCGGCTGAGCCAAATCAGATTTTTTTGTAAGCTCATATCCTTTTCCAAACAGCTGATCCAAATCTTTTCTGGATAAATGAACGTGACGGTTTGAGACTCCGATTGGAATTTTAAGCTCATTGTATTGGTTGAGCTGTTCCATTACATTCTTTACGATTTCCTGAATCAGTTCTTCCTGACTCTTTGCTCTTGTATTCATTTTATTTTCCACTTCCTTGCATAAAACTTGCATATTGTTTTGCAATTACAGTCTGTCTGAGAGGTTCTACCATATCGGTCTTCTCCCATGCAAATCCTTGATCTTCTCTTCCGAAATGACCATAGGAAGCAGTTTTTAAATATTGTGGTTTTCGAAGGTCTAATTTCTTAATGGTGGCTGCCACTGAGAAATTAAACAATTCCTTCACTGCCGCCTGGATCAGTCTTCGATCTACGTGTTCTGTTCCAAACGTATCAATATTTACTGCCTCCGGTTCAATCTGACCAATGGCATATGCAATTGCAACCTCGCATCGATCTGCCAAGCCTGCTGCGACCACATTCTTTGCCACATATCTTGCCATGTAAGCTGCACTTCGATCAACTTTTGTCGGATCCTTTCCTGAGAAAGCACCACCGCCATGTCTTCCGATTCCGCCATAGGTATCTACCATCAGCTTTCTTCCTGTAACACCGGTATCTCCCAGTGGTCCTCCCACTACAAATCTTCCTGTAGGATTAATCTTGATACTTGTATTACTCAAATCGAATTGACCAGATAAAGTAGGAAGTATAACCTCGTCCATCAATGTGCTTTTTAAATAATCATAATGAATGGAAGCATGATGCTGTGCAGAAAGGACAACATCCTCTAGCGATACAGGAACGTGATCCTGATTATAGCGAATGGTAACCTGAGCCTTACCGTCCGGATAGAGCCAAGGTACAATTCCCTGTTTGCGAATCTCTGCCAATCGTCTGACCAGACGATGGGATAGTTCTAATGTAAGCGGCATGTAATTATCTGTTTCATTGGATGCGAAACCATACATAATTCCCTGGTCTCCTCCACCAATTAATTCCTCGCCACTGGCATCCCTATTAACACCCTGTGCAATGTCCGGTGATTGGACATTTAAATTTGTAAGTATCATACAATGGTCCGCATCGATACCACTCTCTTCTGAAGTATATCCAATGCCTCGCATGACATCTCTTGCAATCGCTGACGGATCAAATTTTGCTGAGGTTGTGATCTCTCCGGCAATCATAAGCGTATTCTTAGATGCCATTGTCTCTACAGCCACATGTGCTTTTGGATCCTGCTTTAAAGCCTCGTCCAATATTGCATCAGCTACCTGATCACAGAGTTTATCGGGATGGCCCTCTGTTACCGATTCAGAGGACAATAAATAAAAATCATCCATCTTATCTCACCTCCGTCTCATTTGAGGATAAGATTGTTTTTCGGTACTGCTGTACCGTCATATGCTCATATTTTTTAAAAACTTTACTGAAATAGCTGCTTTCATTATATCCGAGGCGATCTGCTATTTCCGCGACACTATCGTTGGTAAGGAACATATAGCATTTTGCTAAATATAACTTACGCATGTGTAAATATTCCATTACACTGATTTTAAATTGATCCTTGAAAATTCTGCTTAGATATCCCTGGGATATTGCGCAATTTTCAATAATCTGATTTAAGCCAATCTCTTCACTGATATGCTCATCTATATACTGAAAAACATTGGTAAGTACCGGATATCTGCGAATGCTTCGCTGCTTAAAGACATAGTCCATTACTTTAAATAGCCACATCTGGCCAACTTGCACTCCCATGATTACGTTTTCATTTAGAGAAAGGAGATCATCCAGATTTTTCACCTGTCCTTCCATACCGCCGATCATGGAAATCATATGCTGTCCAAAATATCGGAATACGTCTACCAGCTTTGCTCCATCATCACCATATTTTTGATAAATTTCTCTTACCTGTTCTTCATAGTTGTAATAAGCTTTTCCAAAATCTCTGTCTTCTATGATTTCTTCCATAAGATGCATGGAAAGATTGATTGTAGTATCTCTTGCAGTTTTGTAATCCACAAGCACTGTCATCAGAGACTTTAGAGGAATCGGTTTCAAAAGATATTCCTTTACCTCTAATTTCATTGCTTCCTGCGCTAGATTGAAATTTATATAAGCACTGAGAATATAGATTGTAACCGAACTATCAGTTTTTCGAATCGACCGGATTGCCTCTAATCCGGTCATCACTGGCATTACATTGTCCATAAAAATAATATCGGGATGGATCTCTTTAAAACGAAGAATAGCATCTCTGCCATTCGTAGCTTCCCCACAAACCTCAAATCCATCTACCTTACTTATCATGACGCTTAATGCCTTACGCATTATGGCATCATCATCTACGATCAGAATCCGATACATCTACATCTATCCTTTCGTCAAAATACCTTGGATAGCGAATGCAGACACGTCTACCTTTACCTTCTTCAGTTTCAGTAACTACATCATAATCACTTCCGAAAAGAATTCGCATCCTCTTGCTGGTCTCTTCCACGCCTTGTAATATTCCGTCTTCTGACGCATTACTTCTAAACGGACTAAAATACTGTTCGATTTTTTCTGCATCGAAGCCTGGACCGTCATCTTCTACATACAAGATCACATCGTCTTCATCGTATGTTCCACTGATCCTTACAGTTCCCCCATTTTCGTTCATGGCGACTCCGTAATCAATTGCCTGCTGTACAAATACCGGCAATATCTGCTGTGGCGTCTTCCACATCTTTATCTTATGACAAACTTCTATAGAGTAATTTAGTCGATCTCCCAGTTGCATCTTACGGATCTCAAGGTAACGTCCCACATTGTCAAGCTCCTCTGACAGGGGCCAAAATGTATTTCCACTCCTCATGAGATTATTCATGTAATCTGCAAATTTGATCAGAGCTTCATTGGTTTCTAGGGCACCTTCCACCATAGCCATATTAGCAATAGCTGTAACCGTATCCATAACAAACTGGGAACTTCTTGCATAGCTCATAGAGGAAATCTTCAGATCCTTGATCTTATTTTGATATTTTAAATTCTGATTTTCTTTATCTAAAGCTTCTACCTTTTCTTGATTTGAATATCTATGCTCAATTCTTGCCAGTTCTGTATCCCTCAACTGATTGATCACCATAGTTGCCAGATCTGCTATATCGCAAAACTGCTTGTAGGTCATCTTCATGGCATCTTTTTTCAGATCCATATCAATGCCAGCCTCAGTCAAAAGCTCATCTCGTTTAAAGATTGTCTCCAAGCGAACGACATCGTCCGGGGCATCTGTACATGCAATCTGTCCGCCAATAAATCCTCCTAGGTAATGTCCCTTAACTACTAAAGGAATTGCTACCTCTAATAATCCACAAGGGCAATAATAAATGCTGGTTTTTTTCGTGGTTGCAGCCTGAATAGCTCCATAAGCATCCGATGACCAACACCCTCTCTCTGTCAGAGGATTCTCTCGAACACACTTGCATAAACTGGTAAAGCAGGTTGGCTCTGTAACAGGCTCTCCTTTATAGTCCACTGTTACAAATGCCAACCCGGTAACTCTGGAAATTGTCTCTTGAATTTCCTCTAATTTTTCCTTACCAAATAAATGAATAATGTCAAATTCATTGACATTAATGTCATGTTTTTCCGTCCTTTGATCCATAGGATTCGCTTCGTTGTTTCTTGTCATTCTTTCATTTCTCCAAGAACACTCTGTGTTCACTTATCCAACTTCTATAGTTGAAATAATTATAACACACTCAGCAAAATCTTTTCAATGTCAGCCTTTGTATAAACCATTCGTGCCTGTGGAACGCATCCGTCTTTCAGAGCATTCTCACACATCTCCGGCATCTTTGCTTTTACATCTTCTGCTGAAACCTTACACTCTGTGATTCTAGTCGGCATCTTCATCTCTGCCTTGCATTCATCGATCTTTTCACACAAATGCATAACAGCCACTTCATCGGATTCCTGGAAGCTTGCAAATCCCATCTTTCGAGCGATGGTTGCATATCTGCTTCTCATATATGCATCCTCAGAATTCTTTTTGATTACTTCATTGAGAATCAAAGTATTTGCCAAACCATGAGGAATATGGAAGGTACCTCCAAGCTGATGGGCAATAGCATGGTTCATACCAAGTCCTGCTATATTAAATGCACTTCCTGCGATATTAGAAGCCTCCTGCATCTTGCCTCTGGCCTCTAAATCCTCTCCTCGATCGTAGCAAGTTTTCAAATACTGGAATACCAGTTCAACACCCTTCTCTGCCAAAGCATCGGAATATGCATTGGAGTTTTTTGCCACATAAGCTTCCAAAACATGTGTCAAAACATCCATACCCGTGTTAGCCGTAATGGATGCCGGTACAGACATTGTAAGCTGTGGACAAAGAATTACTTCATCCGGAAGCATATCATGACTTACTACCAGGTGCTTTGTTTCCATTTCCTTATCGGTAATTACAGTGACCGAAGTAACTTCTGATCCCGTACCGCTTGTAGTAGGAATGGCTACAAATTTTGGTTTTTTATCATATCCTGATAAAGGAGCGAAATAAATAATTCCCTTAGCTGTATCAATCGCTGATCCACCACCAAAGGCGATAATAACATCCGGTTGAATGTTCTTTAACAGGGCAACCCCCTTAGCTATGTTTTCAAGGGGTGGATCCGGAATGACATCCTTACATACAACTACTTTATTTGACTTACTAATCTTGCTGGTAATCAGATTAACCGTTCCGTTATCAACCAAAAAGCCATCACAAACCAACCAGATTTTTTTGTCTGTAAATTTTCTCAGACGCTCCAAGGAGTCCTGTCCGGAGAAAACTCTTGTTTTTATATATACTTGTTTCATATTATTTAACCCTATCGAATTGAAAATCCATTCGTCAAAATGCATTTTCTCCTTCTAGTGAAATGTCTTGCACTAACTGCTCCTTCACCTGTCACATTTGCTACTGTTAAAGCAAACGGACTATTTGGCGTTATCAGTCCAACACCACTTAAGCTCGGTCCATTCTTTACAAATACTGCAGTCTGCAATCGCTTAGCAGCCTCGCTCAAACGATCAATATCTTTTGAAAAGATTGCTGCTGTATGCTTATAGCGCTGCTCAATGTCAAGGGTCATTTCCAATCCTTCTTCGTAGCTGTCTGCTACTACATAAGCAAGAACCGGAGCTCTAAGTTCCTCTGTCACAAATGGATGTGGCAAATCTGCTTCTACAAGAATCAGCTGCACATCACTTTCGTGAGAAATTCCTGCTGCATCCAAAATTTCTGCTGCGCTCTTTCCAATCCATTTTCTTCTGAGAACCATGTCTCTTCTTAAAATAGCATCCATAAGCTTCTGGCATTCCTCTTTCGAAGAGATTACTCTCGTCTTATTACGGGTAAATGCCTTCATAAGCTCATCCTTTACTTCTTTTACAACGACTATGGTTTTTTCTGAAGTATGAATTAAATTATTATCAAAGGAAGCGCTTCTGAAAATATCAAATGCCGCAGCATTTAAATCTGCTGTTTCATCTACGAGAACAACAGCATTACTCTGACCTTCACCAATAACCTTTTTGCCGCAAGATAAGGCTCCCTTAAGAGCTGCTTCTCCTGCATTGCATACAATCATATCTACATCCGGATGATGCATGATTTCCTGTGCTTTATCGATGGAGCTTTCATCTAATGCAACCACCAGATTATCAATTCCACAGGTTTCTACGATTGCACTGCTTATAAGACTGGTTACATATTTGGTAGTCTGTAAGGCTCTAGGATTCGGGCAGATCACTACTGCATTTCCTGCAGCCACCATGCTGATCACGTGATTGATCAAGGAAGCTGCCGGACTGGTTACCGGTTCTAAGCTACAGATCACGCCAAAGCCACTCAGTTCATAGAGAACCATGCCTCTATCTCCAGTCTTGACTTCTGTGATAAGATCCTCAACTCCCGGTGTATTCTTAATTGCCGCCTCTAATTTTATTTTCTTATCAGCGTAATTTCCCATTCCGGTTTCTTGTAGAGCAAGCATTGCAATAACGTCTATCTGCTCTGACAGCTTGCATCTTATGGCTTCTATGATCTCACATCGATCCTCAAGGGATAATGTCTGATAACGCTCGTGAGCATTTCTCACAAACCCAATCGCATCATTGACAGATGCAAAAATTCCTATTTCCATAATTAAACCTTTTATGTCCTCTTATTGTCCTGAGGTATCAACACTATCGATGATTCCTATTACGGCCATATCAATTGTTTTACCACGTTTATCATCATCTACACGAACAGAGGATCCTGTTGCACAGAGAACAAACTCTCCGATTCCGCAACCTACATAATCTACTGCAACCTGCTCTGAATCAATATAGCCACCCTCTGCATTTACCCGGCGAACAATCATTAACTTTGTTCCCTCCAGGGTTGGATCTTTGCGTGTAGCAACTACGTTGCCGATTACTTTTGCTAAAACCATACGTTAATACTTCCTTTCTCATCTATTTCTTTCTTCTAGATGATCGTCTCGGTTTAGCCTGGCTCTTTCCCTCAGTTTCCTTCGGTTTCTTTTCTTCTGCCTTAGCTTCTTCTACTTTCGGTTCTTCTGCCTTAGCTTCTTCCACTTTCGCTTCTTCTGCCTTGGCCTCTTCCACCTTAGCTTCTTCCGCCTTCGGCTCCTCAATCACTTTCGGTTCTTCTTTTACCGGCTCAGTTTCTGCCTTAGGTGCACTCTTCTTTGAAGTTTCCGTTACCTTCGCAGTCTCTTTCTTCACCGTTTTTTTCTTCACCGTATAATTTAACTTTTCCGGCTCATCTTCCTCCCAAGCTTGAGGAATCGGCTTCTTGTTAACGGATTGATATGGAACCTTAGGATTACAGAAAAGAGTTGACATGCCATCAGAAGGTCTGGCAATCACTGATGCGGAAACAAGATTTCCATACTTGATTCCTGCAGCTTTTGCAGCATTCACCGCGGCCTTTACAGCCCCTACGTCACCTACGACTTTGACGGTCATGTATCCGCCGCCCTTGCTATTCTCCAATTCAAGGATTTTTACATTAGCCGCTTTTACCATGACATCCGCCACTTCGATCGCTGTAGAAATTCCAACGGTTTCTACGAGTCCCAGTGATTCACGCATCTTTTCACCTCCTCATATTTTCTATAGTTCTATTTCGATTCCATATTCCAATAATTTCTGTATATATCCCAAAATACAATTTTGATAGCTTTCCGGTTCATTTCCCGTAAATGGACTTAAAGCATTCTTAGATAGTACAATGGGTACTGATTCCTCGAATGCTTTCTGAACCAAGGCTACTTCGTAGGTATCCGGAATACACAATGCACACTTAGCGAGAATGTCCCTCGGCATAGCTGGGAAAATGATTTTTTCATAGCTAAGCGGTTTAGATAGAACTTCTTCCGGCTGGATGATTGTCTCACAGGATTTACAGATAAGCTGACCTAATATTTCATTCTCCATGAGTTCTTTCGTCACCACAAGGGTTCGATTCTCATCAGAGGATGCAGGTAAGGCTTCCAATGCTGTTTTCAGCTGCTCCTGGTTTTTTCCAGCTAAAACTACCAAAATCTCCTTTTTTACATTATTCGATTCTGTAAGTTCAAGAGTAAGCTCCATGATCCGCTCAACTAATTTTCTTAGCTGTGTTTCATTCAGTTCCATGGGCACCTCTATGACTAGCGGAGATTAATTTCTTAATCTCCGCCCCGTCCCTTTAATTCTTATTAATCTGCTAATTTCTTTGGAATAATCTTCTCTGTATCCATGTGTGGACGTGGAATAACGTGAAGAGAAACAACCTCACCAACTGCTCTTGCAGCTGCTGCTCCGGCATCTGTAGCTGCCTTAACTGCTCCTACGTCTCCTCTAACCATTACAGTAACAAGTCCAGATCCGATTTTCTCATATCCGCATAATGTTACGTTAGCTGCCTTAACCATTGCATCTGCTGCTTCAATAGCACCAACAAGTCCTTTTGTTTCAACCATTCCTAATGCATCTGAATTCATAGTAAATCCTCCTTAAAAAAATTATGAATCTTAAATGTATGGCTCTGTAGTTGACTGTGGCTCATCGCCCAATGCTCCAAGAAGTTTCTTACCAACTTCGATTGCTGCACGTACAGCCTGACGAACCGCACCAGAATCACCTGTAAATGTTAAAATAACCTCGTTTGAGTAGCTGGTTCCACCATTTCCAGGTGAAGAGTAACCAATTACTTCAACGTTTGCTGCCTTAACAGCTGTATCTGCTAATACTGCACCAATTGCTGCAGGACCTGCACAAGTCATTCCCCAAGCCTTTCCAAGAGTAGCTCCCATAGCTTTCTCTAAGCAATAGCTTGCTCTAGCTGTATACTGGAACTCAAGATGTCCGGCATCATTTCCATAAACGTCTCCAAAATATTTAGGAAGTACGCTTAAGGCAATCTCAACAGCTCTTCTGGCATCTGATACATCCTCAGCACCTATAAGGATCAATGATCCATGTCCGGCACCGCCTTTTGTATCTCTTGGCAACTCAACAGAAATTACTTCTGTATTTGTAGCCTTAACAGCCTCATCAACTGCCATGATCTGTGGACCTGCTCCTGTACGTCCTCCGATAATACCGATGGAACGGAATTTACCAAGGTTCATAATATCTGTGAGCATTGGGTCTACGCTTGCGATTACTAAACCGATTGTATCTCCAATTGATGTTCCTACATACTCTGTAAGTCCAACACCATCTACACATCCATCGCATGCTACGGATGTAGAAGATGCGCTAGCAGAAGCTGTCTGGTTTGCAGCGAGTTCGCTAGAAACCTGTTTCATCACTTTTTCAATTAACTGCTGATCCATTTTCTCTCCTCCATTTTTTTATTTAGCCTATACGGCAGTTAACGCCGCATTGCTCTACTACTTCTTTTAGTTCGCTGACATAATCTTTATCCAACATCTTTACACCATGGAGTTCATAGTCGCGACCTAACATCTTATATTTATTCTCACCCATTGAGTGATATGGCAAAAGATTCACCCCTTGCAGGTTTTCCTGATTGAGAGTCTTTGCAAACTCTGCAATCTGACGAATCTCTTCTTTTTTGTCATTGAAGCCCGGAATAACTGGCACCCTTACCATTATTTTTGTAATCTCAGAAACAAGTTTTACTCTCTCGAGAATTTCCTTGTTCGATACGCCGGTAAAATGTGTATGCTTCTGGTCATCTATACTCTTTACATCTGCCAAAGCCAGATCAATATGAGGGAATACCTTTCGAATCACCTCTTCACTGGCACAGGAAGTTGTTTCTATAGCTGTATTCCAACCCTGAGTATGTGCAGCCTTCAAAAGTTCAACTGAAAATTCAGACTGCATCAGAGGCTCTCCACCTGATAATGTCAAGCCTCCTCCGGACCTTCTGTAATGTGTGCCATCCTTTTTCAGAATACGAATGACTTCTTCTACCGTCATTCGTTTTCCCTTCATAACAAGTGCTCCAACCGGGCAAACCAGAGAGCATTCCCCACAGCCAGTACATTTGCTGTGATCGATCATACTTCGATTCTTGGGATCGATTGCTCCCCGTTTGCATGCTGAAATACAAGCACCACAGTGAATGCATTCCATATCATTGTACATAACCACAGGTCTTAGTAACTGTGATTCCGGATTTGAACACCACTGACAATGTAAGGGGCATCCATTTAAAAACACAATTGTGCGGATTCCCGGACCATCATTCACGGAAAATCTTTGTATATCGAACACAAGACCTTCCATGGCATAATCAATCCGCTCCATATTAAATATTCTCCTTCAATTAACAGCTTGAGCAACTGAATTCATGCTCTGTACGCTCAATAATGTTGTCCTGAACTTCCTTAGCCAATGTAACGAAGTGAGCACTGTATCCGGCAACACGAACTACCAAGTCCTTATGAAGCTCTGGGTGCTCCTGAGCATCAATCAAGGTCTGACGATCAATTACGTTGAACTGAACGTGCATTCCCTTATGATCAAAGTAACTTCTTACTACAGCTGCGAAGTTCTGAAGTCCATTATCTCCTGCTACTGCAGATGGAGTAAACTTCTGGTTGTAAAGAGTACCATTTGAGAAGTACTCATGGTCAAGCTTAGCTACAGAGTTTGTTGCTGCTGTAGGTCCACTTACATCCTTACCTGCACGAGGTGAAACACCGTCTGCAAGAGGAGTTGTTGCAAGTCTTCCATCCGGAAGAGCTGCTACATCTTTACCAAAGAGAACGTTTGCAGATACTGGGTAGCATCCTGCCTGGAACTGTCCTCCACGTGGGTTTGTATATTTCTCAACTTCTGCACTGTAAATACGAGCAACTCTAGCTGATACGTAGTCTACTTCGTCGATATCATTACCATACCAATCGGTCTTCTCCATAACCTTCTTGATTCCGTAATAATCTCCACCGACTGTTGCTGCAGGGCTTACAGAATTATTAACTGCATTTGTTACTGTAGCAAGATCTACAGATCCGTTGCTGCTAAGGATCTTCTTAACAATCTCATATACCTTCTGCTCATCAGTCTGAACAGCAGTTGCTGTAGCGTTAGGAACAGCACCGCCTGCGCGCTGTGCATCAAAGAGTTTCTCTGCCTGAGTAGAGCTGTCTACCGGATAACCAAAGTTATGATCAAGAGCCTCTTTTAACTGAGAAATTGTAACTTCCTTATTCTCAAATACATGTTTTTGCATAGCATATGCAGAGTCACCGGTATCAACAACACCGAATGCCTGTGGGCCGGTAAAGTTGTAGATTGCTCCACCTTCTTCTACTGTCTTACCACGTCCGATACAGTCTTCAACCAAAGCTGAAAGGAATGGCAACTGGTCTCTCTCCATATGAGCAAGGTCAACTGCATTATCAGCTTCTACCAAATGATATACGAAGTATTCCATCTGTTTCTCGAATGCTGTAAAGAAGTCTTCGATGCTTGTCCATGTGCTCATCTCACCGGTTACAGGTCCTAACTGCTTATCTCCGACACGTCCGTTGTTTAATGTAATCTCCATTACCTTAGCAACGTTGAAGAATGCAGCATCATGCCAACCTTCTGTCTTGTGTGGGCACTGTGGCTCTACACAACCGATGATACAGTAGTTACGAGCATCTTCCAATTTAACACCACGGTTAACAAGAGCCGGGATGATAACTTCATCATTGTACATAGCCGGAACACCAAGTCCTAAACGAGCAAGCTCGCAAGCTCTGTATAAGAACTCATCCGGTGTATTCTCATGTACACGGATTGAGAATGAAGGAGCTGGCAGTCTAACATGTGCACAAGCCTGCATAGCCATGTAAGAAATATCATTTGTAATATCTCTACCCTTCTCATCCTGTCCACCAACACCTAAGTTCTGGAATACTGCATATCCGGCAAACGCCTGATCAGAGATTGCATCTCTTGTCTTGTTGATGTCATTTAATTTAACCCAGATACAATCGATAAGTTCCTGAGCAAACTCCGGACTGATATTCTTATCATCTCTATAGTATGGATACATATAAGTATCAAATCTACCTGGAGAAATAGAATGTCCGGAAGACTCGATCTGAAGCATCAATTGAACAAACCAGAAGGACTGGCAAGCCTCATAGAAGTTTGTTGCTCCGTTCTCCGGAACTCTATCGCAGTTAGCAGCGATCTGAAGGAGTTCAGCTTTTCTTGTCGGATTAGTCTCAACAGCTGCCATCTCTCTAGCCTTAGCTGCATAACGATGAGCAAAATTAATAGCTGCAGAATATGTAATGATTACTGCATTGTAGAACTGTTGTTTCTTAATATATGTAGGATCGTTGCGGTCCATCTTTTCCATTGCACAAACAACTTCTTCGATAACTCCGCGGAAACCTTTATCAATGATCTTTCCATAATCTACGCAAACATGTCCTACACCACCATAGTAGTAGTTACCAACTGTAAATACACCGTTTGCCTGGCATGCTTTTGTCTCCTCTGACATGTAAGATGTAGCTAAATCACTTACTGTCTTTCCCGGCCAATAGAGGAATGCTTCATGAAGTTTTTCTGCAACATCCTTTGGAATCTTGAATGGGTCAGCCATTCTGGTCTCCATAGTATCAAACTCAGCCTCAACCCAGTCATAAGAATACTCCGGAGCGATCTGGCATGAACGAGGATGCACAGTCAAAGAACCAACGATCAATTCGTCATCTCTGATTGTTACAGGAAGCTCATTGAATAACTTCTCAGCAACTTTCGCACGACGCATTACGTTAGGCAAACCTTCTGTCTCTTTGTAAGCCTCTGTTGTAAGCACAGCTCTCTCAGCTTCTACTTCAGGAAATGCTGTTACAACTACGTTAGCCAAACGTTTGATTCGTTCTGTTGGCTCTGTAAAACCTTTTGCTATCATATTAAATAACCTCCTTTAATATTGTGCTCTATTTATGAGCATTATTACACAGTCCGCCAAAAATCTACAGGTAGTTTAAAAACCATCCTTGGTAAATTTAAAACGCACTTATGATTCGAAAATTATAATGTGAAGTAACTTCAAAAACTCTCTCAAAAGAGTAATATGACCGGGCCAGGCCGGGGATGTCACCAAATTGCCATCCACCACTGTCTCTGTCACAGGCACTTGCATATAAGTAGCCTTTGCCATAGTTACTTCCGGTGCCACAGCATCGTATGCGGTTAAAATTCTTCCTTGTAATACATCTGCGGCTGTTAGGATCTGTACTCCGTGGCAGATTGCCGCCACCGGAAGATTCATTTGGAAGAAAAACCGAACAAGATCCAAGACTCTCGGATCTCTTCTTAAATATTCCGGGCCCCTTCCTCCTGTAAGATACAACCCGTCATACTCCGTAAGCTTTAGATAGTCAAACGAAGCATTTAATTTAAACAAATGTCCCGGTTTTTCCGAATATGTTTGTTCCGCTCCAAAATCATGCACTGCTGTCTGAATACATTCCCCGGCTGTTTTTCCGGGGCAGACCACATCAACCTGAACCCCGGCCATCTCCAGGGCTTGATATGGAACCATAACTTCATAGTCCTCTGTATAATCTCCAGCGATCATTAATACGCGTTTCGCCATCTTTCTTCCTTTCCGGGCGATTAATGAGCTTAACTCCATCTTCGATCACGATATTTTCGTGTTCATAGCCAAGCTCTCCTTCGTGACCTTCCTTCTCCCAGGGCATCACATCCCCCTCTTCTCTTAAATATAGAAGAATGTCTGCAATACCCTCGCCAATGACTGAATCAACAAAAAATATGGTCTTGCAACCTGCAAGTCTAAGCCACATCTCTGCCATATCCGGTCTTGCTCCCAAATCATTAATCTTAGTTACAATCCCTACAACCTCACGGGTTGCCAAGGATGCAATGTTAGGGCTGTATACGGAATAATCCTCTGTAGAACTCATCATAAGCCCTACAATGCTGGCTTCATATGCATACAAGATTACTCCGTTTGCCAATTCTCTGTTTTCACAATACTCACCGGGAGTATCAATAATCACATCGTAGTGATTTACATATTGTGTCTTGTGGTAAGAAATCTTATTTCCTTTTAAAGCTTGTGTTAAAGTTGTCTTTCCAGTTCCTGTCCGACCTATAAATATAATCTTTCTCATAATCTAAGCCTTCGTAATATTGCAAACCGTAAATCCCATTTCCCGTTTTGCATAAAGAAGAACCGCCTCCCAAGCCGTAGTCACATCTGCAATCCTTCCTGTTATAATCAGAGTACCGCTGAAACGATCAATAAAGCCTAGATCAATCCTTGCTCGCTTCATGGCAATGTCTGCAGCAATAATGGCCGTCTCGCTCGGGGAAAGTGTCATGACACCAATGGCCGCTTTGTTATAATCTACTGTTGGATCCAGACCAAGTTTTTGATAGATCAGCGGGTTCGGGCTAGACACTACATGGGCCATGGTAATCTGCTTACCTGGTACCGTTTCCTGAATAATTCTCTCTAATCCCAATTCTCCCAACTGTGTTCTTTCCATATATACTTCCTTACCTTCTTTTCTAAACAGGTGAAGTTTCTTCACCTGACTTTCTTTAAATGAAATTCGCCCAAATCACAAAATTTTGGATTCTGGCGAATTTCTTTCTCTTATTCAATTTTCACTTATAAAATCTTAGCTTAAGCTCGAATTTCTTAGAATACTGCATTTACTGCAACAACTGCTAAGATTCCTCCGATACTGCTTCCTAGGAGGTTAACTACTAACTGGTAGGTCCAGTCTACTTTTTCTCCATCCTTGGTAGGAATTGGTAAAATAGCAAACCAGATGCTACTGAATACAGAACGCATTGCATTCATTGAAAATCCTGTCAGGTTCAATGTCAATGACAGCAAATATACTGCTGCAAATCCGATCACACCAATCTGAAGTGCTGCTGTAGGTCCGTCTGTTGCATGGATTGTTCCAAGTACTAAGAAAAGGAACAAGAAGGTTGCACAAATCTCCTGAACAACATTTAATGGAAGATTTCTCTGAACAGGGCCTGCTGAGAAGATTCCGGCCTTGCTAACTCCTTCGCTTTCCTTAAAGCTGTCATAGAAGTTAACAACGGTAAGAACGATTGCAACACCTGCTGCCAAGAATTCCATCAAAAGATACATTACAGCTTCTCCTGCGGTGATTCCTCCAACGATCAACTGACCAAGGACAACACCCGGATTCAAAAGAGCAGGTCCTCCCATTACAACTGCGATACACAGACCAAAGCCTACTGCCAAGGACCATGCAAATGAAAGGTCTACCCAACTTAATCCCGGAAGCTGAGTCTTCTTAAGGGTAACATTACTCATGTAGGTATAACCTCCCAACAGGAAAACCAAACTACCTACAAATTCTGATAAATAAACCATAGTCACTAATGACCTCCTTCCTTTAGTTTCCCCTTGCTATTCACAAATGTACCATTCGAAGACTAGTCAAAAACAGTGATTATTCAAACTTAATATGGTGAATTTCAAGCCTTTTTCAGAAAGTTTGTTTTTTACCTTTATTTGTTTCAAAAAACTCTTCTTACCACCATGCTACTTTGATAGAATTTTATAGAGAATGTATAAGGAGGTGTTGTATGAAACGTGATCTTCAGATTCTAGATGGAAATAAGGCGGCTGCCAGTATTGCCTATGAATTTACTGACGTAGCCTTTGTATATCCTATTACACCTGCTACTCCCATGGCTGAGTATACGGAACAATTTTCTGCCTCCGGCAGGGAGAATCTCTTTGGCAACAAGGTAAGCGTTTCTCAAATGCAATCAGAAGCAGGAGTTTCCGGTGCCATGCACGGCGCTTTAGCCTCCGGCGCACTGGCTTCTACCTACACAGCATCTCAGGGATTATTACTCATGATTCCCAATCTTTATAAGATGGCCGCAGAGCATTTGCCGGGAGTTATTTATGTAGCTTCCCGCTCCATCGCTACCCATGCCTTGTCCATTTTCGGAGATCATTCGGACATTTATGCCACAAGGCAGACGGGCGCATGTATTTTTAGCGTATCAAATGTGCAGGAGATTGTAGATTTGGCTCCGGTTGCCCACCTATCTGCTATCATCGGGAAGATGCCGGTCATATTTTTCTTCGACGGCTTCCGCACCTCCCACGAGACGCAAAAAGTGGAGACCTGGTCGAAAGAAGATTTAGAAGGCTTTTTACCTAAGGAATATATAAAGGCCTTCAGGGATCAGGCCCTAAACCCCAGACGTCCAAAGGCTATGGGAAGTGCCCAAAATCCAGACATTTATTTTCAGGCCAGGGAAGCAAACAACCTAGGCTATCTTATGATGCCGGAAGTTGTTTCTATTCAAATAGATAAAATCAATGACAAATTAGGAACAAAGTATGCTCCTTATGAATATTACGGAGCCCCCGATGCAAAGCATGTGATCATCGCCATGGGTTCTGTCATCGATACGATCAAGTCTAGCGTAGATTATTTAAATGCCAAGGGAGATAAAGTCGGCGTTTTAAATGTACGTTTATTCCGCCCCTTTAGCACCAGCAAGCTGATTGAAGCACTTCCTGCTTCTACCCAGCAGATCAGCGTACTAGACCGCACCAAGGAGCCGGGTTCTGTAGGGGAGCCTCTCTATCAGGATGTGGCATCTGCCTTGAACGGATCCTACCTTCAGCATGTAAAGCTCCATCATGGTCGTTACGGTTTGGCCTCAAAAGACACCACTCCGGACCAGATTGTGGCTGTATTTTCTAATCACGACAAGAAGGAATTTACCATTGGAATCCAGGATGATATTACGCATTTATCTTTGGAAACAGAGAACTCTCTTTCCTTAGAAACCCAGGATTGTTTTTGTTGCAAATTTTATGGCAGAGGTTCCGATGGAACCATCGGAAGTGTCAAGGCTGCGGGAAAAATTATCGGAGAGCACACAGATAACTATGTGCAGGTATTTTCTGAATATGATTCCAAAGTATCCGGCAGTTTGACTACCAGCCATTTGCGCTATAGCAAGCATAGGTTCAATCATCCTTATCTTGTAGATCAGGCGCATTTTATCGTTTGCAATCATTTTAAAGACTTGGAGAAATATGATCTGCTTGATGATCTCTTAGATGGGGGAGCTCTTTTATTAAATTGTCCCTATTCCATCGACGAATTAGAGAAGCATCTTTCTTCTGCCACAAAGCAATACCTGGCAAAGCATAGAATTTCTCTTTATACCATAGATGCGGACCAGCTCTGCAGAAAGATTGGTCTGGGAAATCATATTAATATGATGATCATGACGGCCGCTTTTTGTATTATGAAACTCATGGCCGCTGATGACTGCGCTGCTCTTTTAAAAAAATATGTAGAGATCGCATATAAAAATTACGGATCCTCTGTATTGGAGAAAAATCACAAGGCAATTGAATGTGCCAGGGACCATCTAAAGCAGGTAGAAGTTCCTAAAAACTGGGCTGAGGCCAGGGATCCAGATCCTAGTCTTCCCTCTGACTCCTCAGTTTATGCCACAAAAGATCCTGCCAAGGATAATTTCCTTAAGGAAATTCATAGGCCCATTATGGCAAACAAGGGAGATGAGATTCCGGTATCCGCTCTTCTTCCCTACTCTGACGGAAGCAGTCCCAGTGGCACCTCAGCTTTCGACAAGCCGGGCGCTGCTGCTTATGTAGCCATTTGGAATATGAAAGAATGCTTACAATGTAATCATTGCTCTTTTGTTTGTCCGCACTCTGCTATCCGTCCATATATTTTAACCAAAGAAGAGGTTGAAAAGGCCCCCGCATCTTTGAAGCATTGTGCTTTAACCGGAGGCTCAGACTATGAATTTACTATAGGTGTGTCTGTGATGGACTGTACTGGATGTGGCTCTTGTCTTAGCAAATGTCCTGCTTCCGGCAAGGCGCTTCGCATGCTGCCTCTTGAGAAAGCTAAAGACCAACAGGAACTTTTTGATTATCTGGAGTCCCTTCCAAAAAAGGAAATTGCCTCCCAATTATTCAGACCTACGTCTGTAAAGGGAAGCCAATTTAACAAACCGCTTTTGGAATTTCCGGGAAGCTGTCCCGGCTGCGGCGAGACAGCTTATGCCAAACTATTAACCCAGCTTTTTGGAGATCGGATGTATATTGCAAATGCTACCGGCTGTTCCTCTATTTGGGGAAATTCCACCCCCAGCATGCCTTATACAACCGATGCTATGGGGCACGGACCCGCCTGGTCCAACTCTCTTTTTGAGGATGCTGCCGAATTTGGATATGGTATGCTTTTAGCTCAAAACCATATTAGAGGAGCCTTAAGAGAAAGGCTCCTAAAGCTTTATGAATCATTAAAAGAAGATGATGCTCTAAAGAATTCTATTAGAAACTGGATGGATACCTATACTTCCGGCTCATCAAATTCATCAACCACCGATGACCTTTGTCATCAACTAGCAAGCCATTCTTCACCGGAAGCTCAGAGTATCTTACAATATCAAGACTATCTCGCAAAGAAATCCCAATGGATTTTCGGAGGAGATGGTTGGGCTTACGATATCGGATTCGGAGGATTAGATCATATACTAGCCTCCGGCAGGGATATCAACATTCTGGTATTTGATACGGAATGTTATTCCAACACCGGAGGGCAGGCATCTAAATCGACACCTCAGGGTGCCATTGCCAAATTAGCCTCTACTGGAAAAATTACTTCCAAAAAAGACCTGCCCTCTATAGCAATGAATTACAAGAATGTATATGTAGCCAGCATATCCATGGGTGCAGACATGAACCAATGCATCAAAGCCATGGTAGAGGCGGAAAGCCATCCCGGGCCTTCCCTGCTGCTAGCCTATGCTCCTTGTAAACATCATGGCCTTCCACGAGGCGCTGCCGGTGCTCAATACGAAGAGGAGGCAGCAGTTGCCTGTGGATACAGAAACCTATTTCGCTATAATCCATCGAACATAGAAAAGGGCTTGCCGGCTATGCAAATGGATGCCTATGGTGACAGCGAAAAATTAGAAGCGTTTCTCTCCCAAGAGAAACGCTATAAGACAGCAAATTATTTAGATCCTAAAGAGGGAGAAGAACTAAAGGACCACTTAAAAGAAGACGTCATCGATTCTTCTAAGCAACTAATCTCCCACATGACAAAAGGCAATCATCTATAATCTAGAACTCCATTTTTGGAAAGAGCTGACAGGAAACTGCCAGCTCTTTCTCTTGCTACTGATTTTGTATTTTTTCATTTAAATCATTTAGGTAAACCCAACGATCCATTTTTTCCTCCAGAGCAGTCTCTGCCTCCTGCTTCTTTTCCATAAGTTCCTTTAACTTCACGGAGTTGGTGGCATTTTTCATCATTTCCTGATCCAGACTTTCTATTTTATCCTCTAATTTTGCAATATCCTCATCGATGCTTTCAAACTCTTTTTGCTCATTATAGGTAAATTTTAATTTTCGCTCTCGTTCCTTCCAGCTTTTCTTGGAATCATTTTTCCCAAAATTTCCATCTTCCTTAGCTCCACTAGAAGTCCCTTCTTTGCTTGATATTCCTTTCCCGACAGTCCCTACACTTCCTTCTGGTTTTTCCAATTCCAGGCGAATGAGATAATCGGAATATCCACCTTCCGACTGCCTGATTTTTCCATTTCCCTCAAATGCAAAGATTCTCCTTACCGTTCGATCCAGAAAATAGCGGTCATGGGAAACCGTAATGACAATTCCATCAAAGCGGTCTAAATAATCTTCCAAGATGGTCAAGGTCTGAATGTCCAGGTCATTGGTCGGCTCGTCTAGGATTAATACATTGGGCGCACTCATCAAGATTCGAAGCAAATAGAGCCTCCGCTTCTCTCCTCCTGACAGTTTCTCGATTTTTGACCACTGGATGGCTCCCTCAAAAAGAAAATTTTCCAGCATCTGGGCTGCGGTAATTTTTCCATCGGAAGTGGTAATATATTCTCCCACTTCTTTCACATAATCAATGACCCGCATAGACTCATCCATATATTCATTTTCCTGGGAAAAATAACCGATTTTTATGGTCTGACCGATTTCCACATGGCCGCTATCCGCTTCCACAATCCCATTTAGGATCTTAAGAAGGGTGGATTTCCCACAACCATTGGGTCCTACAATTCCAATTCGATCATTTTTTAAGAAAATATAATTAAAATCTTCTATGAGGAGCTTATTTTCGTAGGATTTGGAAATGTGTTCCATCTCTATGGTCTTATTCCCCATTCTGGTGACAATGGAGTCCATAGCCACCTGTTTTTCCTCCTGGATATCCTTCATCTCCTGCATGGCCTTAATTCGGTCAATATGGGCCTTTTGCTTTGTACTGCGGGCCCTAGCCCCTCTCTGAAGCCACTCAAGCTCTGTTCTTAAAAGATTCTTACGCTTCTTCTGTGTAGCCAGGGCAATGTCTTCTCTTGCTTCCTTAAGTCTTAGGAATTCAGAATAATTTCCCGGATACTGATAAAGTTTTCCCTTATCTACCTCCACGATCCGATTAGAAACCCGGTCCAGAAAATACCGATCATGGGTAACCATGACAAGGGCTCCGCGAAAATTCGTCAAATATTCCTCCAGCCATTCAGACATGGCATTGTCCAAATGGTTGGTAGGCTCATCTAAGACCAAAATCTCCGCCGGGCTTAACAAGGCCCGCACCAGGGCAATCCTCTTTTTTTGTCCTCCTGACATATGAGAAATTTTTTCATTGTAGTCTAAAAAGCCCAGGCGATTTAACATAGACTTTGCTTCCGCCTCCAGGGTCCATAAGTCTCCCCAAGCTCCTTCGCCATCCTTGTATCCTTCCACAGCTCCGGACAAAACGGTAGCATCCTCATGAAAGACCGGTGTCTGGGGAAGATAACAGATTTTCACATGCTTTCCCATACTGATCTGTCCTGCATCGCATTCCTCAATCCCGGCCACCACTTTTAGGAGGGTGGATTTTCCCATACCGTTTACTCCGATTACACCTATTTTTTCATTCTCATTAATGCTAAAAGCCACATCATCCAAAAGCACTCGATCGGTATAGGACTTTGTAATATGTTCCATTGTTAATAAGTTCATATCTTTTCTCCGTCTTTTAATATTTCACCAAAACAGGCTCGTCAAGTCAACGAGCCTGTCCTAGGAGTCAGGGGCTTTCTCCCTGAACATCTTATAATATCTTACTAGCAATAATTTCTACTGAATCTCACGAATCTTCTTACGAAGGGCCAGGACATCGATCGGTGCTACCGACAACTCATCTACCCCTAACTGAATAAAGAACTCCGTCATGCTAAGATCTGCTGCCAGATCCCCGCAAATACTTACATGTTTGTTCTCCAAATGTACATTGT
The DNA here is from genome assembly GCA_963634745.1 of Clostridium sp. CAG:343. Lineage (GTDB taxonomy): Bacteria > Bacillota > Clostridia > Lachnospirales > Lachnospiraceae > CAKRJP01. Next base: position 43,803 of record CAVHCX010000007.1, read on the forward strand.
TGGTTACAATTCGAATCATCTTTAAAATAGCCGGATGGTGGGTATTATAATAAGGTTCCAATCGTTCACTGGTACGATCCATTCCCAGGGTAAGCTGGGTCAGATCATTGGTTCCGATGCTGACAAAATCCACCTCTCTTGCCAATTCTCCGCTGATCATGACTGCTGCCGGAGTCTCAATCATAACACCAATTTTGATATTCTCATCAAAGCTGGTCTTTTCTTCCTTCAGCTCTCTTTTAACTCTTTCAATCATGATCTTAGCCTTACGAACTTCCTCAATGGATGTGATCATAGGAAGCATGATCTGTACATTTCCATAGATGGATGCTCTTAATATGGCACGCAAATGGGTTCGGAAGATTTCTTCTTTATCTAAGGAAACCCGGATACCTCGGTAACCCAAGGCAGGATTATGTTCCTCTCCCAAGTCAAAACAATCTGCCATCTTATCTCCGCCAAGGTCTGCTGTTCGGATCACTAATTTCTTAGACCCCATGGCCTCAGCCGCAAACTGATAAATCTGGAACTGCTGGTCCTCTGTCGGCATCTTGGGCCCATTCTCCATATAGACAAATTCACTTCTGAAAAGTCCTACGCCACCGGCGTCACTTCGAAGAACATTTTCGATATCTTCCCTGGTTCCAATATTGGCACATACGTCAATGGTGCGGCCGCTCTGGGTAATATTCTCCTTACCCTTTAGACGCTCCAGATTCATAACCTTCTTCTGGTTCTGATTCTGTCTCTCCTTCATCTTACTGATGGTGGTATAGTCTGGTTCAATATAAACCTTACCTTCAAACCCATCTATAATGACGGTTTTTCCATCATATTCCTTCTTAAGGGACTCTCCCAGTCCAATAACGGAAGGAATCCCCTTGGTTCTTGCAAGAACGGCTGTATGGGAGTTAATCGATCCATATCTGGTGATAAACCCAAGAACCTTGGACTGGTCTAACTGTACAGCCTCGCTCGGATAAAGTTCCGCTGCCGCCAAAATAAAGGGTTCATCTATAAGCATTCGATCCTTCCAGTCTCTTGATAGAATCTGCAGCAAGCGGTGGGATACATCCCGAACATCGATCTCATGACCCTGTACATAATTCTTCTGATTGGCAATGGCCTCTGAGATAAAGGTACGAGCCGTTGTCTGAATGGCATATTCTGCATTCAGTTTCTCCTTGGCCATAATAGAAGTAATCTTATTAATATAGTCCTCATCTTCCAAAATAGCCTGCTGCATCTCGAAGATGGCCGCATTGGCCTCTCCGATCTCCTTGCTGGCGCTGTCAAATAGGATCTTTAATTCCAGAATCGCCTTCTGCCTTGCCTTTTGGAATCTGGTAACTTCCTTCTCTACATCCTTCACATAAATGCGGCGGATTTCTTTTTCTTCTCTCTTAAAGAACTGAAGCTTTCCCATAACGATTCCTTCAGACACTTTTTTACCTGTCAATGTAATCATATATTTTTAATTCCTTTGTCTCGTGTCATATACAAATTTATGATTTCTCTTTGCATATCTTTACCCATTTACTTTACATGTTTCTTGCCTTTTCGTCAAGAAAAACAAGCACCGAACGCACTCTGTTTTTTGTATAAATTGCTAAATGGATCTTATTTTTACATTGACTGTTTTGTAAACATATGATAAATTTGTATAGTATAATATTCATTCATTATTTATGGAGGTAACAAGATGAAAGGTACTGTAAAATGGTTTAACAACCAGAAGGGTTATGGCTTTATCTCTGATGAAGCAGGCAACGATGTATTTGTTCACTACACAGGTTTGAACATGGAAGGATTTAAGACCTTAGAGGAAGGTCAAGAGGTTGAGTATGATGTAACTGAAGGTGCTAAAGGACCTCAGGCAGTAAACGTAACCAAGCTCTAATCCCCTATTTTGATCACATTTGACTGTACCTTTTATTTTTCTAGAAATAGCAGCTTACTATTTTTATATGTAAAAGTTATAAGTAAGTGAGATTATGATATGATTAAAAAAGGAACCGATGCTAGTTTGCTCGATTCCTTTTTTATTTATGAATTTTCTAGGCCTCTTTATTTTCTTCTTTATTCTCCACTTTTTTCTTAGCTGTAACATTCAGCATCAAGTTCACACCTAAAGGATTGATAATAACCCCTGCGGTATTTGGAGTTAAGAGCTTATGGAGATTTGCTGCCGGTAGTACAGCCGGAATAAATTTCTTTTCACGACTGAATTTCCAAAATTCCTGGTAGTCTGTAAAAAGTGGCTGGTACTCCTTGCCATCTCTTTGAAGAATACAAGGATGCTGGTCCTTTGTGGCGATCAAATATTTCCCTTTTCCAAAGTGTGCTTTTAATTCCTCATCAAATTCCTTAAGCTTGTCTGTCATCTCCGCACTCTTCTGTCTGCGAAGCTCCTGGACGAAGTAGAGGGCCGTCAGATGAAGTTCCGGATTTTCGATCTTCATAATCTCTCTGGCATTTCCGGTAGGCTCATGCCGCTCTACAAATTCCTTCAACTGGATTGCCACTTCCCGATCGGTTCCCCGGCCTACCAGCATACAATTTACTCCCATAAAGAATAAATTTACACAAAATGGAAGGGCTCCTTTTTTCTCTACCATCAAGACCTGAGTCGGTTCATTTTCAGCCAAAAGGCGCGCCACCTCAGCCTTTGCCTCTTCCTCTGTAAAATAAACCAATACTTGGTCATCAAAGGTTTCCGGGTCACACTCTACGTAAGGCATCCTGGTGGCTTTGGAAAAAACCACATACCAGGCATCTGCCACCCGAAGATCATGTTTTACTTCTTTTTTTACTTCTACCAAATCCTTTTGATTCTCTGCCATATTATTATCCTCTTACTTTCTCTTGATTTCCTTGAAGCTTCTCAAGAAAATCATAAATTCCCTGAGCCACGCCGTCCCGGTCATTTGCTCTTAAAATCATATCTGCCGCTTCCTTACAGGCGGAAGAAGCATTTTCAACGGCATATCCATATTTTGCATAGGCGATCATATCCCGGTCGTTGTCTGCATTTCCAATGGCTGCCATATGTTCTTTGGCAATTCCTAAGTGGTCTTTTAAATAGCGAAGACCTGCTGCCTTCCCTGAATTTTTATCAGAAATTTCTATGAGCTGGGGCACCGAGGAGGTGACATAGATTTCCTCTCTGACTTCCTCCAGCAATTTTAAAATTTGTTCTTTAAGCCCTGCATCTTTAACTACGATATCCATGCTGTCCAAAGCAGATCCCTGGTCTCTTAGAAAGGCCGGCATATCTTCCACAAATTTTCTTGTCCGCCTTACGTAATCTACTGCTTCCTTGCTGGCACCGTATTTTACGGGGTCTTGCACATATCTTAGGTCTGCATAGGCATTGCCGTCCACAAAAGCCTCATAGACAATTTCTTGGTCCTCTGTAAGCTCTAGAATCTTGTGGACCACTTCCTTTTTGAGTTTTAATCCCTGCAGAACCTCTCCTTCCGGGACCCGGCATACCGCTGCCCCATTGGAAGTTACAGCATATTCAATCCCGGGAAGTTCCACCATCTGCCTGGGCAATGTATTGTAAGCTCTGCCGCTGGCAATTATGATATGGACACCCTTGGAAATAGCATATTCTATTGCCTCTTTGTTTTGATCAGAAAGCTGACCCTCATTATTTAAGGTCGTACCATCTAGATCCAGGGCAATGCAGGCCTTTAACTTGCCTGCTGCTTCTATTTTCTCCTGCTCTCTGACATCTTTTAATTTCAATCCATCTGTCCTTTTCATAGTTCCTCTTCTCTTAAAATACCACTGCCGATACCACCGGAATGGTAATTACGGAAAGTAAAGTAGAAAGGGCCACGATCCTGGCCGCCAATTCTTCATTTCCATCATATTGTTCTGCCAACATAACCACCATGCTGGCTGCCGGTGTGGCAAGAATGATCATGCACACATGGCAAAGCATCTGATTGTCTACTATACGATTGATTAATAACATACCCACAATAGGAAGCACAAGCAGCTTGGCCAGGCAATAAACCAGAAGCTTCCAATCTGAAAATAATTTTCTTAATGGAATCTTGCATAAGGATATTCCTATAACCATCATACTGAGGGGTGAAGTCAAATTGCTAAGGCCACTGGCCGTAGATTTAATAAATTGGGGCATTGGAAGCTGGGCAATATACAAAAACAAGGCCAGAAATCCACAGAGTACTCCTACATTTAAAAAACTGCCTTTTTTCTTTTCAGCTTCTGCTCCTTCTTCAGAACTTACAACTTTCCGAATGCCATAGGTATAGATCAATACATTAAATGAAATCGAAAACAAGACCGCATACAATAAGGCTGAACTCCCATAGACTGCCGATATAATGGGATATCCCATAAATCCAATATTATTAAAGACTAAAGCAATCTGATAGATTCCCTTTTCTCTCGCCGGAAACTTGCAAAATAAGGGAAGAAGCGTTGCCATCCCCATAAGAACAGCATATACAGCAACAGCCAAAATAAGGGTGGTAATAAAATCCTTGCCCTTGATACTGCCATCACTATTAATGGCCGCTGAAATGATCATAGCATTGTTAGCTACTTCCACCACAAGCCAGGATATTTTCTTACTGAAAATGTCATCAAATTTTCCTTTTTTACAAGCAAAATAGCCGATGAGCATATAGATAAAAAGGACCAGCATCTGCTGTAATAATATCATTCTAAGTCCCCTATGCGTTGGCCGTATAGGCCTCATCCGCACTATATACTTCATATCCGCAGCCTGTTAAAATATCAATAGCTCTGGCTACGTCATCGCTTTTTAATACAGCAGAGGCAGTATCTCCATTTGCAAATACATACATATACTGAATATCAATTTCTCCGTCCACCAACTGATGCATTGCCTTGCTAAGAGAACCTGCTGCATGAGATACTCGAAAGGCAATAACATTAATCAGTCTTGCCTGGTAGCCTGCCTCCTGAAGGAGCTTTCTTCCCTTGTGGGGATCCGAAACGATTAATCTTAAAAGTCCATAATCGGAAGTATCTGCAAGATTAAGCGCTACGATATTTACATTCTTCTCTCCTAATATGTGCAGTACGTCATCCAAGCCTCCCGCTCTATCATCCATATATACTGTCAACTGCTGAATTGTATTACTGTATCCCATAACATCCTCCTAAAATTCCTTTTTTGATAAGCCAAAAAACAGCTCTCCCATCATTAAGCAATATTATAACACAGGCCTTTATCACTATGTTCGATAATTTTTCCTCTAATGTTTTTATGATTTCTTTTTTATAAGCCAAAAATGGCTCGAAGGTCTGCTTCCTTACCCTGAATAGACCCCTGGATCATTTCCGCTTTTCCGCCGCCTCTGCCACCTAAGCTTTTTAATTGATCTCCATAGGGCCGAACGTCCTCCTTACGACTTCCGATCACGTAACGGTAGCCCTTCTTGTCATCCCCGGCAAAAATTGCGCAGGTTACGGCTCCCTTCTCCAGTAAAAGATTCATAAATTCTCTGGGTTCATTACCACTTAAGTCTGCATCAAAAATCAAGGTCACCGGATCCTCTACAGAAATTTCTGCTGCCCGAAATGATAACAAATTTTGTTTTAAAGAAGCCAGTTCATTTTTCAAGCTTGCCTGCTCTTCCTTTAATTTTTCTACTGCATAAGCCACCTGATCTTCTTTGGCACACAGAGCGGCGGAGATAGCCTTTACGCTTTCTTCCTTGGTCTGATAATCCTTCAAGGCCCGCATGCCACTTAACATGTAGATTCGCTCCCCGCCTTTATAATTATCCATACGGACTAATTTGATCAGGCCGATCTCTCCGGTGCTGGCAGTATGGGGTGCACAGCATGCACAGATATCCACCCCGGGGATCTCAACGATTCGAACCTGGCCCTCAATTTCAATCTTGCTTCTGTATTCAAGTTCCTTAAGTTCCTCTTTCGATGGATATAAAATATGGATCGGAAGGTTTGCAAATACAACTTTGTTTGCCTCCTCCTCAATTTCCTTTAAGGCTTCCATGCTAATAGGGCCGTCAAAGTCCATGGTGCAATATTCATCTGCCAAATGAAATCCCACATTATTATAGCCATAACGCTTATGGACAAGTCCGGAAATAATATGCTCCCCGGAATGTTGCTGCATGCGGTCAAAACGAAGTCCCCAATCAAGGCGCCCAGTCACCTGCTTTCCAACTTCCAAGGGCTCCTTGGTATAGTGATAAACCAGGCCTCCTTTTTCTTTCGTATCTACTACCCTCACAGAATCTAGGTATCCCTGGTCTCCATACTGGCCGCCCCCTTCTGGGAAAAATGCGGTTTGATCCAGCACAAGCTCATAGCCTTTTTTACCTTCCTCACAAGAGATTACGCTAGCCGTAAACTCCTGCATATATCCATCTTTATAAAATAACTTATCCGTCATGATATTCTCCTCTTATACAAAAAGCCCGGCAATCGCCGAGCTTTCAAAAATCTACATCTTTTCAGGGGCTTCAAATCCCAGCACATCAATGCAGGATTCTAGGACTTCCTTGGTCACCTTAAGCAAGGCGATATAACTCTCTTTTCGTGCCTGATCCTCCTCTGACAGAATCTTTGTCTCATGATAGAACCTGTTAAATGCATTGGACAGGTCATAAATGTAAGCACAAATCTTATGAGGAGCCAATTCCTCATATGCAAGCTGCATGACATCATTGTACTTGGAAACCTCCAGCATCAAAGCCTTCTCACTGTCTCCCACTGCCGGAAGGATGATATGATCTTTTAAGTCCTTACCCTCAGCCATATATTTATTCAAAATAGATTTAATACGCACGATGGTATATAAAATATAAGGACCTGTATTTCCTTCAAAAGAGGTAAAACGATCTACATCGAAAACATAATCTTTGGAGGCCTGGTTTGAAAGATCTCCGTATTTGATCGCTGCAAGGCCGACAATCTTGGCAGTCTGTCTGGCTTCTTCTTCCTCCGCCGTACGGTTATCTGTAATTTTCTTATACATCTCATCTTCAATCTCAGCGATGAGATTTTCAAGGCGCATAACGCCGCCTTCTCTTGTCTTAAAAGGCTTTCCATCCTTTCCATTCATAGTTCCAAATCCCTGGAACCTAAGAGAAGTAGTCTCCGGAACAATTCCTGTTTTCTTAGCTGCACGAAATACCTGCACGAAGTGAAGCTCCTGACGCTTATCTACCACATAGATTACTTCATCCGGCTGATAATCCTGCTGTCTCTGGATCAAGGTGGCCAAATCGGTGGTTCCGTAAAGGGAAGCTCCGTCAGACTTCTGGATCATACACGGAGGAATCTCCTTGGTATCGGTCTCTTCTTTTACATCGATTACCAAGGCGCCATCATCCATGTGGGCAAATCCTTTTGCCTTCAGATCTTCGATCATAGCCGGAATATAAGCCTGGGCATCAGACTCTCCCTTCCAAAGGTCAAAGGTAACATTTAAATTTTCATAATTTTTCTTAAGATCTGCTACGGAAACATTCATAATGTGATTCCAAATAGCTGTATATCCCCTATGTCCGTTCTGCAACAAATAGGTAGCATGCAATGCTTCTTCTCTGTAAGAATCGTCTTCTTTTGCCTTTCCACTGGCTGTAGGATAAATCTCCTCAAGCTCACTGATGGTAAAAGGAGCTTCCTTTGGATAGTCTCCTTCAAAGGAATCATCATAGTAGGGAAGTTCGGGTTTTCTCTTGCCTAATTCGGTAATGATAAGACCCATTTGATAGCCCCAGTCTCCAAGATGTACATCTCCTAATACCTCATTGCCCACCTTGCGATTGATTCGCTTTAAGCTTTCTCCGATTACTGCGGAGCGAAGGTGTCCTACATGGAGGGGTTTCGCCACGTTAGGTCCGCCATAGTCAATGACAATCTTTCTGGGAGTAGCCAATTTATCAAGGCCCAGGTCCTTGTCTGCAGCCATCTCATTTAGGTATGCAGAAACTGCAGCCTCCTCCAACTTAATATTGATAAATCCCGGCTTTACCGCTTCAACTTCTTTGATCAACTTGCTGTCTTTTAAAAGACCTGCGACATCTTCTGCAATCATAAGTGGGGCCTTATGATAAGCTTTCGCTCCGGCCATAGCACCGTTACACTGGTATTCGCACAAATCCGGACGATTTGATAAGGTTACCTTGCCGTAGCTTCTATCATAGCCAGCCTGCTCAAATGCATTAGAGAGTTCCTCTGCAATTAAATCTATTATCTTCTTCATGATTTATTCTCCTGCCTATTTCTTAACCTAAGATCTGTTAAGAGCTCCACATTTAAAAAATGAAGCCAAAATAAAGTAAAAAAAAGAATGTGCAAAGCACATTCTCGCGCCAAGCACGGTCGCTTGCGACAAAATACACACCCGGGCGGATTCGAACCGCCGCTCCCGCCTCCGGAGGGCGGTGCTCTATCCCCTGAGCTACGGGTGCATGTCAATATAAGGTGTCTCTTTCGAGACACCTTTGTAATATTACCATATTTAATTTTCAATGTAAATGAAATTCATCATTTTATCTTATACTCTTTTATTTTTTTCTTGCAATACTAACTGTGTACACAAAGTTGTTCTTTGACCTGACCGATTTCTTCTTCCGTCGCGCCGGAATATTTCATAATATCTTCTGTTGACATATGTTGCAAGAGCATGTTTTTTATAATACCTAATCGCTCAAGCCTAGCTCCTCGCTTCATACCTTGCTCAATACCCTTTTTTATTCCACGTTCTTCAATTCCCAAAGACAAATTACACATCGTATCCAACTCCTTTCTGAAATGAGTCCCTACCGGCATGTCCTTTCGTTCACTTAACAATCTGATCTTGTCATTCGATGACATATGATTCGAAAAAATCGTACCAAGCATATAATGCAAATCACTATTTGTCGCCCTGAGAGTTTCCTCAACCAGGTTTTTGTCTATCCCAATTAGGAAAATATTAAGAAGTTTCAAATCCCCTTTCCATTCATGAGAACCCAGCAGTGGTGTATTCACTAGATGCAAGTAATTCATGCAGTTCTCATCCATGTTAAAGCAAATCCAAATAGAATATGTCCGAATCATGTCTCCATAATTAGAATGGCTAAAATTTCTCTCCTTCTGGGATGCTATCAACCTGGAAATATAAAAAATTGTCCGATTTACCAGTGGATATGTTGGATTTTCAATTCCCTGAGCTTCCAGGTTGATAATGATGCGCCTGATGCCATCTTCCATTCGAACATAGAAAACTATATCGAAATAGATTGCTCCTTCTCCCGGTTCCTTACTCTCTGTATTATTTCCAGTGATTTTGCCATGAAAATTCCGGTTTGTTTCACCAGATTTTACACTGACTTCCGAAACCAAGGGATCCCCTTCGATCATCTCCATGATTTCTTCCGATCCCATGTCTTGAAATTCTGCAATCGTAAATTTCAAGATACGTGCCAAGACTTCTTTTTGGGACAAAAGTTCCTTGGCATAAACGTCATACTGGACGTTCATCTTTTCTTCTTGGTTCAAACTTTCTTCTCCTATACATTTATTGTAATTAGTCTTTCAAGCCTCGTCAATTATTTTCCCTCTGGTCTTAGCTTCTTCTTCACAATTACACCAGTAGCTACAATTGCTAATCCTAACAAAACAATATAAGGAACAGCATTTGCAACGTCACCGGTTTTAACAATAGAAGCAGCTGCCTTTGTTTCATTTGGTGAATTGGTAACTATCTTAGTTTTCTCACTAACAGTTACCGTCTGATCTTCGTCATTAATATCCTCGTGATTTGCAAGCTCATTTCCTTTTACATCGTAGAGCTTCTCAAATACAACTAAGCTCTTCTTCTCAAGAGAGGATGCATCAAATGTAAAGGTAACTTCTACACTTCCATTTGCCTTCTTAGGTGTAAAGCTAGTTTCTGCTGTCACTTCCTTTTTATCAACCAATACTTTTTCTCCTGTGGATTTATCCATTAAGACACCGGACAGCTTGTATTCTTTTCCAGGAACTAAATTCTCATATTTGATGCTATCTACAATTGTTACCTGTCCACAAGTTACTGTATGGTCACCATCTTCCTTATCGCTAGCTGTCGTCTTGATCTCCGGGAAGTGTACACTCTGATCCTTGTCTGTGATGTCTGCATGAGTTGCTACTTTGTGTTCTGACTCATATAAATCCTCAAATACAACAAGAGTCTTTCCCTTGAGTGTTGAACTATCAAAGGCAAACTTAATCTCTACTTCTCCGGAAGTCTCCGCTGCAGTAAAGCTAGTCTCTGCTACGATCTGATTTCCTTCTGCATTAAGGAATGGTTCTTTTGTATCCTTATCCATCAAGATTCCCTTAACGATATAAGTCTTTCCGACAATAAGGTTTGTGTATTTAACAGTGTCAATAATGGTCGTTTCCTTGGATGGAAGTGCATTCTGTGAATCACTTACTGCATCCTTGGCTCTTGTCTTAATCTCTGGGAAGTGGATACTCTGTCCTTCATCCTCAAGATCAGAATGTGTTGCTACAAGGTTTTTGTTGTAATATAAGTTTTCAAATACTACACTTGTCTTCCCTGCTAAAGTAGAAGCATTAAAGGTAAATGTAATATCAACTTCACCTTCTGTCTTCTCTGCGGTAAAGCTAGCTTCTGATGTAACTTCTTTTCCTTCTGTGTCTAAAAGTTTCTTTCCTGTTTCCTTATCCATCAAAGTTCCCTGTAGGGTATACTCTTTGCCAGGGATCAGATTCTTATAAGCTACAGTATCTACGATCGTTACGTTTTCTTTTGCCTGTGAAAGTGATCCATCAGTCTCAGAATCCTTAGCTGTTGTCTTAACTTCCGGGAAGTAAATGGTCTGGCCTTCATCCTCAAGATCAGAATGTGTCGCTACAAGTTTTCCATTGCGATAAAGGTCTTCAAATACTACCATAGTCTTTCCGGCATAATCAGATGCATCAAAGGTAAAGGTAACTTCTACCGTTCCATCTGTCTCCTTTGCCGTAAAGCTAGTCTCTGCTGTAATCTTATCTCCATCGGAATCTTTCATAGCTTTTCCGGTTTCCTTGTCCACCAAAGTACCACTGATGGTATATTTTTTTCCAACCGTCAGATTCTTGTAAGTTACTGTGTCAACAATACTTACCTTCTCCTTTGCGGCTGAAATATGGTCCTGGGTCTCGGAATCCTTTGCCGCTGTCTTAATCTCGGGATTCTTTTCAAAAGAAATGGTCTGACCTTTATCATCGATATCTTTATGATCTATAACCAAGTTCCCGTCTTTATCATAGCATTCCTCAAATACTACCACATCTTTTCCTTCCATACCGGTGCCATCAAAAACAAAGGTCACATCTATCAATCCATTTTTAGTTACCGTTTTAAAAGTCGTTTCTGCTGTAATTTCATTTCCATTAATATCTGAAAGTTTTCCTCCTGTTTCCTTATCCATAAGGACACCTTTTACGGTATAGATATTATTTTTCTTAAGGCCTGTATAAAATACGGTATCAACAAGGGTAACTTCTTTACTTGCATAGGCGGTATGAATATTGCTTGTTGCATCCTTAGCCGTGGTTTGCATTGCCAAATCTGCATTGGTAATGGTTCCATAATCTAGAGTAAAGCCAGGCATAGAAATGGTAAAGACTCCCTTAAACAGAACCTTGTCTGCATTGGCATCACATCTTAATTCTTGGATGGTATAGGTGTCATATGGAAATGCGCCTACAGAATCCTTTACAGGAACCTGCTTGCCATCAGCGTCCAAACCAAACCAGGTTCCACTCTTCGCTTTTCCTGCATTGGTGTTTTCACTGTGCTCTACATACTTTGATTCACTGGAATAATATCCATTTTCATCAGTGTAAATGATATGGCTCTCACCGGTTGTATTGGATGTAATCTTAAATGGAATGTTAGCCATTCTCTCAGAAGTCTCTGCATCAGACTTTGTAAAGGTGATATCTCCACGAATGACATTGTTCTTAATTGCAGTTTCCTTCTTATTAAGATCTACGATCACTCCGTTTTCCTTGATCGTGAAGATTCCTGTAAGGCCGGATCCTGTTGCCAGATATCCTTTTGGAGCCTTGGTCTCTTCGTAGCTGTACTTACCATATGGAAGAAGGTCTTTTGCTGACTTAGCAATTCCCTTTTCATTGGTTACAAGAGTTGCAACTACCTGGCCTTTCTTGTAAGTCTTTCCGTTTACAATAACGTCATGAGAACTCTGATTTGTAATCTCAAATTCAGCACCTACTAAAGTAGCAGCTCCCTGGGCTTTTTGAGTGTTGGACTCATTATCCCACTTACCAAGCTGTACACCACCACGGATGACGTTATTCTTAATTGCTCTTGTATCATTGTTAAGATCAACGACAACTCCATCCTCAGCAATAAATACTTCCTGGGAAATACAATCACCTGTATTTAAATATCCGCCAGGAGCCCCAGTCTCTTTTACTTCGTAAAGACCATATGGCAGAGCATCGTTTGCTGTCTGGGCATTACCATTTGCATCGGTTGTGAGTGTCATGACAGTCTGATCTTTTCCATAAGCCTGTCCGTTAACGATTACGTCATAATCATTCTTATTAACAATCTCGATGGTAGTTTTTTCTAATGTAGCTTCTCCCTGTGGGGACTGAGCATTTGACTCCTTATCCCACTTAGCTAGCTTGATACCACCACGGATACTCTGGTCTGATACGGTAAAGGAATTACCTCCATCCAGTCTTGCTTCCTCTCCATTAGCAAGAACCTTGGCAAAATACTTACCATCTACCGGACCTGTCATGGTATCGGAAGTAAATGTTGCGCCTTCTAGCTTGTAACCTTCCGGTGCTACGATCTCCTCAATGGTGATCACTCCGATTGGGATGCATTTAGCTTCATCGTCATTATAATAGAAATCATCTCCGGAGACTTTGTATTCATCATCTAACGCTGCATAATACTTTCCATCTTTATTTTTCGTCTCCAGTACCCAAGTCCTAGTCGCATCAATGCCATCCAGATCTTCCAGGCCCTTATAATCATCCGGATTTACGGCATAATATTTTACTTCAAACTGGGCACCTTCTAAGCTCTTTACATTGGCTCTACCATTTGAATCCTGGTCAATCTTTATAAGCGAGATCCCAAAAGCGTCAGCCAATGGCACTTCCTCACTGGTCACACTTGCGGTTTCTCCACTGCTAACATCGACCGCATAGGTTTCTAAATCTAGGGCATATCCTTTGGAAGCATTGATCTCTTTCACATAATAGGTCCCTTCATCAACTTCAACCGGATTAGTGTTACCATCTGCATCGGTTGTAAGAGTTGCCACCTGGTTTGTGCATCCTTCATCTGTATAGACACCATATTCTGCACCTTCCAGACTGTAGCAGGGGTTTTCGTCGCTAAGATATGGATTAGAGGAGACTTTTTTTAAGCTAACTTTGCCCGGAGCCGGTTCGTAAGAATACTCCCACTGGCTTTGGTCTTGTCCGTAAGGATTTTCGTAAATATATCCTCTGCATGTGAAACACTTTCGATTTGCAGAATCAGCCGCCCATTGAGCTCCATAATAGAGAACCGTTCCTAAATGGTCAGACAAATAATGTCCTTTCCCATCTAGGGTGGCATTTCCATATTCCAAGGTGATTCCAGGTATAAACTGCCTAACATCATTAACCACTGACCATACAATACATTGCTTTATCAGATAATCATCGACCCAGGATGTACCTCCACACTTGATATATTCATCATAGTAATACATCATCATACAAATCGTTTTCACTGTATCTGCACTATAGTAATCCGTTGCATTCCGGCAAAGCATGTTACCCGCGGCAAAGGGTTGATTTGGTTCGCAGCAGTATGTAACTTCTCCATTCTCAAGTCCAAATACACCCTCTGACCATGACTTAACCTTGGTCCAACTGCCATCTGCGTTATAACGGATCATATCAATAGGGGCAACACTTCTTTCCAAATGAGAAATATACTTGTATTGTCCTACATACCCGCTTGCACTTCTGGCCAAGGCATTTTCATTGCCATCAGCTGATGCTACTGAAATTTCATTATTTGCAGCTCCCCTATCTTCGATCGAGGATAAGATTTCGTGTAATTTTTCCGCATCATAGGCAGGTCTTCTTTGCTCTGATGTTTTCTCGTCCTGACTATCGGATTTGTCCGGATCTTCATCACCGGACTTTTTTTCCTTAGATTCACTAACTGCAAGCTTAATAGTTAAATCTGTATCCGCTATTACATAATAGCTGACTTCTTTCTGAGTCATTTCTGCTTTATATCCTTCAGAATCCTCAACCCAAATATCATCAAGCTGATATCCTTTTTCCGTTTCCACATCGATCTTTACTTCTGATCCGGGAGAAACATCAATCTCCTGCTCCTCTGAATCATTCAATTTGACTATGGCATGTTCTACGCTTTCTACTCTTACTTTCACTGTCTTGTCTTCCGTTTGGGTCTCTTTTCCCTGTACCTGTACTCCGGATATTCCGGCAGATAGGGTCATAAGAAGAGCCAGGCCCAAGGAAAAAGCTTTTCTTATTCTTGAAGTCTTTTTATTCATGGATTCCCTCCTGATTCTAGTGATCTTTGAAACTACAATTCTTATTTACAAAACAATCTGCAGCCTATTATCTCTTCGATCAAAATAATAAATATGATCAGACAAGACCTCCTCATCCGGCACCTGGCTTTCATTTACCGCCCTTACCATGGAGGCTAGCCCCTCTTCGTCCGGCGCATCTTCTTCCCGCACCATGATCAGTTCGTTGACACTGCTGGGAATAACATAATAGTTTCCCTCAAGTTCCTCTCCGATGGTCTCAAGGCAGCCCGGATACAGCATGGCGGCAGCTCCATAACTCCTATTCTTATTCGTGAGAATATAAAGAGCATCCTCAAAAACATCTAAGGGTTGTCCCATCATTTCTGCCACGATCTGGGCCATGGTTTTAAACTGGTAAGGTAATAGCTTTTTTGTATTTTCCTTTGCTCTCTTATGGATTTCTTCTTCATCCACGCCCCAGATTCTTAAGTGGGTATCATTGATCATCATAGAAGCGGATCCATATCTTGTAGAATCAAATAAAAGATAATATACAATTGCCAGGTCTAAATATTCCTTATAGGGAACATGCTTAAGAAGCTCCTTATTCTTTTCACGGTTAATCACCCGATATACAATCTGTCCTCGGATTTGCTCGTAGTCCCCTATAAAATTTGCATCCATGGGAGATTCAAACCGAACTTGTCCATATACTTTCAGGATCTCCTTGGCAATTGTCTCCACTCTGACTCCTAAGAGAAATCGTTGATAATATTCCTCCAAATAAATCGTCGGGGAAATATTGATATTTTCCTCCCTCAATATAAGCCCCTGTCTTATCCTGCCATTGTTCTTTAACACGGCATTTACACTCACGTCTAATTGTCCTTTTGCCTCCTCCCTTACCTGAAGTTCCACCGCATGCACAAACTGATAATAAGTCATAAAACTCCTTTCTCTTTTGCGGCAGCATATGAAATAAATACTTTGGAAAATTTGTGGTAGGAATCTACCATCTTGCTTGGGGTTTTCATAAATTAAACCCTTGATTTTAGAAAATTAGATCGGAAACTTATTTTAAGTTCCCTTGATTTGAATTATTATGGTGATTCAGATTATAAAAAAACCTTGCAAAAATTGCAAGGCTTTTTTTCTTTATTCAACACTTTTATAAAGCATGTCTTTCATCCTGTTTTTCAAAAACTTCATCCAAGGTCTTAAATATCACGTCCATATCGATTGGTTTTACAATGTGCCCATTCATTCCTGTCTCGAATGCTTTCTTCCTATCCTCATCAAAGGCATTGGCTGTCATGGCAACGATAGGAATGTTTGCTTTTCTGTTGTTGGGCAGGGTCCGAATTTCTCTTGTGGCCGTATATCCATCCATTCTTGGCATCTGAATATCCATCAGGACCAAATCAAATCTGTCCTCCGGTGCTCGATCGATGATATTTACCGCTTCAATTCCATCTTCCACACAATCAATCTGCATTCCGGTTTCTTTCAGGAGTGCTGTGGCAATTTCCTGATTCAATTCATTATCTTCTACCAGCAAAATACGCTTTCCACTGTAATCGTGTTTTTTCATTTCTGCCCCGACAGGCTTTTTGGGGCCATTTAAGGCAGGCTGGGTCAATACTGCTCTTAGTTCAGACATGAATAAGGGCTTGCCTACAAAGGCTGTCACGCCTGCTTCCCTGGCTTCCTGTTCAAAGCCGGTCCATTCATAGGCTGTAAGTACTATGATTGGGATGTTATCTCCGATAATCTTACGGATTCTTCTGACAGTTTCGATACCGTTCATATCAGGCATCAAATAGTCCACAATATAGACACTGTAGTCATCCTTTAATTCCACTGCATCCTGGGCACGGAGGATGGCCTCTTTTCCTGAGATGGTCCAGTCAGGGCGCATATCTATGCTGCGAAGCATCTTGCACACGCTTCTGCAAGTATTTACATCGTCGTCAATTACCAGGGCTCTTGCCCCAAGCAAGTCAGGAATCGGTTCCCACTGCACACGGGTATCCGAAAGGCGCAGGCTAAGACTTACGGTAATGGTAGTTCCCTTTCCTTCCTCACTTTGCACATCAATGGTGCCGCCCATCATATCTACGATATTCTTGGTAATGGACATTCCAAGCCCGGTTCCCTGAATCCCATTAGTGGAAGAGGTATATTCTCTGGAAAAAGTGTCGAAAATATGGCTGACAAATTCCTCTGACATCCCCAGCCCAGTGTCTTTGATGGTAAATTCATAGCTGGTATAATCCTTCAGATGACAGGGTTTTTCCGACAAACGGATGATGATGTCTCCTCCTGTCGGTGTATACTTAATGGCATTTCCGACAATATTAATTAGGATCTGATTCAGCCTAAGCTTATCTGTAATGACATCCTCGTGGGAGACATCCTGGGTGTCAATATAAAGATTCTGATTCTTTGAATTAATCAGACCCATGATCATGGTCCTCAAATCATGGATCACATCCGGAATGTGTACCGGCTTTTCTTCTAGCTTTACACTGCCGCTTTCTATCCTGCTCATATCAAGAATATCATTGATCAAACTCAGAAGATGAGTTCCCGATGTACTGATTTTGGAAAGATATTCTTCTACCTTCTCCGTGTCGTCAATATGGGTCTGGGCAAGAGCCGTAAATCCCACAATTGCATTCATGGGTGTCCTGATATCATGTGACATACTGTTTAAGAAAGTGGTCTTGGCACGATTAGCAGTCTCAGCCTGGCCCAAGGCATCCTGCAGCATCTTCTGGTGCTCTTGGAGCTCAGAATATGCTGTGGTTAGCAGTATTTCCTGATTGTCCATAAAAATCAAAAGAATTGTCAGGGTTAATCCGATATTGGAGGTAGGAAGTCCTGTTACAAAAAACTGCATGACGGTTCCTATTACCAGGGGAACGAAATATAGCAGAGACTGCGTAAGAAGCTTCCTTTTTTGTGGTGATTTCTCTATTTTTAAATGTATAGCAAAGTCCAGGATCGCAGCAAGGCAATATCCATTGGCCAATGTAGAGACAAAAACAATAAACAGGGGGCCTCTTGTATAATTTCCATAGGCATCAACAGAAAAAATCCATCCGGTCCACCAGGATGCCACCAGAAGAAAGACCATGAGAATGATGGGAACAAACAGCAGATATCTGATTTTGCTTTTTAGTATCCGATCTGCATCGTATCGAAGCTCTAAATACATAAATAAGAAAAATGCGATACATTCCGTTGACAGGTCAAACAAGGCATTCAGAAGAAATGTCACCACTCTTCCTGCGCTTGCGCCAATATATACGCAAAGCGCATCTGATAGGGCACAAACTGCCGCAGCTGCCATCAGGGTCAAAATCCAGTATTGCTTCTTTCCAAAACCCGGTATTTTTCTCAGCCTGTTTACCAAAATCCAGTCAAACAAAAGCATAAAGACTACTACCGCACTATAACTTAAATTTTCTGCTTCCATTTCAATTAACTTCCCCTTTTTTGCTCGCATTAATGTGTAAATTATATCAAAAATTCGAAATATTGTCACTATTCAAAGCGGCCATGGAAGCCTCTTACAAGGTTTTCTCACCTCCTTCTACTTTACTTTTAAGTCGCCATTTAATTCTCTAAGAGTTAATACTAAGGCTAAGATAAAAGCTAATCCATCCGCCACAGGTCCTGCCCACAGGACTCCATCTAATCCCATGAAACTGCAAAGGATCATGGTTGCCGGAATCAAGAAAATAATCTGTCTGCTCAAAGAAATGGCTCCTGATTTTACCGGCTTTCCAATGGACTGGAAGAAGATAGCCGCCACGGTCTGGAAACCGTTAAAAAAGCACAGCAGGGTGAAAATTTCAAAAGACCGAATGGAAAATTCCGCATAAAGGTCTCCTTGAGATCCAAACATGGCTGTCAGCTGTTTTGGGAAAATATGGAAGACCAAAAAGAACAAGAATGCAAAGACCGTGGACACCTTCACTGCCACTGATAAGGTTTTTCTCACCCTCTTATAATCTCCGCTTCCGTAGTTGTATCCCACAATTGGCTGCGCTCCCGTACCGATACCGGTAACAATGGAAACCAAAATCGTATTAAATTTCATTACAATTCCAAAGGCTGCCAGGGGAATGTCAGCTCCATATTTACTATTCATTCCACAGTGAACCAAATAATAGTTAATGACGGTCATAATAATGGCCACCGCAATCTGGGCCACAAAACTGGAAACTCCATAGCCTGCAGTTTTCTTTAAAAGTTTAAAGTCCGGTTTCATTTGGCTTAAGGAAATCTTGACGGTCTTAAATCTTGGAATATACCAAATGCTAATAGCAAAATTAAGTACCTGTCCAATTACAGTAGCAATGGCAGCTCCTGCCATGCCCCAACCGAATCCTAAGACAAATAAGGCATCCAAAATAACATTCGCCACACATCCTACGATCATTCCGACCATTGTAAGCTTTGGCGTTCCATCTGCTCGAATCACGGAGCACAGGCCGCTTCCGATTACCACAAAGGGGAAGCCTATGATTACGATCTTTCCATATTCGTAGACATAGGGAAGGTTGTCCGGGGTAGCTCCAAACAAGGAAACCAAGGGTTGAAAGAAGAGATAACAGATCAGGGTAAATAGGATCCCTACAATAATGAGCCAGCTCAAGGTATTATTGGCTGCTTTCTCTGCTTTTTTCTGATTGTTTCTTCCAAGTTCCAAACTTAAAAAAGATGCGCCTCCATCTCCTAAAAGTAGGGCCAAAGCCATAACCACCATATTAAGGGGGAAGACAACATTGGTTGCACTATTTCCTAGGGTTCCCACACCCCATCCTATAAAAATCTGATCCACAATGTTGTAGAGGGAATTTACAACTAAAGCAACAACACTGGGAATGGCATATTTCATCATGAGTTTTCCCACAGATGCCGATGCCAAGGGATTGTTTACATCTTCTGTTTTCGTCACAGTAACACCTCCGTTTATACTTTATGAAGTATTTACAAACCCAAGAAAAAAGGTTAAAATCACTTCCGGAAGCAATGATAAACCCTATGATAATCATAGAGTCAATACATTTTTTTGTTTTTTTGCGAGGTGTTTTAATGGGAAATCTATTATCGATCGGAGAGCTTGCCAAGATTCGAAATGTAAATGTACAATCTCTTCGCTATTATGAAAAAATGGGAATTCTGATTCCGGCTTATATTAATCTGGAAAGTGGATATCGCTACTATTCCGCCAACCAGATTATGGTACTTGATACCATTCTTCTGTGTATCGAGTTAGGAATTCCGCTAAAAGAACTTAAGAATTATGTAGACCAGGATGGGCAATTAGAATTCGAACGCCTTCTAAAAGATGGGCGAAAAATGGCAAAAGAAAAGATACGAAAGATCGAATCAAATATTGATTCCATCGATCGTACCTTACAACATATCCATGCCCAAAGAGATTTTTTAGGCCGACAAGGCTATTATTCTCGCTATATTGTTGACCGCCATATCATCACTATTCCTAGTAAGATTAAAATGGATGCCAAGACCTATGAACGAAATCTAAGCAAATTATTTAATACTGCAAGAAAATCCCATCTTTTGGCATCCTTCCCCCACGGGCTAATGATTCATTACAAAGATGGAAAATTTGTGGACTCCTATATGTTTTTGGAAGTCCTTCCTGAACATTCCTCCGGAAGTACTCTCCCGCAAGTGCAAAAGCTTCCTGCCGGCAATTATCTCTGCTACCAGGAACTGAGGGAAGTTCACTCCGATCCTTTAAGCATCTATCCGGGGAAACTGATGGATAGTGGCGATGTAACCGTGATTATATCCAGCATGTCCCCGGATACTTATAAGTTTGATAAGGTGATCCTGGAATTTCAGATTGCTAGTTAAGCATACCATTTATTAAAAGCGATATGCTAGCCTTGTAACATATCGCTTTTGATAAAATTTCATGCTATTTAAGTTTATTGATCAATGCCATAATTGCTTCAGGCGAATCAAAATTCTCCGGAACCACTTCCCCGACTGGAATTGTAACATCAAATTCATCTGAAATATCGGAAATCAGATTCAAAATTGCTAAGGAATTCAAATCGCCGCTTTCCACCAAATCTGTTCTTCCCTCAAATTCTACTCCAGGTACTAAATCTTCTAAGATTTCTAACAATGTTTCCATAAAATATAATCTCCTTTTATTTTTGTCTCATTTTACATATGCTTTTAAAACTAATTCGATGCCTTACTGCCAAATACAGTCTCTCCAAATACCTTTGAAAATGCTTTCGCGCTATCCCCATTCATATGTCCGTCATAATCCACATAATTGGCCAAATCATGGCTATAACTTTGATAATACTCTCTATTGAAATTATAATACGGCACATTATTGGCTTCAAAATACTCTGAAAAATAATCCCATGCCTCACGATAACTATCTTCTTCCTGAACAAGCATTGTCGCTGCCAATGGCATTGTTGTTGCAATAAAGTCAATATCATTATCTTTACATAATTGAATCAATTTGTCCAGATATTCCATATTTGTGGCCTTCACCTCATCCTTTGAAAACAAGGTAGGGGAATAAGCAGGAAAATCTTCTACTGCCACCGGATATTTTTCAATAAATCCATTTTCATGATACTCCTGTACCGTTCCTTTCAGATAAGACACATCATAATTGTTGGTCACTTTCTGATATACCGTATCCTTCATCTTTGATAATTCGTACTGCAAGGAATATTCATGAAAAGCAAACAGCGGAGACCGAAAATCACATTCTAACATGGTATCCCAAAAGTATTCTGCTTTGGTTAATGACATTGGAAATTCATGATAAAACAAGAGATAATTATTTCCTTTTTCTTTTTCTGTTGTAAAGTATCCTGGCGAAAGTTCAAATACAATAGTTTTGGGCTTCTGTTTTTCAATGACTAATTTTGTTAAATAATATGCATCTACCGGATATTCTCCACCGACACACAAATTATGTCCTGTCAGTCCCGTTCCTTCCAACATGCTATCCGGATCCAGATCCGACATTCCATTGGAAGTTCCTAGTATTATAACATCCTTCTGCTGGCTTGTAACTGTGTGAATGTCATTTCTTACAAATGTACAAGGGTATAAAACAAGATCCAGTCCCTTGATCATCAATACACAAATCAGCAGACCTGCAATCATTTTTATTGCTTTTTTAAAATTGTGCATAAATGAACCCCCTAGCTACTGACATTGGACTAAATAATGGAATACTCAAAAATAACAGCATGCAGATTGCAAATTCCAAAATCGCAGGTGTTTTTATGGCCGCTTCTTCCATATTTACTCCTCTTTCTTTTAACAAGCTCACAACAAACCAAATCACACAGCCTACAATCAAGGTAAGCAAAGCATAGGGCGTATATTCCACTCCAAGCTTTCCTGATGAAATAAGTAAAAACTGTGACGGATGAAAGCTTGTAACAGAATATTTCATCATTTTCAATGCATCTCCTACAGAGCTTACACAATCAAAATACTGACCTATATTAAACAAGATAAAGGTTCTTAATATCATAAACAGATGGTAGCCTTTACTTTGTTCTTTGATATGTAGCTTCGTCTTCCAGATCTTATAAGTATCTGTCAAGAACCCACTGGTTGCGATGATAATACCATTATAAAATCCCCATCCAACATTATTCCAGCTTGCCCCGTGCCATAAGCCTACTAGTACAAATACAATCAAGTCCGAAATTGCAATTGATACAAAACGACCTTTTTTTCGTCCCCATCTTGCTTTTGCCTTTTTTTGAACTTTACTCATAAACTTGGACAAGGTCAATGGATAAAAGACATAATCCTTCATCCAGGTTCCCAGAGAAATATGCCATCTTCTCCAAAAGTCACTGATTGAAGTGGAGAACAAGGGCTGCCTGAAGTTCTCATCCAACCGAATTCCAAACATTGCCGCCACTCCTAATACCATATCAATTCCACCGGCAAAATCTCCATATAACTCTATGGTATATAAGAGTACTCCAAATATAGCAATCCCCGAGTATTCTTCCGGATTTGAAAAAATTGCAATTCTATAAACTGAAGCCCACTCAGCTACAATCATTTTCTTAAACAGTCCCCATAGGATTCGCTCAATTCCGTATTTAATTTGATGTAAATCCAGTTTATGGGGGCTTGTCAATTGTCCTGCCAATTTTCCATATCTACCAATGGGACCTTGCACAAGCTGTGGAAAGAAGGATACAAACAAGGCATATTTAGCCAGATTTACTTCTGCTTGTTCTCTCCCCCAATATACATCCAAAAGATAGCCCAGAGATTGAAATGTGTAATAAGAAATTCCCAAAGGTAAAATCAAATGCATTAAATTTATATGACCATTTGTCAGCAAATTAATATTCGAGATTAAAAAATTGGTATATTTTAAGAAGGCTAACATTCCCAAATCCAGCAATATACCCAATGTAACAATTCTTTTTTTCTTCTTAGCTGCTGATTTTTCATCAGACTGTGATGCACCTATCTTTTTTATCCATAAGGCACATCCATAAGTCACCACGGTTGAAAAAATCAAAAAGAAAACTGCCGGTATACTTACGATCATATAATAACAATAGCTACATACCAACAACACAATCCATTGTAAACGTTTTGGGACTACATAATAGATACATAGTCCCAATAATGTGAACAAAAAAAACAAATTCGATGTCAACAACATTTTTCTATTTTCCTCTCATTTATTGCATCATACTAATTCCTTTAATTTGGCTCTATCTATTTTTCCGTTTGCATTGTGTGGCATTGCTTTCATATATACAACTTTTCCCGGAATCATATACTGCGGCACGCGAGTTGCCAAGGCATCTGTTAGCATTTTGGTGTCCATCTCTACTCCATCATAGAAAAAGACAATCTTCTTTCTTTTAGAATTATACATACATGCACAATCTCGAATCCCTTCAATAGCATTTCCTGCAGATTCGATTTCTCCCAACTCAATACGGTATCCCATGTGTTTAATTTGAAAATCTTTTCGTGAAATATAAATCAAATTTCCTGCTTCATTATATCTTACCAAGTCTCCCGTATGATAGATGCGATCCGGATATCTCTGATGCAATGGATTTTGCACAAATGCCTGACTCGTTCTTTCAGGATTGTTATAATATCCCAAAGCCAAGCACGAACCGCGCATACACAGTTCGCCGATTTCACCCTCAGCAACTTCCTTTCCGTTCTCATCCAAAAGAAGAGCCTGAGAATTGTTAATTGGAATTCCTATCGGCAAGGGTTGTCCTTCTTCTTCCTCCCCATTTCTTATATAGGCCGTACATACAAAAGTTTCTGTAGGACCATATAAATTCGCATACACAGCATCCGGCAAATATTTAATCCAGTAATCCAACTGTTTTCTCTGTAGCACCTCTCCGGCAAACATGATCTGTTTTAGATATTTTGGCAATACAACATCAAACGTTTGAAGATTGGCAACGATTGCCATTGCTGATGGCACCCATAAAAAAGTAGATACTTTTTTCTCATTCATGTATTCCACTAATCGAACCGGAAAGCCAAAATAACTTTGTGGAATAATAACCATCTTTGCTCCGAAATAAATTGCTCCATAAATATCATGTATTGATACATCGAAATAAAATGGGGCTTGATTACCAAATACTGCAGAACTATCAAGTTCAAAGTTGTCATCTAACCATTCCATATAGTTTGTTACAACTCTGTGATTAAGCAGAACTCCCTTGGGCACACCGGTAGAACCACTGGTAAACAATACATATAGCGGATCTGACTCCACCATATCTTTTCGGATGTCTAAAAGAAGCTTCTTATCAATTTCCTGCTTTAACATATCTTCCAAAAGAACAATTTTTCTATCTCCGGCAAAGCTTTCCGCCAGATGCTTATGAGCCTCATCCGTCACAATAATTTCAGGTAAAAGAACACTCATGATCACCTGAATACGTTCAATCGGCATTTTTACATCTAATGGACAATAAAAGTTTCCGCTATAAACAACTCCCAAAAAGGACACCACTGCCTCCACCGACTTGTCCATAAATACTGCTATCGGCTCTCTTGTTTTTCCAAGTTCTTTTGCCAGAAATGTACCAATCTGCTGTGCTTTTCCTTCCACCTGCTTATGAGTCATAACTGTGTTTTTGTCTTCATACAATTCTTTATCCGGAGTTTTTCCTGCAGAAATTTCCAAATACTCTAACACATTGTGCACATGTCTTTTTTCTTCATTCTCATTTGCCTTCATCTTTTCATTCCTCCTCCCGCAGTAACTTTTGGGTTATTTAAATACAAAAAGAGCTACGTCTACCAAGACGCAGCCCCAAAAAATTATCTTATTATGCTCTTGATAAATACTCTCCGGTACGAGTATCAATTTTGATTGTCTCTCCCTGCTCAACGAACAATGGAACCATAACCTGAGCACCTGTCTCAAGAATTGCAGGTTTTGTTGCTCCTGTAGCTGTATTACCCTTAACTCCCGGCTCAGACTCTGTGATCAGAAGCTCTACAGTAAGAGGCGGCTCGATAGAGAATGGATTACCCTGGTAAGAAACAACTGTGACCTCTTCATTCTCCTTAACAAACTTCAAAGAATCTCCTACGGTATCTGTTCCTACCGGAATCTGATCGTAAGTCTCATTGTCCATGAAATAGAATAACTCACCATCATTGTAAAGATACTGCATCTTCTTCCTCTCGATATAAGCCTCGTCAAATGTCTCTGTTGGACGGAAGGTTCTCTCAACCACACCACCATCGATCACGTTCTTAAGCTTAGTACGTACAAAGGCAGCTCCCTTTCCCGGTTTAACGTGTAAGAACTCAAGTACCTGATATACGTTACCTTCGATCTCTAATGTCATACCATTTCTGAACTCGCCTGCGCTCTTCTTTGCCATTATATAATCCTCCTTAACCATGCCTTTCGGCACTTATCCTCTGCTATTAGTGCCGGTCATCATGCATTTTTAAAAAAAGTTCTGAAAAATGACCGCACTCACTTCAATAATTTTATAATAGTTTCCTCTATTTTTCAACCTTCTTTTTGTTTTTCAAATAGAAATAAAGCACAATCTTCTCCAAATATCTCTTAAGAACAATCTGGATCTCTTCCTTAGGATGAATGGGCTTAACCAAAATACTCTTAATTCCGGTCCTTTTTGCTCCCCAAACATCGGTAAAGAGCTGGTCTCCGATAAATACAGTATTGGATGTGTCCGTTCCCATAATCTCCATGGCCTTCCTGTAATTTTTTGTAGAAGGCTTGTGGGCATCATAGACATAATCCACCTGGATAGGCTCATTAAACTTTGCAACCCTAGGCTCCTTATTATTAGATATAAGGCAGCAGCGAAAGCCGATCTCCTTTAGTTTTTGAAACAATTTGATGGCTCTATCATCTGCCGGTGCCCCGTGGGGAACCAAGGTATTATCAATATCAAAAATCAATCCTCGAATCCCCTCTTCATATAACTTATCAAAGTCAATGACATAGGTGGATGCCACATATTGGTCCGGATAAAATGTCTTCAGCATATTTTATTCTTCCGTTTCTGTCAAACGACCTACCAGTTCCTCACAAATCTGCAAAATAGACTTATGATCTGTCTGGATCACAATATCCGCTGCAGCTTCATATTTTTCTCTACGCTGTTCCATGAGCTCCGCAATACCCTGGACGTTCTTGCGGCCCCTAAGTACCGGTCGATTATCATCATCCTTTACACGCTCATAGATTTCTTCCGGGCTGGCAGTAAGAAGGACAACCTTTCCGTTTTTCTTCATCTCGGCAACATTGCGCTCTCTCATAGCAACACCACCTCCACAGGAAATTACCACATTCTTCTTATCCTGCATATCGATCAAAAGCTCTGTCTCAAGATTACGGAAGTACTCTTCTCCATAGGTTTCAAAAATATCCGGAATACTCATGCCCTGATTCTCTGCAATAACCTGATCCATCTCCACCACTTCCATAGCAAACATGGTACTAAGATAATCAGAAATTGTAGACTTTCCGGCTCCCATAAATCCAATCAATACAATATTGTAGTCAAAGAGCTTTCTTGCCTGGATTTTCTTACTATTGTGGAGAATACACTCAAAGACATCATAAATCTCATCTTTGTATTTATTGCTGTGTAACTTTTCCCCCAAACGAACCTTTTGCTTCTTCTCCTGCTTGGGCTGTAGAATTGGCATCCCAAATTCTTCCTTGTATGCCATAATCTTTTCTACAATGGAATTACGTTCCATCAAAGCATCGATAATCTTATCATCACACAGGGCCAGCTGCTCTCTGTACATTTCCAAATCGTTCATATTCAAACTCCTATTTTATATTTTGTCGATAACAAAGTAATTCTACACTAGTTTTCTTCACTTGAAAATACAAAAACAGAGTTTTTCAATATTTAATAAGTGAGTCCGTCAGTAACACATCCATCATCTGCTCCACTAGCCTCTGTTCCTGTAGAAGCAGAACTCTCTGTAGATTGCGCCGGTTCTGTATAAGTTGCGGCAGGTTCTGTATAAGTTGTATCAGACTCTGTGGATGTTGATGAAGATGAAGCCGATGAAGCTGCTGCCTCTGCTGCTGCGGCTGCCTCTGCCTGAGCTGCGGCTTCTGCCTCTGCTGCTGCAGTAGCTGTTGCTGCATCGGAAGCTTTCTTTGCCTCCTCAGCCTGGGTCTTTATGGCTTTTTCAGCCTCTAATGTAGAAACTTCTTTGCCATCCTGCTCATAAGTAATGTAGGCCAACTGATCCTGCAATAAAATCTTAGCCTCTTTTACACTATCAAATGGGAAGGCGTGAAGTTCTATGGTAGTCTTATCTGCAAAGGTCAGCTGCACTGTATATTCCACCGGAAGTTCCTTTCCTGTCTCCGTCGCAGTACTCTTAGCAGCCTCGTCAGAAGGCTTGTAATACAAGGTTCTTGTCTCATCCTTTGCAAAGGAGTCATCGGTCTTTAAGATACTGGCCGGATAAGCTTCCTCATTGGAAGTCTTGATCGCTACTGCGGTAATGTCCTGGCCTGTGCTATTTGTAAGTTTCACCTCAAAAGCTCCCTCACTCTTTTCACCAATGGTTTTTTCTTCCTTGGCAGTCGTGCTGGTCTTTTCTTTTTTCACCGATACAGAAGTCTCTGTCTTTTTCGTATCTTCACTCTTGCTCTGACTGCAGCCTGTCATCATAGAAACAGATAGGGCTCCAGCTATAAGTAACATTGCAATTCTCTTTTTCATAATTCCTCCATTTTAGTCATAGTAGTTGTAACCGGTATATACCCAGGTTCCTGAAGTTCCATAAGTAAATTGGTAACCGTTTCTTCCGGCTTCGTGTTGGAAGTCCGGATCATATACGTAACCATCAATCTCTACCCATGCATGATCTATCAAACCTCCTCCGGATCTTGGTACGTATCCATATACATAGTGGGCATTTGAATAGCCCAGATTTTTTGCCAGCCAGTAGAAGGCTGCCGCATAAGTTCTGCAGTCTCCATATCCCTGTTCCAGTCCAAACAAGCCATAGTACTGAGATGTGGTATATCCACCGGATGGTGCACTTCCAATTGTGCTATAGCTGATATTATTTACGCACCATGCAAAACAACTATAGAGATCTTTTCCAACCTGATTATAAATTCTGTTGCAAGCATCTAAGACCCTCTGATCTTGAGGGGATCTTGTAACATAAGTATTATCTGTACTTCCCGGAGCCGACTGTCCCTTTCGCACTAAGCGGATCTCGATAGACTCTAATCTCTTTCCTAATCCGGAAGATCCGGCCTCTGCTCCGTTCTTAGCCCAGCCAAGCCAGCCGTAGCTTTGGATATGGACACGGTAATAAATGTCATAATGGTTAGCGATATCGCCCTCTAATTTGATCTGGACAGCTTCCAGACGTTTGGACTCTCCCTTGGTTCCGCACCAAGCACCATCGCTGACCCAGTCCTGCCAGCCATAGGTCTGTACATGGGCTCTATAGCTTACAGATCCGGAAAGGACTCCCGGCTCGAAACTAATTGACAAGGCTTCCAATCTCTTGGACTCTCCGGTAACGCCCAGCCAATCGCCTCCGTAAACAGGTCCCATATCTCCATAAGTCTGCTGGTGGCCACTGTAGCTAATATATCCAAAGGAATCTGCTGTCAAATAATTGTAATCAACAATAGCTCCATGCTCATCCTCAGGCACTGAGCCGCCCTCCTTTGGCACCAGGCAAATCTTTACTGCTTCTACTCTCTTTGCAAGTCCTGAGGTACCACACCAGCCATCATCTTCAGCGGAACCCTTCACCCACTTACTCCAACCATAGCTTTGGGCATGCAGGCAATAGTAAATGTCAAAATATTCTGCCAATTCCCCTGTCAGATACATCTGAATGGCTTCTAATCTTTTTCCTTGTCCTGAGGTGCCGATCCACTGGCCATTCTTCTGCCAGTCCTGGGTACCATAGGTTTGCACATGGGCCCGATATACGATATCGCCGTCAAAATCTTCCAAGGCGCTGCCTTTACTTATACTTAAGGCCTCTAATCTCTTGGCTTCTCCTGTGGTTCCAAATTCTGCTCCGTCACTGACTGCTTCCTTATCACCATAAGTTTGCACATGACCGGAGTAAGTAATAAGATTTCCCTCCTTGATCTTGTCCTTCAAAGAGCTACCGGTATTCTCTGCCTTTGCGAGATCTTCGTCTACCGCATCACTGGCCTTATCATTTTCAAGAGCGCTTTCCTGCCCTCCTGCCTCTGTGGTCTCATCTGTCAGAGTATCCCCCGCTTTTTCCTCCTCAGAAACCAGGGTATTCTCTGTTCCCACAGTTTCCTCGGCATATGCCACCGAGGGTGTCACACCAAATATTAATGCCCCTGTCATGGCACAGGCAAGCATTATACTTTTCCATCTTTTCCTCATAATATAATTACTCCTTTTTCCAAATAAAGCTACCCCCCCCCTGTGAAAAATAGAGTAGATTCTACTTTTCCCAGAGGGAGGGTAGCTTTTTAAATTTTCATTCTCTTTAAAATGTTACACATTAACGGAATAGTAACATATATGCAATCACTGCAATTACGATAACAATTGCTATAGCAAGAAGAATAATAGGCAACTTAGATCCGGCGCTATCTTTCTCGTCTACATGATCCAGCTCGTAATCATCATAGACATCATCTACAACTTCTGCCTTAGGCTCCGGTTTTCTCTTCTTTTTCTTCTTAGCACTATCCTCTACGGATAACATCTCATCGTAAGCCTTGCGCATCTCAGTCTCGCGCTTCTCACGAACCTTCTTTGCCGGAATATTGGAATACTTCTTCTCTTCTTCCTGCTCTTCTTTCTCTGGTTCTTCCTTTACTACCTTGGTTTGGGTGCTCGTCTTCTTAGCCGGTGCTTTATACTTTTTCTTGCAATCGAAACACAATAAATAATTTGGGTCTTTCTTGCTCTGCTTTAACTCCTGGCCACATGCTGGACACTTCATAATTAAATGTTCCCCTCCTATATGTCTATGTTATCTTTTTTGAAACAGATCAAGATCACTAATCTGCTATAAATGAATATAAGAAATCTACCAACGTAGTATACTACATTTTTTTCCTAATATCAAAGCTTTCTTACTGAACCAAAGGATATTTCTTTGTAAGTTCCTCTACCATAGCCTTAACCTTAGGAACATTATCTTCACTCTGAAGTACCAAAGAAATGCACTCTGCAATGACGTCCATGTCTTCTTCTTTCATTCCACGAGTCGTTACAGCCGGAGTTCCGAGTCTGACACCACTGGTAACAAATGGAGATCTCGGATCGTTCGGAATTGTATTTTTATTGCAGGTAATGTGAGCTGCATCTAAACGCTTCTCTAATTCTTTACCTGTCACTTCCTCTCCGCTAAGGTCTACTAACATCAAGTGGTTGTCTGTTCCGCCGGATACAATCTTAACGCCCCGGTCCATAAGCCCCTTGGCCAAAGCCTGGGCATTCTTAATGATCTGGGCCTGATATTCCTTAAATTCCGGAGTCAAGGCTTCCTTAAAGCATACAGCCTTTGCTGCGATTACATGCTCTAAGGGGCCGCCCTGGATTCCCGGAAATACTGCTTTATTAAAGTTAAATTTGTCTGCGGCCTCCTGATTGCAAAGGATCAAACCGCCTCTTGGACCTCTTAAAGTCTTGTGTGTTGTAGTCGTAACTACATCTGCATATGGGATTGGGCTTGGATGTAATCCTGCTGCCACAAGTCCTGCAATGTGAGCCATATCCACCATAAGGTAAGCTCCCACTTCATCTGCAATCTCTCTAAATTTCTTAAAATCTATAGTTCTTGCATAGGCACTGGCACCTGCCACAATCAGTTTTGGCTGGTGCTCTAATGCCTTATTTCGAACATCTTCATAATCGATGTATCCATTCTCATCAACACCATAAGCTACGATATTAAAATACTTTCCGGAAATATTAACCGGTGAACCGTGAGTTAAGTGTCCGCCGGCATCCAAATTCATACCCATAACGGTATCTCCCGGCTGTACCATAGCAAAGAATACTGCTAAGTTTGCCTGGGCTCCTGAGTGAGGCTGTACGTTTGCATAGTCACATCCAAACAGTTCCTTGGCACGGTCTCTTGCCAAATCCTCCACTACATCGACGCACTGGCATCCACCGTAGTATCTCTTGCCCGGATATCCTTCGGCATACTTATTGGTCAAAGGGCTTCCCATGGCAGCCATAACCGCCTTGCTTACCCAGTTCTCGGAAGCAATCAACTCGATATGGGAGTCTTGTCTTGCCATCTCACTTTGAATGGCTTCTGCTATTTCCGGATCCACTTTTGTAATCTCTTCAAATGAATACATGTCTTAATTCCTCCTGATGCTTTAGCAGTTTTGTGCTTTATCACGCTATAGTATAGCATCTTTAGGATTTACTTCCAAGTGTAACTTCTATTTCTTTTTCCTGATATTCTCCGGAATTACTTGGCACTTGTACGGTAAGGGTTACTTTATCTCCTGCCTTGTAGTACTGGAGCTGCTCCTGTAAGGTTGACATACTGTCTACGGTAGTTCCATCGATTCCGGTAATAACCATACCCTTTGAGAGACCCGCTTTCTGGGCTCCACCGCCTTTTACTACGGAAGAAACATAAACGCCGGTAGGAATATTGTACATCTTAGCACTGTCCTCGGTAACATCCACACCCTGGATACCGATCTGTCCCTGCTCATCCTCTGCAACCTTTGTCTTGGTTTCCTGGTTCATAAGGTCAGTCAAGGTATCACTTACATCAGAAATCGGGATAGCATAACCGATACCCTCTACAGAACTTTCTGCAATTTTTGCACTGTTAATACCAATGACCTCGCCCTTGCTATTTAAAAGAGCTCCGCCACTGTTTCCAGGGTTGATGGCTGCATCTGTCTGGATTAAGTTACTGCTATATCCATCCAACTGTCTGTTTGTTGCTGAGATTACTCCTGTTGTAACAGACTGTCCATATCCCAAAGCATTTCCGATAGCAACTGCCGGCTCTCCTACTTGAAGAGAATCACTGTCTCCAAGGGTTGCTACCTTAATTTCTTCCTTGGTGCTATCTTTAATATCATCTAAGTTTACAGCAATCACTGCCAGGTCCTTAGAAGAATCAGAACCCTTTAAGTTTGCCTCCACGCTTTCCTCGTCAATAAAGGTAACGGTCAAGGTATCACTTCCCTCTACCACGTGATAGTTGGTAGCGATCAAAAGTTCTGTATCATTTTCTCCGATAATAATACCGGAACCGGCACTCTCGCTTTCCTGCTCCTGGGTGCCTCCGAAAAAGCTCTGTACCTGTTGTACACTCATGTTGGTAATAGAAACTACCGATGGCATACAGCTGTCTACGATTTTCGTTACATCTGTTGTAACTACAGAACTATCATCCGACTTTGTAAGCTTTGTGCTGTTTACTGATTTGGATTCCTGGCTTGTAGTATCATTTCCTAAAAATTTACTAACCATATAGCCGGTTCCCTGGAAGGTACATCCGGCTACCAGGCCAAAGACTACAGCGATTCCTGTCGCTTTTACCCACTTTGGCGCGCCCTTTTTTGGTTTCTTTGGAGGAAGGGATCCTCCATGCATACTCTGATGCATTCCTTGATTCATTTCGGGATTGGTATTTTGAGAACCAGTCTCCGGACCGGTGTAATAATTATATTGATTATCCATAACAACTTGCTCCTTTCACTTGTTTCCTATAGTGTAAAATTCATTTGTGTTTAAAATGTGACGAATGATTGACAAATTTGTTATTAAAATCAATACAATTTTACAGGTCAAATAAGGACAGCTGATTGGACTGAGGAAGGTCTCCTAAAAGCCCTAAGCTTCCCATATAATCAATCACAGTCTTGCTGGCCTTGGTTCTCTCCCTAAAGTCATCCTTTGACAAATACTTTCCACCCTTTTGTGCTTCTTCCATCTGGTCTGCCGCCTTCTCTCCCATTCCGTCTAGGCTGGTAAAGGGAGGCAAAAGCTTCCCATCCACGATCTGAAATTTCGAGGCCTTAGACCTGTAGATATCAATGGGAAGAAATTCATAGCCTCTGGCATACATTTCCTGGACAATCCGCATGTCTCTTAAGGTATCCTGCTCCTTCTTCGAAAGACTTCCGGAACGTTTCTTATAATCTGCCAGATAATATTCTAATTTATCTCTTCCCTGACACATGATCTCATAAGAAAATGCATCGGCACGGATTCCAAAAAATGCGCCATAGTAGGCCAGGGGATAATTCACCTTACAGTAGGCGATTCGATAGGCCATCATAACGTAGGCTGCCGCATGGGCCTTGGGAAACATATATTTAATTTTCTCACAGGAACCTATATACCACTCGGGTACGTCATGTTCCATCATATCTTTCTTAAATTCCGGCCACTCCTTACATTTTCCCTTGGCCACCTGGCCCTTACGGACTCGCTCCATAATGGTAAAGGACTCCTCACTGTCCAGTCCTTTGTTTATTAGGTAGGTCATAATATCGTCTCGGGTACAGATGGCGGTAGAAATCGTTGCCACCCCGCTGCGGATCAGGTCCTGCGCATTATTCAACCATACGTCTGTACCATGGGAGAGTCCCGCAATACGAATTAGGTCTGAAAATTTGGTAGGAGCCGCCTCCACAACCATCTGCATGGAAAAGTCTGTTCCAAACTCCGGAATTCCCAGACAGCCAAGCTTACAGCCTCCGATGTCATCCGGCTTAACACCTAGAGCAGAAGTGTCATGAAACAAGGACATGACTACCGGGTCATCCAGGGGAATCTTTGTAGCATCAAAGGCATGGTCGGTCTCATTATATTCATTATCCATAGCCGGGGAACTGATAAATTCCTCCAGGGTCTTGATCATGGTCGGATCATCATGTCCTAAAATATCAAGTTTTAACAGGTTGTGATCGATGGAGTGGTAATCGAAATGGGTGGTGACGATATCTGTCGTCATATCATTGGCCGGATGCTGCACCGGGGTAAAAGAATGAATTTCCTCCCCTAAGGGAAGTACAATAATTCCTCCTGGATGCTGGCCTGTACTTCTTCGGATGCCGGTACAGCCTCCTACAATACGGTCAATCTCACAGTTACGTTTCCCCTCTCCCCGCTCTTCATAATAATTCTTTACATAGCCAAAGGCAGTTTTCTCCGCCAGGGTTCCGATGGTTCCGGCCCTGTAGGTCTGGCCTGCACCGAAAATAACCTCTGTATATTTGTGGGCATTACTCTGGTAGTCGCCGGAGAAATTAAGGTCAATATCCGGCTCCTTATTTCCCTTAAATCCCAAGAAAGTTTCAAAGGGGATGTCAAAGCCGTCCTTTTCTAGGGGCTCTCCGCATACGGGGCAAACCTTGTCCGGCATATCCATACCACAGCCTCCCGCGTAGCTTTTTACTTCCGGAGAATCAAAATCTGTATAGAAACATTTCTTGCATCGATAGTGGGGACTTAGAGGATTAACCTCCGTAATTCCCGCCATAGTCGCTACAAAAGAAGACCCTACGGAACCACGGGATCCTACCAGGTAACCATCCTCCACCGATTTCCAAACCAGCTTCTGGGCAATAATGTACATAACCGCAAATCCGTTGGAAATAATGGAGTTTAGCTCTCTCTCCAATCGTTCCACTACAATTTCCGGAAGATTTTCTCCATATAGCTCATGGGCTCTCCGATAACAGATCTCTCGAAGCTGTTTGTCGGAATCCGGAATCACCGGGGGACACTTATCCGGGCGCACCGGGGTAATCTTCTCCACCATATCAGCAATGGCATTGGGATTTTTTACCACAATCTCCCTGGCCTTCTCAGATCCCAGGTACTCGAATTCTTCCAGCATTTCCTCTGTCGTATGCAAATACAAGGGGGGCTGATTGTCCGCATCGGCAAAGCCCTTGCCTGCCATGATAATACGGCGGTAAACCTCGTCCTCCGGGTCCATAAAATGCACATCGCAGGTGGCAACTACCGGCTTTTTAAATTCCTCTCCCAATTTAACAATTTTGCGGTTGATATTTCGAATATCCTCCTCGCTGTTAATATTGCTATGCTTACTGCTCTCGATCATAAAGCGGTTATTGCCTACCGGCTGGATTTCCAGATAATCATAGAAATTTACAATCTTTGCGATCCGTTGGTCTGATTTTTCATCCAAAAGAGCCCGGTAAAGCTCTCCCGCCTCGCAGGCACTTCCCACCAGAAGTCCTTCCCTGTGTTTTGAAAGCTCGCTTTTGGGGATTCTGGGTCTTCTGGCAAAATATTCCAGATGCGATTTAGAGATCAAGCGATAAAGATTGACTCTTCCCACCTCATTGGTGGCTAAGATAATCACATGGTAGGTCGGCAACTTCTTTACGGCATTTTTATTATTTGCCCCGAAATGATTTAATTTTGTAAGATCTGTAATGCTTTGGTCTTTCAACATTTCCACAAATTTTACAAATATTTCCGCCGTACAGCCGGCATCGTCCACCGCCCGGTGGTGATTCTCCAAGGAAATGTGCAGGGCGTTGGCAACTACATTTAATTTATATTTTGACAGGGTGGGCAAAAGAATCCTGGCCAGGGCCACTGTATCTACCGATGTAAAGTCAGGCTTGATATTCTGATACCTGCAATTTTGCTCAATAAAGCTCACATCAAAAGAGGCATTGTGGGCTACCAGGACGGCATCGCCTACAAATTCCAAAAACTTAGGCAAAATTTCCTCAATGCTTTCTGCCTCCACTACCATCTGGTCGGTGATACTGGTTAATTGTGTGATATTAAAAGGAATTGGAATTTTTGGATTTACAAAGGTACTGAATTTTTCTGTAATCTGGCCATTTTCAACCTTTACAGCTCCGATTTCGATAATCTTATCCTTAATAGGACTAAAGCCCGTGGTCTCTAGGTCAAAGACCACAAAGGTCCCATTTAGAGACTGACCCTTCTCATTTACCGCCACATCCATAAGATCATCCACCAGATATCCCTCCACCCCGTAGATTACCTTAAAGGGATCATCGGCCGGAAGTCCCTGCATATAATGGTGGGCATCGGTAAAGCCCTGTACCACTCCGTGGTCTGTAATGGCAATGGCCTTGTGGCCCCAGTCGTGGGCCCTTTTTACTAAGTCTGTAACCGCAGTTACGGCATCCATGTCACTCATCTTGGTATGGCAGTGAAGCTCCACTCGCTTTTCGGGAGCCGTATCTTTTCTGCTGACCGTAAAATCAGAAATCTTCCTCACACCATTTACAGAGTTAATGCTGAGTTCCCGGTCAAATTTATCGATAGTGGCCACACCCTTGACCTTCAAAAAAGCCCCCGGCTTTATATCAGCAAGAAGGTCCGGCAGCTGCTCATTGCGGATAAACATTTTTACCATAATGGTATCTGTGAAATCTGTCAGAGCATAGGAAATAATGGTCCGTTCGTTTCGAATGGCCCTGGTATCAAAACTTATAACTTTTCCTCGTACCGTAACCTCTCCCATCTCTGTAATGAGGTCCTTAATTTCCATGGCTTCATCGTCAAAATTACGACCATAGACATGATTCGGATCATCGGAATCCTTAGATCCATAAGAAAATCCACCTTTTTTGTAAGAGGATTTTCCACCGTAACTACTCTTAAAACCACCGGAAGATCCGGAGGATTTCTTGTCCAGAGTTCGAACATCCTTGGGCTTGTCAGTTTTTGTAACAGCCTTCTCTTCCCCTGCCTCGGAGGATTTTTCTTCCTTAGCTTCCATGGCTTTCTGCTGTCTTGGAGAATTCTTTAGAATTTCCTCCACCTCCTGGCGGATCTTTACGTCATTATATTTTAATTTGCTCTCCTTAATAGGAACATAGGATATCTGAATCTCAATGGGTCTGTGAAAGCGTTCTTCGAAGATTTCCTTTAAATATTCCATGAGCTGGGCCTCTTTTCCCCTATAGACAATACTGTCTTCCACCTGAAGACAGAGGATGTTCTCATTTTCAAAATGATACTTGGCTCCCCGCAGCATATTTTTTGCCACAACGCTTTCCTTCTCTAGATCATACAAGAAGCTATCTATATAAAGGTCCATAAGATTTTCCGGCGTATATTGTTCTGACAGTTCATAGGATTCCACAATCAAAATTTGAATCCTAACCTTGGCAAAGAGCTGATTTTTGATCGCCTGCTCCAAAAAAAAGATGTCCTTTCTTGCCAGCAAATGAGTGCTCCTTATATAAACCTTAAGCCGGTCTTTCTTGGAATTTACGGAAACGTTTGTAACTTCCACTTCTTCGAGTTTGGCCTTTATGGAACTATTTAATTTTAAGGTCGGAAATACCTCTGCAAATGGTTTACTCATTCCAGTGCTCTAACTCCCATCTAAGTGTCTCTAGAAGTTCCTCTTCTTTTACTTTTTTTACGACCTCTCCGTGGCGGATCAAAAGGCCTTCTCCCACTCCACCGGCAATTCCGATGTCTGCTTCCTTGGCCTCTCCGGGTCCGTTCACAACGCAGCCCATTACTGCCACTTTAATATCCAGAGGCATATCTGCTACCATCTCCTCCACCTTGCCTGCAAGGCCGATTAAGTCGATCTGGGTTCTTCCGCAGGTAGGGCAGGAAACCACCTCGATACCTCCCTTCCTAAGACCCAGGGTACGCAGTACTAATTTTGCGGTCTTAACTTCCTCCACCGGATTCCCGGTTAAGGAAACACGGATGGTATCTCCGATGCCCTGGCCTAAAATCATGCCAAGTCCTATGGAAGATTTAATATTGCCGGCCCAAACCGTTCCGGACTCTGTGATTCCCACATGGAGCGGATAGATGCACTCCTTAGCAATCAACTCATGAGCTTTTACGCACATCATAACATCCGAGGATTTAATGCTTACGACCAGCTTGTCGTATCCCATATTTTCTATTAAATGCACCTTATCCATGGCACTTTCCACAAGACCCTCTGCCGTGACACCGCCATATTTTTCCACAAGATTTTTCTCAAGAGAACCGCTGTTTACTCCGACACGGATCGGAATTTTATACTCCCTGGCCTTGTCTACCACAGCCCGGACCCGTCTCTCGTCCCCAATATTACCGGGGTTAATGCGGATCTTATCTGCCCCGGCCTCGATCGCTGCAATGGCCAGGCGATAGTCAAAATGAATATCTGCTACCAAGGGAATATGAATTTCTTTCTTAATTTCAGAAAGAGCCTTGGCAGCCTCCATAGTAGGAACTGCGCAGCGGATAATCTCGCAGCCTGCCTTCTCAAGGGCTAAAATCTGATCTACTGTCGCCCTCACATCCTCGGTCTTTGTATTGGTCATGGACTGAATGGCAATGGCATTTCCTCCTCCGATATAACGATTGCCTATTTTGATTTGTTTGGTCTCATCTCTGTACATATCTTTCCTCTCCTTTTTTCTAAAGAACCCCCCTATCCAGACATATCTGCCCGATAGAGGGGTTTTATTATAAACTTATTTCCTAGTTAAAGTGACCTGATCCCCGTACTCTCGCTCCGTAAGAGTCATTTGATTCCCGTCAATGCTATAGGTAAAGGAAGTCATATAGGATCCGATAGCCGCCTCCAAGGCTTCCTCTGTAAAAGCTCCGTCAGACTGGTCGGCCACCTTTTTCAGGGCATCCGTATCTTCCTTGATGGTAAAGATCCGATCGTCCTTATCCAAGGAGTAACCCAACTGGACGCTAACCTCTGCTTCCTCCGTAAATTCCGAAACCTTTATAGTAACCGTAGATGCATTCTTGATCACAAGTTCCACATTGGAATCCTCATCCAACCAGGTTCCCTGTATGGGATTGCCCGCCAATGCCTTTACGAAAAAATAAATGACAATTAATATAATCAAGACCGCGGATACAAGGGTAACGATCCTCCATATCTGACTTCTCTTTTCCTCGTTATCTTTTGCAATAATCATAAATATCCTCGCCCTCTTTCCTCTTTTTTTGAATACAAACTATTATAGAGAACTTCAAAAGACGTGTCAACGACTCCCCTTATTCTTCCGTCTCTACCAAAACGTAAAATCCTCGCTCTGTCTGCTCAATTTTTTTTACAATTCCCTTCCTAGCCTTAATCCGGTCTCCCGTCCGGTAGATTCCGGACATAGCCACCGACGGTTCGATGAGATAGGTATACTGGCCGGTCACAGCGCTTCTCTCGCTGATCTCCACCTCCTGGCCTTCCTCTACCAAGCCCTCTCGCTCCATTTTAAATCGGTCCTGTCTCATAAAACAATCTCCTTATCTTTTTATCTCGTATCCGGGTATTTAAAGTCTATGTGTCTCTTTGTCACATTTTGTTTGTTTTTGTGATATTGCGTCACATCTCATCACCTTAGTGTGATGTTTCGTCACATCTCATGTCAATCTCTGTCACCTTTTATTAAGATAGTTAAAAAAATAAAAGGAGACACACTTATGCAATTCGGTGAAAAAATCAAGCAATTACGACAGGCCAAAAACCTAACCCAGTCCGATCTGGCCAATCAATTGAATGTGGAGCGGTCCACGATTTCCAGCTATGAAACGAAAAACCATCAGCCTAGCCATGACAAGCTGGTAGCCTTAGCCGAAAGTCTTGGAGTTTCTGTAGATTTTCTTTTAAATGATACCTATTCCATCAATTTGGACTTAGCCTCTGATCTATCTCTAGAACAGGATGAAATGGAACTTCTATCCGAATATCGGGCGCTGTCGAATACTGCCAAGCAGCAATTAAAAGACCATGCAAAAGCGCTGAATCTTATGGATTTATACAGCAGGGGATTACTTAAAATCATGCCCTCAAAAAAATCCAAAAAATCCAGCACCCCGTCGAAGCCTTCTGAATAATCTTCTACTTTACAAATCTGTGGTAGATATAGTCATTGGCTTCCTGCTCCTTGCTATCATCTAGCTTTGGAAGTTCAATTTTTTCTTTATATTTTCTTTCCAGTGCCTTGGAGATTAAATAGTCACAGACCTGGGGATTTTTAGGAAGCAAGGGTCCATGAAGATAGGTGCCTATGACATTCTTATAGAGGACTCCCTCATATCCGCTTTCTCCATCATTTCCCGCTCCGTAAAGCACCTTTCCAAAAGGCTTATTTCCATTTAGATAGGTTCTTCCTCCATGGTTCTCAAATCCTACCACCGGCATGGAGGCAATCTCACTTTTAAGAACGATATTGTCAATCAGGCGTCCCTTCCCCTGCTCTGTATAAATATCCACAAGGCCCAGCCCCTGAATCATTTCCTTCTCCGTCTTATAATAATTTCCCAGAAGCTGATAGCCCCCGCATACTGCGATGACCACTCCGAAATCCTCCACATAGGCCTTAAATTCTTTTTGGATCTTTAAAAGATTCTTGCAGACAATGGCCTGTTCTCTGTCGGATCCACCGCCCAAAAGGACAATATCCAAATTGCGAAAGTCGATGGAATCTCCTGTATTAAATTCTATGGTCTTTGCCCCGATTCCCCGCCAGTGGCAGCGCTTCTCCATACAGGCGATATTGCCCCGGTCGCCATAAAGATTCAAAAGATCCGGATAAAGATGCCCGATGGTAATAGTCATATCTTCGATTTTCATTTGGACGCTCCCTCCAATTTCTTAAGAACATTTCTGGTACTAAATAAGGCGGTATAATTAACCAGCACATACAAATTGCCGCAACCATTCTCCACCCGCTCTAGAATGGCTTTTTCCACATTGGCTTCCAATTTTGATGAAATATCCACATATTTCAGGCGGAGTCTCATATCCTGACAGCGAATACCGCTGACCGTGATGGAATTTACATGATCTTCTGCGAAACGATCAAAATCCACATCCCACAACCAAGAAATATCTGTACCGTCCTGTTCGTTATCATTGATCATGATAATGACGTCTTTTAGGTTTTTATCTTCCATGACTGCTGAAATATTCTGGTTAAATCCTGCCGGATTCTTTGCCAGATTTAAAACAATCTTCGTATCCTTCACCATGAAAGATTCCATACGGCCATTCTCCGGATTAAAATGAGATAACATTTCATTAAAGTGAACCGGCTTAATACCTCCGGTGCAAAGGGCCGCATAGGCTGCCAATATATTATAGACATTATAAAAGCCTTTATAATTTGCCCGGATCCTTTGGCCGTCAACACTGAAAGCTAAAGACTCTCCCACCTCGATATCTGTGGCATCAAAATCAATCTTAGGTCTTGCAAAATCACAGGATGTGCAGGCATAATCACCCAACTGGCTATAGTGATAGAACTTATACTTAAGGAGGGCTCCGCATTTCTTACAAAAACGTCCCTCTCTGATCTCATGGGAATCTTCGTTGTCTACCACTTTCTCACTAATACCATAGGTGGCATATGGATTTCCGCTATCCATAGCCAGATAGGCGGACAAGGCATCGTCTCCATTTACAATGACCTTCATATTGGGAGCGGTCTGCATGACTTCCTTTAGAAGGTCCATGGTAATATCGATCTCTCCGTAGCGGTCCAATTGGTCTCTGAAAAGATTGGTAAGTACCATATAATCCGGTTTAAAATGAGGGAAGACCCTCCTGGTAGAAGCCTCATCGATCTCGATACTGGCATAATCTGCATGAAGGTTTCCTGTCCAGCTCGCACCTAGGGCAAAGGCCGCTGCCACACCATTTAGCATATTGGACCCGGTATGATTGCAAATCACCTTATATCCTTCTGCCTCCAAGGCCGCGCACAGCATATTGTTGGTAGTGGTCTTTCCATTGGTTCCACATACAATAAAAATATCTTTCTTAACCTGCCCTGCCAAATCCGAGAGAATCCTTGGATCGATCTTTAGGGCAATCTTTCCGGCCCAGGTAACTCCCTGTCTGTGAAAAACATGTACGCTGACTTTTTCAGCCATCTTTGCTGCCCAAACAGCTAACATTCTACGAATATTTATCATCTTCCTATACCTTTTCTTCTTACATTTCTAAGCTCTAATCTTCCTAAACTACCTACTTATAATACCGAAAAAAGCATGCAATCGCAAGCTTGGCCGGAAAAAATCCATTTTCAAAAATTATGACGAAAACTTTACAAAAATTTTGTATATTTTTTAACAAAAAGCTATTTACAAATTGGTATCAGGCTGATAGAATAAGCATCGTAAGTTAGACAATATTTTAACAAATATATGTTCATAACTTTTTTCAAACCCCTTTTCAACCGCCGGGTTACTTTTTAAGTAGCCTGACGGTTTCTCTCTTTTTCTAGGATTATTTCATCATTAAAACTTAAAAAAGGCCCTGAAAAAAATCCTTCAAGGCCTTTTTATTTTTATTCTTATTTAATCCTGCTTCATATATTCTCGAAGGAAGGCAAACAAGGCTTCCATCTCTTCTCTGGTTCCTATGGTTACACGAAGGTACTGTTCAATCCTCTCACTGCCCCAGAAACGTACATAAATTCCCCTAGCCTTCAGGGCCTCAAAAAGTTCCCTTGCATCGTACTTAGGATGAGAGACGAAAATAAAATTGGCCTGGGAATCCGGGAAGACAAAACCTAACTTTTTAAATTCTTCCTTGCTCCACTCTCTGGTCTCTACTATTTTCTCAAGCGTCTCCTCAAAATATGCCCGGTCTTTTACTGCCTGAGCTCCTGCAACCAAGGCCGTCTGATTCATGGTATAAGAATTAAAGGAATATTTTGCGTCGTTCAAATATTTAATCAAAGTAGGGTTACTGATGGCATATCCGATCCGCATTCCGGCCATAGACCTTGCCTTTGAGAAGGTCTGTACAACGATCAAATTATCGTATTTATCAATTAATTCCAGGGCTGACCTGCCTGCAAAGTCCACATAGGCCTCATCGACAATTACAATCACATCCCGGTTGTGGGCTATAATATCTTCCACATCCCCAAGGTCCTGGTAAATGGCTGTCGGGGCATTGGGATTTGGAAAGATTACCCCTCCGTTATCTTTATAATAATCTTCTTTTACAATTTTAAAATTATCATCTAACTTTTGGCACTCATAAGGAATGCGGTAAAGCTCTGCCCATACTTTATAGAAGGAATAGGTAATATCCGGAAAAAATATAGGCTTCTCGCTGTTAAAAAAGGTAAGGAAGCACATGGATAAAACATCATCAGATCCCACTCCCACAAAAACCTGGTCCGGATTCACCTTATAAAAGGCCGCCAATTCATCGACCAAGACTTTGGCTGTAGGATCCGGATAGAGACGCATGCGGTCTATATCCATGCCCTCTAAGGCTGCCTTCACTCCCGGTGCCGGAGGATAAGGATTTTCATTGGTATTTAATTTGATCACCTTCTGCTGAGGCTGTTCCCCAGGCACGTATGGCTCTACTTTTCGAATATTTTTCTCGAACTCTTTCATGT
This sequence comes from Clostridium sp. CAG:343, assembly GCA_963634745.1. Lineage (GTDB taxonomy): Bacteria > Bacillota > Clostridia > Lachnospirales > Lachnospiraceae > CAKRJP01. The sequence continues at coordinate 87,312 of CAVHCX010000007.1, forward strand.
CTTTCTTCTCCTATTGGTACTCTGCTGCCAGTTCTTTAAATTTAGGCAAAGAATTTACAATGGTCTCATAGGATACACAGTAAGCGATTCTTACATATCCCGGGCAGGCAAAGGAACTGCCGGGAACTAACAAAAGATTATACTTCTTTGCCACCGCGCAAAATTCCTTCTCATCTGAAATCGGAGCCTTCATGAATAAATAAAAGGCACCCTCTGGTTTGATACATTCAAATCCGCAATCCAAAAGTCCCTGATATAAGGCCTCCCGGTTGCGATCATAGTAGGAGATGTCTGTCTTGGCATCCAAGCACCTTGCCACTAACTTCTGCTGAAGGGTTGGGGCATTTACAAATCCTAAAATACGATTTGCTACATTGGCAGCCTGGAGCACGGTCTCACTGTGCTTGACCTCATCGGGAATGACCAGATAGCCGATTCGCTCTCCCGGGAGGGACAAGGATTTACTGAAGGAATATCCTACAATGGTATTGTCATAGTATTTTGTAAGATATGGGACTTCAACATCTCCATAAACCAGCTCACGGTAGGGTTCATCGGAAATCAAATAAATCTCTGTCCCAAACTCTTTTTCTTTCTTCTCCATAATGGCCGCCAGAGCCTTGATGGTCTCCTCCGAATAAACCACACCTGTAGGATTATTGGGGGTATTTACAATGACTGCCTTGGTTTTTGCAGTGATCTTCTCCTCAAACTCATCCAGTTTTGGCTGAAAGTTTTCAAGATTTGGAGAAATCTCTACCAATTCTCCGTCATAATTATTGGTATAGGACCGGTACTCTCCGAAATAAGGAGCAAAGGCAATGACCTGGTCACCGGGATTTAAGAGGGTCTTTAGGATTACATTTAAGCCTCCGGCTGCTCCAACCGTCATAATAATATTCTTTCCCTCAAAGGAAGTGCCAAAACGCTGATTTAAAGACGCGGCAACTGCCTCTCTTACATCTGCATATCCGCTGTTTGAATTGGTATATCCATGAAGTTCCAAGGGGTCTGTATTCTCTACCAGGTCAAGCAAGGCATCTTTTACCTCTTGGGGCGCCGGAACATTGGGATTTCCCAAACTGAAATCAAAGACATTCTCCGGTCCGTAGATGGCAGCCAAACGGTTTCCTTCCTCGAACATTGCTCGTATGGCGGAACTGTTTGCTACCATATTTTTCATCTTATCCGCTATCATCTGTCATTCCTTCTTTCTATCTTGCTTCTATCTTACTTAACTTCTAGATGTTTTTTACTGTAGCCACACCCTTCTGCACAAGAAATGCAGGGCGGTAGGACATTTTCGCCTGTCTGAGTCCTTCAAGGCCTGTATCTTCCTCCCGGTTTACATAGGCAAAATCCATGCAGGCATGTTCTACAAATTGCTGGTTGATCATGGTATAGGCTCCCTCGATTTCTGTCAGGGCCTTCTCAAAGTGTACCACAAAAGTATCGGAACACAAAGCCTCTCCAAAGCAAAATGCCACGACTTTTCCATCAACCCTAAGGACTCCCCCTATAAGGTCTAATTCATCAAAGAGTCGCAGACCATTCTGCAAAACGCAGAGTTCGTCCCGCTTTTCCTGGTCTTGATCTCCGTCATTTTCCGCCCGCCATTTAAATTGCATCTGGAAGCAATCCTCCAAATTATCTTTTGACATGGCCTCGTAGGTCCACCGACCCTCATATATTTTTTTAAATTTATTAATATGATTTCTTTTTCCATGGAGTTTTTTTCCGGATAGGGTGGCCAGTTTTTCTGATTCGTAGACATAGTCTGCATCATCCCTGTTATATTCCACCTGGAATCTTTCCGGATAGAAGGAGTTAAGCTCTTCAAACTGTTCCTCTGTTACAAAAAAACTTAGGGGCTGGTCTTTTTCTTTGCTATATACAAGCAAAGTGTCAACAGCTTTTTTTACCTGTTCCGGCTCTCCTGCAGGATAAGCAAAGGCAAGCTCCCCCTCTGCCCGGCTCTTAATTACTAAGGCCCCTTCTAGCAAAGCCCAGCTAACCGGGTAACGTCTGGACCAGAGGAAAATATTTGCAAAGGTCCGCTCACAGCTCCTGCCCGGATAGCGGTCAAAATATGGCTGCATCAAATTTTTGTCTTCTAATTCGATCTTCTTAAAATCTATTTCCATCATAAATAACTTCTTTCTTATACCCCAAAAAAAGATGAACCGACCAGGAAAATCCAGGCTCGGTCCATCTATCTCTTTGATCCTTATTCTTCGTTCATATTTGCCAGCTTAGCTGCCTGGTCTGCCGCGATGCAGGCATCTATGATTTCCTGGATATCTCCATTCATGATCTTATCAAGCTTATATAAGGTAAGACCAATTCGGTGATCTGTCACACGTCCCTGAGGGAAATTGTAGGTACGGATCTTCTCCGAACGATCTCCGGTACCGATCTGACTCTTTCTTGCCTCTGCCTCAGCATCGTGCTGTTTCTGGCATTCCAAATCATATAACTTGGCACGGAGGAGGGCAAAGGCCTTATCCTTGTTCTGCAACTGAGATTTCTCTGTCTGGCTGTAGATAACAATACCTGTCGGATAGTGGGTTAAACGTACCGCGGAATCTGTCGTATTGACACACTGTCCACCGTTACCGGAAGCTCTCATTACATCGATACGGATATCCTTCTCATCAATCTGAACATCTACATCCTCAGCCTCCGGCATCACTGCTACGGTGATGGTGGAGGTATGGATACGTCCGCCGGATTCTGTCTCAGGAACCCGCTGAACACGGTGAACGCCGGACTCATATTTCATTACAGAGTAGGCTCCCTGACCTGTGATCATAAAGGTGACATTCTTCATTCCGCCGATTCCGATCTCTTCACACTCAACCAGCTCTACCTTCCAGCGTTTGCTCTCTGCATAATGCAAATACATACGATAGATCTCAGCGGCAAACAAGGCCGCCTCATCTCCACCGGCACCTGCACGGATTTCCACAATAACATTCTTGTCATCGTTGGGATCCTTAGGAAGAAGTAAGATCTTAAGTTCCTGCTCTAACTCGTCCACTCTAGCCTTAGAATCATTCAACTCTTCCTTGGCTAACTCTCTCATTTCCTCGTCGGATTCTTCCTCTAAAAGTTCTAAACTATCCTCAATATTCTGCTTGCAGGTCGTATATTCCTTGTAGGCTTCTGCGATAGGGGTAAGCTCCGCCTGCTCTTTCATAAGCTTTCTGAAGCGGTTCTGGTCATTGGCCACATCCGGCTCCTGCAGCTCGTTTAATATTTCATCCAAACGAATGACAATATCTTCTAATCTATCAAACATAATTGTCCTCCCGACTCATTTTCTAAAAAACGTATCTTTCTTATTCTAACCTTCCATATACCACTCGGTCAAGTCCTGCCAAATCCTTTTTTACCCTTACCTGTAAAAATCCGGCTTCTTTCATAAGATCAGCAACCTCTTGTCCCTGGTCATGACCGATCTCAAAGAGGAGCTGGCCTTGTTTTGTCAGATATTTATGGGCATCTTTAATAATTCGCTTATAAAAATAGAGGCCATCTTCTTTTCCGTCTAAGGCAATATAGGGGTCGTGAAACTTCACTTCCTCCGCGAGCTCCTCAATCACCTGGGTTTTTATGTAGGGGGGATTGGAGACCAACATGTGAAATTTCTGATCCGGGTCCAAGGCCTCAAAAAGATCTCCCTGTAAAAATTTCACCCGATCCGCGGGGCAAGAAAGATTGTCTCGGTTTTTTTCTGCTACTTTTAGTGCTTCCTTAGAGATATCCACCCCTACCCCTTTTAGGCCGGGAATCTTATAAACTTCCCCTCCTCTTTTTAAGAGACTCAATAAAATACAGCCCGAACCGGTGCACATATCCAAAATGTTCATATCAGGACCAAGATTTTCTAGGGCTTCCTCCACCAAAACTTCTGTATCCTGTCTTGGCACCAGGACATGCTCATTTACATAGAAGGGATATCCCATAAATTCCTGTTCATGGGTAATATGCTGCAAGGGAATATGGGTCTTGCGCTTTTCTATATACTGAAGATATTCCCTTACTTGATCCTCAGTAAGCTCTCGGTTTGGATCTCCGAAATAAGTCGCCTTACTAATCCCGGTAACATATTCAAGCAAGTACCAGGCATCCAAGCTAGCGTCCGAGGTTCCTGCCTCTTCTAAAATCCCTGCCCCTTCTTTATACGCTTGTATCAGTGTTGAAATTTTCTGTTTCATAGCTTCTCCAGTCAAATACAGCTTCCACTGCCTCGATCCCAACCTCGATCATAGAATCATCCGGCTCTTTGGTGGTAAGCATCTGTATGGCCATGCCCGGCTTACTGATAAGATTCACCAGGGCATTGTCACTGCGACCTGCCAGCTTTAAGACCTCATAAGAAATACCTGCGATTACAGGGATCAAGGCGATCCGCACTACAATCCGCATAAGAGGGGTCTCAACCTGCACCAGCATTAGTAAAATAATACTAATGGCCAGGACAAAGAACAAAAAGCTGGTTCCGCATCTTTTGTGCTGTCTGGAGCTTTTCCGAACGTTTTCCACCGTAAGAGGCAGACCATGCTCAATGCAATTAATACATTTATGCTCCGCTCCGTGATACATAAAGGTTCTCTGAATGTCATCCATGCGAGAGATGACTAAAATATAAATGATAAAAATAGCGATCCTTATAAATCCTTCAATAATCGTCCGGATATGGTAGGAAGAAATGACCGGTTTCAAAAAAGCAGACAGAAAATAAGGAAGCACCATAAAGATTCCCACAGCCAGGATGACCGAGATCACCATGGTAATATTCATAATAAGGCTTTCTTGTTTTTTTGCCTTCTCCTTCTCCTCTTCAGTCATAGACGGATCTTCCTCCTCAAAAAACTGGGAAGAAAACATAAGGGTCGAAACCCCAAGGATCATAGAATCGATAAAGTTAAAGATCCCACGGATAAAGGGAAGTCTTCCCAGTTTTCCTACCGCCTCGGCACATCCATGGTAGTCTTTTTTCTCCACTACAATCTCCCCGTCAGCCTTCCTGACAGCTACGGCATAGGTATCCTTGTTCTTCATCATAATCCCCTCTAGGACTGCCTGGCCGCCGATATTCGATGATTTCATATAAATCTCCTTATATAAGTCTCTATCATCTGCAAAAACTAGAAAGAGCTGAGATTTTATAATCTCAGCTCTTAATCACATGTCTTATTTGCTCAAACCATATTTTCTGTTGAACTTATCTACACGGCCACGAGCCTGAGTAGCTTTCTGCTGTCCTGTATAGAATGGATGACACTTAGAACAGATTTCAACGTGGATATCTTCGTTGGTAGATCCTGTTACAAATGTGTTACCACAGTTACAAGTTACAGTTGCCTGATAATATGCTGGATGGATTCCTTCTTTCATGATTTTCACCTCTTCTTTATTTTTCATCTGCACCCATGGTGCTTCTTTGTTCATTTCATAAACAGCTCTGTTAGTATATCATAGCGTTTTATAGTTTGTCTAGTTAAATTTTGACTTTTTTACTAATTGCACCAATTCGGCATTATTTTTGGTTTTGCTAAACATATTTAGGATATGGTCAACGGCCTCATCTGCCTTTAAGCCGTTGAGATTTTTCCTCATAATATCGACTGCCTCCTGCTCTTCATTATTAAGAAGCAGGTCCTCTCTTCTGGTTCCGGACTTCGGAATATCAATAGCCGGGAACATTCTTCTCTCTGATAATTTACGGTCCAGGATCAATTCCATATTGCCGGTTCCCTTAAATTCCTCATAAACAACATCGTCCATCTTACTTCCTGTATCCACCAGGGCTGTGGCAAGGATGGTAAGACTTCCTCCCTCCCTCATGTTTCTTGCAGCACCGAAGAAACGTTTGGGCATGTGAAGGGCCGCCGGGTCTAAACCGCCGGAGAGGGTTCTTCCTGACGGCGGAACTGTTAAGTTATAGGCCCTGGCCAGGCGAGTGATACTATCTAGGAGGATCATAACATCCTGCTTATTTTCCACCAAACGTTTTGCCCGCTCAATGACCATCTCTGACACCCGCTTGTGATGCTCCGGGGTCTCGTCAAAGGTAGAATAGATCACCTCTACATTTTCTCCCTCAATGGTCTCCTTTATATCTGTAACTTCCTCCGGTCTCTCATCGATAAGAAGAATTAGCAAATGTACCTCCGGATTATTCTTTCTCACGGACAAGGCCACCTGCTTCAAGAGGGTGGTTTTACCGGCCTTGGGCGGGGATACAATCATACCACGCTGGCCCTTTCCGATGGGTGACATCAGATCCATAATCCTCATAGAAGTGCTGGTGCTTCCTGTTTCCAACCTGAGTCTTTGATTTGGAAAAATCGGGATAAGGTCCTCGAAATTCTTTCTTCTAGCCACCACCATAGGATCCATATCATTAACTTTGATCAAATATAAGAGGGCGGAAAACTTCTCCTGCTGGGTCTTAACCCTGGTATTACCCTCTAAGATATCACCGGTCTTTAAATTAAATCTGCGAATCTGGGAGGGAGCCACATAGACATCCTGCTCTCCGGGCAAATAATTATCACTACGAATAAATCCATAACCATCCGGCATGACTTCTAAAATTCCCCGTACGGTATTCCCACTGTCTAGGCGGTCAATGTCATGGGTTTCTTTATTCTCTTTATCTCCGGTGTTGGCAGACAGGGCCTTTACCGTCTCCTGCTTCTCGCTTTTTTCCTTTTCATCCTCTTCTACCATGCGCTCCACAAGCTCTGCCTTTTTTAAGGATGAAATTCCTTTTAAGCCTCTGGCCTTGGCAAGGTCTCGCAAGGTTGCTAGGGGCAACGATTCGTATTTTTCTCTCATCTTATAATTCCTTTCCTATCTATTTGCCACAAAATTTTCCTACAAATGAAAAAACAAGCAAGGGTAGCATCTACGCATCTACCCTCTGCCAAATAAGTCTATGTAATTGTAATCATTTATCAAATGATCATATATCAAACTGGGTGTGGCGACCTGAATCGGTCTGTTCTGAATTATTAATATTTAGAGTATACTACACTTCCTTGCTTTTTTAAAGGCATTTTTCTAAATCCTTGATTTGAACAGGTCAGAATGTTATGATTGTTACAATTGCGAGAAAAGTTTAGGAGGTTGCTACTATGACACCACAGGAAAAAGCATTACAGATGCACAAAGAATGGAATGGAAAATTAGAAACTACGGCAAAGTCCCACGTGAATTCTAGAGAGGACCTAGCCATCGCCTACACCCCCGGCGTAGCAGAACCTTGCAAGGTAATTGCAAAGGATCCGGAGGCTGCCTACACCTATACCATAAAGTCTAATACCGTTGCTGTTGTCTCCGACGGCAGTGCCGTACTGGGCCTTGGAAATATCGGCGCCCTTGCAGCTATGCCTGTTATGGAAGGAAAGGCCGTATTATTTAAAGAATTTGGCGGGGTAAATGCTGTACCCATCTGCCTTGATACCCAGGACACAGAGGAAATTATCAAGACAGTGGTAAATATTGCTCCTGCCTTTGGAGGCATTAACTTAGAGGATATCAGCGCTCCTCGTTGCTTCGAGATCGAGTCCAGATTAAAAGAGCTTTTAGATATCCCCGTATTCCACGACGATCAGCACGGAACTGCCATCGTGGTATTGGCCGGTATTATCAATGCCTTAAAAGTTACAGGAAAAGACAAGGATTCTGTAAAGGTCGTCGTAAACGGAGCCGGTTCTGCCGGGGTTGCCATTACAAAGCTTCTCTTAACTTATGGATTTAAGGATATTACCATGTGTGATATTAATGGAATTCTAGGAGAAGAATCTCCAAATCTAAACTGGATGCAAAAGGAGATGGTAAAGGTTACCAACCCACAGAAAAAGACAGGCCTTTTAAAGGATGCCTTGGTTGGAGCCGACATTTTCGTAGGTGTCTCTGCCCCCAATATCGTCTCTGAGGAGATGGTCGCTTCCATGAACAAGGATGCTATCTTATTTGCCATGGCAAATCCGGTACCTGAAATTATGCCGGATGTGGCAAAGAAGGCCGGAGCCAAGGTGGTAGGAACCGGACGATCTGATTTTCCAAACCAGGTCAATAATGTAGTCGCCTTCCCGGGCATCTTCAAGGGAGCTTTGGAGGGACGCGCCACTCAGATTACTGAGGAAATGAAGCTTGCCACTGCCAAGGCCATCGCTTCTTTGGTTCCTGATGAAGAATTAAATGAAAATAATATTCTTCCGGAAGCCTTTGATCCTCGTGTGGCTGATGTAGTAAGTCAGGCGGTAAAGGAACTGATCTAATCTATGACCATGCGCTGGGGCGAAAAGAGATACTACTCTCTTGACTATTATTTAAAAGAAAACTACGGGGAAAAGATCTATAAAATTTCCCTAAATGGAGGCTTCACCTGTCCCAACCGAGACGGAAGCCTATCAGACCGAGGCTGTATTTTTTGCAGCCAGGGTGGATCCGGTGACTTTGCTGAGGATGCATCTGCTTCCATAAGCGACCAGATCGAGGCCGGCAAAAAACAAAGCGCCGCCAAGTATAGGGGCACTTCCTATATTGCCTATTTTCAGGCCTATACCAATACCTATGCTTCTGTAGAATATCTGCGAAAGATTTTTATGGAGGCCATCCTCCATCCGGATATCAAGATCTTATCCATTGCCACCAGGCCGGATTGTTTGGGCCAACCGGTGCTTTCTTTACTGGAAGAACTGGCACAGATCAAACCGGTATGGATTGAATTAGGCCTGCAAAGCATCCATCCTTCCACAGCCCGCTTCATCCGCAGAGGCTATGAACTACCTGTCTTTGAAGACGCAGTAAGAAAGCTGGACCGCCTGGGGATTCCCGTCATCGTCCATACCATTCTGGGCCTTCCCGGGGAGACGGAAGAAATGATGCTTGAAACCGTGGCTTACCTAAATCACTTGCCCATTGCCGGCATTAAATTTCAACTTCTGCATGTACTAAAATTCACCGATTTGGCAGAAGTTTATAAAAGAAAGCCCTTCCATATCTACACGATGGAAGAGTATTTATCCTTATTAGGGAAATGCATTTGCGGCCTAAACCCTAATATCGTAATCCACAGACTTACCGGAGATGGACCGGCTCCCCTTTTGATTGCTCCCACCTGGACCCTAAAGAAACGACATTTCTTAAATCAATTGGGCGCCTACCTAAAAAGAGAAGATCTCTGGCAGGGAAAGGAGATTTTATAATGGCAACTTCACTGATTGTTTATAAACTGATCATTTTATATATGTTAGACCGGGTTGATTTTCCCTTGAGCAATTCTCAGATTTCGGAATTTATCTTGAACGAGGGATATACCAACTACTTTAAGCTGCAGCAGGTACTGGCAGAGATGATTGACTCTGGTTTTATCCGGGAGGAATCTACCCACAGCCGGACCTTCTACCACCTGACTGAAGAAGGTGAACAGACTATCAAATATTTCAAAAGCGACCTGTCCCTAGAGATCCAGGAGGACATTGAAGAATATTTAAAAGAGAAAAAATATGACCTAAAAAATGAAGTCTCCGTAAAGGCTGACTTCTATCGCAATGCAAATGACGAATATTCTATTCGCTGTCAGGTCATTGAGCACAATTCCCCTCTGATCGATCTGACCGTCACTGCTCCTACCGAGGCGGAGGCCGAGACCATCGCAAACAACTGGACCCAGAAAAACGAAGAAATCTATGCCATGATCATGGCCAATCTTCTTTAATTTTTTTAATCTTGTCTTAAAACTATATATGAGTGAATTTTTGTCTTTTAAAACAAAAATTCACTCATAACATAATTACTTACATCGATTCCTCTTTCTGTCAATCGAAGGTAAGAATCTGAGGGCGCATCTTCCGTCCATTCTAATAATCCCTGACCTACAAGTTTTTCTATCACTTCTCCATAAACTTCTCTTAAAGTTAGGCCAAAGCTTTCATAGAATTTTTCAGCCCCCACCCCCTTCATGGTGCGAAGGCCCAAAAACATAGTTTCTTCCATCTGATTTTCTCTAGTAAGAACTTCTACATCTTTCTCTGCTTCTTTTTCACCCCCAGGCAAATCAGGGGACCTAAACCTACGATTTTCAATGAGGGAGGCTGCTCCCGAGCCAATTCCTAGGTAGTCCTTTCGATTCCAATAACCCAGATTATGACGGCACTCATAACCTTCCTTAGCATAATTGGAAATTTCATAGCGGTGATAGCCAAAGCTTTCCAGGATCTCTATGGTATCCCTATACATCTGCCGCTCCTCTTCCTCTCCCGGAAGCGGTCCAAACATCTCTAGGTCTTCCGCCGAAAGCTTCTTTCCTTCCCTGTCTCCATAAATTTCATAAAAAGGAGTCCCTTCCTCTATAATGAGACTGTAAGCCGAAATGTGTTCCGGGGCTGGCGTTAGATTTGCCACTTTTTTCAGGGTCCTTTGATAACTTTCCCTGGTTTGAAAGGGGATGGCTGACATAAGGTCTACATTGATATTGTCAAAGCCCGCCTCTCTGGCCATCTGGTAGGACTCTAAAAATTCGTCGTAGCTATGGATCCTGCCAAGCGCCCTCAATTCTTTGGAGTCTGTAGATTGCAATCCTATGCTCAGCCGATTGATTCCACAAGCCTTATAGGCTGTGAGTTTGTCCCTTGTGACAGTGCCGGGATTCATCTCCATGCTGATTTCCGCATCTTCTCTGAGACAGAAGGTATCTCTAATAGCCTCAAAGATAGCTCTGACCTGCTGTCCTGTAAGAATCGAGGGTGTCCCTCCCCCTAGGAAAATGCTGCTAACAAGAGAAACCTTTGCCAAATCTTTATAGCTTCTGATTTTTCGGCAAAGGCTCTCTACATAGTCCTGCCGCTGGTCCTTGGTAGAAACAGCGGACAGGAAGTCACAATATTTACATTTTCGAAGGCAAAAGGGAATATGAATATATAATTCTAATTCTTTTTTATCTTCCATATACATTTTATTTGTCGTCTAACTTTAATACACTCATAAAGGCCTTCTGCGGGATTTCTACATTACCCACCTGGCGCATTCGCTTCTTTCCTTCCTTCTGCTTCTCAAGGAGCTTTCGTTTACGGCTAATATCACCGCCGTAGCATTTGGCAAGGACGTCCTTACGCATGGCCTTTACTGTTTCTCTGGCTATAATCTTACTTCCGATGGCAGCCTGGATGGGAATCTCAAAGAGCTGTCTTGGAATTTCTTCCTTGAGCTTCTCACACATCTTTCTGCCTCTCTCGTAGGCCGTATCTCCATGGACAATAAAGGATAAGGCATCCACTTCCTCCTTGTTAATCAGGATATCCAATTTCACAAGGTCGGACTTCACATAGCCGTCCATCTCATAATCAAAGGAAGCATAGCCTCTGGACCTGGATTTTAATGCATCAAAGAAGTCATAGATAATCTCATTCAAAGGCAAATGATAGCGAAGTACCGCCCGGGTCTCCTCTATATATTCCATGCCCTCGTAAACGCCTCGTCTCTCCTGACACAGGTCCATGATGGCTCCTATAAACTCAGAAGTTACCATAATCTCAGCCTTCACCATAGGCTCTTCCATATACTCGATCTCTGATGGGTCCGGCAGGTTGGATGGATTGGTAAGCTCGATCACTTCCCCATTGGTTTTATATACCTTATAAACAACGCCGGGGGCTGTGGTTACCAGGTCTAAGTTATACTCTCGCTCCAGTCGCTCCTGGATGATTTCTAAGTGAAGCAGGCCTAAAAAGCCACAGCGAAATCCAAATCCTAAGGCGATAGAGGTCTCCGGTTCAAACTGAAGAGAGGCATCATTTAACTGAAGCTTCTCTAAAGCATCTCTAAGGTCCGGATACTTGGCTCCGTCTGCAGGATAAAGTCCGCAGTAAACCATAGGATTAACCTTTTTATATCCCGGAAGGGGTTCCGAGCAGGGACGGTTTGCATCAGTGACGGTATCTCCCACTCTGGTATCTTTTACATTTTTTAGGCTGGCAGTAATATAGCCTACCATACCTGCTGCAAGTTCCTCACAGGGGATAAATTGTCCCGCACCGAAATATCCTACTTCCACTACCTCTGCCTTGGCGCCGGTAGCCATCATAAGGATAGAGGTTCCCTTCTTTACAACCCCTTCCTTAATCCGGCAGAACATAATAACGCCCTTATAAGAATCATAAATAGAATCAAAAATCAGAGCCTGAAGAGGAGCCTTGGGATCTCCCCCCGGAGCCGGGATCTTCTCTACGATCTGCTCTAAAACTTCCTCCACATTGAGTCCGGTCTTGGCTGAAATCCTGGGGGCATCCTCTGCCTCGATTCCGATGACATCCTCGATCTCTTCAATGACTCTTTCCGGGTCTGCGCTTGGAAGGTCGATCTTATTAATGACCGGCATGACATCCAGGTCATGATCTAAGGCAAGATATACATTGGCCAGGGTTTGGGCTTCCACTCCCTGGGCTGCATCAACCACTAAGATTGCCCCATCACAGGCTGCCAGGCTTCTGGAAACCTCATAGTTAAAATCCACATGGCCGGGAGTGTCAATCAGATTGAAGATATACTCCTCCCCATCCTGGGCCTTGTATACAATACGTACCGCCTGGGCCTTAATGGTAATTCCTCTCTCCCGCTCCAGGTCCATATTGTCTAAGACCTGGGCCTGCATCTCCCTGCTGGTCAGAAGTCCGGTCTTCTCAATGATCCGGTCTGCCAGGGTAGACTTTCCATGGTCGATATGTGCAATAATACAAAAATTACGAATTTTACTTTGATCTATATGTGCCACAAATATTACCTCTATCTATTTTTTTACCACAATTTTGGCAACCATCCAAAATCTTTTCATTCCGAATGGTTACCATATTCTAACATCACTTGCTGTATTTGACAATAAATAGTTCCACACTCATGCGGTCATTTAAGCGTCCTGTCTTTACCATTTCTTCCAGTTTTGCCCCCTCTTCTAAAATATCTTTCAGGGTCTTCTCTGTAAAAGACCGGCACTGACGCATATATTTATCTGCCACAAAGGGGGCTACCGAAAGTTCCCCTGCTATGATATTCTTGGAAGCCCCTCCTTTCACAAGGGACTTGGTATCTAGGAGCATCCGAAACTGTCTTACTAAAAGATATAAGATTTTCATAGGACTTTCCCTTAGAGCAAGAAGGTCATAATAATAATCCAAGGCCTTCTTTTGCTGCTTTAGGGCAACTGCCTCCACCATAGCAAAGACACTGTCAGAAACCTGGGCGGTACAGATCTCATCGATCTGTCCGATGCTAATCTCCGGCTCCTCCATAGCGTAGGAAAATAATTTTTCCAGTTCCCGGTCTAGGGTAGTCATATCCGTTCCCACTTTACTGAGAAGGTATCTGGCTGTAGATTCCTTGATCTTTTTGCCTTCCTGTTTAACTTTACTACCGATCCAGGCAAGAAGGGCTCTTTCATCCTGACTTTTAAGCTCCACGGCCCGGCCAAGCTTGGCCACCGCCTTGTAAAGCTTTCCTCTTTTATCAATTTGTTGCTCTACAAAGATAAATCGCACCGTTTCTGCCGGTTCCTTCATATAGTCTGCCAAGTCCTGGCAGGCATTTTTAAAAAATCCGGAGTTTTCCACCACGATCAATCGAAGGTCTGAAAAAAAGGGCATGGTCTCCGCCAAGCCTATAATCTCCGTAGGATCGATATTTTTTCCCTCGAAGTAGGCATAGTTCATGCTATCTTCCTGGGGAAGGAAGGCTGCTTTTAACTTATCCTTATAAAATTTTTTCAGATAGTCTTCTTCTCCATATAGCAAATAGGCCTGTTTCAGACTCTCATTTTTAATATCTTCGTTAATGTTCTTCATGAATCGCCTTTATAAATCGTCTCTCAAATGGTTGCCGCAATCCTATACCAGCCAGCGAACCATATCTCTTGTAATCTCATCCAAAGAGTAGGCTCCGCACATAGCCATGGTATCCTCTAATTCTGCTCCCAGTTTTTTCACATAAGCCTCTACACCTTCTGCTGCGCCACCGTAAACAGAAACTACGAAAGGACGTCCAATTAAAACAGCATCTGCTCCCAGGGCAAGGGCCTTAAAGATATCCTGGCCGCTTCGGATTCCACCGTCCACGAAAATCTTCATGTCATCCCCCACAGCATCTACAATCTCCTCTAAAACAGCGGCGGTAGGCGCACACTGGTCCAGCACGCGACCTCCGTGGTTAGATACAACGATGGCCTTAGCTCCTGCTTCTTTTGCCTTTAGGGCACCCTTTACTGTCATAATGCCCTTAATAATAAATGGGACCTTGGCAGCTTCAATGATTCCCTTTAATTCTTCCACTGTCTTGCTTCCTGCCGGAGGGGTAAGATTTTTAAGGAAGGGCAGGCCCGCTGCGTCAATGTCCATGGCAACTGCAAAGGATCCTGCCTCCTTGACCAGGGCAAATTTTTCTTCTAGGGTATTTACATCCCAAGGCTTTACTGTAGGAATTCCTTTTCCCTCTTTGGCAGCGATAGCCTTAGTAGCTCCTACCATAACCGCAGGGTTGGTTCCATCCCCTGTAAAAGCTGCGATCCCAGCATCTGCACAGGCAGATACCAAAATATCATTGTATTCCAAATCATCATATTTATCCCCATAGTGTAGCTTCATAGCTCCGATCGGGGCCGCAAAGAAGGGATACTTAAAACTCTCTCCAAAAAGCTCCAGGCTGGTATCAATGGCCTTATTTTCACAGATGGTATCCATGTTCAGAGCAATTTTCTGCCACTCTTCATAATTTTTAATAGCTACGGTTCCTGTTCCCTTGGCTCCGGGGCCCGGCATCTTTGCACCACAGGCTCTTCCGTTACATACCGGACAGGCCTTGCAAACATCTCCTACACAGGTTCTTGCATTCTCTAATACTTCTTCATATGTCATATCAAATCCCTCTCTTTCATGTGCTTTTGAGTTTAACACATTATTTTTTTCCATGCAAATTCGTAGGTCTTGATTTTTCACTGATTTTTAGAATAAATACTCGATGCCACCCCGGTCCATGGTTCTTCTTATGATACAGCCCGCCTCCTTCAAACGTTCCAGGGTTTCCTTGTGGGGATGGCCATAAGAATTATCCCTACCGGCAGATATAATGGCCTCCGTGGGTTTTACTACTTTTAAGAAAT
>CAVHCX010000008.1:0-101123 GCA_963634745.1 Clostridium sp. CAG:343
GAGAAAATCTGCAAAGAAAAATAAGAAAAATAAATGCTTTTGATACTACTTTTATAACAAGCTTTTTGTGGTTTGTCAACTTGCATTTCTTTTATAGATCTTGGCCTTTGTAGCGCTAGTTTGATGGCCTGCCATGTGTGATGCTATATGGCAAAAAACATGCTCGTTTCCTGCGCCCTGTAAGCCGGCTGATTCGCGAAGATAAATGCAAACTCGCGCTTTGCGCTCACGAGGAGCTAAAGCCCCTCGGCCCTTCGGGCACAATGCATTTATCTTCGCTGCCGGCTCACAGTGCGCGACGGAAGCCTCGCAATCGTTTTTTGCCATATAGCATCACACATGGCAGGAAACAACTTGGTCTATAAGGCTAAGATCTATGGAAAGATATACTGCGTTTCCTATGCATCGCATGTATGGCAGGAAGTAAGTCAGCTAGTCTATAAGCATAAGATTTGTGAGAAGATAGTATAGCGGCTCTTTTTTGCGCACCAAAATAAAGTGCTGTTCTGGGCCGCGCATGTTCTTTTGCTATGCGATATATACCTTTGGGAATAGTAGTGTAGGGGTGGAATGTATGCGGCTTTGGGGAATAGTCCTGCAGGTGGGGGATCTGTCGCAAAACGATTGCGAGGCTTCCGTCGCAAGATGTAGCCGGCAGCGAAGACGAGAGCATTGTGCCCGAAGGGCCGAAGGGCTTTAGCCCTGAGTGAGCGCGAAGCGCGAGTTTGCGGCAGTCTTCGCGAATCAGCCGGCTACATCTTGCAGGAAACGCAGCACGTTTTGCGACAGATCCCCCACCTGCAGGACGTCCACCAAGGTCAGCCCATCCACCCTTGCAATACGCCCACTTCAAACAGTATCAACTTGCCATCTCTTTGGATGGATGATAAAATCAAGAGAAAAGTCCCAAAGGGAGGTAAATCACATGGAATTAGTGAATGGCAGACCGGCAGATACACAGGGCAGATTGGACAAGGAGATCCGGGTATATGATTTTCTGGATTCGCTTGGCCTGGATTATCAGAGGATCGACCACGAGGCCGCAATGACCATGGAGGTTTGTGAGGAAATCGATAGGGTATTAGGGGCGACGATCTGTAAGAATCTTTTGTTATGTAACCGCCAGGAGACCCAGTTTTATTTATTGATGCTTCCGGGAGATAAGGTTTTTAAGACCAAGGATTTGTCAGCCCAGATCGGATCTTCCAGACTTTCTTTTGCTAAAGCAGAGTATATGGAGCAATTTCTGGATATTACCCCGGGCTCTGTAAGTGTGCTTGGGCTTATGAATGACAAGGATAAGATGGTCCGTCTTCTGATCGATGAGGATGTGCTTAAGGGAGACTATATCGGCTGCCATCCCTGCATTAATACATCAAGCCTGAGACTTCGGACAGATGATTTGCTTGATAAGATTATTCCGGCCATGGAGCATGAGCCAACGATCGTCAAGCTGTAAATATTAAGAAATAAGTTAAGATAAGGGATGAAAGAGAGTTAAAGTAAGGCTAAATGGAAGGCGCAAAGAAATTTATAGGAGAAGTTACTAAAAAATGGGGGAGCTACATATTTATTAGCTTATGCTTGTTAATAGTCTTCCTTGCAATCGGAAGGATGAAGTCGGGATACCATGAGGATGAGATGTTTACTTTTATCCTGTCAAACCATCCGTATGATACGACCAATACCATTGATCTGAAGGTAAATGATGGTGTGTCTTATACGGGGGCTCAGCTGTGGAATGAGAATCTCATGGTTGATGCGGACCACCGATTTGATTATGCAAATGTATGGAAGAATCAAGCCGCGGATGTGCACCCTCCCCTATATTATGTTTTGATTCATACAGCCTGCTCTTTGTTTCCGGGACTATCCATAAAGACAATAGGTGTTCTCGTCAATGCGATTTTGGCCATCATTGTATTTTGGCAATTGGTATGGATTATGAGGAGGCTACAGTTAGATAAGAAAATTTCCATCTTCTTAGCCTTGACCTATATATTAAGTACCGGTTTTCTTGGCTACGCGATTGTTTTTCTCAGAATGTATACCTTGCTGGCGGTATGGATGAATTTTCTGATCATCCTATTTTTAAAATATCCGGCAAATGAAAGAGTCAAACCCTCGTATTGTATTTCCTTGGGCGCTGTTTTTCTGGGGGGAATATTAACCCAGTATTATTTTATGATCTTTGCTTTTTTTTCCTGTCTTGTTTATGCAGTGTACGTCGGATTGGGAAGAAATTGGAAGAAATTAATTTTTAGTATTTTGACGGCGGCTGCCTCAGGGATCCTTGCCTTAGCTATTTTCCCGGGCATGTGGTTTCATATTTTTGAAGGTGGAAGAGGCAAGGAAGCTTTTGAAAATGTGACCACCGGAGGATTTTTAGAAAATCTATGGAAATATTTAGACCTTATTAATTTAAATATTTATGGCGGTCTTTTTAGCCTTTTACTGGCGGTCCTGCTTTGCTTGTTGATTGTCCTGAGTGTCAAAGAGAAGATAAAAGTTTGGGCTTATCCCTATGCCCTCTTGATTCTTCCGGTATGCCTATATGTAATGGTTATTGCAAAGATCGCTCCATTTCAGGTGTTGAGATATTGTATTTCTAATATGGGTCTGCTATATGTCGGAATATTTTGTGGCTTGTATACCTTGGCCAAGCGCATTTCGAAAACAGCAAGAGGATGTATCTTGGCCTTGGCCCTAGTCATGCTTTTTGCCGGCTATAGGCAGGATATAGAGCTTTTGTATCTTGGGGAAAAAAGTAATGTGGCAAAGGTTCAGGAAAATGAAAATCTTCCCTGCCTATATTTGTATGATGATGGTGTTAGCTGGAAAATGCAACCCAACCTGATAGAACTTTACGATCTGAATGATATTATGTTTATAAATGTCGCAAATTGGGAAGAGGAAAAAGGAAATGTTTATCAGAACCAAGCCTTGCTTGTATATATTGACAGTGATTATACATATATGTTGGATGCTTTGAAAGAACAGACGGGGCTTTCAAATGAGGAATATTTGTTTACATCGGGATATGCAACGGCCTATATTTTGCAATAGTTTATTGGACTATTAAGTTCTTTGTTATAAAAATACCCGGGCAGAGTTCATTTTATGAATCCTGTCCGGGCTTTTTATCTTCTCGGAAGCTTGGTTTTGTTTTCTAAAATTCTTTCATAACCGCTTCAAATGCTCCGTTTAAATCTTCTAGGATATCTTCCACATTCTCCAAGCCGACAGAAAGTCGAACCATACCGCCATCAATACCGGCAGCAACCAGTTGCTCGTCTGTTAACTGACGGTGGGTTTCTGAGGCAGGATGGAGGACACAGGTGCGAATGTCCGCCACATGTACTTCATTGGATGCCAAATGTAAGGAATCCATAAATTTCGCAGCTGCCGCACGGCCACCCTTAATTACAAAGGAGATGACGCCGCTGCATCCTTTTAAATACTTTTGTGCCAAGGCATAAGATGGATCGGATTCCAGGCCCGGATAATTTACTTTTTCTACGGCCGGGGAGGCTTCTAAATATTTGGCAACGGTCAGGGCATTCTCGCAATATTGTTTCATACGAACCGGAAGGGTCTCGAGTCCCATATTCAGCAGGAAGGCAGAGTGGGCGGCCGGATATACGCCAAAGTCACGCATAAGCTGCATCCTGGCTTTTACAATATAGGCCATCTTGCCATAGGTCTCTGTATAAGAAATTCCATGGTAGGATTCATCCGGTTCTGTAAGACCCGGGAACTTTCCGTTGGTCCAGTCAAATTTACCGCTATCAACAATAACGCCGCCGATCTGAACGGCATGTCCGTCCATATATTTACTTGTAGAATGAACTACAATGTCAGCACCGAATTCAAAAGGCTTACATAAAATCGGTGTGGCAAAGGTATTGTCCACGATCAAAGGAACATTCATCTCATGGGCAATATTTGCAAAGCGCTCGATGTCAAATACAACCAGGGCCGGATTTGCAAGGGTTTCTCCAAAAACAAGCTTGGTATTTGGTTTAAATGCAGCCTTGATTTCCTCGTCGCTGGATGCGGCATCTACGTAAATGCACTCGATTCCTAACTTCTTTAAGGTAAATGAGAAGAGGTTGATGGTACCGCCATAAACCTGGGGTACGCTGATGATGCTGTCTCCGGCCTCGCAGATATTCAAAATAGAAAGCAAGGTAGCAGCCTGGCCGGATGTGGTGCACATGGCACCGACGCCCCCTTCCAGGGCGGCGATTTTTTCTTCTACAGCCATGACCGTTGGGTTGCCAAAGCGGGAATAGCAAAGTCCTTTTGTTGGGTCATCGAAAATGGCAGCAACCTCTGCTGCGGAATCATAGACATAGGTGGTACTTTGTACGATGGGAAGAACCCTAGGTTCTCCGTTTTTTGGTGTGTAACCTGCATGCAGGCATTTTGTTTCATCTTTCATTGTAAAGGTCTCCTTCGATTTTTCTTCTTGCTATACAGTTTAACAAATTTCTCTGACTTTTCCTAGTGGTTTTGTCCGATTGATCTATGCAGGAATTCATGAAGCTTTATAATTCATACTTTTGTATTTGGTAAAAATAGACAGCTATGTTAAATAAACTACTTATGCAAGTTCTATTCGTTTTTGCCTGCTTTTCTGCTAGAATGAATTCAATTGTGGAAATTTGCAAGTTTTTAATTGCAAGAATTTGATAGCAACTATTTGAATGGATAGCAGAGAGGAGACAATGCTATATGAGCAGATTGGAACTTAGGACTCTGAATCGTACCCACATTGTGATGGAAGAATTGTACAAGGATTTGGAGAGACGAATCGAATCAAGTCCTCCGGGCTTATGTCCCGTGGATATGTCCAGAGCATTTCTGGAGCTGTGCCATGCCCAGACCTGTGGAAAATGTGTTCCCTGTAGGATCGGTCTTGGACAACTCAATCATTTTATTAAAGATGTATTGGATGGCAATGCGACGATGGAGACCCTTGATATCATGGAGGAGACCGCCCTTTCTATTATGGAATCGGCAGATTGTGCCATTGGTTATGAGGCGGCCCATATGGTATATAAAGGACTGGTAGGCTACCGGGATGATTATATTGAGCACATCAATCACGGTAGATGTACCTGTACCTACAGCCAGCCGGTGCCCTGTGTGGCCCTGTGTCCGGCCCATGTGGATATACCGGGTTATATTGCCTTAGTTGCCGAGGGCAGATATCAAGACGCCATCCGTCTGATCCGTAAGGACAATCCCTTCCCGACCACTTGCGGATTTATCTGCGAGCACCCCTGCGAGCTTCGCTGCCGGAGAAATATGGTGGACGATGCTGTAAATATCAGAGGACTTAAGAGAGTGGCCGCTGATTTCGCGGGAGAGGTGGACCCGCCCAAATGTGCGCCTTCTACAGGTAAGAAGGTGGCTGTCCTCGGAGGAGGCCCGGGAGGCTTGAGCGCCGCTTATTTCCTCCAGTTGATGGGACATCAGACTACCGTATATGAGATGCTTCCAAAGCTTGGTGGTATGCTCCGCTATGGTATTCCTAACTATCGTCTTCCAAAAGAGCGCCTGGAGGAGGATGTAAATGCTATTTTAAAAACCGGTGTAGAGGTAAAATATGGCAACAAGATCGGTAAGGATATTACCATCCAGGAGCTTCGTAAAGAATATGATGCAGTGCTGATTACCATCGGTGCCAGTACCGATAAGAAGCTGGGCCTGGAGGGAGAAAATTCCGAGGGCGTTATGTCTGCGGTCCAGTTCCTTAGAAATATCGGAAAAAATATAATTACAGATCTTACCGGAAAAGAAGTCGCAGTAGTTGGCGGCGGTAACGTATCCATGGATGCGGTACGTACAGCCAAACGTCTGGGAGCTAAGAAGGTAAGTATTGTTTACAGAAGAAGAATGGCAGACATGACAGCTTTACCGGGAGAGATCAACGGAGCCGTCGCTGAGGGAATTGAGCTTCAGACCTTGAAGGCTCCCGCAGCCATCGATGTAGATGAAAATAATCATGTAAGAGGTCTTTATGTGACACCCCAGATGGTAAGTACCATAAAAAATGGCAGGGCCAGCGTGCGTCCTACCGGGGAGGATGATCTTTACATCCCCTGTGATGTCTTAGTTGTAGCCATCGGACAGAATATCGAGACCGCCCACTTTGAGGAGGCAGGTATTTCCGTATCCAGAGGAAAGATCATTACCACCAAAACCGGAGCCGTGGAGGATATGCCGGATGTCTATGCCGGAGGAGACTGTTCCAGCGGACCGGCTACAGTTATTAAGGCCATTGCGGCAGCCAAGGTTGTGGCAGCCAATATTGATGAATATTTGGGCTATCATCACGATATTTCCTGTGATGTGGAAATCCCTGAGGCCAAGCTGGATGATAAGATTCCATGCGGCCGTATCGACCTTACCGAGCGGGAAGCCTGTGAGAGAGTCTGTGATTTTGAGGCAGTTGAAAATTGTATGACAGAAAAGGAAGCCAGACAGGAGGCAGGAAGATGTCTTAGGTGTGACCATTTCGGATATGGAATATTTAAAGGAGGCAGAGAGACATTATGGTAAATCTTACAATCGATGGAAAGCAGATTTCCGCAAAGGAAAATACCACCATTATGGAAGCTGCCAGACAGAATGGAATTCCGATTCCGAAGCTGTGCTACTTAAAAGGGATCAATGAGATCGCAGCCTGTCGTGTCTGTGTAGTGGAAATTGAAGGGAAAGATAAACTCATTACATCCTGCAACAATGTGGTGGATGAGGGCATGGTCATTTATACCAATAGTCCAAAGGTTCGAAGAAACCGTCGCAATACCGTAGAACTCATTTTATCCCAGCATAATTGTGAGTGTGTCACCTGTATCCGAAGTGGAAATTGTAGCTTGCAGAAGGTGGCAAATGACCTGAATATTATCCAGATCCCATTTAAGATGGAAATCGAGAAACAGCCCTGGAACAAAGACTTTCCGCTGATTCGGGATTCTTCTAAGTGCATCAAATGCATGCGCTGTATCCAGGTCTGTGACAAGGTGCAAAGCCTAAGTATCTGGGATGTGGAAGGAACCGGTTCCAGAACGACCATCAATGTGGCAGGAAATAAGAAAATCGAGGAAGCTGCCTGCTCTCTTTGCGGTCAGTGTATCACCCATTGTCCGGTAGGGGCCCTGACAGAGCGGGATGAGACAGAAAAGGTATGGAATGCCATTTCCGATCCGGACAAGATCGTGGTGGTTCAGATCGCACCGGCGGTACGTACTGCCTGGGGAGAAGAGCTGGGATTTTCAAGAGAAGAGGCTACCGTAGGAAAAATCGTAGATGTATGGAAGAGACTGGGAGCCGACTATGTATTTGACACCTCCTTCTCCGCGGACCTTACCATTATGGAAGAGGGAACAGAGTTCCTTAAAAGATTTACATCCGGTGAGCTAAAGGATCGACCTATGTTTACATCCTGCTGTCCGGGATGGATCCGTTTCATTAAATCCCAGTATCCGCACCTGGTAAAATATTTATCTTCAGCAAAATCACCCCAGCAGATGTTTGGGGCGGTAATGAAGACTTATTTTGCAGAGAAGCTGGGGGTAGATCCGGAGAAGATTTATACCGTATCGGTAATGCCCTGTGTGGCTAAAAAGAGCGAGCGGGAAATGGATCTCTACTATGGAGAATATGCAGGCCACGATGTAGATGCGGTAGTGACTACCAGAGAATTGCTGCGTATGATTCGTGCCGCCCATATCGAGCCATCCACCTTAGTCGATAGGGAAAGCGACCGACCAATGCAGGAGGGAACCGGAGCAGGCGTGATCTTCGGAGCCACAGGTGGAGTTATGGAGGCAGCCCTTCGTACCGCCTACTATTTGCTGAAAAAAGAGAATCCGCCGGCAGATGCCTTCCAAGCAGTCCGAAGCGAGGGACTCAATAAAGATCATGGTGTGCAGGAAGCAGTCTTCCAGGTGGGCGACGTGACCGTTCGAACGGCAGCAGTCAGCGGCCTTGGAAATGCAAGAGCCCTTCTAGATAAAATCGAGCGGGGAGAAGCCCAGTATGACTTCGTAGAAGTCATGGCCTGCCCCGGAGGCTGCGTAGGAGGAGGCGGCCAGCCCATCCATGACGGCGAAGAGTTGGCCTTCGAGCGAGGAAAAAATCTTTATTATCTAGACAAGAATGCTAATATTCGGTATTCCCATGAGAATCCGGATGTAAAAAAACTCTATGAAGAATACTTTGAGGAGCCAAATTCTCATAAGGCGCATATGCTCTTGCATACAGACCATATGGAGACAAAGTAAACGTAAGTACCAAAAAGAGGACAGTCGCGACAAGCGGAAGTCCTCTTTTTTTATGCGCTCACACGAGACAAGTCAAAGCTTTAGTGATGCAGATCATAGTACGTACTGCCGGCATGGGATATATCCAAAAACGTGCTACGTTTCCTAGTCGCTGCAGCCGGCTGATCCGCGAAGGCTACCGCAAAGTCACGTAATGCGCTCACACGAGACAAGTCAAAGCTCCCGTATGCAGATCAAAGCACGTACTGCCGGCATGGGATATATCTAAAAACGTGCTACGTTTCCTAGTCGCTGCAGCCGGCTGATCCGCGAAGGCTACCGCAAAGTCACGTAATGCGCTCACACGAGACAAGTCAAAGCTCCCGTATGCAGATCATAGCACGTACTGCCGACATGGGATATATCCAAAAACGTGCTGCGTTTCCTACTCGCTGCAGCCGGCTGATCCGCGAAGGCTACCGCAAACTCGCGCTACGCGCTCACTCGGGGCTAGCACCCCTCGGCCCTTCGGGCACAATGCTCTCGCCTTCGCTGCCGGACTGCAGCTCCTGACGGAAGCCTCGCAATCGTTTTTGGATATATCCCATGCCGGCAGTACTGTCTATTGATAAAGCATAGAAAAGCTTTCACTTACTGTGTGGGAAATGCGCATAGGAGAACTTTGTGGCAGTCTTCGCGAATCAGCCGGCTGTAGCGGGTAGGAAACGCAACATGTTTTTGGATATATCCCATGCCGGCGGCACTGTCTATTGATAATGCACAGAAAAAGCTTTCACTTACTGTGTGGGAAATGCGCATAGATGGACCTTGCGGCAGCCTTCGCGGATCAGCCGGATGCAGCGGGTAGGAAACGTAGCATGTTTGGATATATCGCATGCTGACAGTACGAGATATGATCTCCATATAGGAACTTTGACATCCCCCTCGTGAGCGCAAAAAGCGAGCTTGCGGAAGCCCTCGCGAATCAGCCAGCTGTAGCAAATAGGAAACCTAGCTTGTCTACGAAGGCAGATTCTAACTTACATCAGGTGCTCACTCTTACAACATGCTATCGGAGCTTTTCGTTATACTGCATCTTATGTTTAGTCCTGTCGGGATGGGAAATGTTCCAAAAGAAATTCTCTGTTTCCTAATCGCTGTAGCCGTCTGATACGCGAAGACTGCCACAAAGTTCTCCTATGCGCATTTCCCACACAGTAAGTGAAAGCTTTTCTATGCTTTATCAATAGACAGTACTGCCGGCATGGGATATATCCAAAAACGATTGCGAGGCTTCCGTCAGGAGCTGCAGTCCGGCAGCGAAGGCGAGAGCATTGTGCCCGAAGGGCCGAGGGGTGCTAGCCCCGAGTGAGCGCGTAGCGCGAGTTTGCGGTAGCCTTCGCGGATCAGCCGGCTGCAGCGAGTAGGAAACGCAGCACGTTTTTGGATATATCCCATGTCGGCAGTACGTGCTATGATCTGCATATGAAAGCTTTGACTTGTCTCGTGTGAGCGCAACCTGCAACTTTGCGATAGCCTTCGCGAATCAACTACTCTTTAAAAACCTGCAGGCTTCTTTCAAGAATCCCTTTCATATAAGCGATCGCAATCCCATAGTTCGTAATCGCCACCCCGGCATCCCTTGCACACTGCATGCGATATCGCATCTCCCTTTCATTGAGCATACATCCTCCGCAGTGGATAATCAGCCTATATTTTGACAGGTCCTCAGGAAATCCGGTTCCGCTGGAGAATTCGAATTGTAGATTTTTTCCGGTATGTTTTTTGATCCAACGGGGGAGTTTTACGGTTCCGATGTCATCGCATTGTCTGTGATGGGTACAACCTTCGCTGATGAGGACGCAGTCCCCGTCTTTTAAGCTATCTAAGGCTTTGGCTCCTGCATAGGCGGTGGAGAGACTTCCCTTATGTCTGGCAAATAAGATGGAAAAGGAAGTGAGTAAAATCTCTTCCGGAACGATTTTTGCGACCTCCTCGAAAGCCTGGCTGTCGGTGATTACTAGGGCCGGTTTCTTTCCTAGGCAAGCCAGGGTTTCTTTTAGCTCTGATTCCCTGGTAACGATAGCCATGGCCCCGCTATCTAGGATATCCCGTATGGTCTGCTGCTGGGGGAGAATCAGCCGTCCTTTGGGGGCAGCGGAGTCTATGGGAACGACCAGCACTATGAAGTCTCCGGGAGAAATGAGATCGCTTACAATTCCTAATTTTCCATCGTCGCTAGGTACTAAAGAGGCTATAAGTTCTTTTAATTTCTCAATATTTTTCCCTGTAGCGGCACTTACTTCTATGGATGGAACCTTATCAGGAAGGGAGTCTTCCTTTCCCTGGTCAGGGCCAGAAAGGGCTTCTTCCTTGGAAGTTTGTAGGTCGCATTTGTTTTTTACGATGGCGCAGGGGATGTGCTTGTCTTGAATCCGCTTAAGGATGGCTTCGTCCTCTTTTGTAATTCCTATGGTTCCGTCAATTACAAGAATTGCCAGGTCTGTTTTGTTTAGCATTTGGTAGGCTTTTTTGATACGCAGCTCACCTAGCTTCCCGCTATCGTCAAGGCCCGGGGTGTCTATGATCACCACGGGGCCTAGGGGAAGTAGTTCCATGGACTTTAAGACCGGGTCGGTGGTGGTTCCCTTTATATCCGAGACAATGGACAGGTTTTGCTTGGTGATGGCATTGATAATGCTGGATTTTCCGGCATTTCGTCTGCCGAAAATTCCGATATGGATGCGGTCTGCCGAAGGGGTATGGTTTAGGCTCATAGGGAGATCTCCTTTCTTTGGGAAGGGTTATTTCTTTGCATTTATCCGGGCGCCGAAAAGTTTAAAAACGAAAATCTCTTCGGTTGTCCAGGGCAATGTATTTTAGGTTTTCCTCAACAAGGCTGCGGACCTTTTCGTTAGGAATTGTTAGAATTTCTTTCTCAATCAAGGCATCACCGAGGGCCTTGGTTTCCGGAGAAGCATAGTCCATTAAATATTCCTTTAAGGTCATGAGGGCATTGGGGTGGCAGCAGTTTTGGATTTGGCCGCTCTTGCATAGGGACATGAAACGGTCTCCGGTACGGCCTTCTCTGTAGCAAGCGGTGCAAAAGCTTGGGATGTAATTCATTTCCATCAGCCAGTGAACCACCTCGTCTAGGCTGCGGGTGTCGCTGACGTCAAACTGTTCGGAACTATTGTCTTCTTCCTCCGGTTCGTAATATCCGCCAACGCTGGTACGGCTTCCGCCACTGATCTGGGAGATACCCAGGTGGAGAACCCGCTCTCTGGTCTTCTGGCTCTCTCTGGTAGAAATGATCATTCCGGTATAAGGAACCGCGATACGGATGCAGGCTACGATCTTTGCAAAGGTATCATCATCGATTCCGTTGGTAAAGGAGGAAGAATCAATATCGTCGGCGTCACGAACTCTTGGAACACTGATGGTATGAGGGCCTACACCGAAGGCTGCTTCTAAGTGCTCCGCATGCATTAAAAGTCCCGCAAATTCATAGCGATATTTGTCCAAACCGAAGAGGACGCCGATTCCTACATCGTCGATGCCTCCTTCCATGGCGCGGTCCATGGCCTCTGTATGGTAATCGTAGTTGTGCTTAGGCCCCGTTGGATGCAAATTTAAATAGCTTTCCTTGTGATAGGTCTCCTGAAAGAGGATATAGGTTCCGATGCCGGCCTCTTTTAAGAGACGGTAATTATCCACGGTGGTGGCAGCAATATTAATATTTACCCGGCGGATGGCTCCGTTTTTGTGCTTGATACTGTAAATGGTCTCGATGGATTTTAAATAGTAATCCATGGTATTTCTTACAGGATCCTCCCCGGCTTCTAAGGCCAGTCTCTTATGGCCCATGTCCTGGAGGGCGATGACTTCTTTTTTAATTTCCTCCTGGCTTAACTGCTTTCTTGCAATATGTTTATTTTTTAAATGATAAGGGCAGTAGGTACAACCGTTGACACAGTAGTTGGAAAGATAGAGGGGGGCAAACATTACAATACGATTTCCGTAGAAATCCTTTTTAATCTGTTCTGCCAGTTTAAAAATCCTCTCGTTTCGCTCAGGATCTTGACAGGCCAAAAGTACAGAAGCTTCCCGGTGAGAGAGGCCCTTTCTTAAGGCTGCCTTATCGATAAGCTTGTCGATCAGGTCCAGATTCTTGCTGTTTTCATCGGCATAAGCCAGAGTTTCTAAAATTTCTTCATGATTGATAAAATCATCTGCGTGTTTTGATGCTACATCATACATTTTCCTAAATCCTCCTAAAAAATTGTTGTCTTATTTATTTAATTTAAAGAATCTCCCTTGGAGACTACGACTTGATAGCCAATAGATTCCATCCGCTTTTGCAGGCACATGCGGCATTCCGCTGCCTCATCCCCGGTGCAGATCTTGTTATCGTAGAGGGAATAATCCTTTCGAACCCCTACAGGTGATAGGTTGGGCATTACTACATTGGCTCCGGCCTGAATGCCCCGCTCCCTTCCCATAGGATGAATGGTTCCCAGGGCTGTGGTGGCAGGCAAGAGCACCTTGGGGATCATGAGTCGGATGATCCCCAGTAAAAAGAGCGTGAGTTCAAGGCTCCCCGCCGGTTCTTTGGCAAATTTGGTATCGTGATGGGGAATGAAAGGACCAATGCCTACCATCTGAGGATTTAATCTTTTAAGGAATAAAAGATCCTCAGCCAGATAGGAGAAGGTCTGCCCGGGCGATCCCACCATAAATCCCGTTCCCACCTGATAGCCAATCTCTTTTAAATGAAAAAGACAGTCCTGCCTATGCTTGGGAGAAAGGTCCTCAGGATGCAGGTAGCTATAATGATCAAAGTTATAGGTTTCGTGGCGAAGCAGGTAGCGGCTGGCTCCGGCATCGAAGAAACGCCTATAGCTTTCCCTGGACCGCTCCCCGATGGATAGGGTAATGGCGCAGTCCGGATAAGCTTCTTTGATAGAAGCAATAATATCAACCATGCGGTCGTCATTGTAATATCCATCCTCGCCTCCTTGCAGGACAAAGGTGCGAAATCCCAGTTCATAACCGGAGGCACAGCAGGAGAGAATCTCCTCCTTAGTCAGGCGGTAGCGGTTAATATGGGGATTGCTTTTTTGGATCCCACAATAATAGCAGTCATTTTTACAATAGTTGGTAAATTCAATGAGCCCCCGGATATAGATCTCATTTCCGTAATAATGATGTCTGGCCTTGCGGGATTTTTCGAATAAATATTCTTCAAGTTCCTTGTCCCGGTGGCCTTGGAGGAGACTTATAAATTCTTCCTTAGACAGGGTCTCGTTCTCCTCTAATTTGTCTACCAGTTGTTTTAAGCTTTCCATAAGCAAATCCTTTTCTACACTTAGGCCTTGGTATAAGTGGTTTTGGTGCTGATTCCCGGAAGCATTCCCAATTTGCCGGATAAGGAACTAATGACGTCATTTGGCGCGTCGATGGCAATACTGATAATTGAAATGTTCTTCTCCCGGTAAGGGATCCCCATTCTTCCTATGATATAGTTGGCATGTTGAGAAAGAAGCCTGTTTAAGTCTTCTACAGAAGCCGGATTTTCTACGATAATTCCGATCAGGGCGATACGTGTATCCATAAGTTTTCTCCTTTTTTGAAAAATGATATTAAGAGTAAAAAAGCCCGGGCAGAGTCGGCCCAGGCGAATAGGGGAAAATGGAGTTCATTTCCCTAAATAAAATCTTTTCATACGTCTGGCGCCTTTTTACTCAGGGGTAAACCTTTGTAATTAGTACGTCGTATAAAAGTTTATCAGAAGAGAATAAAAAATTCAACGGTCGCTGTTTACTAGTAGCTTTGTTTCGGATAAAATATGAAATAGCATCGTTGGGTAAAAAATAGAAAATAAGGAGGTTCCTATATGCCGCGTTCAGATGATCAATTATTTTGACCTTGGATGAAGCGACGGTGCGACTTAGCTTAGAGGATCTTCTAAACGAAAAGAAATTGAAAGCCCTATGGGACCGGATTCAGGGAGTACCAATACACCTATGCCGGCTCCCTTGCAGGTGAAATCAAACAGAGGAGATAATTGTAAGCTGAGCAAAAATAGTAGGAAGAAAGATGAAGGAGATTTACAAGTTATCATGAAAAACAAATGGACGAGCAGACTATTTGCATGTGTGATGGCAGCCGCCATGCTAGTGGGAACAGCACCGGCTATGACATATGCAGAAGAAAATTGGGGGGGGTATGAAGCAAGCTATTTAGAAGAAGATTCGACAGTTGAAAACACGGATGCAAACCAGGATCCATCCGGTGAAATTGTGACGGATGCTGTATCGGATCAGGAAACAGGACAAGAAATTAATCAGGAAACGGGTAAGGACCAGGATTCCCAAGATATACAAAGCCAGGATACATCAGACCCTGCAAAGGCAGAGTCCGAGGAAGACCTTGCAAAGGCTTCAGAAACTTCCTGGAAGGATAAATTAAGAGAAGGAACCTATCTTGACTATCTCGGTCATGTCCAAACCTATGGAGACTTGACAGCAGTGAGTGACGGAGCGTCTTTTGGTACAACCGGAGAGGGGAAACGCCTGGAGGCTTTTAGCGTTTGGAAGGGAAATGCCATCCAGGACTTTACCGGTGAGATTGTATACCGGGCCCATGTGCAAACTTACGGAACCCAAGACTGGAAGTCCTATGGAGAACAGATGGGTACTACCGGCCAGGGAAAAAGAATAGAGGCCGTTCAAATGTATCTTACAGAAGAGTTGGCCCAGTATTTTGATATTTACTATTGCCTCCATGTTCAGACTTTTGGCTGGACCAAGTGGGTGAAAGGATCTGAAGAGGATAGCAGCTGGTGTGGAACCTCAGGCTTAGCTAAGAGAGTGGAAGCTGTCAAGGTTTGCCTGGTGGCAAAGGACGGTGGAAGTGTTCCGGAAGACCTTCATGGAGCGATCATGGATTATTCCTATCTGACAGCGGATTCCCTAGGAAGCATTCACTATAGTGGTCACCAGCAAACCTATGGAGATATCGGCCCGGCCTACGCAGGAGACTATCTTGGAATCATTGGAGAGTCCAAGCGCTTGGAAGCCTTATCTCTTAGCTTAGATCAGGGAGCCTTTGGTGGATCTGTTAAATATAGGGCCCATGTCCAAACCTATGGCTGGCAGGACTGGGTCAGTGACGGAGCCCTGGCCGGAACTACCGGACAGGCAAAGAGATTGGAGGCCATCCAAATAGAATTAGAGGGAGAGATTTCTAAGGTCTATGACATTTATTACCGAGTGCATGTGCAAACCTACGGTTGGTTGGATTGGGCAAAGAATGGTGAGATTGCCGGTTCCGAAGGCTTAGGAAAGCGCCTGGAATCCCTTCAGATAGTTTTAGTTTTAAAAGGTGGATCGGCTCCGGGAGCTACTCTCTTTCCTTATGTGAATAACCCCTTGTTAGGCCAGGCCATTGCATGGCGGGGATATAATGAGGCAGACGGAAGTCACAGAGCCATCATTGATGTCTATAATGGACACTACCCAATCGCAAGAAACTATGCCGTGCAATATCAGGACGCATGGTGTGCAACCTTTGTATCTGCATGTGCCATTAGGGCCGGCCTTACTGATATTATTCCTACAGAGAGCGGCTGCGGACAGATGGTAGAATTATTTAAGTCCTTGGGAGAATGGGATGAGAATGACGCCAGGGTGCCAAATGTAGGAGATGTTATCTTTTATGATTGGGATGATAGTGGAATCGGAGATAATACCGGCTGGCCCGATCATGTCGGAATTGTAGCAAAGGTTAGCGGAACTACCATCCTGGTCATTGAAGGAAATAGATATGACGCGGTGGAGACTAGAATTATCCAGGTAGATAATAGATATATCAGAGGATATGGCGTGCCAAATTATAGATAATATAAGTGTAATATAATCTGACGCGATGGAAAAAGGGACTTAAAAAGAGTCCCTTTTTTGTTTGACAAGATAAAGAAAATATAGATAGACTGATAGAGGAAAACTATAAGACGCTCTGCTTATAAGGGCTTTCAATTAGACTAAAATGGTTTCGATAGTATAATTAAAATCAGAGAGAAGCGAAAGGACGAACTATGGAAAAACAAAGGATTTACATGGATAATGCGGCAACCACCTTGCCCAAGCCTTCGGGGGTTTCTGAGGCGATGGTTAAGGCTCTTGGCTGCCTTGGAAATGCAGGGAGAGGAAGTACGGAGGAATCCTTGGATGCGGCCCGTATCATTTATGATACAAGAGAAGGCTTGTGTCAGCTCTTTCATGCAGAAAGTCCCAAGCAGATTGCATTTACAAGCAATGCAACGGAGAGCCTAAATATTGCCATACAGGGTTTGATTGATCCGGGAGACCACGTAGTTTCGACGGTCATGGAGCATAATTCGGTGCTCAGGCCCCTGTATGAGCGGGAGGAGGCCGGGGCTTCTTTGACTCTTTTGCCTACGGATGCCTGGGGGAATATTTCCTATGAAGATTTAGAAGCTGCCCTAAGACCGGACACCAAGGCTATCGTCTGTACCCATGCTTCCAATCTTACAGGCAATCTTAATGACATTCGGCGGATCGGCCAGATTGCAAGGAAGCATAAGGTCTTGTTTCTTGTAGATGCCTCCCAGACAGCCGGCATGTTTCCTATTGATGTGCAGGAGATGGGAATCGATGTGCTTTGCTTTACGGGGCACAAAAGTCTATACGGCCCCCAGGGAACCGGAGGGATTTATGTAAGAGAAGGCTTGACTATACGGCCCCTAAAACGTGGCGGAAGTGGGATAGATACCTATAATCACCAGCATCCGGACCTTATGCCCACCGCATTGGAGGCAGGAACCTTGAATGGCCATGGAATCGCAGGCCTGAATGCGGCCCTAAAGTATATAGAGGGAAAGGGCATGGACGTTCTGCGCAAGGAGGCCCAGGAGAGGGCCTGGGAATTTTATCAGGGAATCAAGGAGATTCCGGGAGTGACAGTATATGGCGATTTTTCAAGTAAGGAGCGGGCTCCGATTGTTTCTTTTAACCTGGGAGACTACGATTCGGCCGAGGTCAGCGATGAACTCCTTATGTCCTATGGAATTTCTACAAGATCCGGAGGTCACTGTGCCCCCTTGATGCACCAAGCCCTACAGAATGTAGAACAGGGGGCGGTTCGTTTTAGCTTTTCTCATTTTAACACGAAGGAAGAAGTAGAAATCGCGATTCGGGCGGTTCGTGAATTGGCCGAGGAGTGAGAAAATGGATTTGAAGTTACAATTGAGTAAAAATGTGATATTCTAAGAGTAACTTACGGGGAAGAGAGAGCTTAGATTATGAGAAAAAAAGAATTAAAGCTGGTTGTAACCTTTCATACAACGGCAGATGCCATGGCCATGGAAAAGGCTTGTAAAGAAGACGAGATTCCAGGTAGATTGATTCCGGTTCCCCGGGCTATTTCCGCCGGATGTGGTTTGTCCTGGTGCGCACCGCCAGAGGAAGAAGAAACTATACGGGCAGAGATGGACAAGGTTGGAATTGAAGAAGAGGCGCTTCACCAGCTTATGGTCTAGGAGGATAATCATGAATACGAATGTAGACGTAGAAGCAATGAAAAAAGACGCAGTCGAAATTTTTCAGCAAGGCTTTGCCTGTTCAGAGTCCGTCATCTATGCCATCAAAAAAGGCTTTGATCTGGACCTGTCCGATGACGCCATAGCCATGTCCTCCGGCTTTCCCTGGGGCTTAGGAGGCGGTGGCTGTATTTGCGGGGCCCTGGCAGGCGGAACTATGTGCATCGGCTATTTCTTTGGAAGAAGGACTCCCGGGGATGCACGCTTTTTAAAATGTCAGAGGCTTACAAAGGAGCTTCACGATGCATTTAAGGAACACTGCAGCGCCACCTGTTGTCGGGTCCTGACAAGGGGAAAAGAGAAAAATTCTCCGGAGAGAAAAGCGCAGTGCATGACCTTTGTAGAATTTACCGTAGGCAAGGTGGCGGAAATTATTTTAAGAGAAGTGGAAGAGGGTTAGACTTTATGAAAATCGTTTTTTTAGATGCAAATTCCATAGGATCGGATATAGATCTTTCGGATTTTTCAAAACTGGGAGAGGTGGTCCGCTATGGATTTACCCAAGAGGCGGACATGCCGGGGCGCATTCAGGATGCGGATGTGATTATTGTAAATAAAATGGAAGTGAATGCTAAGACCATAGGGGAGGCGCCGAATTTAAAGCTTGTATGTGTGACAGCTACCGGAACCAACAACCTGGACAAGGAATTTTTGGATGCCCGTGGCATTGCATGGAGAAATGTGGCAGGTTACTCTACAGAGAATGTGGCCCAGCATACCTTCGCCCTTTTATTTTCCCTCCTGGAGAAAATCAGCTATTATGACAACTATGTAAAATCCGGCCGCTATGAAAACGATCAGATGTTTACCCATTTTTCCAATGTATTTCATGAACTCTATGGAAGTACCTGGGGCATTATCGGCTTGGGAAATATCGGACGACGGGTGGCAGATATAGCCAAGGCCTTTGGTTGCCATGTAATTTATTATTCTACCTCCGGCAGACATGCAGAAGAAGGCTATGAGAGAGTGGATCTTGATACGCTCTTAAGAACTTCTGATATTGTGTCCGTCCATGCCCCTTTAAATGCGGATACCCTGGATTTGATGGACAAGGAAGCCTTTGCAAAGATGAAAAAGAGTGCCATCTTTATCAATGTGGGCAGGGGGCCGATCGTGGTGGAAGAAGATCTTGCAGATGCCCTGGAAAATGGGGAGATTGCAGCAGCCGGTCTGGATGTGCTAAGAAAGGAGCCCATGGCTTCAGACAATCCGCTGGGAAGAATTAAAGATAGCACAAAACTTATTATCACTCCGCATATTGCCTGGGCCAGCATCGAAGCCAGGACCCGTTTGATGAAGATTATCTGTGGACAGATTAAAGACTTTTTTGAATAGTTTTTGAGTAGATTTTGGAAGGATTTTTATCCTTCCAAAATTTTTATAATCTCATCTAGAGACTGGGCTTTAGCCCAAAGCATTTCCTTAGTTTCTTCGTCAGGTTCCGTTTGATCCGGAACCATAATCACCTTACATCCGGCAGAGAAAGCACTTTTTACTCCATTGGGTGAATCCTCAACAGCAATGCATAAGTCAGGGGAAAGGCCAAGTTCCTTGCAGGCATAGAGGTAAACATCCGGAGCAGGTTTTCCCCGATCTACCATGGTGCAGGAAATCAATTTGTCAAAATAGTCATAAAGGCCTACTTGCTTTAAATAGCGTGTAGTTCTCTCTAAATCAGAGGCTGTAGAAACGGCAGTTGTGATTTTTTTGGATCTTAAATATTCAAGAAGTTCTACGGCACCTTTTTTTAGCTGAATTCCTTCCCTCGCAATCATTTCTTCCATAAGCTTACTGCGCTTAGCCCTGATTGCCTTGTAGTCGGCATCCGGGTCTTTTACCATCTTCTTAATATGGTCCGGTGCGAAGGGTCTGCCAAGAGAGCGAAGGCTTAAAACGTCCTCATCTGTCACCTTATAGCCAAAACTTTCCAGGGTCTTTTTCCAACAGATCCGATAATATTTTTCCGTGTCAATCAGTGTCCCGTCTAAATCAAATAATATTGCTTTCAATCGTCAATTCCTCCCTTTGTTAGCTTGTGTATCTTTCCTAAGAGTTCCCAGCCTCGCTATTGTCTGACTATGAGTAGTAGAACTATAAAAAAACAGAATAGATGTGCTCATTTTATCGCTCGAACTACTTAAAAACAAGTGTTAAAAAAGATCCATCATAGCAAAAGTTCATAACAAAAGTGAAAATGTGTACAGTAAAAAGCGCAGGAGGATATAGGATGGAGCATTTATTGAATCTTGCGGAAATAGCACTTTTATGCCACACTATACATAATAAAAAGGAAAGAGGAAGAGAAGAATGAATTTGGTGAAACTGAATTTTGAAAAGACACTTGATTTTTTGAAAATAAATCAAAAAAAGGTTTTTGCTATTTTTGCGATTTATTGTATAGGCATGTGCTCCATCGGGATTGTGAATTATCCCTACATTGATGATACCCTTAGACGACTGAATGGATCCACCGGCTTTGCGACAAGCTATAGTCGATTTTTCAGTGAATATGCAGCCTATTTGGTACAGGGGAGCAGGCATCTGACGGATTTAGGTCTGGCTACTTTTATTTTAAGTGCCTTGATCATGACCGCAGTCAGCCTGATCTTGATTTATATTTATCAGCATCATAAGGAAGATAAGGGGACGATTTCCTGGCTGCCGGCCATAGCTTCTGTTTTTATTGGACTTAATCCTTGGTTTTTATCCTGCATTAGCTTCCGATTTGACAATCCTTACATGTGTTTGTCGGTACTGGTCTCTGTAGTCCCGTTTCTTTTCTTTTATCAGAAAGAGATGATCTTTTTTGCGGTATCCGCTCTGGGGATCTTTTTGATGTGCAATTCCTACCAGGCATCCTCCGGGATCTACTTGGTAGTATTTTTGACCATGCTTTTCTTGGAATTACTTAATAAATCAGACCTTAAGTCGGACCTTGGGAAAGTGATAAGAAAATGCTTTATAGGGGCAGCCGCTTATATTGCAGGCATGTTGGCCTTTGCAGTAGAAATGAAATTTAATCCCTATCTTGCCCAAAGAGGAGATATCATCAACTTGGCCCCTTTAAAGGAGATGCCAAGAGCCATTCTAAGGAATTTGTATGGCTATTTTGAGACTTACAAAGAGCAGTGCAGCAGACTCTGGATTTGCATTTTTGTCCTTATAATTGCAATTTTTATTCTACAAATGTTACAAGCGTGTATCTGTGATAAAAAAATCGCTTTTATACTTATTTGCGTCTATTTACTTCTTGCATCTGTCCTAAGCTATGGTGCTTATATGCTCTTTTCTATGTGCTTAGCTAGGGGGCAGATCCGCTATGCCTATGGTTTGGCATTTTTTGTCGGATGCCTGTTAATCTTATTAGGGGAGACCCGGGTAGAGAAAAAGTACTTCCCTTATATGCAAGGCCTGACCGTAATTTTAAGTGTTTATTATACCCTGTCCTTTGTTTTTGCTTATGCAAATGTACTTGAAAGTCAAAAGGAATCTTTTGAATCTTATTCTGCAATTTTAGCCGGTGATTTGAATCCTTATCTTACAGGAGACAATAAAGAATTATATCTTTCGAAGATGTGTTGCAATTCAAAGGTTTATGGGAATGCCCTGGTGAATTATCCGATTTTGGCCTATTTGGTTCCAAACAATGAATTGATTTATTGGCCAAATACCGTTTGGTTTAATACGCTGACCGATTTGAATGTAAATGCATCCCAGTTTGACTTTTCTTCTGATGAGGCTGCTTCCCTGGAACTTTTGGAGTCCGACAAACTGTGGAATATTTATGGGCAGGATGACAAGCTCTACGTGCAGTGGAAATAAAAATAGAGATAGATGTAGATACATAAGTTTATTGGCGATACCTATAAGTCTTTTGCTTATAGGTATTGTTGATTTGAAAAAAAGTAATTTCGAGATTATACTGGCATTTATGGAAAAACTTTATCTATGGGAGGAATTATAATCTATGAAAAGAAAAGTAATGTCTGTCCTTCTTGCAGCTACAATGCTTGCATCAATGACAGTAGGATGTGGATCAAGTAGCAGTACCTCTTCAGACTCCAGTGATGCAAAGACTACAGCAAGCGCGGATGAAAAGACAGAGAGTAACCAAATTTTATTTAATGGATCTTCTACCTTAGCACCGGTAATTACATCCATTGCTACTGAATTTTTTGATACCTACGGTACCTGGAATGCATACGATTCTTCTCTTCCGGAAGAAGATATTGCAATTTATGTTTCGGCAGGTGGTTCCGGACAGGGAACAAAATCTGTAATTGACGGAACTTCTACCTTCGGTATGGTGGCAAGAAGTGTAAAGGATGAAGAAAAAGAAGCAATCGAGGACGAGAAAGAATATCAGGTAGGTATCGATGCCTTGACAATCGCTGTAAATCCTGAGAACCCAGTAACAGGTGTTCTGGACGATCTTTCTACAGAGCAGATCGTTGCTCTATTCTCCGGTCAATATGCAACATGGAAGGATCTTGATGATTCTCTTCCGGATGAGAAGGTTGTAGTAATTACCCGTGACATTAACGGTGGTGCCCATGAAGTATTCCAGAAAAATATTATGGGAGATACAGAAGTATCCAGCGAGGCCATTCAGGCATCTTCCATGGGAGAACTGGTACAGGATATTATCGACAATCAGTATGCCATCGGATATGCATCCTTTGGTGTTGCAAATCAGAATGCAGGCAAGGTTGTTACTCTGAAGGTAAATGGAGTAGAGCCTACAAAGGAGAATATTATTGATGGTTCCTATATTATCCAGAGACCACTTCTCATTGTTGGTTCCGGAGAGCCGACAGATGTTCAGCAGGCATTCTTAGATGTGATCCTTGGTGAGGAAGGACAGAAGATTGTAGAGGACATGGGATTCATTCCAATGAACTAGAACGTATAAAAAAGGGTGTGTCGATAAGATGCATCCTTTTTTTCTTGTATAAGGCAGGCAAGCTGGATTACACTGGGATAAATAAGACTTCCTATTATCCGGGGAAATGGCTGAGGAAAGTATAGGGGGAAAGGACCTTACTATGTATAGAAAAATAGCTAATACAATTTTAAAGTTATTCATATATGCACTTGCCCTTGGGGTGGTGGCCTTGATGGGAATTATGTTATTTCATATTTTGAAGGAAAGTATACCGTCGCTCAGAGAGCTGGGAGTGAAAATGTTTCTGCCCTCCTCCGAGTGGCGGCCGGTCAGTACAGTGCCTCAATATGGACTTTTGCCGGCGATTACAGGTAGCTTGTATGTGTCCGGCCTGGCAGTTTTATTTGCCATGATCTTTGGAGTATCCTGCGCCTGCTTTCTCAGTTTTTTTGTGCCGAAGAAGCTGAAAGCCCTCCTCCTTGCCTTTATAGACCTGGTGGCTGGTATTCCGTCGGTGATCTTTGGTTTTATTGGCTTGACGGTCCTAGTAAAGGCATTTGCAAAGTATTTACATATGGCAGCAGGACAGTGCATACTGGCGGCAGCGATTGTTCTGGGGATCATGCTTCTTCCCTATGTGATATCCACCTGCCAGGAATCTCTTGAAAATGCCAGAAGGACCTACGAAATTTCAGGCTTAGCCCTGGGCTTATCTAGAGAATACATCCTGATAAAGGTCATTCTTCCGGCCATCCGGCCGGGGATCCTGGCAAGTGCCATGATGGCATTTGGTCGAGGCCTGGGAGAAACCATGGCTGTTATGATGGTGATTGGAAATTCGGCAATTTTCCCTAAGCTCTTAGGCCGTGGGCAGACCCTTCCGGCCCTGACAGCGCTTGAGATGGGAAGTATTGAATACGGAAGTATCCATTTGTCGGTGCTTTATGTAGCAAATCTGGTCCTGCTTTTGATCCTTGCCCTTGTGACCCTTGCAGGATACTTGTTAAAGAGGAGGTTTGTAGACTATGAAAAATAAGGGGACCAAATATATGACCCGGATTCTGTTTGGGGTCCTGGGGCTTCTTACGATAGCAGTGACCCTCTTTTTGTTTCTCTATATTTTTTGGAAGGGAAGGAAGGTGATGAGTCTTTCTTTTCTGCTTGATAAGCCGGCAGGCCTGCCTCTTGGAACGGCGGGCGGGATCTTTCCGGCCCTGATGGGGTCTGTCTATCTTGGGGGACTGTCTGCTTTGATGGGTGGAATCCTTGGGATTTGCGTGGCAATCTATCTTGTCTTTTATGCAAAAAAGAGCCTCTTTTATCATGTGGTCAGTGCCTGTATTACCGGCTTGTCAGGAATCCCATCGATCCTATTCGGTCTGGTGGGTTATACTTTATTAATTTATCAGCTGGGGCTTGGACGGAGTCTCCTTTGTTCGGCAATTTGTGTGGCTCTTATGATTGTGCCCTTTATTGCCATTCGTGCAGAGAAAATCCTAAAAGAGAAGGGGACTTTGTATATGAAAAATTCCCTGGCTCTTGGACTATCCAGAGAATATGCAATTGTAAGACTCATCCTTCCTGTATGTGCCGCAGAACTGATTGGAACGATAGCCTTAGGAATGGCCTATGGCATGGGGGCTGTGGCACCGATCTTGTATACGGGGGCTGTAATGGTTGCGGATGTTCCAAAGAAACTGACGGATCCCTTTATGTCCCTGCCCTATCATTTGTATATGCTGGTAAATAATGGATTTTCTTTGGATTATGCCTATGGGACAGCCTTTGTCCTGATGCTATTTTTGCTGATCATACAGATTTTATGCAAATTTATAAGCTACTTACGAAAGGATGATTAATATGTTAAAGGTGGAAGAAGTAAGCTGCGGATTCGGAAAAGAGGAGATTTTACATGAGATCAGCCTGACAATCCCAAGAGGAAAGATTACGGCTATTGTAGGCCAGTCCGGCTGTGGAAAAACGACATTTTTAAAGACCCTAAATCGCATGGTGGAGGAAGAGGGGGGCTTTTATAAGGGAAGAATCCTTCTGGATGGGGAAGATATTAAAGGACTACCCACAGAAGTATTAAGGACCAGAATCGGAATGGTATTTCAACAGCCTATTGCATTTCCCTACAGTATCGAAAAAAATCTATCCTATGTCTTAAAGTATCATGGGATCAGAGAGGCAAAAGAAATAGAGAGGATCACAAAGGATTGCCTAAAAAAGGCCAGGCTTTATGAGGAAGTAAAAGACCAGATGAAAATGTCTGCAAAAAAATTATCCGGTGGACAAAAACAGCGGCTTGCCATAGCAAGAAGTTTGTGTGTCAACCCGGAAATTTTGCTCCTAGATGAGCCTTGCTCAGCCCTGGATATGAAAAATACCCTCGCCATCGAGGAGACTCTCTTGGAATTAAAGGGGAAATATAGCTTTGTGATCGTAACCCATAATCTGACCCAGGCAAAGCGGATTGCAGACCAGATCATTTTTATGGACCGGGGAAGGGTGCTGGAGGTCACAGATGCAAAGCCCTTCTTTGAAAATCCGGCTTCCGAGGAGGCCAGGGAGCAGATCCGGTATATGTAGGAAAATCGCACCGCAAGCCTTGCATGATAAAAAATATTGCTCCTTTACTTTACGTTGACGGGAAAAATAAAACCAGTATAATATAGCTTGGTAAGTTTACCTAGAAGGGAGAAGAAATGGAAAGAGAACTGATTTCGCTAATTGTGCCCTGCTATAATGAGGAGGAGGTCCTGCCTTATTTTTATCAGGCCTTTTGTGAACTGGCGAATAATTTAAAAGAATATGATCTGGAAGTGATTTTTGTAAATGATGGGTCCAAGGATCGGACCATTGAGATTGTGAAAGAATTTGCGGTCAAGGATTCCAGAGTAAAATATATTTCCTTTTCAAGGAATTTTGGAAAAGAGGCAGCCATTTATGCCGGCTTTGAACATGCATCAGGTGATTATATTGCTATGCTGGATGCGGACCTTCAGGATCCACCGGAGCTTTTGCCGGAGATGCTTAAGGCAATAAAAGAAGAGGGCTATGATTCGGCAGCAACCCGCCGGGTTACCAGAAAGGGAGAACCTCCCATTCGGTCTTTTTTTGCCCGCTGTTTTTATAAGCTTATGAACCGGATTTCGACCACCGAGATTATGGATGGCGCAAGAGATTATCGTCTTATGACCAGACAGTTTATGGATGCCATCTTGGATATGAAAGAATACAACCGATTCTCCAAAGGCATTTTTGGATGGGTAGGATTTGAGACAAAATGGATCGAGTTTGAGAATGTGGAGCGCCGGGCAGGAGAGACCAAATGGTCCTTCTGGAAGCTCCTTCTTTATAGCATCGAGGGAATTATAGGATTTTCTACAGCCCCCTTGGCCTTGGCATCGGTTATGGGAATTTTCTTCTGTGCAGTTGCCTTTATTTTCTTGATCGTGATTTTGGTGAAGACCCTCTGCTTTGGAGATCCGGTATCGGGCTGGCCTTCTATGACCTGTATTATTCTGATGCTGGGAGGTATTCAGCTCTTTTGTATTGGAATTCTTGGCATGTATTTATCCAAGACCTACCTTGAGACGAAGAAACGTCCGGTTTACATTTGCAAGGAAACCAATGTAGAGGAAAAGAGGTAATGAAAAAGATAAACAAAACGTACTTTTACATATGGGGCCTGATCTTCTTGGCCTGGATTCCGGGTCTTCTTGGAGCCTGGCCCGGAGTCTTTGTGGTGGACAATGTTTTTCAGATGAAATGGTTTTTGGAGGGGACCATCAGTGCCCATCATCCCATCCTCCACACCTATCTCTTGGGAGCTT
This sequence comes from Clostridium sp. CAG:343, assembly GCA_963634745.1. Taxonomy (GTDB): domain Bacteria; phylum Bacillota; class Clostridia; order Lachnospirales; family Lachnospiraceae; genus CAKRJP01. The sequence goes on from CAVHCX010000008.1 coordinate 26,626, forward strand.
GTTTAAGCCTTGGAAAGAAAGTCTTTGGCTCCTATGAAGCGGGAGTTGCTATTTTAGCTATTTTGCAAATGCTCTTTCTTTCTTTTGTTTTTGCCTATGTATTAGACCGCCTGAAGGCTGATTTCGGAGAAAAAAAGGCCGGAAAAATCTTATGGTGGCTTGCCCTGGCCTATTTTGCCATAATCCCTTATCACAGTATCACGGCAGTGACCACCACTAAGGATACGATTTTTGCAGGTTTTTTCCTCCTGGTGGTCCTTAAAACCTATGAGATGGTCAGGGACAAGGAGGCTTTCTTTGGGTCAAAAAAACAGATGGCAATTTACCTGGCCCTGGTTTTTCTTATGTGCGGATTTCGCAATACAGGAATATATATCTTTATCTTTAGCCTTCCATCTATGTTTATCGTTTGCCGGAAATACTGGAAACAGGTCTTAGCCCTTAGCCTTTCGCTAGTGGTAGCTTGGGCTATCTTTACCGGACCGGTTTATCAGATTCTTGGAATTACAAAGGGCAGCAGTGCGGAAATGTTATGCGTGCCCATTCAGCAATTGTCCAGGGTTATGGTCTATGGGAAGGACGAATTATCTAAGGAAGAGCAGGCTAAGGTGGAGGCTTATATTCCGGACTATGAAGGCTATGCCCCGGCGGTGGCAGACCCTGTCAAGGATTCCTTTAATACTGGTTTGTTTGAAGAAAATCCGGGAGCCTTTGTAAAGCTTTGGATCCAGGAGGGATTGAAATGCCCGGTGGTCTATATAGAGGCCTTTCTTGATACCAATGCAGGCTTTTGGAACCCCTTTGCAACTTATCCAAATCCGGGAACCTATCTGCCCTATATTCCCTATCACGGGGCGGACCTTGGCCAGGTCGGATATTCCTGGGACAATGAAGTCTTGATTCGGCAGACGCCGCTTGTAAAGGCTTTTGCCTGGTTTTATGAAAAAATGACAGAAGCAGGAAGCTATAATAAAATTCCTTTACTTCCCTTGCTCTACAGTGGGGCTACGGCGTTTTGGCTGGTTTTGGTAGGAATCTTTATCTGTATTCGAAAGAAAAACTATGAGATGGCGGTACCTTTTTTCCTCCTGATCGGACTCTGGGGAACCTTAATGCTGTCTCCGGTGGTGGTCCTTCGCTACAGCTATCCCCTCCTAATCTGCCTGCCTGTGGTTTATGCCATGTCTTGCAAGAAAAAAGAGGAAAGGATATAATAAGCTTCGGGAAAAGTTTAGAAAGAAGTAGGTAAAATAAAAATGAGTAAAATTGCAGTGCTGATCCCCTGCTATAATGAGAGCCTTACCATCCGAAAAGTCGTAGAAGACTATAAAGCGGCGCTTCCGGAGGCGGATATCTATGTATATGATAATAATTCCACAGACCATGCAGATGAGATTGCAAGGGAAGCGGGAGCTATTGTGCGCTATGAGTACCGCCAGGGAAAAGGAAATGTCATTCGAAGCATGTTCCGTGATATTGATGCGGATTGCTATCTTATGATTGATGGAGATGACACCTATCCGGCAGAAAATGCCAGAGAGATGGTAGACCTGGTCTTGAACAAGGGTGTGGATATGGTAGTGGGCGACCGCTTGTCTTCTACTTATTTTACAGAGAACAAACGTCCGTTTCATAATTCCGGAAATCGAGTGGTAAGATATCTGATCAATAAATTATTTCACAATGACATTCGGGACATTATGACAGGTTACCGTGCCTTTAGTCCCATCTTTGTAAAGTCCTTCCCGGTATTATCTAAGGGCTTTGAGATTGAAACGGAAATGACCATCCACGCAGTAGATAAAAATTTTCTGATCGAAGAAGTCCCGGTGACCTACCGAGACAGACCTGCGGGAAGTGAATCTAAGTTAAATACTTTTTCTGATGGATTTAAGGTATTAAAAACCATTGCATCTCTCTTTAAAGAGTATAAGCCTTTTCACTTTTTCTCATTGGTTGCCATTATCCTGTGGATCCTTGCATTATTATTTTTTATTCCGGTAGTTATGGGTTACCTGGAGACCGGATTGGTCCTTAAGTTTCCGACGGAGATTGTATGTGGGGTTTTGGCCACCATTGGTGCCCTTATGTGGATCTGTGGAGTGATCTTAGATGTGATTGTAAAGAAGCACAGACAGCTGTATGAGCTGCAACTGAACCTATTGCACCAAGCAGGAGTTGGAAAGAAATAGAATAAAAACTTTTAGAAGTTAGGACGATAAAGAAGGTGCTGTGAAAGCTAAGATTTTCACAGCACCTTTTTTATGACTTGATTCTTTTTATGACTTGATTGGAGAAGATAGCTTAATTAACTTAGGGCAGCTCCGATGGCTCCGGCATAGCGGGCCCTGGGGCTTGAAATTACCTGACTTCCCAGTTTTTCCGACAAGGCTTCCCTAATATAACTACACTCGCACAAGCCACCAGTCAGGCAAAAGGAAGAAGATCCGCTATTCATGCGGCTTAGCTGGGCGACAACCTTTCGGATGGTAGAGTCTACCACTGCGTAGGCAATATTTTCCTTCTTCTCCCCCTTTCCTATGAGCCCGATGACCTCGGACTCGGCAAATACGGTGCACATGGAACTGATGCTTGTATCGGAACCGGATCTGGCCAGTTCAAACATTTCATTTGGACGCAGGGATAAGGTATTGGCCATAACTTCGAGAAAACGGCCGGTTCCGGCGGCACACTTATCATTCATAATAAAGTCTTTGACAAATCCATTCTCTATCTGAATAATTTTTGTATCCTGGCCCCCGATGTCAATGACGGTTAAGTCTGGCTTTTCAAAAAGATAAACCGCTCCTTTGGCGTGACAGGTGATCTCTGTAACTGTCTTGTTGGCATAGGGTACGGAGATACGTCCATAGCCTGTGGCCACGCAGCGAGAGAGCGAAGCTGAAGGAGCAGAAACACCCGAAGCATCCGAAGAATCTGTGCCGGCTGTCTGTTCTATAAGGACACCCTCTGATAAGAGGCGTTGTCTGATCTCTTGGGCGGTATCTATGCTGCTCCATCCGGTAGGCTGTACAAATTCATGCGTAATCTCTTTGGCATCGTTCATAACAATGGTCTTTGCACAGGTGGATCCAATATCAATTCCAATATAATACATTCTAGTTACCTCTGATTTTATAACATTTCGATAAATGCAGAGATTCTTGTATTTAGCTGGCCGACATCGGTCTGTGAATAATCGGTCTCCACATTCATATAAGGGATGCCTTTTTCATTATTCACGAAGCGGCGGATGGCAAGAGTCTCTACGTTGTAAGTATGACAGGCCTGAAGGGTCATTTCAAGGACTCCGTCCACTTTATACTCATCAATCAGTCTTCCAAGGAGCTCCAGGCGGTTTGGATTTGGCGTCATAACAGAGCATCCGATGGCGAGATAGCGCTCGGCAATGGCCTGGTAAATATCTTCTGCATCCTCATCGATGAGACGGTCGATGGATTTTGCACCGGAACAGTTTTCGAAGGTTACAACGATTCCTCCGTTATTTTCTACGGCATCGATGACCTTCTCGGTCGCACCGCCGATGGGACAGCCGGTAATGAGGATTCTTGGCTTTTTGTCCTCCCTTTTACCTTCTTCATATTCCTTCTCAATCTTAGCGGTCAGGGCATCTACTTCCGGGGCGATGAGGGACCGGTCTAATTTAAAGCCACTTCCGTAGAGAACTCGGAAAAGGTCATGGCCCTTAATGGGGGCCGGATCATGGCGCATAACCTGATAGAGGCCTTTTAAGGAGCGACGGACTTGATTTTCCAGTTTTACGGCCTCACGCACCTGGTCATCTGTAATAGTTACTTCAAATTTCTTCTCCAGGTATTCCTTGAATCGAATGATCTCATTCTTCCAAAGTTCAAGCGTTTCCGGTCTTTGGCTGTTTGGAAGCTCCATGATAAATACATCCTTAAAATCGCCCATATATTCATACATTTTCTTCTTGCCGTCGCAGGTTGTCTCTCCTACAACTACATCAGAAAAATAGAAGAAGGGACACTTGTCTGTCTTTGCAAATCCGTAGCTGGATTTGATCAGGGGACATAAGTTTCTGGGGAGGTCCTGCTCGGCAGCAGGGATTGTCTCATCAGAAGTAGAGCAGAGACTGACTGTGGCTGCCCCCATTGCCATGGCAATTTCCTTTGGAAAATAAGTACAGTAAGACCCGATCACCGGAATGCCCTTGTCCTTTAATTCTTTCACGGCCAGAAAGGATTTCTGCCGCTGCTCGGCAAATTCTTCAAATACTTCTGGGAGATCCTTGATAATTTCCATCTTCCTTACCTCGTTCTTTCATAAGAGTTTAATTAGTTAAGAAAATTTTATTCCTATCCATAGGGATTAACAAATAGATAGTGTAAATATGTTTATCAGAAAAATCGATTTTTATCTAATTTTTATGAGTGATAAACTTTAGGAGTTTGAAAGAAAAATTTGAAAATCTATACTGGAAGTCTGGAGAAAGTTAAGATGTTTAAGATCAGTTATTTTATGGAAGTACTTCCCATTATTGCAAGTAAGGTCAATGTAACTTTTGAACTTACGCTGGCAGCTACCGTCTTTGCCTTGCTGGTGGGACTTGTGATTGCGGTCATTGGCTATTATAAGATTCCTGTTTTATATCAGTTGACAAGAGTATATGTGTCGATTATGCGAGGAACTCCGGTGGTGGCCCAGTTGTATTTCTTCTACTACGGCGTGGCCTTATACAGTGCCCTGGTCCGGGATATGACCCCTCTGATTGCAGTTGCAGTGGTTATGAGTATGAATGAAGGGGCTTTTATGTCGGAAAGCATTCGAGGAGCCTTGCTCTCTGTAGATGAAGGACAAAAGGAAGCGGCCTACTCCTTGGGAATGACCAATTTCCAGCTGGTGGTAAGGATTATTATCCCCCAGGCTGTAAGAGTTGCCCTGCCTCCTCTTTTTAATGATGTCATTAATTTGATCAAGATGACATCTCTAGCCTTCATGCTTGGAGTGCCGGATATTATGGGAGCCGCAAAGATCGAGGGAGCCAGAACCTTCCGTTATTTTGAAATCTATGCAGCCGTTATGCTGATTTATTGGCTGATTATATTTGTGCTTGGAATCCTACACAAATTATTGGAAAAGAAGTGCGCAAATATGTATTAAATGGGATCTTAAAGGGGAGCGCCCCTTAAGATATAAATCACAGTCGGGGATTTTTAGCCTCGATATAATATTATGGATGAGGAGAAAAAGTATTATGAAAAAACGCGTATTAGCAACTTTATTGGTTACTGTAATGGCAGCAGCAAGCTTAGTAGGATGTGGAAGCAGCTCAAAATCAGATGATTCTAGCACCAAGGCAGAGTCTACGAAGGCAACATCTTCAAATAGCACAGAAATCGATAAGGTTACAGTAGTAACAGCAGGTACCGGTGAGCCATACAGCCTTCTTTCTGATGATGGAAAGACTTGGACAGGTATCGATGCCGAAATGTGGGCTGAGATTGAGAAACGTACCGGATGGGAAGTAGAAGTAAAGCAGGCAGCTTTTGATTCTCTTTGGGGAGAGCTTGATACAGAGCGTGCAGATGTTGCAGCTAACTGCTTTGCAGTAAAGGAAGAAAGAACCGACAAATATAATGCAACCATTCCATATTATGGAGATGCCCAGTGTGTCATCGTAAATAGTGATTCTGATTATGAGACATTGGATGATTTGAAGGGAAAGACTATTGGATGTACCAACGGACAGGCAGCCCAGACCATCATCGAGGGACTTGCAGAGGAAAAAGGCTTTACTATAAAACTTTATGAAGACAGTGCCATCGGAATGAACGATTTGAGCCTTGGAAGAATCGATGCTTATGCAAATACAACAACCAATGTGAATGCATTTACCCACAATCATGAAGAAGCTGATTTCCGTTTCTTTGATGAAGACCTTATGGCTAACAACGTAGCTTATTTCCTTCCTAAGACAGAAAGAGGAGAGGCTATCAAGGAGAAGTTAGACGAAGTAATCCAGGATATGCTGGATGACGGAACCGTAGCAGAGATCACTGAAAAGTGGATGTATGCAGATATGACACAGTTGATTCAGAAATAAGTAAAAGTCAGGAAGATCAATCATTATGGGAACAGAAACACAGCTTGTAAAGATTGAACATTTATATAAAGAATTTGATTCGGACACCAAGGTCCTGTCAGATATCAATCTTACCATCAATAAAAATGAAGTGATTGCCATTCTGGGTCCTTCGGGAACAGGAAAGTCAACCCTGCTTCGATGCCTAAACTATCTCACAGTCCCTACCAAGGGAAAGATTACAATCGGAGATGTATGCGTGGATGCGGAAAGTCATACCAAAAAGGACGTGATCGAACTGCGCAAGCATTCCTCCATGGTATTTCAGGGCTATAATTTGTTTAAGAACAAGACAGCTCTTGAAAATGTGATGGAAGCCCTAACTCTTGTTCAGAAAAAATCAAAGAACGAAGCTGAAAAAATTGCCTTGGACCTTTTGGATAAGGTAGGAATGACGGAGAGAAAGGACTTCTATCCTTCCAAGCTTTCCGGAGGCCAGCAGCAAAGAGTTGCCATCGCCAGGGCCTTGGCAGTAAATCCTAATGTGGTATTGTTTGATGAGCCTACATCGGCACTGGATCCGGAACTTGTAGGGGAGGTATTAAATACCATCAAAGCCCTTGCAGAAGAAGGAACAACTATGATTCTTGTGACCCATGAGATTGGATTTGCAAGAGAAGTTGCAACTAGAATCTTATTTATGGATGAGGGAAAGATTGCGGCAGATGGAAGGCCGGAAGATATCATTGACCATCCACAGAATGCAAGACTTCAGCAATTTTTGAATTTTGTCAATCGAAAATAGACGATAAAAAGGGTCGGCACAGTCCTTGTGCTGACTCTTTTTAGTATTTATGAAAGATAGGGATGCTTTTTGTGTGATATTATTTAAGATATAAAGGAGACCGGGATATGGAGAATAAAAACATGACTGTGACAGAGAAAATTAAAAAAATAGCAGAAAGAATTGAGCCGGACCTGATTGATATTCGCCACAGGCTACATCAGGTCCCGGAACTTGGTGTGGATCTTCCGAAGACGCATGATATCATCAGCCGGGAGTTAAAAAAGATTCCGGGTCTTGAGATCACAGAACATGCGGCGGAGGGCAGCGGAATCATTGCTGTCTTAAAGGGAAAAAAGGGAGAGGGAAAGACCATTCTTCTTCGGGCAGATATTGATGCCCTCCCCATAGAGGAGTCCGGATCCCTGGCCTATAAATCTAAGAATCCGGGTTGCATGCATGCCTGTGGCCACGATGGCCATGCCAGCTGGCTTCTTGGAGCCGCCATGATCTTATCTGAAATTCAGGATGACCTATATGGTCAGGTTAAATTCATCTTTCAGCCGGGAGAAGAAGTAGGAGGGGGCGCGCCCGCCATGATCCAAAAGGATAAAATCCTAGAAGATGTGGATATGGCATTTGCGGCCCACGGATGGCCCTCTATAGAAAGTGGGAAAATAGGTATTGCAAGGCGGTATGCCTTTGGCTGTGTGGGAAATTTCCATATTGAAATTCATGGAAAAAAAGGCCACGCTTCCTGGCCGGAGGAGGCAAATGACCCCATCGCTGCGGCCAATGAACTTTATCAACAGCTTCCCTCTATTCTTACGAAAAAAATCAGCGGTACCCAGCCCGGAATCCTGTCTGTTACCTATATGCAGGCGGGAGAAATCGGTCGCTTTAATATCATTCCCGAATCCTGCGTCCTCGGTGGAACGATGCGGGCAGTAAAGAAAGAGGTCCTGGAAAAAATTGCAGAGGAAATAGAAAAAACTACAAAGGCGGTATGCCAAATTTACGGAACATGTTATGATAGTGACATCCGAACCTTTGGCGGCAGCGTTCGAAACGATGCAAATCTAGTGGAGGGGGTAAAAGAAGCAGCCTCCTATGTGCTGGGAAAAGAAAATGTTTACATCATAGAGGAAGACAACCTTGGAGGTGAAAACTTTTCTGAATATAGCAGGCGCGTGCCCTCAGTCTATATGTTTGTAGGAATTAAGCCCAAGGAAGAGATGCAGGTTCCGGGACTTCATAGCCCCCAGTTTGCTTTTGATGACAGGGTACTTGCGAGAGCGGCGGCTGCATTTGCGGAAATTGCCTATACCGGATGTCTGGGAGAATTAGGAAATTAAGGAAGGGAAAAAGAAAAATGGAAGAACTTATTTATGTAGATCGAAGAAATACCAATTGTAATAAGTGGGACGGTCAGACTGCAATGTTTAAGGAAGAAGGCCTTCTTGCCATGTGGGTTGCAGATATGGATTTTCAGGTGCCTAAGTGTGTAAAAGAGGCCTTGCAAAACTATGTAGAATCCGGCGTCTATGGTTACTATAAAATTCCGGATGCCTATTATGAGGCCTTTATCAATTGGGAAAAAGAACAGCATGGATATGAGGTGAAAAAAGAATGGATCCGGTTCTCGCCGGGAGTGGTTGCCGGCTTCCACTGGCTGGTGCAGATCTTTACCGAGCCAAAAGACGCAGTGATTGTAAATACACCGGTCTATTATCCGTTTTTCAAGGCAGTCAATAATAATGACAGAACCCTGATTTGCTCCGACCTTGTAAAGGAAAATGGAAGCTATACCGTGGATTTTGAGGATTTTGAAAAGAAAATCATAGAAAATTCCGTCAAGTTATTTATCCTATGCTCCCCTCATAACCCGGTCGGAAGAGTTTGGAAAAAAGAGGAATTAAAGAAGCTCTTTGAGATATGCAGAAAACATCAGGTCATGGTAGTTTCAGATGAGATCCATCAGGACCTGGTATATGGGGAAAATAAGCATATTCCGTCCCTCTCTGTGGGAGACTATGATGACATGATGATATCTCTCACTGCGCCGTCAAAGACCTTTAATATTGCCGGTGCACAAAATTCCATTGTAGTAATTCCGGATGAAAAGCTACGCGAGAAATGGGATCAGTACATAACAGGAAACAGCGTCCCCAATGGAAATGCCTTTGGCTATGTGGCAGCCCAGGCGGCATACGAAAGGGGAGCAGATTGGCTTGAAAGCGCCAAAGCCCAGATTTATGCAAACTATAAATATTTAAAAAGTGAATTAGAAGACCACTTGCCGCAGCTAGTCGTAACACCCCTTGAAGGTACCTACCTTTGCTGGGTGGATTTAGCTGCCTATGTAAATGCAGACCAGATGGAAGACCTCATCCAGAAAAAATGCCGTCTTGCCGTAGATTACGGCCACTGGTTCGGAGGCGAAAAATTCGGAACCTGCATTCGGATTAATTTAGCGACCTCTATGGAAAATGTAAAGACCGCTGTGGATGCATTGCTAACAAATTTAAAGTAGGATGAACGCTTATGACCTTGGAAGAGATTTATCATGATATTATACAGATTGCAAAAAAATATAATGTAAGCCAGGTGATCTTATTTGGGTCTAGGGCCAAGGGGACAGAAAGAGAACGCAGTGATATTGATATCGCTGTAAGAGGTGTTTCTGATATTTTTGCACTTCAGGAAGAAATTGAGGACATCCCTAGCTTGTACAAGGTTGATCTTGTGGATTTAGATGAATGCAGAAATCCCTTATTATTGGAGGACATTGAAAAATATGGACGAGAAATTTACAAAAAGGTATGAATCTTTTAAAAATTCCTTGGCATCCCTATGTGAAGCAAGAATCCGAGATATGGAAGACTCCTTTGTCCTAAGTGGTACCAGTGCCAAATTTAGTATCACCTTCGATCTTGCCTGGAAGCTGATGAAAGATATTTTGCTTCAATATTATGCCATAACAGGCTTTGTCGCCGGTTCGCCCAGGGAGGTCCTTAGAGAGTCCTATCAGGCAGACCTTATCGAAGGAGATGTGTGGATGGAAATGCTAAAGGTAAGAAATCAGCTGGCCCATGATTACGATGGAGTGATTGTAAAACAATATTGCCATAGGATTGTGGATCTTTATCTGGGGAAATTTGAAGAGTTTCAAGATAAGGTTGAGAAACTTTTTAAGTAAATAAATTTGAGGATTACTTGATGAGAGAAAGGAAGTTGATGATGAAGAATAGATTAAAAAGCACATTGCTTGCTTGCCTGATGGCAGGAGCTTTTGTAGTTGGAACGGCACCGTCCATGGCTTATGCTGAAGATTTTGTTGGGGGGGCGGAGACGTCTAGCCTTTCTGAGAAAAAGGAAAGCCAAGCAGATGTAACAGATGAAAGCGCAGAGCTGGCATCCCAGGAGGTTACAGAAGATCTTGCAAAGGCAGAGAGTACGAATAACTCCTTGAAGGATAAGATCAAAGAAGGAAGCCTAATTACTTACTCCGGTCATGTGCAAACCTACGGAGACCTTGAAGCAGTCAGTGACGGAGCAGAATTCGGAACCACAGGAGAAGCCAAGAGATTAGAGGCCTTAAGTATAAGTAAAGGCAGTGCCTTGGAAGACTTTGACGGTGATATCGTATATCGGGCCCATGTACAAACCTACGGCACCCAGGATTGGCAGAAGAATGGCCAGTGGATCGGAACCACAGGACAAGGAAAAAGATTAGAAGCCATTCAGATGTATCTGACAGGGGAATTGGCAGAATATTTTGACATTTACTATTGCCTGCATGCCCAAAGCTATGGTTGGAGTAAGTGGGTGAAGGGTTCCGCTGAAGATGATGGCTGGTGTGGTACCTCAGGACTTGCAAAGAGAGTAGAAGCAGTAAAGATCTGCCTGGTGCCAAAGGAGGGCGGCTCAGTGCCTGAGGATGAGCATGGGGCTATTGTTGATTATAGTTATTTGACTGCAGATTCCTTTGGATATATTAGCTACAGTGGCCACCAGCAAACCTATGGAGATATGGGACCGGTTTACGGAGGCGACTGGCTGGGCGTTACCGGAGAGTCCAAGAGATTGGAAGCCCTGTCGATTAGTTTTGAGCCGGGAGTCCTTTCGGGATCCGTAAGCTATAGAGCCCATGTGCAGACCTATGGCTGGCAGGACTGGGTCAGCGACGGCGCTTGGTGCGGAACCAAGGGAGAGGCAAAACGTCTGGAAGCCGTCCAGATCAAATTAGAGGGTGATATCGCTAAGCATTATGATATTTATTACCGTGTCCATATCCAAAGCTATGGCTGGCTAGGCTGGGCCAAGAACGGAGCAGAGGCCGGTTCTTCCGGATTAGGAAAGAGGTTAGAGTCTATCGAGATCCGCTTAGTACAAAAGGGTCAGTCGGCTCCCGGAAGTACCGATAATACCTATGTTACTATGACGCCTCAGGAGCAGAGGATCTTAAATGCTTGCAACAGAATTTATAATCAGGTTGGAAAGGATCTCTATAGTTGTTTTACATGGTGCGTAAACAATATTCGATATCGTGAAATCGAAAGCTCACCATCCGGAGGATATACGGAATCTCAATACTATGCCTTATTTGGCTTAGAGCAGGGATATGGAGATTGCAGAACCTATGCAGGAGCCATTTATTGGCTGGCAAAGAACCTGGGATATTCCAGTGCACATTATGTACACGGATATGTTTTGAATTCAAGCGGGGGACAGGAAGACCATGCATGGGTAGAAATCGATGACTATGTCTATGATGGCAGCTTCCAACAAGGTACTAAGAGAAATGGATATCAATTTCCTTATGGAACTTCCGGAACATGGAGATATGTAAATTACGAATATTATGATTAAACACTTGCGAAGGAAGGCCTAGGCTCTGAAAGAGCCTGGGTTTTCTTTTTTGTAGGGGAATTAGCCTGATATAACTATAGACAGGAAAAAATGAACCACTTATAATGGGGAAAAGGAGTTTGAAAGAATGGCAAAAAAGAAGAAGCGGATGGAGTACCGCTATTATGAGATTCCTGCAGATACCTATGTCCTGCCCCTGCTTGGAAAAGGCTGGGAACAAGAGTATGGCGCGGGAATTCGGGATACCCTGCATTTTCATAATTATATGGAGATTGGATATTGCTATTATGGGGACGGAGACTTGATCATCGAGGATCGGACCTACCACTACCAGGGCGGAGAATTTACCTTGATTCCTGCCAATATTCCCCATACCACCAACAGCGCCCCCGGCCATATCTGCAAATGGGAGTATCTTTTTGTGGATATCGAGCGTTTTATAAAAACGGAGATGCATTTGGACGCCCTCTTGGAGAACCGTATTCTCAGTGTGGTGAACCGGCGGGGCACAATGAAGACAGAGAAAAATCATGGGATCATGGCAAGACTAATCCAGAATATCATTCGGGAATACCGGGATAAAAATATCTATTTTGAGGCAAGTGTCAGGGGCTACCTTTATTCCTTGGTGATTGAGATGATGCGGCTTGCAGATGAGAGGGACCGGTCTAGGCGGACCTACCGGGTCAATGAACATATCCGGGGGGCTCTGGAATATGTAAGCGAACATTATATGGATCAGGTCCGGGTGGAGGATATTGCAGAGGCTTGCGGCTTAAGTGAAAGTCATTTTCGCAGGATCTTTGAAGATATCATGCATATGAAACCCTTGGATTATGTGAATTTGGTCCGGATTGATAAGGCATGCTGGCTTCTTTCCAGGGAGGATCTTTCTATGGAGGAGGTTAGCTACCGGGTAGGCTACCAGACCCAATCCACCTTCAACCGTAATTTTAAACGGCTGACAGGCTATAGTCCCAACCAATGGAAGCGAAAGGAAAACAATCACGAGGGTATTTTGAAGAATTATCAAATCAGTGCATTAAAGGGCTGGGAGGCATAAACCCAGTCTTTTTTGTCGCCAAAATACCGTCTAAAAGTACTTTTTTTGTCGTCAAAATAGGCCTAAAATCTATTTTACCCAGTTTGTGCAATGTGCATAAAAAACAATAGAAAAAATTTTGCAAGTTGTTAAAAACGGGAAACGCAAAGTGATAAAACGGTTTCCAAATGATTGTTTTTGCACAGAAATAGGGTGTTTTTGAGTACAAATAATGAAAAACGCTAGGTATAATAGATTTATGTTTGAGAAAGGAAATTCGGTAGTTTGATCAAGAGGAAGATCCCTACAAGAATTTCCAAATAAGCGATTTTTAAAGGAGGACATTTATGAAAAGAAAGATCGTTTCAGTATTGCTGGTTGGGGTACTGGCAATGACTTCACTGGTAGGATGTGGAGGAAGCAGCAGCTCGTCATCATCAAGTGATTCAACAGCATCATCAGAGGATAGCGGAGCAGCTGAGATGTATACCTCAGACGATGAAAACACCTTAACCGTTGCAGCATGGGATGCAAACTTTAATATCCCGGCTCTTGAGGCAGCAGCTGATGCTTACAAGGAGACTCATCCGGACTTCAATCTGGAGATCATCGAGCAGTCACAGTCATCAGATATCGAGAATGCGGTTACAACAGCTGCACAGGCTGGAGATTACAGCAATTTGCCGGATATCGTATTATTCCAGGATCATTACATTCAGCAGTATGTAACAAACTATCCGGACGCATGGCAGGATGTTGATGATGCAGACATTGATTGGTCTGATTTCGGAGCAGAGAAGTTATCATTCTCTACAATCAATGATAAGCATTATGGTGTACCTGTAGATAACGGAACTGTTATCTTCGCATACAGAGTTGACCTCTTAGAGCAGTGCGGATACACACTTGACGATGTAACAGGTATTACATGGGATAAGTTCATTGAGATTGGTGAGAAGGTTTACAACGAGACAGGAAAGTATCTCCTTTCTATGGACGGAGACGGAAATGACCTTCCTTACTTAATGCTTCAGGCAGAGGGAGTTTCACAGTTCAAGGACGGAAAAGCAAATCTTGCTGACAATGATACTTTAGTAGAGATCCTCAACATCATCGAGGAGATGCAGCAGAAGAACGTATTACTTCTTGCAAATGACTGGAGTGGTTACACCAACGATATCCAGAAAGATAAAGTTGCAGGTGTTATGAATGGTAACTGGATCATTCCTACCATCGAGCAGGTAGCAGATAACTCCGGTAAGTGGGAGATTACTTCTATGCCTACTATCAACGGTGAGGAAGGATATGCTTCCAACGGTGGTTCTTCTCTTTACATTACATCTAACTGTAAAGATGAGAAGGTTGAACTTGCAAAAGACTTCTTAGCATACACATTTGGTGGCGGAGAAGGTTCACAGGCTACTTATGACAACGCACTTCGTAACGGTGGTGTTATCACAACATGTATCTCAGCAAGTGAGTCTGATGTATATCAGGAAGGTGTTGAATACTTCAATAACCAGGCAATCTACGCTAAGATCGTAGAGATGGGATCACACGTTAAGGTTGTTGAGCAGAGCGATTACCACTACACAGCACGTGAGAAAGTTGCTACAGCTATCACAAATATCCACAACGGAACATCTGTAGAGGATGCTTTGGCTCAGGCACAGTCAGACCTTGAGTTTGCAATGGAAGATTAATCATCATTGAAATACTGAGTATTAGACGGGGAATCGGAGTTTTCCGATTCCCCGTTTTCCTTAAAGCCTCGATAGAGAATATAAAAGGGGGATTAAACATTGAGTAAGAATAGTAAAGGGCTGAACATTGAAGGGAAGCAAAAACGGGCCGGCTGGTTTTTCCTGGCTCCCGCAACCCTTATGATTGCGGTATTTAGTTTCTACCCTATGATTCAAGCCTTCATCACATCATTTACAACTGGAACCGGTGTTAATACAAAAGTAGCGGATCCGATTAATTACAACTATACAAGAATGTTCGCAGACCAGACCTTCCTTCGTTCAGTAGGAAATACATTCTTTTATCTGGCAATTGAAGTACCGGTTATGTTGGTACTTGCCATCCTTTTGGCACAGTTACTTAATAACAGAGATTTGAAATTCAGAGGACTCTTCCGTACCATGGTTTTCCTGCCATGTGCGACTTCTCTTGTATCCTATGCCTTGATCTTTAAATCATTATTTGCACAGGATGGTTTGGTAAATCAGATTTTAGTAGGCCTTGGTATTTTAGAGAGCAACTATAATTTCCTGGCAAATACAGCCAGCGCAAGAGCGGTTATCATCATCGCCTTGATCTGGAGATGGACCGGTTACAACATGGTCTTCTATTTGGCAGGACTTCAGAATATTGAATATTCGGTTTATGAAGCAGCTAAGATTGATGGTGCAAACGGATGGAAGACTTTCTGGAAGATCACAGTTCCACTCTTGATGCCAACCATCGTTATGACAGTTATCATGTCAATCAATGGTACCTTGCAGTTGTTCGATGAGTCTGTAAACCTGACAAAGGGTGGACCGGCTATGTCAACCATTACAATGTCCCACTATATTTACAACAACGCATTCGGACAGGGCGTAGGTAAGTTTGGATATGCATCAGCAATGTCATTCTTTATCTTTGTTCTGGTAGCGATCTTGTCTGCAATCAGTATGAAAGTAGGTGATTCTCGTGACTAAGAAGAATAGTTCCGCTATACAGCGAAGATTAATACCAACTTATATTTTCTTGATCATTTGTTCCTTTATCTCAGTATTCCCACTCTACTGGATGATTTCTGCGGCGACAAATCAATCCGTAGATGTGGCAAGAGGAAAAATCTCTTTTGGCGTATATGCCCTTGAGAATTTTAGAAAATTAACAGAGCAGACCGACCTTTGGGGAGCTATGGGAAATTCCTTCCTGTATTCTATTGTACAAACCCTTGTTGCTCTTTTGATCTGCTCACTGGCAGGTTTTGGATTTGAGCTTTACCATGATAAGGCAAAAGATAAGGTCTTTTCTATCTTGCTTTTGGCTATGATGGTTCCTCAGGTTGCAACCATGATTCCATTGTTTAAGATGGTTTCTTCCGCAGGTTTATTAAATACCGTTTGGGCTTTTATCTTGCCTAGTATCTCGACCCCCTTCTTGATCATGATGTTCAGGCAAAATTCCAGAAATTTCCCGGTAGATATTATGGAAGCTGCCAGACTGGAAGGACTTTCCGAGTTCCAGATCTTCTTTAAAATGTATATGCCGGTTATGAAGTCTACCTATGCGGCAGCAGCGGTTATCACATTTATGAATGCATGGAATGCTTACCTTTGGCCAAAGGTTGTTATGGCTGATACCAGAGCCCAGACCATGCCTATGCTGATCGCCAACCTGTCCAGTGGATATACCACAGACTATGGCGTACTTATGATGGGTGTATTGTTCTGTTCCTTACCTACCATGATTGTATTCTTTGTATTACAGAAACAGTTCGCAGAAGGTATTACCGGAGCAGTAAAATAATTAAAGGGCCTAGGCCTGCCTGAATTTAGATTAACGTTAAATGAGGATAGTAAAATGAAAGAATTTCGATATAGTATCATAAAAAATCCTGAAATATTTATGGAGAACCGACTCCCGGCACATTCAGATCATGCTTATTATGGCAGCGAGGAAAGTGCAAGGAGTGGACATTTGGATTTTAAGGAATCCCTAAACGGTATTTGGAAATTCTCTT
Source organism: Clostridium sp. CAG:343 (assembly GCA_963634745.1). GTDB lineage: Bacteria > Bacillota > Clostridia > Lachnospirales > Lachnospiraceae > CAKRJP01. The sequence continues at coordinate 43,130 of CAVHCX010000008.1, forward strand.
ATGCAAAGAATCTTGCATCTGCCATCCCGGGCTTTGAAAAAGAGGACTATGACTGTACCGCCTGGGATGACATCCCGGTGCCGGCACATATTCAGATGGAAGGATATGATATTCCACAGTATGCCAACACCCAGTATCCGTGGGATGGAAGGCAGGCTGTTCTTCCGGGAGAAATCCCGGAAGAATTTAATCCGGTGGCATCTTATGTGAAGTATTTTGAAGTGCCGGAACGTATGGAAAATGGGCCGGTATTTATTTCCTTCCAAGGGGTAGAAAGTGGTATGGCCTTGTGGCTGAACGGCCAGTATGTAGGCTATAGTGAGGATAGCTTCACACCATCGGAATTTGAACTGACCCCTTACCTTAAAAAGGGAACCAATAAGCTGGCGGTACAGGTTTATAAGTGGACCGCAGGCTCCTGGTGCGAGGATCAGGATTTCTTTAGATTCTCAGGAATCTTTAGGGAGGTATATCTTTATACCATTCCTAAGGTCCACATTCGCGATATGAAGGTAAAGACCATCTTAGATGGGGAATATAAGGATGCGGTTCTTTACCTGGACCTTGAGGCGACCGCAGATGGAAAAGCAGAGATTTGCCTGTCAGATGATGAGATAGAATTGGTAGCAGAAATGAGTTTGACCAAGGGAAGTAACCATATGGAAATGCCGGTAAAAGCCCCTTCCCTTTGGAGTGCGGAGAACCCATATCTGTATGACCTGACCATCCGTGTTCTTGACAAGTCTGAGAACTTAGAGGAAGTAGTTAAGGAGCGAGTTGGCTTCCGCAAATTCGAGATGAAGAATCGGATGATGCATATCAATGGCAAACGTATTGAGTTTTACGGTGTCAATCGTCATGAATTTAGTGCAGACCGGGGAAGAGCCATTACAGAGGATGTTATTTTAAAAGATATCCTCACGATGAAGCAGCATAATATTAATGCAGTTCGTACCTGTCATTATCCAAATCAGTCAGTAATCTACAGACTTTGTGATGAGTACGGCCTGTATGTGATTGACGAGACCAACCTAGAAACCCACGGAACCTGGGATGCCCATCAAAGGGGCAAGGTGGACAGAGATTTTGTAGTGCCGGGGGATAGACCGGAATATCAAGAGATGATCTTAGACCGAGCAAGAAGTATGTTCGAGAGAGATAAGAACCATCCGTCTATTGTGATCTGGTCCTGTGGAAATGAGTCCTACGGTGGCAAGGATATTTTAGAGATGAGTAAGGCCTTCCACAAATGGGACGATACGAGATTGGTTCATTACGAAGGTGTTTGGTGGGACCCTCGTTATCCGGAAACCACAGACATGGTAAGTTCTATGTATACACCTGCAGCCGAGATCAGGGACTATTTGAAAAAGCACAGGGATAAGCCTTATGTACTTTGCGAATATACCCATGCCATGGGAAATTCCTGTGGCGGCATGCACAAATATACAGATCTTATGGAGGAAGAACCCCTTTTCCAGGGCGGATTTATCTGGGATTATATCGACCAGTCCCTGACAAAGAAAGATCGCTACGGAAACGAATTCCAAGCCTACGGCGGCGATTTTGGAGAGCGCCCCTGTGACTATAATTTCAGCGGAAATGGAATCTGCTACGGCAAAGACAGAGATCCTTCCCCTAAGATGCAGGAAGTTAAATTTAACTATCAGCCGATAACTGTTGAGATTCACGATAAGGTTGCCACCATCCGCAATAAGAATCTCTTCACAAACACCAATGCATATGATGCTGTGGTAAGCTTAGAAAAAGAAGGGGAACTTATAGAAGAAGAGGTTCTTTCCATCAACGTGGAGCCTTTGAAGAAGAAGAAAGTAGATCTGGATATAGAAGTTCCTGCAGATGGAGAATATGTACTGACCCTTTCCTTTGTATTAAAAGAGGATACTCTCTGGGCAAAGAAGGGCCATGAAATAGCCTATGGCCAGGAAGTGCTAGGGGCCATGCCGGAAGAAAAAGTATCAGACAAGGCCTTCCGGATTACCAAAGGCTGGCACAATGTAGGTATTCAGGGAGAGAATTTTGAAGTCCTCTTCTCAATCTTGCACGGAGGTTTGGTTTCCTACAAGTATGGCGGCAAAGAATTATTTAAAAGCATACCCAAGCCAAATTTCTGGCGTGCCCTCACGGATAATGACGTGGCCAACCTCCTGCCATTCAGGGCAGGACAGTGGAAGCTTGCCAGCATGTATTCCTCTTACAAATACAATCATGGACGGGCAGCTACTGACTGCACCGTTGATGAGGCAGCTGATCATGTAACTATTACCTACACCTATCACTTGCCGGTGAAACCTGCGCTAGATTGCCAGGTGGCCTACAGTGTCTATGGGGACGGCAAGATTCAGGTAACTATGACCATGGATCCATCTGCAGAAGTGGGAGAGCTTCCGGAATACAGCATGCTCTTTACCATGGATGCAGATTATGACAATTTGACCTGGTATGGATTGGGACCGGATGAAACCTATGTGGATAGGTGCCACGCAAAATTAGGTCTTTACAGCAATAAGGTGGCTGACAATATGGCCAAATATTTAGTTCCGCAGGAATGTGGCAACAAGATCGGGGTTCGCTATGCAAAGCTGACAGATGAGAAGGGCAGAGGCCTTCTTATCAAGGGCGATAACTTGCATTTTTCAGCCCTGCCTTATTCACCTCATGAACTTGACAACGCCCTCCATGCAACAGAACTTCCACCGGTACATTATACCTTTATCCGTGTGGGGGTAGAGCAGATGGGAGTGGCAGGAGATGATACCTGGGGTGCCCTTACTCATCCGGAATATCGCATTGATAATAGTAAAAAATTAAGATTAAGCTTCTCTTTCCAAGGTATATAAGGAGGAGAATTTAGCAAATGCTCTCACATACAGTGAGAGCATTTGTCTTATGGCGATTATTTGTGGTAAAATGGCGGCAAGAGAAATAATTATTTTATGGAGGAATAAAACGTGATTTATAACGATGTGTACATGGAACAGCATATCCACAGAATGGCTCCGAAGGCTACAAAATTTTATAATATTTTGATGATCCTTCTTACGGTCTTTGTGGCTTTTAACTTTGTTTTTATAGACTATAGAATTTTTGGCCTTCCCTTGATTGCCATGATCATAGCCACTTATTTTGTAACTCAGAATACCAAGCTGGATTTTGACTATAGCTTTACCAATGGTCTTTTGGAGATTACCAAGATTAAAAGAAAAACAAAGAGACAGGACCTGATCTGCTGCGAGATGAAGGATGTCGTGGTGGTAGCTCCTTCCAGAACGGAACCGGTTCAGCCCTATGTGGGGCGGAAGATGAAGACCTTTGACTGCCTCTCCCATGATCCGGAAGTTTCTTACTATACCATGATTATTCGGGATTCGGATGTGGGAAATGAAATCAAGGTCTTATTTGAGCCCAATGAAGACTTTCTAGAAGCCATGTTCAGGGCAGCTCCCAGAAAGGTGCATATAAAAAGATAGGATCACTCATTTTGGTGCTGAAGGTAGTTAGAGATCATCAGGGCGATCTTGCAGATTACGGCATCATCAAAGTTTCGAATATTAAGTCCTGTTAACTGCTCGATCTTATCCAGGCGGTAGATTAAAGTATTGCGGTGTAAGTAAAGTTTTCTGGCACATTCTGCAATGCTAAGCCCGGAATCCAAAAAGGTATGGATGGTGTGCAAGGTCTCATCGTCCATATCGGATAGGTGGAGCCCCTGGAAATGGTCTTGAAGATATTCCTTGCAAACCTCTGTAGGCAGTTGGTAGATCAGCTTTCCAAGCCCCAGATCCCTGGCCCAATGGATGCGGTCCGTATCAGAGAAAATTTTCCCGATCTCCATTGCAGAAGAGACCCTAAAAAAAATGTTGGGCAGGTCTGTGAGGGAAGTGGCTACGCAGTCATATGCAAAGCGTATGGAGATCATAGCCTCAGCCTCCAAGGTGCCTTGCATGTCCAATAACATTTGCCGCAAGGAGTCTGCAGATAAATTTCTGGAAAGCTGACGGATTAAGGCGATACGGCATTCGTCGATCTGAATCAAGCGATCTGTACCGGAGGAGAAAAACTGGGCAAAGATCGACTGCTCCATAGATGAAAAAGGCTGGGCAACTTCCATAAGAACCAGGAAGAAGTAGCCCGTAGTTTCCAAATGGAAGCGGTGGATTCCGTCGGTGATTTCCTGATCCGATAAAAGCCCCAGTAAGAGCCCCCGAAGAAAGCCTTCCTTGGAAGTACTGCTGTGGCTGGCATGCAGCATATTTTTTAAAGTAATCAGCATTTCCTCGTCATCAATCCGGCTGTCTGTAATAGAAAAACGAATTCCTGTCTGATTCTGAATCTGATCCAATAATTCTTCGATTTGTTCTCTGCTTGTCATAATAAATCCCCAATATCATTTTTTTATTGAAAAAAATCCTTGCATATCCAAGGGTGTCCTTCACCAATTACTAACATTTTAACTATAGGGGAGGCCCTTCGTCAACTGACTTAGAGGTTGAATGTAAAGAAAGCTCTAAGTTAAAGTAACGAAGATCCTTTGTTTATTTTGGTTAGTTTAACGATGACAGGGCCGGGGGGCTTTTGTATAATAAACACATAAAACAGCGTGGGTATGTTATACAGAATAGAAAGGAGCTTTCATATGACTTCAGTTACTGTAAAAATCAATTCCATCGAAAAGATCAAAGATTTTGTAAATGCAGTTACAGCTTTTGATAATGATTTTGATTTGGTACAAGATCGTTACGTAATAGATGCAAAATCGATCATGGGTATCTTTAGTTTGGATACATCACAGGACCTTACATTAAAGATCCATAAGGATGAAGATCTGGCTGGTATTTATGCGGCACTCGATGAGTTTATTGTTAAATAATAAAGAAATATAAAAAGAAATATATAAAGAAAGGTTTTTATCATGGCAAGTATTTCATTAAAAAACATCAACAAAGTATATTCAAATGGTTTTCATGCAGTTAAGGATTTTAATCTTGACATCGAAGATAAGGAATTTATCATCTTCGTAGGACCATCCGGATGTGGTAAGTCTACAACCCTTCGTATGGTAGCGGGTCTTGAGGATATTTCCAGCGGAGACCTTTTGATCGATGGCAAGCGTATGAACGACGTAGAGCCAAAGGATCGTGATATCGCGATGGTATTCCAAAACTATGCTTTGTATCCACATATGACTGTATATGACAACATGGCATTTGGTCTGAAGCTTCGTAAATTACCTAAGGATGAGATTGACAAGAAGGTACGTGAGGCTGCTAAGGTTCTGGACTTGGAAGGACTCTTAGATCGTAAGCCAAAGGCTCTTTCCGGTGGACAGCGTCAGCGTGTTGCCATGGGACGTGCCATCGTTCGTAATCCTAAGGTATTCCTTATGGATGAGCCTCTTTCAAACTTGGATGCTAAATTACGTGTTCAGATGAGAATTGAGATTTCTAAGCTTCATGAGAGATTGGGAGCAACCATTATCTACGTTACACATGATCAGACCGAGGCTATGACTCTTGGTACCAGAATCGTAGTTATGAAGGATGGTGTTGTTCAGCAGATCGATACTCCTCATAACTTATATAATAAGCCACAGAACCTCTTCGTTGCAGGATTTATCGGATCTCCACAGATGAACTTTATGGACGCCAAGATTTCTGTAAATGGCAAGGAAGTTACAGCCCAGGTTGGAGATGCTAAGATTGCAGTTCCGGTTACAAAGGCTAAGGCCCTGATCGAGGGAGGATATGATGGAAAGACAGTCGTTCTTGGTATCCGTCCGGAAGATATCCATGATTCACCCATGTTCCTTGCTGCATCACCAAATAGCGTGATCGAGGCAAATATCCGTGTATATGAGCTTCTTGGTGCAGAAGTATTCTTATATTTCGATTATGCAGGCGCTCAGGTAACAGCCAGAGTAGACCCAAGAACTAATGCAAAGCAGGGTGACCATATCCAGTTTGCCCTTGATATGGAGCATGCACATTTCTTCGATAAGGAGACAGAGCAGGTAATCACAAACTAGGTTATATAGCTTGTAATTTGTAAAAAATATAAAACAAAAACGACAGGTATTTCTTACAGCAGAAGTAGGTAGGCCTGTCGTTTTTTATGTAAGAGAAAAATGATTGGAAGAATTTGGAAGAAATTTAGTAGAAATTTAGATAAATTTTTTTGACCTATGTGCAGGAAATATCGTATAATGAAGTAGTGAAATGAATCTATGATTAAGAACGCGAGGAGATCCTATGCATTACAGTATATTAACAGGTAAAACAATTGATGCCGGCCTTGAATTTCTGACAGAGGAGACAAGAAAAAAATTAGAACAGAAGGATGGCTGGCTTGTAACCGGACAGGATGATGAAGGAAAAATCATAACCGTAGCTGCCTTTGTATTTAATCCTAACCAGCCCGACACTGTAGAGCTAGACTTCATTTATACTAGACAGGAATACCGGGAAGAAGGATGGGCTATGGGAGCAATCTACTATGCCCAGAAGAAATTTAGGGCACAGGGAGTTCGACGCTTCATTTGCTGCCCGGTCGGAACCGAAGAGGAGCTTTTTGAATTTTCGATATTTCTTGCCATGGCAGGGTTTGAACCCTTGGTTTTGGATTGGCATGCATATAGCTATGATTTGAAAAATTTAGATAAGATAGATGATTTGAAAACTTATATTGAAGCCTGCAAGGGGAAGGCTAAGAAGCTTTCAATCGAAGAGATTAAGTTTTATCTGCATTTCAAAAATAATGATGTTCCATCCAGGGTTCGAGATTATATGCTAAGAGACTGCGACTTGTCAAAAAGTCTTTTCGTTGTGGAAGATAAAAAGATTATGGGAGCTGTCCTGGTGCAGGATGGGGATGATTCAGAGACCAACATTTCCAATCTTTATATTAATCCCGGCTGGAGAAATAAGCATTTAATTTTAGGAATGCTGGCCCGGGTGGTTACCAATATATCGGAGGGAAAGCATATTCTGAACCTGGCCATTGACAGCGAACAAGAATTGAATCTGTATAAGTATATTTTCGGAGAGCCTATGGAAGATTGCCTGATTCAGTGTTATGAGAGGGCCGTAGATGAATTTGATATGAGCTCAGAAGAGTTAAGCTGAGAAAACGTGGAAATGAAAAGTTCTATGTGGCAATATATAAAACCACATAGAACTTTTTTATTTATGATCTGCCTGCCAAACTATGTGAAAACGATTGCATATCATAGAGGATTTGGTGTATTCTATAGTTAGGATCTAAAGTCGGAGCTGTCTTTGCCTCGATAAAAATATGAATGGACCTAACTGTGAAAGGAGTTTGTATGGAATTTATAGCCCTTGGAGAATTATTGATTGATTTTCTTCCGGGAACTGAGGAAGGATCTTATGTAAGAAATGCAGGAGGAGCCCCTGCAAATGTAGCCATTTCCGCTGCAAGATGCGGTCTTAAATCTGGTATGTATTGTAAGGTGGGAAATGATGATCTTGGGAAATTTTTAATGGGAGCCTTAAAAGAAAATCAGGTAACTCCCTTATCTCCTGAATTAACAGATGATGCCATTACGACGATGGCCTTTGTAAGCTTAGGGGAGAATAACGAGCGAAGCTTTACCTTTGCAAGAAAACCGGGAGCTGACATGATGTTGGATGCTTCGGAAATCAAAGAGGAAGATTTTGAGGATTGCAGAATGCTCCATGCAGGATCCTTCACCCTATCTGAGGGAAAAGCTGTAAAAGCAACAGAGTATGCTATGCAAAAGGCCCATGACATGGGACGTTTGGTTGCCTTTGACATTAATTACAGAGATATGCCTTGGAAGAATGACAAGGAGGCCTGCGCAAAGAAGGTCCTGGAGGTTCTTCCCAATGTTGATTTCTTAAAGATCTCAGATGAAGAGATTGATATGGTGGGAGGCAGAGAGAATGTGCCGGCCCTTATGAAGGAAAAGAATATTTCAGTTGTGGTACTGACGCTTGGAAGCCAGGGGGCTGAGTGCTTCTTTGATGGATCCTCATTTGTGCTGCCGGGATATAAGGCAGACTATGTGGCAGATACCACAGGAGCCGGGGATGCTTTCTGGGGCGGCTTCCTGTCTAGAGTCTTAAACCTTGGGGTAAACCGGGTGGAAGACTTAACGGAAGAGATTTTAAGAGATGCTGTGAAATATGGAAATGTCAGTGGATCCTTGGCAGTCAGAGAAAAAGGTGCCATTGCGTCTTTGCCTACTAAGGAGCAGATTGAAAGCTTTTTGGAGCAGCATTCCGTTAATGACTAATAATTTATATTGAAAGATTGCTTTTAAAAAGAGCTTCTATTTTTGGGACATCCCTTTATGGGGATGTCCTTTTTTAAAATAAAGAAGCTATTGCCTGTATTTAGGAAATAGCAGTCAGGCCTCAAAGGTTTTCCCTTATTTTTATAATGTGCTCCACGAAATTTAATTCTTCTTTTGGTTCTACCCCGGAGGTCAGATATTCGAAAAGCAGGTCTAGGGACTTGCTTCCCTGCTTGTAGGGCATCTGGCTGATGGTGGTGGAAATCACCCCTTCTTCCAACATTTCTTTGGTGGTAGGCACATCGTCGAAGGTAATAACCTTCATCTTTCTCTTGCTTTCTTTAATAGCTCGACATCCCCCGAATACGCCTGCGGCGACAAAGAAAATGGCGTTGATCTCCGGGTGATCCTTTAGCATATCTCTGGTCAGGGCATAGCTTTCGAATTCATCGTCGTGATTTTCTGCGATTTGGCAAATCTGGATCGAAGGATAGCGACTCTCAATGGTCTCTTGAAGGCCTCGGATCCTCTCGGAGTGACAGAGGACTTTTTCGGAACCGCTGATGATCCCGAGCTTCATGTCACCCTCGGACATGAGGGATAGTAGGCCTGCCACCATGGCTCCGCCTTTAAAGTAGTCGCTTCCTACATAGGCCATACGCTTGGAACCGCTAATATCGGTATTTACAGTCACCACAGGAATTCCAAGGTCTACCAGCTGGTCGATTTTTTCCTGGATGCTGGGATCATTGTAGGGGGCCAGCATAAGGCCGTGAACCCCTTCTTTTAGGAGTTCGTCGATGGCTAAGAGTTGGGCAGTGGCATCAAATTCTACACGTCTTGTAATGGTAGCAACCCCATAATCCTTTAATTCTTTAGCTTTTTCCTGGACTCCCTGGCTGACCTCATCAAAGAAGGGGTTGTCCTTGGAAAATAGAATCACTCCTATTTTATATTTTTTCTTTTGCGCAGCTAGGGCAATGCCGGCTCGGTTGGGCCTATAATCCAGTGCCTTGGCAATTTCTTTTATTTTCTCTGCAGTCTGGGGGCTTACACCGCTTCGGTTATTTAAAACCCGGTCAACGGTGCCTCTTGAGACCCCTGCCAGATCTGCAATGTCTTTAATCGTGGTCATATACTTCCTCGCTGTCTGAATATCTGATTCATATTCTATCCGTTTCTTCTTATGCTAATTATGGCATATTTGTCAGAAAAGTGTCAAATTTTTGCTTGCGTGTTCGTGCACGCTAACCGGGCTTTCTTGGGCTGAATCCTATGAAAACTTCACAGAAAAAAGGCTGGTTTTATTAGAAAAACAGGAGGGCATTTAGATGACTTTCACAAAAATACATATTTTGACAGAAAATTTATGGCAAGCATGTTGAAAAAAGCTCCGGAAAAGGGTAATATAATAACAACGACGTGCACGTGCACGTAAAAGCACGAAAATTAAGGAGGATGAATTATGCTGTATATTGGCGTGGACTTGGGTACTTCAGCAGTAAAGCTTCTGTTGATGAACGGAGAAGGAAAGATTCAGAAGATTGTATCAAAAGAGTATCCCTTGTATTTCCCAAATCCGGGATGGTCTGAGCAAAAGCCGGAAGACTGGTGGAAAGGAACCATGGAGGGCTTAGAAGAACTTCTGTCTGAGTGTGATAAGAGTCAGGTGGCAGGTATTAGCTTCGGAGGACAGATGCATGGACTGGTAATCTTAGACAAGGATGACAATGTAATCCGCCCGGCCCTTCTGTGGAATGATGGCCGTACTTACGAAGAATGCGATTATTTAAATAATGTGATCGGTAAAGACAAGTTATCTGAATATACGGCTAATATTTCCTTTACAGGATTTACAGCACCAAAGATTCTTTGGATCAAGAATAAGGAGCCAGAGAATTTCGCAAAGATTGCAAAGATCATGCTTCCAAAAGATTACATTGCTTATAAGCTGACAGGAGTTCACTGTACCGATGTTTCGGACGCTTCCGGAATGTTGCTGTTCGATGTTAAGAATCGTAAATGGTCTGAGGAAATGTGTGAGATCTGTGGAGTGACCCAGGACCAGTTGGCAGATGTTTATGAGTCCTATGAATCCGTAGGAACTGTTCTTCCGGAGATCGCGGATGCCCTTGGAATTCCACAAGATGTAAAGGTGGCAGCCGGAGCGGGAGACAATGCGGCGGCAGCTGTTGGAACTGGAACTGTCGGAGACGGAATGTGCAACATTTCCCTGGGAACCAGCGGAACCATTTTCATTTCTTCAGAGAAATTTGGAGTAGATAAAAATAATGCCCTTCATGCCTTTGCCCATGCAGATGGCCACTATCATTTGATGGGATGTATGCTTAGCGCTGCTTCCTGCAACAAGTGGTGGATGGATGAAATCATTAAAACCAAGGATTATGGCAAGGAGCAGGAGAATATTACAAAGCTTGGAGAAAATCACGTATACTTCCTTCCATATCTTATGGGAGAGCGCTCTCCTCACAATAATCCGAATGCAAGAGCAACCTTTATCGGAATGACCATGGATACTACAAGAGAAGACATGACCCAGGCTGTGCTTGAAGGCGTTGCTTTCGGACTTCGTGATTCCTTGGAAGTTGCAAGATCTCTGGGAATCAAGATTGAGCGTACCAAGATCTGTGGTGGTGGAGCAAAGAGCCCGCTTTGGAAACGGATGATCGCTAATATCATGAACCTGAAAGTAGATGTGATCGAATCCGAAGAAGGACCGGCACTGGGAGGTGCTATGTTAGCTGCTGTAGCCTGCGGAGAATATGAAAGCGTAGAAGCAGCGGCTGAGAAGATCGTAAAGATTGTAGGAACTGTAGAGCCGGAAGCAGATTTAGTAGCAAAATACGAGGAAAGATACCAGCAGTTTAAGAAGATTTACCCGGCATGCAAACCGGTTTTTGATGCAATCGTATAGTTCGTGTTTCATTTAGAAAGGAGAAGATAGCATGGAGATTAAGAAAGTGACAGACCCATCTTTCCGTAAGTATGGAAAGATCGTGGAGGGGATGGATTTCTCAGGACTTATTAAGGCCCTGGAGGAGAAGACTCCCGCACCGGAGGATGTTGTTTACGAGCCATCCATCGAGGCTTTGGAGGCAGACCCGGTTTACGAGGATCTGAAGACTAAGATGTATGGGGAGATGCCCGTCCAGATCGGCTATTGCAATGGCAAGAACCATAAGTTAAATGCCTTTGAGTACCACCGGTCCTCAGAGATTAATGTAGCTGCTACCGATGCTATTTTAATTATCGGACACCAGCAGGACATTACAGAAGATTTTACTTATGATACATCCTTAGCAGAGGCCTATTTGCTTCCTAAGGGAACCGCTGTGGAAGTATATGCAACCACCCTTCACTATGCACCTTGCAGTGTGGGAGATGCCGGCTTTAAAGTAGGAATCGTCCTTCCGAAAGAGACCAACTATCCTTTGGAGAAGGACCATGAAGGCTGGGAAGATAAGCTTCTTGCTGCAAAGAATAAGTGGCTCATCGGACATCCGGAAGGAGGATTGCCGGAGGGTAGCTACATCGGACTTATTGGAGAAAATTTAGAAGTATAAAAATATAAAACATAAAACATAAGTTAAAGGAGAATGTAATCATGAAAAATTTACCTGAAGTAAAACTTGGTATTGTTGCTGTAAGCCGTGACTGTTTCCCAATCGAGCTGTCAGAGAAGAGACGGTCTGCAATTAAGGCTGCTTACAAGGGAGAACTTTATGAATGTCCGGTTACAGTTGAGAATGAGCTGGATATGGAAAAGGCTGTTGAGGATGTTACAAAGGCAGAGTGTAATGCTTTGGTTGTATTCCTTGGAAACTTTGGACCAGAGACTCCGGAGACTCTTATTGCTGAGAAGTTTGACGGACCTTGCATGTTCGTTGCAGCTGCAGAGGGAGACGGAGACATGATCAATGGTCGTGGCGATGCTTACTGCGGAATGTTAAACTGCTCTTACAACTTAAAGATGCGTCATCTTGAGGCTTATATTCCGGAGTATCCGGTAGGAACTGCAGACGATATTGCTACAATGATCGCTGAGTTCGTTCCGATCGCCCGTGCAGTCATCGGTGTTCGTAACTTAAAGATTATTACTTTTGGACCACGTCCACAGGATTTCTTCGCTTGTAATGCACCGATTAAGGGACTCTATGAGTTGGGTGTTGAGATTGAGGAGAACTCAGAGCTTGATCTTTTAGTTGCTTACAATGAGCATGAAAATGATCCTCGTATCCCGGAGGTTTGCGCTGAGATGGCAGCAGAGATGGGAGAAGGAAAATACTATGAAGATTTAAATGCAAGAATGGCACAGTTTGAGCTTACCCTTCTTGACTGGGCTGAGGCTCACAAGGGATCTAAGAAATATGTAGCTTTTGCTGACAAGTGCTGGCCGGCCTTCCCATCCCAGTTTGGATTTGAGCCATGCTATGTAAACAGCCGTTTGGTAGCTAAGGGAATTCCGGTATCCTGTGAGGTTGATATTTACGGAGCTTTGAGTGAGTATATCGGACTTTGCATTTCTGATGATGCAGTTACCTTACTTGACATTAACAACTCTGTTCCTCAGTACATTTACGATGAGGATATCAAAGGAAAATATGATTATAAGCTGACAGATACTTTCATGGGCTTCCACTGTGGAAATACTCCTTCCTGCAAGATGTGCGATTCCAGAGCTGTTAAGTATCAGCTGATCCAGCACAGACTCTTAGAGCCTGCAGGATCTGAGCCTGACTTTACCAGAGGAACTCTTGAGGGAGATATCGCAGCATCTGATATTACCTTCTATCGTTTACAGTGCAACTCTGACGGAGAATTGGTTTCTTACGTAGCAGAGGGAGAGGTTTTGGATGTACCAACCAGATCCTTCGGAGGAATCGGTATCTTCGCTATTAAGGAAATGGGAAGATTCTATCGCCACGTATTGATCCAGGGTAACTTCCCGCATCACGGAGCAGTTATGTTTGGTCACTATGGAAAACTCTTCTATGAAGTAGTGAAATTCTTGGGTATCGATGTTAACAAGATTGGCTACAATCAGCCGGCCGGAGTTAGATATCCTACAGAGAATCCATTTGCATAAAGATTTTTGTGGGTTGGGAAATGAGTATTGACCCAAGCATCATAGAATGATAAAAAAGGGCATGGGACGTGGGGTCCATTGCCCTTTTTTGCATAAATGAGTATACTAGAGGCATAAAAAGGAAAGCGTTTGGGATCGATCATGAAGAAAAAAGTTTTGATTAACAGCTTGATTGGAATACTTCTTTTGGTATTTTTGCTGGTGCTTGGAAGAAGCATTTTTCTGAGTAGCAAAACTGCAAAAACAAGCTCCACAAAATATGACAGGCATTATGCTATGATTACCGGGACCGGAGATGACGAATTTTGGGACAAGGTTTATGCCAGTGCCAGGGCCCAGGGCAAAAAAAGCGGCGCCTATGTCGAGCGCTTTGGAAGCAATCTTTCAGAAGCAAATTCCAGAAATGAGCTCTTGCAAATGGCTATTTGGGCAGACGTGGATGGGATTATTGTATCCGCAGATGAGGATAGCGAGACCATAGATCTTATCGACAAGGCAGTGAGTGACGGCATTCCTGTAGTGACAGTTTTAAATGATTCTACAGGAAGCACCAGACAGTGCTTTGTGGGAAATAATAGCTATAACCTAGGTCAGGAATATGGGGCTCAGATACAAAAACTATTGGAAACCAGGGCTTCTATAACAGAGGAGGATCCTGCTACCGTCCTGGTACTTTTGGACCAAAACGGATTGGATAGCAGCCAGAACCTGATCCTCTTAGGCATCCGAGAAACCCTGGAAAAAAATTTGGGAGCCGACTATCCGGTGCAGGTAAAGACCAAGCTGGTGGACAATGGTGGAGAATTTAGCTCTGAGGAATCCATTCGAGATATTTTCTTAGTGAAAGATGATGAGCTTCCGGATATTTGCGTATGCTTAAGTGAACTCTATACCCGGTGTGCCTACCAGGCAGTGGTAGATTATAACAAGGTTGGTACCGTGGATATCTTAGGATATTATGATTCCAAGGAGATCCTAGAGGGAGTATCCAAAGGAATTGTCGCTTCCACCATTTCTATCGATACCAAACAGATGGGAAGGGACTGTGTGAAGGCCTTGGAGGAATACAATGAGACGGGTTATACCAATGGCTATATGTCCGTGGATACCTCTTTCATCGACAGTACGGAGGCTTCAAAACTCCTGAAAGAGCAGTAGGAGGTGTCTATGGGAAAACATTATTTATCGAATCGTTGGAAATCTATGACCCTTCAGGCAAAATTAACGTCTATGTTTATCTTTGCAGCTGTGGTGATCCTGGCTGTCAATGTGGTCATGTATATTGTAATAAATGAAATGACCGGCCGGGTGGAAAATGTCTACAAAAGTAACGTAAGCCTAAATGACTTATCCGAGGACTTAGAAAAGCTCCAGTCTAACATGGAAGAATATTTGCAGACCAGAAGTTCGGATGCTATGGAGGAGTATTATAGAAGTGAACAGGAGTACCGCACCAGCATCGAGGGCTTAAATGTCAGCATTTCGGATGATGAAACCCTCATCACGGAGAAAAATATCCATGCCCTTTCCGAGTCCTATTTAAACCTGACGGCGGGAGTTATCCAGGCCAAGCGTGGTAGAAATGTAGAAAAATATAGCAAGCTCTATGAGCAGGCCAGCAGCCTTTATGATAAGATTAATTCCTATATCTATAGCTTGAACAATCAACAGTTTAAGGGAAATTCCCAGACCTATCAGGAACTGATCCGGTCCATGCGCTACATGGAAGTCTTTAGTATTTTGATCCTGGTCCTTGTCATGATGGGAAATATTTGTCTGATTATTACCAGCACCCGCAGTGTGACGGAGCCCCTAAAGAGGCTTTCTCATGCCGCGGATGAAGTGGCAGGAGGAAATTTTGACTTAGAGGAAATCCCTGTGGAAAACTATGACGAAGTGGGGAATGTAACCCGGGCATTTAATCAGATGGTGGAAAGTATCCGCAATTATATCGAGAAACTTCGGCTTACCATGGAGCGAGAGCTTCAGATGCAAAATCATTTAAAGGATGCCCAGCTTAAATACTTGCAGGCCCAGATCAATCCTCATTTTCTTTACAATACCTTAAATGCCGGCATGCAGCTGGCTATGATGGAAGGGGCAGAAAGTACAGAGAAACTCTTGGGAAATTTATCTGATTTTTTCCGCTATAATGTAAAAAGAGAAGAAGGAGATGCCACCTTGGAGGAGGAGATCCGCCTGGTGGACAACTACGTTTATATTTTAAACGTACGATTCTCCGGAGATATCCATTTTGAAAAAGAAATCGATGAGAGTTTGATCGGAATTCGGGTGCCCAGTATGATTTTGCAGCCCCTGGTGGAGAATGCGGTAAACTACGGAATTCGAAATGTGGACTGGGAAGGACATATCGAATTGTCGGTCTTTAAGGAGAAAGACGAGATCTGCATCAGCGTCTGGGATAACGGCGCCGGCATGGAAGCGGAGAGGATTCAACAGGTTCTAGAGGGAAAAGCGGGAGAATCGGATTTACGTTCCAGTTCCAACGGTGTGGGAATTCGGAACGTAATGGAGCGCTTGAAATTATATTTTAAGGACCGGGCAAAATTTACAATCTTCAGTGAAGGAAAGGATATGGGAACGGAAATTATGATTCGGATTCCAATGAAAGAAGAGGGGGAAGAGGCATGTACCGAGTAATGTTAGCAGATGATGAGGGAATCGTACTGGACTCCCTGACCATGATTATTAACCGAAAATTCCCGGACCAATGCGAGATTCAAACGGCAAAAACCGGCAGAGATGTGATCGAGCTGGCAGAAAATTTTCGGCCGGATGTGGCCTTTATGGACATTCAGATGCCCGGCATCAACGGTATTGATGCCATTCGGGAGATTAAGAAAAATAATCCTTCCACAGAATTTATTGTCTTGTCTGCCTACGACAAGTTTGACTATGCAAAAGAGGCTATTAATCTTGGGGTTTTAGAATATATGAATAAACCCTTTCATGCCGATATGATTGAGAGAGTCCTAAACAAGGCCTTTAAAACCGTGGACTCCAGAAAGAAAAAGCGCAGTGACGACCTGAAAATTAAAGAAAAAATGGAGACCGTCATGCCTATTATCGAGAGCGGCTTTATTTATTCTATTATGTTTCAGGAAGATGTGGAGGAAGAGGTTGAAAATTATAAGCAGCTTCTGGGCATTGACTGTGAGACCGGATGTATGCTGGTTGTGACAGTGGGAGATGATCAAAAAGGAAGCCGGATGACCAATGCCGTGGGAGCCAGCATAAGAACCCAGACCAATTATAATAAGATCAGAGAGGTCCTAAAGGAGACCTGGCCTTGCATGGTAGGCTCTATTATGTCCAACAAGATTCCGGTATTTCTGCCCATGAAAGAAGGAAAGATTGATTATGAACAGCGAATTGCTATGATTGATGTCTGCAGGGAGCTGACCAGAAAATTAAAGCGCATGACAGATATTAGCTTCCGTATCGGAATCGGTTCGGTCCGAAGCCTGAATGAAAGTATGACCTCCTACGAGGAAGCCAACAAGGCCCTGGCAAATTCCACCGGCAGTGTGGCCCATGTGGACGACCTTCCCCTGCAATGTCGCTACGATGAGGAGTATCCCCTGGAGCTGGAGCAGGAAATTTTTTCCCATCTAAAAGATGGGAAGAGTGATAAGTGCGGACAGGCAGCAGAATCCTTCTTTGACTGGATGATCACCTACTATGGGGAGGACAATATGAGCGTAAAGCTCAAAATTCTGGAGTTTGTCCTTTATGCAGAAAATCAGGCCTATAAAAATGGTGGTATGACCTATCACTTTGAGGAGCGAGAGGATTACTTGCCTCTTATTATGAGCGCGGAGAAAAATAGTGATCTGAAAAATTGGTTTGTGGATAAAATCAAGACTACCTGCAAGAAGTTAGCGACCAAACAGGAAAATCATGAAAATTTCATGATTGTAAAGGCAAAAGAATATATTCAGGCAAATTACCAAAAAGACCTGTCTTTGGACGAGGTCTCAAGACAACTAGACCTTAGCTCCTATTATTTCAGTAAGCTTTTTAAAGAAGAAACCGGAAGTAATTTCCTGGAGTATGTCACCGGACTTCGGATGGAAAAAGCCAAGGAGCTGCTTTTATCCGAAGATTATAGTATGAAGGAAATCTGCAGCGCCGTAGGCTACAGTGACCCTAATTATTTCAGTCGTATTTTTAAGAAAAATATAGGAGTGACTCCTACAGAGTATCGAGAAAGAGAGCGAGTATGAAAAATAAAATTTGGCCATGGTTGATCCTGGTACTGGTACTGGCCCTTGGAATCGCCTTGGGAATTCAAATTGGCAGCAGGCAAAGTGCCAGCCAGGATAAGGAGACCGGTAAAGAGGATGGAAGCATAGAGATTGGTATTTCCTTTGATACTTTTGTGCTGGAGCGCTGGCAGAGGGATAGAGATTTATTTGTGGCCCAGGCCCAGGAACTGGGGGCCCAGGTAAATGTGCAGAATGCCAACGGGGATATCAAGGAGCAGATTGATCAGATCCAATATTTTATAAAAAAAGATGTGGATGTGATCGTCATTATTATGGTCGCCAGTGACGAGGAATCCCAGGCCCTAAAGTCGGCCATTAAAAAGGCTCAGGATGCAGGAATCCCGGTGGTGGGATATGATAGACTGGTGCCAAATGCCGATATGGACCTCTATGTTTCCTTTGATAACGAAGAGGTTGGAAGGCTCATGGCTCAGCATATGAGAGACCATATCGGAAATGCGGGTGAGATCCTACAGATCAATGGACCTATGGCAGACTACAATGTGCCCCAGGTGATCAAGGGATTTGGGGAAATTTTGGATGATACTTCCCTTTCTATCACAGAAGCAGATTATGCCGATGGCTGGGTGGCAGAGCAGGGACTTAGCTACGCAGAGGATTATTTGCAAAATCATGACACCCCGGCAGGTATTATGTGTGGAAATGATGGAATTGCAGGCTATGCCATTCAAGCTCTCTCTGAGCGGCGTCTTGCAGGCAGCGTCTGCGTGGTGGGCCAGGATGCAGACCTAGATGCCTGCCAGCGAATCGTAGAGGGAACCCAGTGCATGACTGTATATAAGCCTGTGGAGCAGTTGGCTAAACGGGCAGCTGAATTAGCTGTGGACCTTGCAAAGGGCGGGTCCTTAGATATCAAAGAAAGCATTGATGACGGGACCTATGAGGTGCCCTATGAAAAACTCACGCCTATTGCTGTTACAAAAGAAAATATGGATGAGGTAATCACAGGAAAGTACCACGAGGCTTCTGATATTTACTTAAACATAAGAAACTAAACATAAGAAACTAAAAATAAGATGCAGGTAAGATTTTATAGATAGGAATCATACCTGCATTTTTTTGCCCCTTATTTTGAGGGCTAGCACAATCTTGCTTAGGACAAATTTGTTTAGACAAAATAGTCCTATCTTTATGTATTATTTGTGAATAAATGCTAAAGAAAATGTACAGAACATGACAAGTTTGTACAGATTGTTGTGTGTTATAGTAAATACAACAAAAAAAGGGAGGTACAAACCGAATGAAAAGAAAAGTGATTAGTGCAATGTTAATTGGTGCTACAGCAGTATCCCTTGTTGCATGTGGATCTTCAGGATCTTCATCTTCAAGCTCATCTGACAGCAGCACAGCATCCAAAGGATCAGGAAGCGGAACGATCGGAATTTCAATGCCGACAAAATCCTTGGAGAGATGGAATCGTGATGGAGCTTATCTTCAGAAGCAGTTTGAGGACGCAGGATTTGATGTAGTTCTTACTTATTCTGATAATGATGAAGCAAAACAGGTAAGTGATATCCAGAATACATTGGCTCAGGACGTAGATCTTTTGATCGTAGCAGCTATCAACGGTGAATCTCTTAACACAGCTATGAACGAGGCAGCTGATGCAGATGTTCCTGTTATTGCTTATGACCGTTTGATCTTAAATGATGCAGTTTCTTATTATGTATCCTTCGATAACTATACCGTAGGTAAGTTACAGGGCGAATATATCGAGGACGCATTGGGACTTAAGGATGCAGCTGACGGAGATTCTTACAACTTAGAGATCACAGCAGGACCTACAGCTGATAACAATGCTAAGTACTTCTTAGATGGTGCTATGGATGTTCTTCAGCCATACATCGATGCAGGTACTTTGAAGGTTCCTTCAGGACAGACCGCATTTGAGAAGGTTCAGACAGATAACTGGAATACAGATACAGCTCTTGAGAGAGCACAGAACATCCTTTCTTCTTACTATGCAGACGGAACACAGCTTGATGCTTGGCTTTGCTCAAACGATGCAACAGCACTTGGTATCGCAAAAGCACTTGAGTCTGACTACAAGGGAAAGAACACTGTAGTTATTACAGGACAGGATGGAGACGAAGCTAACTTACAGAATATCGTAGACGGAAAACAGTCTATGACAGTATATAAGAACGTAAGCAACGAGTCTATCGTAACACTTGAGCTTGCTAAGGCTATTCTTGCAGGTGACGATATTGATGAGTCATTAATCGATTCCTTCGGAGTAGAGGCTACTTACGATACAGAGTCTTATGAGACATCTGACGGACATACTTGCCCATCATTCTTGTTAGTACCTAGCGTAATCACAAAAGACAACTTAGAGGATCTTGTTGACACAGGTCTGTATGAGTGGGATGGAGATTACTTAAAAGCAACAAACTAATATCCAGAAGCAATAAGACGTGAAGTCGGGCGGGGCATCTGCCCCGCCTTTCACATAGCTTCAAATGGAGAGGAGGAAAATCTTTTGGCTGATATTATATTAAAAATGAATTCTATCACGAAAGAGTTCCCTGGAGTTAAGGCTTTGGATGACGTTAACCTGGAAGTAGAGCGTGGAGAGATTCATGCCCTGATCGGTGAAAACGGAGCAGGAAAGTCTACATTGATGAATGTTTTGTCCGGAACTTATCCTGCTGGAAGTTACACCGGAGAGATCTATTATAATGGAGAACTCTGTCAGTTTAAAACATTGAAAGACAGTGAGGCTAAGGGAATTGTTATTATTCACCAGGAGCTGGCGCTTATTCCGCTTCTGACCATTGGTGAGAACATGTTCCTTGGCAATGAAAAGAAAACAAAAACAGGTGCCATTGACTGGGATGCTACCTACGATGAAGCTGAGAAGCATATGGCACAGGTTGGACTTCATGAGTCCGCCCAGACATTAATTAAGAATATCGGAACCGGTAAGCAGCAGTTAGTAGAAATTGCAAAGGCATTTTCTAAAAATGTTAAGTTATTGATCTTAGATGAGCCTACATCTTCCCTGAATGATGAAGATTCTAAGATGCTATTAGACCTTCTGATCTCATTTAAGAAAGAAGGCCTTACTTCAATTATTATCACACATAAGTTAAATGAGATTATCTATTGTGCTGATAAGGCAACCATCATCCGTGATGGTTCTACCATTGAGACCCTTGTAAAGGGCGTGGATGAATTTAGTGAAGACCGTATCATCAAAGGAATGGTAGGTCGCCCCATGGATGACCGTTATCCGTCCAGAGAACGCAAGGTCAGCAAGGAAGTAGAGCTGGAAGTTAAGAACTGGACTGTATATCATCCACTTTATCATGAGAAAATTGTGGACAAGGATGTGTCTTTTAAAGTTCATAAAGGAGAAGTTGTTGGTTTCTCCGGTTTGCAAGGAGCTGGACGTACAGAACTTGCAATGTCTATTTTCGGTAAGAGCTATGGTTCTAAGATTACCGGTGAGCTGTATCTGAAAGGACAGAAGGTAGACCTTAAGAATCCAGAGCAGGCAATTAAACATAAGATTGCCTACGTAACAGAGGATCGAAAAGTCAACGGATTGGTATTAAGCGAATCCATTCGATTTAATACTACTTTGGCAAGACTTGATAAAGTATCAAAGAACGGAATCATCGACCAGACAGCAGAAAAAAATGTTGCCGAGAAGATGACCAAGGAAATGGGAACCAAGACTCCTTCGATCGAGCAGAAGGTTGGAAACCTATCCGGTGGTAACCAGCAAAAAGCCTTGCTTGGAAAATGGTTATTTGCAGAGCCGGATGTCTTAATCCTGGATGAGCCTACCCGTGGTATTGACGTAGGTGCCAAGTATGATATTTACTGCCTGGTAAATAAGATGGTAGAGAATGGAAAATCAGTTATTATGATTTCTTCCGAGATGCCGGAGCTTATCGGTATGTGTGACCGTATTTACGTCATGAACGAAGGTGAGATTAAGGGTGAATTAGATGCCAGTGAGGCGACTCAGGAGATGATCATGAGCCACATCATTAAGGCGGATTAGTTGAAAGGAGTGTTGATTATGTCAGCTAAAGAAAATCAGGGCAAATCAGGATTCAGTATCGGTAAATTTCTCACCGATTACAGTATGGTAGTTGCTCTTGTAGTTGTATTTGCTTTATTTTATTTCTTGACAGGTGGACGTCTTTTACTTCCACAGAATATGTCAAACCTGCTTCTGCAGAATGGTTACGTTTTAGTAATGGCCTGCGGTATGTTGCTTTGTATCTTAACCGGTGGTAACATCGACCTTTCCGTTGGATCTGTAATCTGTATGGTTGGTGGTGTTGCAGCCGTATTAATTACAAATAAGGGTGTAAATCCGATTCTTACAATTTTCATTTGCTTAGGTATTGGTCTTCTGGCTGGTATCTGGCAGGGATATTGGATTGGATATGTTAGAATTCCTCCATTTATCACAACTTTAGGTGGTATGTTTGTTTTCCGAGGAATCGGACGTTTGGTTGTAGATAGTATGACAGTTGCAGTTCAGGATACTACCTTCCTTAACATCTTCACTGCTTATATCAAGGTACCTGGATTAGATACAGATGACCGCATCCTTTCTCCTTTGGTAGTTGCAATTATCGCAGTTGTAATTCTTTTTGCTACAACTGTAAAATCAAGAGCAAACAAGACCAAAAAAGGTTATACACAGAATTCCGCAGTTTCTGATTTTGGACGTACAGCAGTCATCAGTGTCGTACTTTTGATCTATGCTTACTTCCTGACTCAGTACAAGGGAATTTCCGTTATGTTGGTTTGGGTAGTTGTTATCTGCTTAATCTACAACTTTATTACATCTAAGACTGCATTTGGACGTCACTTCTATGCAGTAGGTGGTAATGAAAAAGCAACACAGCTTTCCGGTATTAATACTAACAAGGTTTATTTTGCAGCTTATGTAAATATGGGATTCTTAGCAGGTTTAAGTGCACTTCTTTGCTTAGCCCGTGTAGGATCTGTAAATGGTGCTACAGGTACTTCCTTCGAGATGGATGCCATCGGCGCTTGCTTCATTGGTGGTGCTTCTGCATATGGTGGAAGTGGTACAATCCCGGGAGCAATCATCGGAGCTCTTCTCCTTGGTGTTATTAACATGGGTATGTCAATCATGGGTATCAGCGATTCTTGGCAGTATATTGTTAAAGGTGGCGTTCTTTTGGTTGCCGTAATCTTCGATGTAGTATCTAACCGCAAGAGCGGAAATTAATTCTTAAATTCTTGAATCATTGGATGTTCTCTTTTAAAAATAAAAAATCCCTGTCGGCTCTTGGTCGACAGGGATTTTTATTATCTTACTCAGTATAAAGTCTATAGCTGGTCTCGCTTACATAAGTGTCGCCGGCTTTTAAAATAGAAGCCGGATTTTCCTCTGTATTGATATCATTTGGCTTAAACTGAGGCTCAAAACAAATAGCATTGTGGGGGCCCATAGGCTGGCCGCCTTTTCCTATACGGTCTGTCAGGGCGCAGGCGATATAGACCTGACATCCCGGAGCGTTGGTGGAAATTACAAGATTTAAGCCATTGTCCGGATTGTATAGGTGTACCTGGTCCTTTTTAGCCTCCGGGGCGAAGAGGAAGGGGTTGTCGATTCCGTTGATTCGCTTGATCTCAGGATGGTCGGTATCTAAGATGTCCTGGATCTTTGTTGGCTTTCTAAGATCATAAGGAGTACCTTCCACAGCTTCCTCGTCCTTAGGAAGCCCCTCGGTATCTACCGGGCAGTAGCGGTCGGCTTCCACACTTACAATCTGATTTCCGACAGAACAAGGATGACCTGCCAGGTTAAAGTAGGAATGATTTGTGAGATTGATAATGGTATCCTTATCGCTCTTGGCCTCGTAACGAAGGACTAAGGCATCATCCTTTAAAATATAGTGGAGTTTAAGGTCCAAAGTGCCTGGGAAGCCCTCTTCTCCGTCAGGGCTTGTGCGGCTGAAAATAATCTCGTTTTCGCTGTAGGTATAGTCGAAAATCCGGTGGGAGAAGCCTTTTTTTCCTCCGTGCAGCTGATTTTCTCCCTCGTTTGCCGGAAGCTTATAGCTTTCTCCGTTCAAGACAAATTTCGCTCCCTTAATTCGGTTGGCATATCTTCCTACAAAAGCTCCTAACCAGGCATCCTTCTCCTGATAATCCTTTAATTCATCATATCCAAGGACGATGTCCTGAAGCTTTCCATCCTTGTCCTTTGCAAGGATCTTCTGGATGGTGCAGCCGTAGTTGGTGACAACTACTGATAATTTGTCATTTTTTAATTCCAGAAAGTCAATGCCTTCCGGATACTTCTTGATTACTTCTACCATGATCTGGCTCCTTTCCATTTTATATCTAGCTTTATTATGCCACAGATTTAGTCCTTCAAAAAGAAGAAGTTATCCACGCGGTTGTCTGTATCAAACATATTGTTGTACTGGATCATTTGATATTCCTTGATGAGTTCTGTGTAGTCAGATTCTTCTCCGTTTGCGTGAAGGACGCCATCGTCGCCCTCATAGCAAATGGCGGATAGAATAGGTACTTTCTTCATGAGGTCTAGCAGGTACTTGTTATAGCCTGTCAGTTTGTTGCCGGACAGGTTTAAGAGGTAGGAGGAAAGGTAATTTGCGCTCATATCCTGCGTGTCTTCCTCGATATCATAATTTGCCCAGATGACATAAGGCACCTGGTACATTTTTGCTGTATCCTCGGTATTTAAAGTGGTGGTGGACTGGCCCATCAGCTCGTCGTAGACGCTGTCTGTAAATCCGGGCTGGTGGTCTCCGAACATGACGATCAGGGTGGGTTCCTTTGCCTTGGAAAAATACTTAATTAGATTTTCAAAGGCGCTGTCCGATAATTTAATCAGATTCAGATACTGGGTAAGCTGGTCATTGGCATTTTCCGGCTTGGTAACCTGGATGCTTTCGTCTACCAGCCCATGGGTTCCTAAGTAACCGCCGTGGTTTTGCATGGTGACTGTAAATTCATAGAAGGGATCGGTGTTTTCCTTTCTCTGATTTTCGTACTCCGAAATCAGGCGATTAAAATCGGTCTCATCGGAAATAAATTCTCGCACATAGGTATTGTTGGAGAAATCCTCCTGGGAGATAAAATCCTTGAAACCAAGCAGGGGATATACGGTAGGCCGATTCCAGCCGTCGCTGTAATAGGGGTGGATGGCAATATCACCACTATATCCTTGGTCTTCCAGGGTCCAAGTAAGGGACCCAGTTTTGGTTTTTAAGTAGCTGTTGTACGGAATGGATCTTGCCGGAAAAAAGGAAATGGAATTTCCGGTGAGAAACTCAAATTCTGTATTGGCAGTATTTCCTCCAAGAACAGATACATAAAGGTGGCCCTTGACTGTATTCTCTGTAAGATTATGGATAAAAGGCATATAGTCTTCGGTGGTTTCTATATCTGTGTCAACTGCAAGGTCAGAGAAGGATTCGTTCATAATGGCAATAATGTTAGGCCTTGTGTTTGAGTTATCTTCTGAAATGCTATCAGATACATAATCCTTAGTCAGGTCTTCGACAGCTTCCACGGAATATCCTGCAGGCTTTTCTACTACATAGTAGGTCCAGGTTAATAGGTAGGACAGGGCAGAACCGTTTTGCGCATAGTCTCGCTCCGGCATCCATACGCTTACGGTGATATCAAGGTCCTTCATAAGGCTGGTGTGGAAAAAGACCGTATAGGTTCCTGTTGTCAAAAGGGCGGTGGTGACAAGCAAAAGGATCCTTTTTTTGATCTTAAGTCCCCGGTAGGTGCCTACAGTCATGACAAGGCAGATGTAGATGACAGCCAGCACAGTGGCCCATACAGCGTCAAAGCCCAGGGTGTAGCTATATTGGTTGGCGACATTCTTTGCAGTGCCAATGGAGGCGAAATCTGCGGCCACAATGGGGGATCCCCGAAAGTTCCATACAAAGTAATTAGCCAGCCCTAGGATGTAGCTGGTCAAGACGGTCAATACCGATGCGTACTTGGTGCGGTTGCTGATCAGATAAAAAAACATAAGCAGCAAGCTATATAAGAAGAGATTAATGGGTCCCTGCAGATAAGTAAGCTGGTCAATAAAATCCTCCAGGTTATAGGAGGAAAAGCGCTGCATAATAAAGTAGGAGACCAAGGGCGTTAGTATAAATAAGCCTCTGGATAAAATACAAGTCAGGCTTCCCGGACTTAAAAGGCGGTCGGAAAGGCTCCCGGGTAGGGGAGGGATACTTTCGGAAATTTGTCGCATTTTGTGTCGAAAGCTTAGATTATACCAATTTAGGACAAAGAAGGCGGCAAGAAATAATAGGATTATCATTGCAGCCATATCGCCCAGGCAGTAGGTATTGTATTTGAAAGTAGCTACCATCCGGTGATCCTCCCTTACTCCGTCCATATTTAAGTATCCGAAAAGGAAGGACCGATTTTTGGACAGGCATAATTTGCAGGAAGCGTCTGCCGTAGGATCTACCTCCTTGGTTTCTAGGACTAAAGTATAGACCTGGCCCTTCTCTAAGTCGGCATCCATAGAAAATTCTGTCCAGAAGGCAGTTTCCGTCTGGGTGAGAGAGGAGAGAAAGGTTTGTCTGGAAGCGACCTTTTCTCCTGAGAAATCCTCGATGGACAGAATCAGGCGGCCCTTTAGATTTACCAGATTTTCGATATCAAATTTGATATAAACATTCTGTAATTCCGATTGCTTGGCTACAAAATATTGCCGGATTTCCTGACTTTCCTTATCGGCAAGCTCATGCTCTGACTCAAACATATTGATAGCATAGTATTCTCTTACTTCATAGAAAGACTTATGCCTTGCAATTACTAGGCAGAGGCTTAAAAAAAGTAAGACCAGTAAGAGAGTTTGCCTTAGGGAAATATAATTTCCGTTAATTAAGGGGAACCATCGGTTCCCCAAAAACTTTGATTTATGTTGATATTTTGAATTCGTGCTCATATCTTTTATCATCTGATTTAGAAATTTTCCAGTGCAGAAACAATTTCCGGAAATTCCATGCCGTGGGAGGCTTTTACCAGACAATTGTCTCCTTCCTTAATAATATCCTTGCTGGCCTTTAAGAAGTCTTCTTTGGTCTCAAACCAGTGGGTTTGGCAACTAGCAGAAGCTCCCTCCGCGATGGCCTTGGATACAGGGCCGATGGCACATACCACATCCACGCCGGTTTGGGCGGCATAGCTACCTACTTCTCTGTGAAGGGAAGCCGCATCCTCCCCTAATTCACCCATATCTCCAAGGATGGCAACCTTGCGGCCAAGAGCCATATTAAGCACATCAATAGAGGCCTTCATGGAAATAGGATTGGCATTGTAGCAGTCATCTAAAATAATCAGATGAGGAGTCTTGATAATATGATTCCTTCCCGGGATGGATGGAAGCCCCTCAATACCGGCCTTGATCTCATCCGGAGTGAGGCCCAAGGTGAAGCCTACAGCGGCACCGGCCAGAGCGTTGGATACCATGTGAAGTCCCGGTACCGGAACTAAGCAGTCAAAGCTTTGTCCGTCCTTTAAGTGGATGGTGCAGGCGGTTCCCTTTAGGCCCTGAGGCTCAATATGATCGGCATAGAAATCATTGTCGGGGCTGGTGCCAAAGAGGCTGGGAGTTACACCCTTTACCGGGCCCATCTTTGCCAAGAGGTCGTCATCTCCGTTTAGGATAATGGTGCCCCCATCTTTCATATCCTGGATCATCTGAGACTTTTCCTGGAGAATACCTTCTCTGGTTTTGAAAAATTCCAAATGTGCCACACCGATGTTGGTAAGAACACAGATATCCGGCTGGGATACAGAAGAAAGTCTTCGCATTTCCCCGAAATGATTGACACCCATCTCCAAAACGGCAATTTCATGGGACTCATTCATTTCGAAAATAGTAATAGGAAGTCCCCACTCGTTATTGAAATTTCCCAGAGTTTTGTGGACAGAGTATTTTTGGGAGAGGACAGAGGCAATCATTTCCTTGGTGCTGGTTTTTCCGACACTTCCGCTGATACCTACCACCTTCACATCAAAAGAGTTTCGATATAATTTTGCAATATCAAGAAGGGCCTGGCCTGTAGATTCTACCAGGATATAAGGGAAGTCAGTCTCCCCTAAGTCCTCGTGGGATACGACACACAAGGCTCCTTTTTCAATGGTGTCTGGAATAAATTTGTGGGCGTTAACCTTCACACCGTCAATGGCTACAAAAAGATCTCCTTTTTTAACCTTGCGGCTGTCGATTACCACGCCCTCTACTTCAATATCAAGAAGGGCAGGATCTCCGTGGTAACTTCCGGCGCAGGCTTGTGTTATATTTCTTAAACTTAAATTCTTCATAAAAATAAATCTCTCCAAAATGTAGGCTTATAGGATGAAAAACATCCTAAGAGTAGCGGGCTTCTATAGATTTTTGAATGATCAATTCGCAAAATTCCCCGTACTCATACCCGGCAGCCTTGGCCGCCTTAGGAAGTAGGCTTGCTGAGGTCATGCCGGGAAGAGAATTTACTTCCAAACAGTAAATGTCTCCCGTGTGATTATCTACAATAAAATCAGCTCTGGAGTATACATCCAGCCGAAGGGCGGCAAAGGCGCGTTCCCCGGCAGCCTGGATAAAGGCAGTCTGTTCTTCGTTAATGGACTGGGCCGGACAAATCTCAGATGCTCCCCCGATCTGATATTTATTTACGTAGTCAAAAACGCCATTGCTGGGGATGATCTCTACAATCGGAAGGGCCTTTCCGTCTAGGATTCCGCAGGCATATTCTCTACCATCAATAAAGGGTTCGATGACTACCTCGTCTTCCTTCTCAAAAGAAAGCTTCATGGCCTCCTCATATTCTTCTTCTGTATGGACAATATGAACACCGATACTAGAACCACCGGAGCAAGGCTTTACAACTACCGGTAGGTGCATACCTAAGGCATCTAAAGAAGTGTCCTTGTCTTTTTTAAATACATGGGTTCCGTCAGGAGTTGGCACATTTTGAAATTTGAAGATCTCCTTGGTGACACCCTTGTCCATAGAAAGGGCGCAACCCAAAGAATTTGGGCCTGTATAGCGGATTCCAAGTACATCAAAGGTTGCCTGTAGCTTTCCATTTTCGCCTAAACTTCCATGTAAGGCCATAAATGTAATATCAGCTAAAGAACAAAGCTCTAAAACATTGGGGCCCAGATAGCTGGCAGAATCTCCCGGACGGGATGCCCAAAGCGCATCAAGATCCGGCTCGGTGACTTTGATATCTGCGGCAATATTTAGTCCGCCGTCAGCAGAATCAAAGACTTCTTCTAAGCGGTCAGATTCGTACTGGATTCCAAGAAAGGCATCTAAAAGAAAGGCCTTGTGTCCCCGCTCCCTAAGTGCCTTGCAGATGCTGGCACCGGAATTTAATGATACATCTCTTTCGTTACTATAGCCTCCGGCTAATACGATAATTTTCATAGTAATCTCCTTATTAATTATTGGCTGGATTTATTATTCGCAGGTATAGGTCTGGCCTAACAGTCTTTGCTTTTCATCATAAAGCTTCTGTGACAGGTCTACATAAACCCGGTGCGGATAGAAGAGACGAAGGGTCTCCTCCCAGAGGGTGTCCTTTTCAGACTTACAATAGGCGGCAATCTCTCTTACCGTCGGAGACTCATAAATGCATTCTCCGTTTCTGAAAATCGGCAGTAAAATTTCCTTCACAGTATAAGATCCTCCGGAAAGCTTAGTCTTCTTCCAGGTATCCTGGGGATCGAAAAGTAATAGATCCTGACTCTCGTCAAGGACTTCATCTGCGAAGCATATAAGGTCAGCCTTGATTTTTCCCGAATCTTTCTCGTAAATACGATAAATGGTTTTATTTCCCGGGTTTGTGATTTTCTCGGAATTTTCCGAAATCTTGATCTTAGGGACAAGCTGGCCTTCTTTATTCTCAATAGCAGCCAGTTTATATACGCCGCCGAAGGACGGACAATCCTTGGAGGTAATCAAATTGGTTCCAACACCCCAGGAATCAATGGCTGCTCCCTGGATTTTTAAATCATGGAGCAGGTATTCATCCAGGTCATTGGAGGCACAGATTGTAGCATCCTCAAAACCTGCATCGTCCAGCATTTTTCTGGCTTTTTTTGATAAATAGGCCAGGTCACCGCTGTCCAGGCGGATGCCATATTTTTTGAATTCTCTTCCGGAATCCTTAAATTCCTTAAAGACCCGAATGGCATTGGGGACACCGGATTTTAAGGTGTCGTAGGTGTCCACTAACAAAGTGCAGTTGTCGGGATAAAGCTGGGCATAGGCCTTGAAGGCGGAATACTCATCCGCAAAACTCATGATCCAGCTGTGGGCATGGGTGCCCATTACAGGAACATCAAATTCCTTTCCCGCTAATACATTGGAGGTTCCGACACATCCTCCGATGATGGCAGCCCTTGCCCCGTAAAGACCTGCATCCGGCCCCTGGGCTCTTCTGAGGCCGAATTCCATAATGCCATCCCCGGAGGCGGCATATACAATACGGGAAGTTTTAGTAGCAATAAGAGACTGGTGGTTTACGATATTAAGAATCGCAGTCTCCACCAGCTGGGCCTCCATAATAGGAGCAATGACCTTGATTAAGGGTTCTCTGGGAAATACCACGGTTCCTTCCGGAATGGCATAGATATCTCCTGTAAAATGAAAACCACTGAGATAATGCAGAAAATCTTCGCTAAAAATTCCAAGACCTCGAAGATAATCTACATCCTCATAGGTGAAATTTAAATTTTTAATATAATCAATAATCTGGTCTAGGCCGGCACAGATGGAGTAGCCGTTGCCACAGGGATTTTGCCGAAAGAAAACATCAAATACCACCTTTTCATTCTGCCCTTTTTCATAATAACCCTGCATCATTGTAAGTTCATACAAGTCGGTTAAAAGTGTCAGATCTTGTTTGTTCATTTAAAACACGCCCTTTCATAAGAAGGCCAACTCATTATTAAGAAAGCCTGCGAATTATACGAGAGCCTGGTTTTTTGCCAGGGTTTCTTTAATGATATTCTGGCAAGTAGCCGCCAGATTCTTCTTTTCTTCCCTTGTAAGCTCATTTGGATAGATGGGCTTTCCATATTCAAGGACCACATGGGTTTTCTTCATGCGGGGGAAATGGGCCTCAAAAATCTCCACAGTATTATTAAGACTCATAGGAACAATGGGACAACCGGTTTTTTCTGCAATCTTAAAGGATCCCTGGTGAAAAGGAAGGAGAGAACCTTCCTCCCCCTTGTTTCTGGTTCCTTCCGGGAAGATACAGATAGAAATTCCCTGCTTTACATAGTCGATGGCCTGAAGAATGGTTTTTAGGCCTTCCTTCATATTATCACGGTCTAAAAAGAGACAGTAGAGCCGCTTCATCCAAAGGCGAAGAATGGGATACTGAAGCATCTCTTTTTTTGCTATATAACCGGTCAGATTCTTGCATCTGGAATAGGTAACTAAAATATCAAAATAGCTTCGATGATTTCCGATAAATAATACGGCGCCATCGGGGATATTCTCCTCCCCGATGACGGTAACCTGAACACCTGCAATGGACAAGATAAGCTTAAAAGCCCACTGGACAATGCGAAGACTCTGATAGTCACAGGTCTTCTTGCTGACCTTGCTGATCAGCCACTCCAGACCCAGGGCAGGAAGCCCTAGGATTAAAAATAAAAATAAGAATAGGACTACGCCTATAAAACGTATCATATGTAAGACTCCTTGCTTTGATTATTGAGGAGCATCCTTGCCGGCATCCTCCGTAGGAGCCTTGCTGTTTTTATCGATGCTGGAATTGCTATCTTCTAAGTCCTCCTTAGGCAGCGGCTTTTCGGTATAACGGCCATAGAGGATGTTTAATTCCTTGAGGCTCTTAGCCATGGAGGAAGTCAGATCCTCTTTTTTGAAACGCCAGCACCAGTTGTTCTGGGCATAGCCCGGTCGGTTCATGCGGCCCTCGCTGCCACAGCAAAGGACATCCTGCAGTGGGAAGATGGCATATTTTGCCACGCTGGCTACGCAAGTCCTGATGAGGCTGTGGCTGACAGGTTCAGCTGCAGTGCTTCTGGTATAGGTGCGCACCTTGTCCTGGCAGTCCTTCTTTAGTGTGCCAAACCAACCGATCGTGGTGTCGTTGTCGTGGGTTCCGGTATAGCATACATAATTTGAAGATTCATAATTGTGAGGCAGGTATGATCCATCCTCGGTGGACTCAAATCCAAAATGCAGGACCTTCATTCCTGGGAAGTTAAAATGCTTTCTAAGAGCAGTAACCTCGTCTGTGATAACACCAAGGTCCTCGGCAACGATCGGAAGATTATCTCCCAAGGCATTTCTTACTGCTTCAAACAATTCATATCCCGGTGTTTTGACCCACTCTCCGTTGATGGCAGTTTCCTCACCGTAAGGAACGTTCCAGCAGGCCTCAAAGCCTCTAAAGTGATCGACTCTTAAAAGATCCACAGACTTAAGTTGATGGCGGATACGGCTGATCCACCAGCCGAAGTTCTCATAGCGATGGGCATCCCAGTTGTAAATGGGATTTCCCCAAAGCTGCCCGGTAGCACAGAAATAATCCGGCGGAACTCCCGCAACCTTTGAAGGATATCCCCTGGAATCTAACTGGAACAAATGCTTGTTGCTCCACACATCAGCACTGTCCATGGAGACGAAGATGGGAATATCTCCCATGATCTGAATTTCTTTTTTGTTGGCATATTCCTTCAGCTCATGCCACTGGCTAAAGAAAATAAATTGCAAAAATTCATAGTATTCAATGGAATTGGTAAGATCCACCCGAAGCTTTGCAATAAAGGTAGGACTTGGGATCCGATATTCTTCGTCCCACTCCAACCAGCTGGCTCCCCCATTCGCATCCTTGCAAGCCATGAAAAGGGCATAATCCTCCACCCAGTATAATTCCTCGTGAATAAAGGCCAAAAAATTATTTTCAAAATCGCCAAAACTTGCCCGGTCTGCCTGATAGCGCTTGAAGGCAGTTTTGAAAATCTTGTTTTTCCAGGCAATCACAGTTCCGTAATCCACCTGGTCCGGGTTGGATTTGGGGCAATCTTTTAAATCTTCCTTAGTAAGGAAGCCTAGTTTCACCATGTAATCCGGCGAGATGAGAAGTGGTTGTCCCGCAAAAGCTGAGAAACTCTGGTAAGGAGAATCTCCAAAACCTGTGTGGGAAAGAGGCAATATTTGCCAAAGATGTTGTCCGGCTTCCTCCAGGAAATCTACAAATTCATAAGCAGATTTTCCTAAATCCCCGATTCCGTAGGGAGAGGGAAGGGAAGTTGGATGTAACAAAATTCCGGACACCCTGTTATTTGTATTCATAAAGCTCCTCCTTAAAAATAACGATAGTGACATTTTAACATATTTTTTCCTTTTTTTACATAAATGTGCTAAAATACAAATAGTATTGTTAAAAAAATTGTTATTGTTTGGAGAGACCCTTATAAACAGTGACGAAAGAGGAGCAAAGAGGAACGAGGTATGGATCGATTAGATTTAAATGCATTAGGAAAAATCAATCTGGGACTGGATGTTTTGGGAAAACGAGAGAATGGTTATCATGATGTTCGTATGGTTATGCAGTCCGTATATGTCTATGACCGAATCTGTATAGAAAAGAAAAGAGAGGCCGGAATTGCACTTAGTACCAATCTTGGGTATCTTCCGGTCAATGAGAGTAATTTAGCCTACAAGGCAGCCAAGCTTTTGATGGATGAGTTTTCCATAAAAGAAGGAGTTAAGATCCATCTGGACAAGCACATCCCCGTGGCAGCCGGTATGGCGGGAGGAAGCAGTGATGCGGCGGCTGTCCTTCATGGAATAAATCGAATGTTTGGCCTGGGATTATCCAGGGAAGAACTTATGAAGCGGGGAGTGGAATTAGGTGCAGATGTTCCTTATTGTATAATGAGAGGGACGGCACTTGCAGAAGGAATCGGAGAGGTCTTAAGTCCCTTGCCTAAGATTCCTAAATGTTTCGCCCTGATTGCAAAGCCGCCCATTATCGTTTCTACCAAGACGGTATATGAGAAGCTGGACGCTTTGGACATTGTAGAGCATCCGGATATTGATGGAATTATCAAGGGACTAGAAGAGGGTGATCTGGATCAGATTTGTGGCTCCATGGGAAATGTATTGGAGAAAGTCACCATAGAAGATTATCCTGTAATTGAAGAGATTAAGAATGTTATGAAGGAGAACGGGGCTATAAATGCTATGATGAGCGGAAGTGGGCCTACGGTCTTTGGAATATATAAGGAAAGAAAAGAGGCAAAGGCCGCCGGGGAGAAGATTAGGGCCCTGGGTCTTGCTAAACAGATCTACGTAACAAACATGCATAATGCCAGGAGGAGTTAGGGATGAATACAGATTTTAATGTAACCATGAATGAGTATTTGCCGCTTCGCGACGTGGTATTTTTAACACTGAGGCAGGCAATTTTAAAAGGAGAATTACAACCAGGAGAGAGACTCATGGAGATCCAGCTTGCCAATAAGCTGGGCGTAAGTCGTACACCGGTTAGAGAGGCTATCAGAAAGCTACAGGCAGAAGGTCTGGTATTAATGATTCCCAGAAAGGGAGCTGAGGTAGCAGATATTACAGAGAAAAGTCTGACCGACGTGCTGGAAGTTCGTCAGGCCTTGGAAAAGCTGGCAGTTCAACTGGCTTGCGATAAGATCACACCGGAAGAGATTGAGGCTTTGGAAGAAGCAGCCTTAGATTTTCGCAAGATTGCAGCAGGAGATGACGTTACCGCTACTGCAGAGGCAGATGTTCGTTTCCATGATATTATCTATCTCTCCACGGACAATCAAAAGCTGGTAACCCTGCTGAATAATTTAAGAGAGCAGATGTATCGTTACCGTGTAGAGCATTTGAAAAATAAGAATGTCTATCCCAGACTTTTTTCAGAACATGATGAGATCATTCGTTGCCTGAAGGCCGGAGACAAGGAAAGTGCCACTGCCATTGTGGGAGACCATATTTCCTTCCAGAAGGATTCAGTGACAGATGTTATTAGAACCAAGCATAGCCAGGATTAGGAAAATGAGAACTAGAATAGAATTGCCGGACAATGCATATAGCATAGAGGAGAGGGTTCGCCTCAGCGAGGTGGATCCGGCAGGGAAACTAAGGGTCCCTATGGTGATCAATTATTTTCAGGATTGCTCCACCTTTCAGTCGGAGGCCCTGGGCCTTGGCATTGAACCCTGCAAGAAGAAAAACCGGGCATGGATCTTAAACTCCTGGCAGATAGAAATTTGCAATCTTCCAGGACTTGGGGATCAAATCAAGGTTAGCAGCTGGGCATCGGGCTTTAAAGGCTTTTTGGGAGAGCGTTGTTTTTCCATGCAGGATGAGGCGGGAAATACGCTGGCACTTGCCAGTTCCTTGTGGGTATTTATGGATACGAAGCGGGGGCGCATGACAAAATTTACAGAAGAAGATGTAATGCCTTATGGCCTTGGCGCGGCCCTGGAGGGATTTGAAGCTTCCAGAAAAATTCCTATGCCGGAAGGAGGCGTGGCCGCAGACCCGCTTGCAGTCAGAAGGGAACAGATTGATACCAACCGGCATGTGAATAATTGTCAGTATATACAGATGGCCTTAGAGGTTATACCGGAAGTATTAGACCTTCATAAGATACGGGTAGCCTACAAGCAATCCGCCACCTATGGAGACTATATTTATCCTGTGATTTTAAAGCAGGAGGATGGATATGTGGTGGCGTTAAATAATGAAGCAGGAGATCCATACTCCATTGTAGAGCTTCTTTTATAAGTTAAGCGTATAAGCTAGGCGAATTGATACGCGAATAAGATAGATGGGAGAGAAAATGTGGCATTAGAAGATGGATTAGGACTAAAAAAGAAATTAATGGTGATTCGAATGGTGGAATTCGGAGCCTATTTAGGAAATAAAGATGAGCAGGTACTCTTGCCGAAAAAGCAGGTGCCGGAGGGAATTGAAATAGGAGATCCGGTTGACGTATTTTTATACAGAGATTCCTCCGATCGACTGATCGCTACAACTTCCGATCCCAAGATCAGCTTAGGAGAATTAGCAGTCTTAAAGGTTGCAGATGTGGGAAGGGTAGGAGCCTTCTTGGACTGGGGCTTAGAAAAGGACTTGCTTCTTCCTTTTAAGGAGCAGACGGTCAAGGTGAAAAAGGACGACCAGGTCCTGGTATCCTTATATGTAGACAAGTCCGGAAGGCTTTGCGCTACCATGAAGGTCTACGATAAGCTGAAACAGGATTCTCCATATAAGAAAGATGACCAGGTGGAGGGAATTGTCTACGAGACCAGTGACCGTTTCGGTATTTTCGTGGCAGTAGACGGAAAATACTCAGCACTGATTCCCAAAAGAGAAGCCTACGGAAGTCATCTTAAGGTAGGGGATCATGTGAAGGCTAGGGTAGTCAAGGTGAAAGAAGACGGAAAACTGGATCTTAGCGTGAGAGAAAAGGCATTTATTCAGATGGATAAGGACGCAGACCTGATTTTAAAAGGCATCATGGCCCATGGAGGGACCCTGCCATTTACAGACAAGGCTGATCCGGAAGTCATTAAGGATGAATTCGGACTCAGCAAGAATGCATTTAAAAGAGGGGTTGGAAGACTCTTAAAAGAAGGCAAGATCAAAATTACGGGAAATGCTATTGCACTGGCAAAAAAATAAGATATAATAAGGGCGAACAAGAAAAGTTAGAGTTAATTTGAAAGGAGAATGTTGGTATGAAGATCAGAAATATCAAGAATATTGAAGCATTTTTTAAGGCAGTAGACAGCTGTGAGGGTAAGGTAGAGTTAGTAACAGGAGAGGGAGACAGACTGAATTTAAAGTCTAAATTATCTCAGTATGTATCCTTGGCAAATATTTTTGCAGATGGACAGGCACAGATTCCTGAGCTTGAGATCATCGCTTATGAGCAGGCAGATATGAAGAGACTTCTCGATTTTATGATCGAGGCATAGTTTATAAAAGATCCTAGAAAGGAGAATCTATGAGGAAAAAAATGAAAAGTGCCTTCCTTGCATGTGTGCTGGCAGCCGCTGTGCTTGTAGGAACAGCTCCTTCGATCGCATATGCGGAAGAAGCAACAGAGGAAACAGGGACAGAAGTAGTAGCAGAATCCGAAGAGACTTCTGAAGCGCAGACAGAGGCCCAGGCAGAAGACCAGGATGCAGAGGAAGAATTAGCGACAAATGATGGATGGGATACGAGTCCCTTTGTTACCTATGGTGGCCATGTACAGACCTACGGAAACATGGATTCGGTGTCTGACGGTGCTTATTTCGGAACCACCGGAGAGGCAAAGCGTCTGGAAGCTATCAGTGTTAAAAAGGGAGATTCGGTGGAACTTTCCGGCGATATCGTATACCGTGCCCATGTACAGACCTATGGAACCACCGGTTGGCAGAAGAACGGTGCCTATGTAGGAACCGAAGGAGAGGGAAAACGTCTGGAAGCAGTACAGATGTATCTGACCGGAGAGCTGGCAGAAACTTTTGACATTTATTATTGTCTTCATGTTCAAACCTATGGATGGAGCAAGTGGGTGAAAGGTTCCAGTGAAGATTCCGGATGGTGCGGAACTTCCGGACTTGCTAAGCGTGTAGAGGCCATCCGTGTCAAGTTGGTACTAAAAGGAGCAGACGCGCCGGATGATATGAAGGAAGTAAAGGTCCAGTATACTTATTTGACACCAAATAGTTCCTTTGGATCAATTATGTATTATGGACATCAGCAAACCTATGGAGATATCGGTCCGGTAACTGACGGTGGACTTCTTGGAACCATCGGACAGTCTAAGAGATTGGAAGCACTTTTCGTATGCTTTGAGCCAAGCATCTGTTCAGGAAGCGTTAAATATAAAGCGCATGTTCAGACCTATGGCTGGCAAGACTGGGTAAAAGATGGAGAAATGGCCGGAACAAGAGGCCAGTCCAAGCGTGTAGAGGCCCTTCAGATCCAATTGGACGGTGATGTTGCAAACTTCTGTGATATTTACTATCGTGTTCATGTCCAAAGCTATGGATGGATGGGATGGGCAAAGAATGGAGAGCCTGCCGGAAGTTCAGGACTTGCTAAGAGAATAGAGGCCATTGAGATTCGAATGGTTCCAAAGGGAGGTCTTGCTCCGGAAGCAAACTTGAATCCCTATGTTACCTATGTACCATAAGAAAATAATAGAATAATAAAATTCGATCGAGGACCATCGCATGCGTGTGCGGTGGTCTTTTTTTGTATAAGAAGATGCCTGCAATTTTGCACTTGATAAAAGAAACATTTGTTCCCGTAGCATAGCTTTTTGTGTTAGAATAAAGAGGCCTAAAAAGATAAATCGGAAAGGAGCTCTCCTATGAGTTTTGCCCATTTACATGTCCATACAGAGTACAGTCTTCTGGATGGCTCGAATAAAATTAAGGAATGCATATCCAGAGTGAAGGAACTGGGGATGAACAGTGTGGCTATTACAGACCACGGCGTCATGTATGGAGTCATCGATTTCTACCGTGCGGCCAGGGCGGCCGGGATCAAACCTATTATCGGCTGTGAGGTTTATGTGGCACCGGGTTCTAGATTTGATAAAGAAGCGGTGGGGAGCGGAGACGACAGATACTATCATCTGGTGCTTTTAGCGGAGAATGACCAGGGATATCACAATCTTATGAAGATTGTTTCCAGGGGCTTCACGGAAGGCTACTATTATAAGCCCAGGGTGGACTACCAGGTCTTAGAAGAGTTTCATGAGGGAATCATTGCCCTTAGTGCCTGCCTGGCCGGGGAAGTACAAAAGTATATTTTAAGAGGCATGTATGAAGATGGAAAGAAGGCAGCCTACCGCTATTTGGAAATTTTTGGGGAGGGCAATTTCTTCCTAGAGCTTCAAGATCACGGCATGCCGGAACAGAAGATGGTAAATCAGGGGATCCTTCGCATGTCCAAGGAAACGGGAATCCCTATGGTGGCCACCAACGATGTCCACTATACCTATGCGGAGGATGAAAAGTCCCATGATATTCTTCTCTGCATTCAGACAGGAAAGAAGCTGGCAGACGAGGACCGTATGCGCTACGAGGGAGGCCAGTATTTTATAAAATCCGAAGACCAGATGCGGGACCTATTTCCCTATGCTACGGAGGCCATCGACAATACCCAAAAGATTGCCGATCGCTGTAATGTAGAGATTGAATTCGGGGTTCAAAAGCTGCCAAAATATGATGTTCCGGAAGGCTATACGTCCTGGGAGTATTTGAATAAATTATGTCAGGAAGGCTTTAAAAGAAGATATCCGGAGGCTTCCAAAGACTTAAAAGAACGCTTAGAATACGAGCTTACTACCATTAAAAATATGGGCTATGTGGATTATTTTCTTATTGTATGGGACTTTATCCATTATGCCAGAGAGCATGATATTATGGTAGGACCCGGCCGGGGATCGGCAGCGGGAAGTGTGGTATCCTATTGCCTGGAGATTACCAATATCGATCCCATCCGCTATCAATTGCTCTTTGAACGTTTCTTAAATCCGGAACGTGTATCTATGCCGGATATTGACGTGGATTTCTGCTATGAGAGAAGGCAGGAGGTCATTGACTACGTGGGAAGAAAATATGGGTCTGACTGCGTGGTTCAGATCGTCACCTTTGGAACCATGGCGGCCAAGGGAGTCCTTAGGGATGTTGGCCGGGTCATGGACCTTCCCTATGCCTTTGTGGACAGTATTGCCAAGATGGTGCCCCAGGAATTAGACATTACCCTGGATAAGGCTTTAGAGAAAAATCCGGAATTTAAAAAATTATATTTAGAGGATGAGAGGGTCAGGGGCCTGGTTGATATGTCCAAGCGATTGGAGGGACTGCCAAGACATACTTCCATGCATGCAGCCGGGGTAGTAATTACCCAGGAAGCAGTAGAAGAGTATGTGCCTTTATCCTTGGGTTCCGATGGATCTGTCACCACCCAGTATGTCATGACCACCTTAGAGGAGTTAGGCCTCCTTAAAATGGATTTTCTGGGTCTTCGTACCCTTACAGTCATCCAAGACGCCTTCAAACTTGCCGGAAAAACCGCGGGCAGAGAAGTGACCGGCAAGGAGATCGACTATAATGACCAGGCCGTCTTGGAACTTATTGGTTCCGGAAAGACCGAAGGGGTTTTCCAATTAGAAAGTCCCGGGATGAAAAGCTTTATGAAGGAATTAAAACCGCAGAGTCTGGAGGATATTATTGCGGGAATTTCCCTCTACCGACCGGGCCCTATGGATTTTATTCCCCAATATATTAAGGGAAAAAATCATCCGGAGGATATTGTCTATGATTGCCCTCAGTTAGAGCCCATCCTGTCACCTACCTATGGCTGTATCGTATACCAGGAACAGGTCATGCAGATCGTTCGGGACCTGGCCGGATATACCCTAGGCCGAAGTGATCTGGTCCGCCGTGCCATGTCAAAGAAGAAGGCATCGGTCATGGAGAAGGAGCGTCAGAATTTCGTCTATGGAAATAAAGAGGAGGGGGTTCCCGGCTGTATTTCCAAGGGCATCAAGGAGGAGGTTGCCCACAGGATCTTCGATGAAATGACAGATTTTGCCAAGTATGCCTTCAATAAATCCCATGCGGCAGCCTATGCAGTGGTTTCCTACCAGACTGCCTGGCTAAAGTATTACTATCCTGTAGAGTATATGGCGGCTTTAATGACCTCTGTGCTGGATAATTCCGGTAAGGTTTCAGAATATATTTATACCTGTAAGCAGATGGGAATCGGGATCTTGCCCCCGGATATTAATAAGGGGGAGGGCGGATTTTCCGTAGATCAGGGCGACATCCGTTTTGGCCTCTCTGCCATTAAAAGCGTAGGCCGGCCGGTGGTCAAGGCCGTGGTGGAAGAAAGACAGACTGGAGGGGAATTTACCTCCCTTAAAAATTTTATAGAACGCATGGGGGGAAAGTCGGCGAACAAGCGGACAGTGGAAAATTTTATTAAGGCAGGAGCCTTTGACGGATTTGGCGGAACCAGAAAACAGTATCTGCAGGTCTATCTTAGTATTATGGACCAGGTTTCCCAGGAAAGAAAAAATTCTATCGCAGGCCAGATGACCCTCTTTGATTTTATGTCGGAGGACCAGCGGGCAGAATATGAGATTAGCCTGCCGGATGTGGGAGAATTTGATAAGGAAAGCTTACTTGCCATGGAAAAAGAAGTCTTGGGAATTTATTTGAGTGGACATCCCTTAGAAGAGTATGCAGAAAAGTGGAGAAAAAATATTTCCAAAACTACCTTAGATTTCCAGTGGCAGGAAGAACTGGGCGCTAGCAAGGTGAAGGATAAGGCCAGGGAAATTGTAGGAGGCATGGTCACGGAGTGTAAGGTAAAGTATACCAAGAATAAACAGATGATGGCCTATGTTACTCTGGAAGATTTGATGGGAACCATCGAGGTGATTGTCTTTTCAAAGGCTTATGAGCAATACCATCAGGACCTAGCCCAGGACAATAAAGTCTTTATAAAGGGGCGGGTCCAGGAGGTGGAGGAGGATACCGGCAAATTAATCTGCGAGTCGGTCATCCCCTT
Source organism: Clostridium sp. CAG:343 (assembly GCA_963634745.1). Classification (GTDB taxonomy): domain Bacteria; phylum Bacillota; class Clostridia; order Lachnospirales; family Lachnospiraceae; genus CAKRJP01. The sequence goes on from CAVHCX010000008.1 coordinate 84,451, forward strand.
TGATGCTACAAAAAAAGAACTCTGGCTGCAGTTCCCGGACAAGGAGACTTATTTAAGGCAGGAAGAGGAAGTCTTAGAAAAACTTGCCCAGTCGCCGGGAAAGGATTCCGTTGCAATTTACTGTATGAAGGAGAAGGCAGTAAAGCGCCTTCCGGCCTCAAGAAATGTAGATGCAAATAAAATTTTCCTTGGCAGATTGTCGAACTATTTGGGCGAAAACAACGTAAAAGTGGTGGAAAAACCCATTGAAAACCATACCTAAATGATATACAATGACCTTAAAAATGGCCGAAAAGACCGTTTCTTTTTTGAGGTTAAGATAGGTGAGTTGATGGAGGATGAAATTATGTCACACAAGGAAGTACGAACAATAGGAGTTCTGACCAGTGGAGGAGATGCTCCGGGAATGAATGCAGCTATCCGTGCAGTTGTAAGAACCGCACTGGCCAAGGGATTGAAGGTTCGAGGAATCCGCAGAGGATACCAAGGACTTTTAGATGAGGAGATTATTGATCTTTCGGCCAGAGATGTATCAGATACCATTCAAAAAGGTGGAACCATCTTGCAGACAGCCAGATGCTCTGCCATGAGAACAGAAGAAGGTCAGCAGAAGGCAGCAGCCATCTGTAAGAAGTATGGCATTGACGGCCTGGTAGTTATCGGAGGAGATGGATCCTTTAAGGGAGCGCAGAGATTGGCAGCCCTTGGAATCAATACCATAGGACTTCCTGGAACTATTGATTTGGATATCGGATGTACAGAATTTACCATTGGATTTGATACAGCAGTAAATACTGCTATGGAAGCTATCGATAAGGTTCGAGATACTTCTACTTCCCATGAGAGATGCTCCATTATCGAGGTTATGGGTAGAGATGCCGGATACCTGGCCCTGTGGTGCGGAATTGCCAATGGAGCAGAGCGTATTATGCTTCCGGAAGAGCATGGCTATGATGAGAAGACTATTGTGGATGACATTAAGGAATGTAGAAAACGTGGCAAGAAAAATTATATTATCATCAATGCAGAGGGTGTTGGTGATTCCATGAATATGGCAAAGCGTATTGAGGAAGCCACAGGAATGGAGACAAGAGCTACTATTTTAGGACACATGCAGCGAGGCGGAAGCCCGACCTGTAAGGACCGTGTTTACGCATCTATTATGGGATCTATGGCAGTGGAACTTCTCATAGAAGGAAAGACCAACCGTGTCGTAGGTTACCAGCATGGAGAGTACAGAGACTTTGATATTAACGAAGCTCTCAGCATGGAGAAGACCATTCCTGAATATCAGTTAGAGATTGCCAAGACCTTGGCATTATAATAAGGAGTTTGAATTGGTGAGTATAGATAAAGATGGGGTGAGTGAGGCCCCTGTAGGAGTATTTGATTCCGGTGTGGGAGGACTGACCGTGGCCCGGGAGATCATGCGTCAGTTGCCGGAGGAGAATATCGTTTATTTTGGGGATACTGCCAGAGTTCCCTACGGAAGTAAGTCCCAGGATAATATTATAAGATTTAGCAGACAGATCATACATTTTCTTCAAAGCAAGAAGGTAAAAGCCATAGTGATCGCCTGTAATACTGCCAGCGCCCTGGCCCTTGATACGGTGAAGGATGAACTGGATATTCCTATCATAGGAGTGATCGTTCCGGGCGCCAGAGCGGCATTAAAGGAGACAAAAAACGGAAAGATCGGTGTGGTGGGAACAGAAGCTACCATCAACAGTGAGACCTACACAAAAGTGATTCAGTCCATGAATCCAAAGGCTCAGGTGAAAGGAAAGGCCTGCCCCCTATTTGTTCCTTTGGTGGAGGAAGGATTTGCAAAGCATAAGATTACAGAAGAAGTCATAGACATTTATATTTCTGAATTCAAAAAGTCAGAGATCGATACTATGATCTTAGGCTGTACCCATTATCCCCTACTTCGAAGCCGGATTATGGCTTATTTGGGAGATAAAGTACATATTGTAAATCCTGCCTATGAGACGGCCATAGAATTAAAGGAGATTCTGGAAAATTTGGGACTTGCCAACCATTCCGGAAAGGCGGCAAGCTATGAATTCTATGTCAGCGATGCGGCAGAAAAATTTACCAAACTTGCCAATACGATTTTGCCTTATGACGTGGCAACTACCAAAAAAATCAACATCGAGGAGTATTAAGAAAAAGTATGACAAAAGATGTATTAGTAAGTATTTCCGGACTTCACAACAGTGTCTATGGGGAAGAAGAGCCGGAAGCGGCAGAACTCGAGGAACCCATCGAGATTATAACGCCGGCGACTTATTACTATAAGAACGGAAAACATTATGTAATCTTTGAAGAGATGGTGGAAGGATTTTCAGAGGGGATCCGCAATAAAATAAGGATCACAGAGAATGAGAAGCTGGAGATTATGAAGTCGGGAGTCACCGACACCAGCCTTATCTTCGAGAAAGATCGCATAAATATGACCCCTTATAAAATGCCTTACGGAGAGATGTTAGTAGGTACCCATACCTACCGCATGGATACCCAGGTGGAGGAAGAAGAAATCCATGTCCAGGCAGAATATGGCTTGGAGATTAATGGGGAAAAAGCGGCAGATTGCCGGATTCAAATTAAAATAAAGGCTACGTGTCTTGGAAGAGAATGATTCCAAGACATGTGGCTTTTTTGTTTATGTAGTGGGGTGGGGAGACCGTACTGCAGGGGTGGGATCTACCGCAAAGACACGCTGCGTTTCCTAGTCGCTTTCAGCCGGCTGATTCGCGAGGCCTTCCGCCAACTCGCGCTTTGCGCTCACGAGGAAGCTAAAGCTCCCTCGGCCCTTCGGGCACAAGGCGTCAGTCCTCGCTGCCGGCTGAAAGCTCCTGACGGAAACTCCGCTATCGTCTTTGCAGCAGATCCCACCCCTGCAGTACTCCCTTCCCATCCCACATTAAAAAAATCATCAGCGACTTTCTTATTCAGCGGAACTTGTGGATTTTTTTGCTGTGGTAACCCACTAAGTGTAAGAAACGCAGCTTTCTTTTTCGCATCATCGGATTGACATTTCTTATGTTTCTTGCTATAAAAGATATATCTAAAGCATTTACTTTTCTTATTTTTCTTTGCAAGTTTTTTGCATCTAAATTCTATTAAGAACCGAATTTCTTCGGGAAAAGAAATCTCAATGCTTATAACCAATTCAATTCAGCAGGAGGTTTCGAAAATAGTTGATCAGCATTTCGCTCCTGCACTCACAAAAAAGGAGGACTTGCTTATGGCTAGTAAAAGCAAACAGAAAAAGAAAAAACAAATCGTTAAGAGAACTTACAAGGATAGTTTATTTCGGATGTTATTTAATGACCCGGAGCAGTTATTGGAACTTTATAATGCGATTAATGGAACCGGTTATACAGATCCTGAGGTCTTGGAAATTAATACCCTGGAAAATGCTGTCTACCTGTCTATTAAAAATGACATATCGGTTATCGTTGATACTACATTATCTCTGTACGAGCATCAATCTACCTATAGCCCCAATCTCCCCTATCGTAACCTGCAATATGTCTCAGCTATTTATGCAGGCATGGTAGCAGAAAATCAGATTTACAGTTCCAGAGCCTTGCAGCTTCCGACTCCGAGTTTTGTAGTATTCTACAATGGCACTGATAAGAAACTGCCGGACCGTACAGAACTGAAGCTCTCTGATTTGTTTAAGAAGAGTAATATGGCTACAGAAGTTGGTCCCTGGATGGAACTGACTACCGTGATTTTAAATATCAATCAGGGGTATAATGAAGAGCTCATGAAAACCTGTCAGACCCTCAGCCAATATACAGAATTGGTAGCGCGGATTCGAGAATATCAAAAGGAGATGTCTCTTGAAAAAGCCGTGACCTGCGCCATCGATGAATGTATTTCTGAAGGGATTCTGGAAGATTTCCTAAGTAAGAATCGAAGGGAGGCCATACGCGTGAGTGTATTAGAATGTAAAGTAGAAGATGTTATGGAGCTTCTTCAAAAAGAAGCAAAAGAGGATGGATTCGCTGAAGGGCGTGCTGAAGGGATGGCTGAGGGCCAGGCTAAAGGAGAAACCACTGGCAGAATTAATAATCAGCTTGCCTCTATTCAGGCTCTTGCTAAAAATTTAAAGATGAATTCGGAGCAAGCCATGGATGCATTAAATATCCCTGAGAGGGACCGAGAATTCTTGATGGAGCAAATAAAAATGACGGGACTGTCGCATTAGCGGCGGTCTTTTTTTATGTGGGGTGGGGACCGTACTGCAGGGGTGGGATCTGCCGCAAAGACACGCTGCGTTTCCTAGTCGCTTTCAGCCGGCTGATTCGCGAGGGCTTCCGCCAACTCGCACTTCGCGCTCACTCAGGGCTTACGCCCTCGGCCCTTCGGGCACAAGGCGTCAGTCCTCGCTGCCGGCTGAAAGCTCCTGACGGAAACTCCGCTATCGTCTTTGCAGCAGATCCCACCCCTGCAGTACTCCCTTCCCTATCCTACATTAAAAAATTCATCAGCGACTTTCTTATTCGGCGGAAACATGTAACTTCTTTTTTCTCAACTGTAATATGAGGACAGAAGTTGGATGCTATAAAGGGTCCATTCTATGTAGTGGAAAAACATTGCGAGGCTTCCGTAGGGAGCTGCAGGCTGGCATCGGGGGCTGGAGCCTTGTGCCCGAAGGGCCGAGGGGCTTTAAGCCCCTCGTGAGCGCAAAGCGCGAGTTGGCGGAAGGCCTCGCGAATCAGCCACCTGCAGCGAGTAGGAAACGTAGCATGTTTTTCCACTACATAGAATGGCCCCATTTACAGCCCACCAACCTTCCTGCCCCTCATATGAGTCTATTTTTTTGTTTTATTGACTGAAAAACGTTGAAAAAATCGGGGGGTGCTACGATAAGAGCGGAATACAGAGGTTGTTTAAACCAGAAAAAGGAGGAAAAGTTTTGAAAAGAAATGTAGTAAGCAAAATCCTTGTTCTAGCCATCTCGGCTTCTATGCTGCTTGGCAGCACATCAGTCTTTGCCGAGACTCTAGAAACACAGGATACGGCGCAGGAAGAGGTGACTGTGGATCCGGATGCGACGGAGCAGGTAGCGGATGATGTGACGGAGGATCAGGAGACTACTGATCCGACACAGGAGGCTGTGGCAGATGAGAAGGCTGTGGCAGACGAAGACTCATTGGCAAAATCTTCAGGAGGTACCACGGTAAGTTACAGAACCCATGTCCAGACCTATGGCTGGCAGGACTATGTAAGTAATGGAACTATGTCCGGTACCGAAGGGCAGGCGAAACGTCTGGAGGGTATCAACATTAAGCTTGAAAACCAGGAGTATGAGGGTGGTATCACCTACAGAACCCATGTACAGACTTATGGCTGGCAGGATTATGTAAGCAACGATGCCATGGCAGGTACTGAAGGGGAGGCCAAGAGATTAGAGGCCATTCAAATCGAACTTACCGGAGAGATGGCAGACCACTATGATGTCTATTATAGAGTTCATTCGCAAACCTACGGCTGGCTTGGATGGGCGAAGAATGGCGAGAAGGCCGGATCTTCTAACTATGCAAAGAGACTGGAAGGAATCCAGATTGTTTTGGTAGAAAAGGGTGGAGAAGCTCCCGGCTCTACAGAGGGCGCATACGTGCATCCATGGGTCGGCTACAATACTCATGTGCAGACCTACGGCTGGCAGGGATTTAAGTTTGATGGAGATACTGCAGGAACCAGTGGCCAGGCAAAGAGATTAGAGGGAATCCAGCTAAAACTTGTAGATCAGCCTTACGAGGGAAGCATCCAGTATAAAACTCATGTGCAAACCTACGGCTGGCAGGATTGGACCTCAGATGGAGCAACAGCAGGAACTACCGGAGAGGCCAAGAGACTAGAGGCCATTCAGATCCAGTTGACCGGAGAAATGGCAGACCATTTTGATGTGTACTATAGAGTGCACTCACAGACCTACGGCTGGCTCGGATGGGCAAAGAATGGGGAGTCCGCAGGAACCGAAGGCTTCGGAAAGAGACTGGAGGCCATTGAAGTTGTTCTTGTAGAAAAAGGTAATGAGGCTCCTTCCAGTGACATCGAAGCATTTAAAAAAGCAGAAGATACACAAAACGATGAAGCATCTGTATGGACAAGTGGCGTGATGGCTTGTCAGGGTAGTGGTTATGTTACTGTTACAGATTCCATTGGATGGTCACATACATATATATTCGTTGATGGAAAATCTTATAGGTCAGATCGCCTGGATATGGGAGAGCAGTATCCGGTTTTTGGAGCTCACAAAGGCAAGGTGAAGATCAGCTTTGTAGCGGCTCCTCATTATGCACTTAAAGAGTCTGGCTATGTAACAATAAATGGAAATGCGCTGGACTCTACATTGATTGGTATCCAGGATTCTGGGGCACTCATCTCTACTATAGAATGTGATGTGGATGATTTCTTTGTTGTCAATGCTGATTTTGAGCCAATGTCAAAGCTTAATATCATGGATTTAGGAGTGACTGCTGAGGATTGGCATTTAGATAGAGACTGGGATCGGGATCCGGAAAATGCATGGGATGAAGCTTTGTGGAAAACTCTGACAAGCTTATGCGGGTATAAGGATTAAAACTTAAGGTGTAACTCTGCTATGGAGTTACACCTTTTCTTTTATAAATTAGATAGTCTCGGATCGGCTCTTAATTTTTCTGTATGATTTTAAACACAGGATTGCGGCCAGTATTAAAGACAGTAGATCGGCGATGGGTTGGGCATATACTATACCGGTCAAGCTAAAAGCCATGTTTAATATGTAAATCATGGGAAGGTAGATGATTCCTTGACGACTTACATTGATGATCAATGCCGGAAGGGCAGCCCCCATTGATTGCATACTGAATTGTAGGACATAAAATACACCAAACAAAGAGCTTGTCAGGAGTAAAACCCTTGCAAACTGGATTGCGTAGCTGAGGGAATCATTTTCAGCCAAAAAAGCTCCGGCAATTTGTTCCGTGAAAATATAACATATTCCTGTAAGAAGCACACCTAATATAAGAGCAAAAATCAGTGAGAATTTCATTGTTTCATTAAATCGCTTCCAATTCTTTGAACCAATGCAGTAGCCGAGCAAGGAGGAAACGCCTTGTCCGATTCCCATACAGGCAAAACCTGTAATCATAGTAAATTTAGTAGCAACGCCAATTCCGGCAAGTGGCATATCTCCGTAAGATGCAATCATCGAATTTAAGAATAACTGTGATATGCCCATAACGATCGGACCGAGAGCAGCAGGAATTCCCATAGACAAGACGCCGGTAAGAACCCTGTCTTTCACAGTAAAATCCTTAATTGAAATGCTTAAGGAAGAAGATTTTTCTTGCACAAAATACAGGACATAGTAGCCGGCTGCAAGAACATTGCTGACTACGGTAGCGATTGCGGCTCCTTTTACATCCAGGCCAAGCAATAAAATAAAGGCAGGGTCCAGAATAATATTAATTATATTTCCCATGCTTGCTCCAAGCATGGCTTTTTTAGGCTGTCCGTCAGCCATAAGAATTTTTGAAAATGCACCGGAAACCATTACAAAGGGACCGCTTAGGGCAACGATCCTTAGATAGCTGTGTGCATAGGAAAAGGTTTGCTTACTTGCACCAAGCGCATACAGTAGCGGCTTTGCAAACAATACAAGAAGGAGCGCAAGCACAAGGCCAAATAAGATACTGGTCCACATACAAAAGGAACTGACTTTTTTGGCTCTTTCCAGATCTCCACTTCCGCTTAAGCGGGAAATAAGCGACATTCCGCCAACCCCAAATATCGTGCCAAAGGCTGTAAACAGCATAAAAATAGGAGCGGACAGCGAGATGGCTGCAACCATAATATCGTTATGGGTCTGTCCTATAAAAAATGTATCGGCAAGATTGTAGATTAAAGCCATAATCATGGTAATCATTGCCGGTATGACATTGGATATAACTGCTTTTTTGACCGGCATTGAATTGAATTCTTCGAGTGATAATTTCTTTTTCATTTGTGTTCTCCTTTCTGATTAACAAGAATGATATTATAGTATCAATACTATGGGATTGATATGCGTTTGTAAAATGCCCGCAATTTGCACGGGCATTATTTATTGTCTTATATTATGAAAAGCCTTGTCTAATGAATTTAAAAACAGATTACTTTCGTCCTTTGTAAAACCTGCCAGCAGTCGCTTTTCAAAATCCGATAGAATTTTTCTGGCTGAATCGCACATGATTTTACCCTGTTCGGATATTTTTATAATCTTTATCCGCTTATCATGAGGGTCGCCGAAACTCTCAAGACAGCCTTTTTGTTCCATGCGCAAAACAATACCGGCAGTTACGGATTGGGAGAGTTGTATGCTTTTCTCCAATTCCTTCATAGTCATCTGTTCCTCCGGACATTCAAGAAGCCTAGCAAGTACGGCAGCTTGCGACATTGTTAAATCGAGATCTTTCAAGGCATGATTCAATTGCTTCTCTATTTCATTTTCCATTTCCCGCAGTAAGATTAAAATTTGCTTTTTTTCTTCCACTGAAGTTCACCTCCTAAAGTGGAGTGTAACAAATTGATTCTATAATGTCAATACCATGAGATTGAATTTCTGGGAAAATCGTTGCTGGTAAGTAAGTGCTGGAAAATTTTTCCTTGTGAGGTGGGGGGACCGTACTGCAGCGAGTAGGAAACGCAGCATGTTTTTTGCCATATAGCGGGAAGCCCCTTGTAGCCCACCAAGCTTCCACCCCGCATGAAAGCCCCAACTTTCTTGCTTGCACTCCATAAGAAAGAATGTTACAATAATTTTTGTTAAAAATTATTTAGGGAGGGCCTATTTGTGAAAGTTTTTTCCATTGTAATGATTATTATCTTGATCATATTGGTCATTGCGGCAATTGCTCTATATTTCATCGGAAAGAAGGCTGAGAAGCGCCAGGCAGAACAGCAGAAGCAGTTAGATGCGGTGGCTCAGACAGTTAATATGTTGATTATTGACAAAGCCAAGCTAAAACTTAAGGATGCCGGACTTCCAAGTATTGTACTTGAGAGTACGCCATGGTACCTGAAGAGATCTAAGGTACCGGTTGTAAAGGCCAAGGTTGGACCAAAGATCATGACTTTAATGTGTGATGCTCAGATTTATCCCTTGATCCCGGTTAAGAAGGAAGTGAAGGCTACTGTCAGTGGTATTTATATTACCAATGTCAGAGGCGTTCGTGGACCTTTAGAGGCACCGGAGCAAAAGAAGGGATTCTTTGCAAGACATTTTGGAAAGTAAAAGAGAGTGAAAAAGGGACTGTCGCATTAGCGGCGGTCCTTTTTTATGTGGGTGGGGGGACCCTACTGCAGGGGTGGGATGGGGCGAGGAAACAAGCTGCGTTTCCTAGTCGCTTTCAGCCGGCTGATTCGCGAGGCCTTCCGCCAACTCGCGCTTTGCGCTCACGAGGGGCCCCTGGCCCTTCGGCCCTTCGGGCACAAGGCGTAAGTCTCGCTGCCGACTGCCAGCTCCTGACGGAAGCCTCGCTATCGTTTCCTCGCCCCATCCCACCCCTGCAGTACTCCTTCCCATCTCACATTAAAGAAGATTTTATCAACGACTCTTCCCTTTTAAAACCGAATAGCTATAGAAAAAATCGATATTATGTATTTACGCGATCAATTGGACTGGTAAGGTATTTGGTGATAAGCTAAAAAAGCTGACTACATATTTATGGGGGAGAGATGAAGAAGAGGGATTGGATAAAAAAAGGCATTCTGCTTATAGTTGTACTGGTCTGTATGGCTGCTTATTTATGGATAGCAGATGTGCATAAGCTAATGAATCGGATCTTTCTGATGTTTGCGAGCGGAGACTTTACTCTTGTAAGAGATTTTGTCGCATCCTATGGAATTTATGCTGCACTGATTTCATTTCTTTTGATGATATTTCAGTCACTTGCGGCACCGCTTCCGGCATTTTTGATTACATTTGCAAATGCAAATTTATTTGGCTGGTGGCAAGGTGCGATCCTTTCATGGACCAGTGCGATGGCCGGGGCGGCCTTGTGCTTTTATATCGCAAAAATATTAGGCCGTGATGTGGCGGAAAAGCTGACAAGTAAGGCAGGATTGGAACAGATTGATACATTTTTTGAACGTTATGGAAAGAATACAATCTTGATTTGTCGTCTGTTGCCATTCGTATCCTTTGATCTTGTAAGTTATGCAGCTGGACTTACATCCATGTCATTTCCTTCATTCTTTATAGCAACAGGAATCGGACAGTTACCGGCAACCATTGTTTATTCTTATGTGGGAGGCATGCTGACTAAAGGTGCAAAGCTTTTGGTATCGGCATTGATGATCTTATTTGCCCTCTCGGCATTGATCTTTATGCTGAGAAGGATCTACATGGACAGACAGTCCGGGAAAATAAGCAAATAGGATGAAACAGATAGTGAAAAAAATTTAGGAGGAAGAGAAGATGAAAAAGAGAGTACTGGCTACATTACTTAGTGTGGCAATGCTTGCATCTCTTACAGTAGGATGTGGATCAAGTTCAAAATCAGATGACAGTAAGTCTGACACAAAGACAGAAGCAAGCACAGATACAAAGGAAGAGACAAAAGATGTTGAGTCGGTAGAGCAGAGAACTGTTTATGTAACACCGGAGTGGTTAAAGAGTGTGCTGGATGGAAATCAGGCAGGTTACGAAGATGTACTTGTTGCAGAAACAGAATATGGTGATGTAAAAGACTGTGCTTCTTATAAAAAAGGACATATTCCGGGAGCGCAGTATGTAGATATCTGTGAGGTAGAGGATGCAACAGGATCCGAAGAAGGCGCATATAATCTTCTGCCGGCAGAGGAAATAGAAAAAAATATGCTTTCACACGGAATCACGAAAGATACAAAAGTTGTACTTTACGGAGAAGATGTAGCAGGAACAGCACGCGTAGCTTATGCTTATATCTGGGCAGGTGTTGAAGATGTTAAGATTGTAAATGGCGGACTTGATGCATGGGAGAAGGCCGGCTATGATACAGAAGAGAAAGCAAACGAAGGAACAACGGCACAAGACTTTGGAACTACGGTACCGGCACATCCAGAGTACTGGACATCGATCGAAGATGCAAAAGACAAACTGGAAAATGATGATAACTTCAAGCTTGTAAGTATCAGAAGTGAAGATGAATGGCTTGGAAAGACAAGTGGATATAACTATATGGACAAGGCCGGAGAGCCGGAGGGTGCTGTATGGGGAAAAGGTGCTGACACAGCATTTGACGTGGCCCAGTTCGTGAATGATGACGGAACAGTTAAGGATTTGGATGGATTCAAAGAAGTATGGAAAGACTGTGACTTTACATTAGATAATGAACTTGCCTTCTACTGTGGAACAGGCTGGAGAGCATGCCCTCCATTCCTTGTACTGTATGAGAATGGATATGATAATATCTCCGTTTACGATGGTGGATGGTATGAATGGTTAATGCATGATGATTATCCATGCCAGCTTGGTGATCCTGCAAGCTCTGACTGCCAGCATATGACAGTTGCAGATCTTCCTACGGGAAAAGCAGCCGATTACTAAAAGTTTCGGGAAAATAGTAAACATATAAAATGAGAGCGCTGTCACTGCTTATCGGTGACAGCGTTTAGCCGTATTAGGGAGAAAATATGAAAAGATTATTGTATATTTTATTGGATCTACTAACAGCAGCATTTCTAATCGGTGCTTATGTGATACAATATTTTGCAAAGAGAAAACTGGGAATGCTCAGATGGATGAACTACCAGAATATGCAGTTTCAGAAGAACGCATCCTATGGCCTGCTTAAATATATCACAGTACTTGCGGCACTTGTTCTGATTGTTCTGATCATTCTCGGATATAAAAAGAAAAAAGAAATGATGGGGAAATCAGATCTCTTGATGATGGTCACCATGAGTATTTTAGAACTTGTATATCTGTATGTAACGCTTCTTTTATCGGTCGAGAAGATGGTATCTTACTATCTGCTGATGCCACTTGTCGGGGCATCCGTACTTATGCAAATTATAAGGAATGCAATCGCAGTGGGGACAACAAAGAATGAAAAATAAAAAATTGTGGATATTTATCGGAATGATTGTTCTGATCTTAATATTAAATCACCGATTCGGCTGGTCGTCTTATTTGGGAAATGCAGAGAATCTGGACTTCTTAGAGCAGATGGTGCAGGATAATCTTCTATTGGCAATTCTGATCTATACACTACTTACGATTGTAAGTTGTGTAGTACTAGCCCTGCCGGGAGTAACATTTGCAATTATTGCCGGGCTAGTATTTGGGCCGCTGCTTGGAACCATCTCTTGTTCTCTGGCGACTACACTGGGGGCTATGGTGGCATTTATTGTAGGAAGATTCTTCTTACAGGATACTATTAAGCCTATGGCAATGAAGAATAAATATTTGAAGAAGTGGTTGTTTGACGAGACCGGAAATAACGAAGTATTTATCCTGATGATCACAAGACTGGTCCCCTTGTTCCCTTATAATTTGCAGAATTTTGCTTATGGTGTAACGGATATCAGATTTTCGACCTATTCCATCTGTTCCCTGATTTTCATGCTTCCGGGTACGGCGATGTATACGGTTGGGACAGCGGGACTTGCGGATAAAGAAAACCGTATTCTATATATAGGAATAGCGATCGCTCTGGCAATCATTGTGATGGGGCTTGGGGCATTTCTTAAGAAACATTATGTGCAGGAGGAAAAAAGTGAAGAATAGGCATACAGTAGAGGCATGTACACATTGTCATAGCTGCAGGGACCACTGTGTTTTTTTGAAAAAGTATGACCTTGATATCGGAGATAGGGATCGGATTGAAAAACTTGCATATCATTGCTTTTTATGTGGCAAATGTACAGAACTATGTCCGGAAGGGATTGACGGGAGAGCCTATATCTTAAATTTGCGGAGAGAACGGGTAGAAGAGTCCGGAGGCCTTCTTGAAGAAAAAGGCTATGGAATGCTTTTGAAAGAAAAGAAGGATTATATATACCGAAATTACAGGCATGCGCAGGGGGAAAGCATTCTCTTTCCGGGGTGTAACTTCCCCTCTTTTTTTCCTAAGACTAGCAAAAAGCTTGTAATGGAATTGAAAAAATATGGCATCGGAGTAGCCTATGACTGTTGCGGAAAGCCGATTGCGGAACTGGGGATGGAAGCTGATGAAAAAAGAATCATTGCCAGGATTCAGTCAGAAGTTTCTAAAAGAAAGATCAAAGAAGTAATCATGCTTTGTCCAAACTGCTATGACTTTTTAAAATCCAGGCTTACAGGTGTAAGAGTTGTAAGTATTTACAAGAAGCTGGAAGAACTTGGAATCGGAAGGAAGGATCTGCTGGCGGCAGAGGTATTCCTGCCATGCCCGGACAGGGAAAAGAGAGAATTGTTAAGAGAGCTTGAATCATATATAGACGGAAAACTGACTCCGATTGAAAATGTACAGTGCTGTGGACTTGGAGGCTGTGCGCCGGTAAAAGAGCCGGAACTTGCAAGAAGTATGGGAGCGGCCTTAAAAGATAAATCTGAGAAAAAAGTATATAGTTACTGTGCATCCTGTGCAGGGAATCTGAACCGTAAGGGATGTAAGAATGTAAGGCATGTATTGACTGAAATTATGGAAACCTATGAAGAAGCTGATATCGGGAAATCTATCTTGAATCGGATCAAAACAAAATTTATTTAAGGGGATAATGAAAGATGAAACGGGCAGTGATCGTATTTACCAGAATTCCGCTTCCGGGACATACCAAGACAAGAATGATGCCTTATTTTTCACCGCAGGAGTGTGCGGAGCTTCATGAAAATTTCCTGAAGGACATTGCCTTGGAGTGTGAAAAGGTAAATGCAGACATATTCGTATGCTATACGCCGCAAAAAGGGAAAGCATATTTAAGGAAAATATTTAAGAAGGCAATCGAATATATTCCGCAGGCTGGGGAAGGTCTGGGAGAAAGAATGTATGGGTCGATTGAATGTGTGCTGGGGAAAGGATATGATTCCTGTGTCTTGATCGGAACGGATATACCGGAACTAAAAGCATCCGATCTTGAATGTGCCTTAAGACTTTTGGATGTAAACGATCTAGTCTTTGGACCGACGATGGACCAAGGGTATTATCTGGTAGGAATGAAAAGGCCGATCCGGGAAGTGTTTGAAAAGAAGACTTATGGGAAGGGAAAGGTCCTGGAAGAGACGGTAGGGCCCTTGAAGGAAAAGGGGCTTTCGGTTGGATATGTAAGAAGATTGCAAGATATGGATGACAGGGAAGATATTGCAGATTACCGGAGCCGCATGAGGGAGCACAAATCTCTTAGGAAAACGCATACAGGCCGTTACCTTTTAAAGAAACAGAAGATTTCTATTATTGTCCCCATATACAATGAAGAAACAACAATCGAAAAATTGGAAGAGCAGCTCTTACCCCTGCGTGGAAAATGCGAAATCATATTTGTAGATGGGGGGAGTAGGGAGGCAACGCTTTCACTGATTGCTCCGGAGTTTAGAGTCCTGCATTCTAAGAAAGGGCGGGCAAATCAGATGAATCTCGGGGCACAAGAAAGCAAGGGGGATATCCTATTCTTTCTGCACTGCGACAGCGAACTTCCCAAAAGACCGCTGGAAGAAATTAAGGCGGTAATGAAAGATTATGAAGCAGGATGCTTTGGCATTGCCTTTCATTCCAGGCAGTTTTTCATGTGGACATGCAGAGTGATCTCCAACCACAGGATAAAAGACAGGAAGGTAATGTTCGGAGATCAGGGGATTTTCATAACAAGGGAATTGTTCTTTGCGGCGGGGATGTTCCCGAATCTTCCGATCATGGAAGATTATCAGTTCTCACTGACCTTAAAGGAAATGGGAGTGAAACTTGGTCTTACCAGACACAGAATCTATACATCTGACCGGAGATTTCCGAAAAAAACGATTCCCCAGCTAAAAGTTATGTGGAAGATGAACCGCTTGAGGAAAATGTACAGAGATGGAGTTCCGATAGAAAGGATATCAAAGATGTACCGGGATGTAAGATAAAAACAGCATTCACGATTAGGAGAAGAAGGCTTATGGAGAGGATTAAAGGCTTAAAGGAATATGTGAACAGTAAGGCCTACCGGGAGGCTATGAATCTTCCGCAAAAACAGGAAGAAGAATATGTCCTCCTGGCCCAGGGAGAGTACAATATCAATTACAGCTTTATTCACCCAAGGACGAAGGAAAGGCTCTTGTTGCGTGTTAATTGCGGAAGTCAGATGCATCTAGAAGACCAGATCGCTTATGAATTTCATGCACTTAAGCTGCTGGAATGCTCAGGGAGAACGCCAAGAGGAATTTACATGGATGGGAGTAAGAAATTACTGGACCATGGAGTGATGGTGATGGAGTACCTGCCCGGAAGAGCTCTGGATTATCATACGGATCTTACACTGGCAGCAGAATGTTTGGCTGATATCCACAGTGTAAGAATACCGGAATCAGAAAAAAAGCTGGTCTGTCCGAGAGAACCACTTCTTGCAATTTTAGAAGAGTGCGAGGAGATGGTAGAGACCTATATGGAATCACCGCTTGGAAAAGACGGAACAAAAAGAAAAATCCGGGAGCTTTTAGATAAGGCATGGGAAAAGGCAAAAGACGCAGATTTAAAAGAAACTCCATACCGATCTTGCATCAATACAGAATTAAATTCAACGAATTTTCTGATTGGGGGGAAAGGAAAAGCAAACTATCTCATTGACTGGGAGAAGCCGCTTTTGGGAGATCCGGCACAGGATCTGGGACATTTTCTCGCACCGACAACGACATTCTGGAAGACGGATGTGATATTAAATGCAGAAGAGATGGAAGGATTTTTGGATACATATCTAAAATGCGTGAAGGGCCGTTTTGATACGAAAGGACTAAAAGAACGCACGAAAGTATTTATGGAGATTACATGTTTAAGAGGAATCACCTGGTGTGCAATGGCCTGGATCCAGTATCAGCAGCCGGATAAACTGATCGTAAATGAATCAACCTATCGGAAGTTGCAAGCTTATTTGATAGATGAATTTTTAGGAATGATAGAAATATTTTTGGATAAGTAATACAAGTGTTTGGAAGGAGAAAAAAGATGGAGAAAGAAAAAATTGCAGAACTTTTTATGAAAGGAATTGACTGCTCCCAGCTTGTAGTAGGAGCGTTTGCAGAGGAACTTGGAATCACACAGGAAGAGGCCTATAAGATGGCTGCAGGATTTGGCGGTGGAATGGGAATCGGTGAAAGCTGCGGTGCAGTAGTAGGGGCCATGATCGTACTGGGGCTTAAATACGGACATAGCAATACAGAACATATGGAACAGAAAGAAATCATGAATGCAAAAAGAGCAGAATTTCTGACAAAATTCCGGGGGAAATATGGGGTCTGTAGCTGTAAAGGATTATTAAAACATGATATAGCAGATCCGGAAGGCATGCAGAAGATACTCGATGAGGGTCTTTTATTTGATTATTGTCCGGAAATAGTGAGAGATACGGTTGAGATATTGAACGAGCTTATCTAATTTTTCCTTGTGAGGTGGGGGACCGTACTGCAGGGGTGGGATCTACCGCCCACCAACCTTCCTGCCCCTCATATGAGTCTATTTTTTTGTTTTATTGACTGA